>BNBA01000017.1 GCA_014654535.1 Xanthomonas boreopolis
CTTCACGGGCGGGATCAAAGGTTCGATGCGCTTCCACAGCGCGGCGGGAATCTCTTTGCGACGTGCCATGCAGGCGATTTTGTCATCACCGCTCAGGTGTACAAGGCGGTTTTGTTAGCCGCTCTTACTCGGCCAGCTCGCGCATGACCTTGATCAGATCCGACTTGCCCTCGAAGCCGATGCCGGGCAGTTCCGGCATGACGATGTGGCCGTCCTCGACCTTGACGCTGTCCGGGAAGCCGCCATACGGCTGGAACAGGTCTGGGTAGCTCTCGTTGCCGCCCAGGCCGAGGCCGGCGGCGATGTTCAGCGACATCTGGTGGCCGCCGTGCGGGATGCAGCGCGAGGGCGACCAGCCGAACTGCTCCAGCACGTCCAGCGTGCGCAGGTACTCGACCAGGCCGTAGGACAGCGCGCAGTCGAACTGCAGCCAGTCGCGGTCCGGGCGCATGCCGCCGTAGCGCAGCAGGTTGCGCGCGTCCTGGTGCGAGAACAGGTTCTCGCCGGTGGCCATCGGGCCCGGGTAGAACTCCGACAGCGCCGCCTGCAGCGCATAGTCCAGCGGGTCGCCGACTTCTTCGTACCAGAACAGCGGGAACTCGCGCAGCATCTTGGCGTAGGCGATGCCGGTCTCCAGATCTAAGCGGCCGTTGGCGTCCACCGCCAGCCGCGCCTGCGAGCCGATTTCCTCCAGCACCGCCTCGATGCGGCGCTTGTCCTCGTCGATCGGGGCGCCGCCGATCTTCATCTTGACCACGTTGTAGCCGCGATCGAGGTAGCCGCGCATCTCGTTGCGCAGCGCGCCCAGGTCCTTGCCCGGGTAGTAGTAGCCACCGGCGGCGTAGACGAACACGCGCGGGTTCGCCTCGCGGCCCTTCATCTCGGCCAGGTGGCGGAACAGCGGCTTGCCGGCGATCTTGGCGGTCGCGTCCCATACCGCCATGTCCAGCGTGCCCACCGCCACCGAGCGCTCGCCGTGGCCGCCCGGCTTCTCGTTGGACATCATCGCCGCCCAGATCCTCGACGGATCGAGGTTGTCGCCGGCGTCGTTGAGCAGCGTGCCCGGCTCGGCCTGCAGGATGCGGTCGCGGAAGCGCTCGCGGATCAGTCCGCCCTGGCCGTAGCGGCCATTGGAGTTGAAGCCGTAGCCGACCACGCGGCGGCCATCACGGACGACATCGGTGACCACCGCCACCAGGCTCGCCGTCATCTTGCTGAAGTCGATGTAGGCGTTCCTGATCGGCGAAGCGATCGGCTTGGTCACCTCGAGCACGTCGATGATACGCACGGGAATAGCTCCTTTCTTTCGTTTGGTTCTGGTGGGGGTTTGTGCGGCAAGCGCGGCTAGCGTTCCGCGGCCGCGTCGGCGATCGCCGGCATGGGTTCGCCGGCATCCTGGCGGCGCATGATTTCGCGTGCCTTGGCCGCGTCGAAGGTGTTTTCCCACTTGGCGATCGCGATGGTGGCCACGCTGTTGCCGATCAGGTTAGTGACCGCGCGCGCCTCGTTCATGAAGCGGTCCACGCCGAGCAGCAGCACCAGGCCGGCCACCGGCACGGTGTGGATCGAGGACAACGTCGCGGCCAGGGTGACGAAGCCGGCGCCGGCCACGCCGGCCGAGCCCTTGGAAGTCAGCAGCAGCACGCCCAGCACCACCAGCTGGTCCATCAGCGACAGGTCGGTGTTGGTGGCCTGGGCGACAAAGATCGCCGCCATCGTCAGGTAGATGCAGGTGCCGTCGGCGTTGAAGGTATAGCCGGTGGGCAGCACCATGCCGACCGTGGATTTCTCCACCCCGGCCTGCTCCAGCTTGACCATCATCCGCGGCAGCACCGCCTCGGTGGAGCAGGTGCCGAAGGTCACCAGGATCTCGTCCTTGATGAAGCGCAGCAGCCGCGTCAGCGGGAAGCCGGCCCAGCGCGCCACCGCACCGAGGCCGAACACCACGAACACGATCGAGGTGGCGTACACCGCCAGCATTAGCTGGCCGAGCGACCAGATCGTGCCGATGCCGTACTTGCCGATGGTGAAGGCCACCCCGGCGCCGGCGCCCAGCGGCGCCAGCCGCATCACCATCGCCACGATCTTGAACAGCATCTGCAAGGTGATATCGACGATCTGCACCAGCGGCTTGCCGCGCTCGCCCAGTTGCAGCAGCGCCACGCCCACCAGTACCGATATCAGGATCACCTGCAGCATCGCGCCCTTGGCGAAGGCGTCCACCATCGTGGCCGGGATGATGTTGAGGAAGAAATCCACCACGCCGCCGCTGTGGCTGGCGCTGTCCACGTATTTGGAGATCGCGCCCTGGTCGAGGTGGCCGGCGTCGATGTTCATGCCCGCGCCGGGCTTCATCACGTTGACCACCACCAGGCCGATCACCAGCGCCAGCGTGGACAGCACCTCGAAGTAGACCAGCGCCTTGACCCCGATGCGGCCGACCTCGCGCACGTTGCCCATCTTGGCGATGCCGACCACCACCGTGCCGAAGATGATCGGCGCCAGCAACATCTTGATCAGCTTGATGAAGCCCTCGGCCGCCGGCTGCAGCCGGGTCCCCAGGTCGGGCCAGAAATAGCCCAGCAGGCCACCGACGACGATCGCCGCCAGCACCTGTACGTAGAGCTGCCGAAACAGCCCCTTCTTCTCGTGTCGCTGCATGTTCGCCCGCTCCCGTCGACATGCCGGACAATGCCGGTTGTTATGATCTTGTTATGCCAGTGCCGCATGGCCTTGCGATCACGGCAGTGGACGGAAGCGATGCTAGGAGCGACCCTTTCCAATCTCCAATGCCAATTCCCGGACCGATGATGCACAATCGGCATCACCATGGAACTCGTTTGGCTGGAAGACTGCGTCGCTCTGGCCGCGACCCTCAACTTCTCCAGGGCCGCCGAAGCGCGCCACGTCACCCAACCGGCCTTCAGCCGGCGGATACGCGCACTGGAGCAGTGGCTGGGCGTGGCCTTGTTCGCGCGCTCCACTCACGGCGTGGAGCTCACCGAGGCGGGCGAATTCTTTTGCGCGCAGGCGCAGGCGCTGGCCCGCGACCTCAACCGGCTGCGCCGGGAGACTCTGGAGATCGCCGGCAAGGACGTGCAGGCGCTGACCTTCGCCGCCACCCATGCGTTGTCGTTCACCTTCTTCCCGCTGTGGATCCGCCGCCGCGAGAACGCCGGCAGCCTGGGCCGCTTCAACCTGGTCTCCGATACCACCGGCGCGTGCGAGCGGATGATGGCGCAGGGCAGCGCGCAATTCCTGCTGTGTCACTTCCATCGCAGGATGCAGTTCCTGCTGCGCCCGCCGGCGTTCCTGAGCGTGGTGGTCGGAAACGACGTGCTGATGCCGGTGAGCGCGCCGGACGCCACCGGACGCGCCCGGTGGCGCGTCGATGGCGACGATGGCCGCTATCTGGCCTACAGCGCCGAGTCCGGCCTGGGACGCATCCTCGCCAGCGCTGCCGGCCATGCCGGCCGGCGGCCCGCCTTCGTCTCCGACCTGGCGGCCACGCTGCTGGCGATGGTCCGCTCCGGCGAGGGGTTGGCCTGGATCCCGCGGACGCTAGCCGAGGACGATCTGGCGCAGGGACGCGTTGTCGCCGCCGGCCCGGCCTCCAGCCAGGTGCCGATCGAGATCCGGGTGTTCCGCCCTGCCGCGCGGCTTTCCCCGGCGGCCGAGACGTTGTGGTCGGCGATCGCCGAAGGCGCCTGACCCGGGCACGCGCCGCGGCGGCGGACGGCGGCGCACGATTGCCGCCGGGGCCGCCATAGGCGAGTTCCCGGCGGCCGCCGGATCAGTCAGAACGACACCTGGGCGCGCACGCCGACGGTGTTGCCCGAGTCCGGGCCTCGGTAGTCGCCGACCTTGTTGTCGGTCTTCCAGTGCACGTAGTTGAGCATCAGCCGGCTCCAGTTGTTGAGGTACCAGTTCAGGCCCAGGGTCCAGGCCTCGCCCTCGCCGCCGCGCGCGGCATCGAGGAAGTCGTACTTGTCGTAGCGCGCGGCCAGCTCGAAGGCGCCGATGCCGCTCTGGTCGACCGGGCGCAGCACCTTGGTGGTGCCCCACACGCCGGAGCGGCTGCTGAAGCCGGGACGCTCGCCGGTGATCAGCCAGCCGGCGTAGACCGAGGTCGCCTTCTGGTCTACCGCGTCCACCGTGCTCGACTCGATGGTGCGCACGCTGCGCTCGCCGAACGCCCACAGGCTGCGCCAGGTGCCGCCCAGCTCCAGGCCGTAGGCGTGGTCGTCGGTGACGTTGGCGATCGAACTGGCCGAAACGCGCACCTCGCCGTTCCAGCCCAGCGCGACCGGCGAGGTCTTGTTGATGCTGGCGACGTCGCCGCCCAGGTCCTCGTACCAGTACCAGCCGCCCACGTGCAGGAAGCCGTCCTTGCCCTTGAGCGGGTTCCAGTGCACGCGCGCCAGGTAGGCGATGGTGTCGTTGGCGTCGCTGTCGTTGCCGACGTCGTCGCCGGTCACCGCCAGGCTGGCGTGCCAGCCGTTGCCGAAGACCTTGGTGGTCAGCCCCAGGCCGTAGTAGCCGCTCTGCTGCGCCCCCACCGAGGCCACCGCGTTGCGCTCCATGAACGGCGTATTGACGCCGCTGGTGGCGCCGTCGAGGCCGCGGTCCTTGAGCTTGTTGCCGACGTAGAACTCGGCCGGCAGGCCGCCGACGCGGGTGTCGTAGGAGACGTAGGTGTCCTTCAGCGAGACCGAGTTGCCGGCGAAGTCGGCGTCGATCTTGTAGCCCAGCGGGCCCATCTCGCCCTCGGCGCCGATGCGGCCGCTGGCCAGGTCGGTGCCGGTGACGTTGCGGCCGTCGTAGCCGGAGCCGTGGGTGCTGGTGAAGTCCACCAGCACGCGGCCGCGCGGGTGGAAGGTGAAGCGGCCGTCGCTGCTGCGGAACTCCGGCCCGCCCTTGCGCCAGCTGACGTTGCCGCCGCCACCGCCGCCGGAGGCGGCCAGTTGCGCGACCTGCGCCTGCAGGATCGCCATGTCGTCCTGGCGGGTGTCGGCCACCGCCGCGGCGACCTGCGCCTGGACGGGATCGGCGGCGACGGGCGCGGCGGCGGCGCCCTGGCCACCTTCCAGCGCGGCCAGGCGCCGGTTCAGCGCCTGCAGTTGCTCGGCCTGCTGGCGCAACTGCTCGGCCTGCTGCCGGATCAGCGCGCGCAGTTCGGCCTCGCCGGCCGAGTCGGCGGCCAGCGCCGGCATCGCCGCGGCAGCCAGTACGGCTCCCACTGCCGCGGCCAGCGCGGCATGACGGATGTGCTTCATTGGGTTCTCTCCCGGATGTCGGATCGTTCGAGCGGAGCTGGCGATGGGCGCGAATCGCTCAATCGCCGTCCGCTTCCGCGTCTGGTTCGGCGTCTTCGCCGGCGGCGTTGCCCGGCGCCTCGGCGCCGGCGAGCGGGACCAGCCGCTTCGGCGGCGCGCCGAGGAAGCCGTGACTGCGCGCCCAGTGGGCGAACAGCCGCGGCCACTGCGCCACCAGCGAGCCCGGCTTGCCCAGGCCCCAGCTGTGGCCGCCCTGCTCGAACAGGTGCAGCTCCACCGGCACGCCGGCGGCGTGCGCGGCCTGGTACATCGCCACGCTGTGGTCGACGGCCACGATCGCATCGTCCACCGCCTGCGCCAGGAACACCGGCGGCATGTCCTTGCGCACGTGCTTCTCGACCGAGTAGGCCGCCACCGCATCGGCCTGCGTACCCAGCTCGCGGCGCGAGCGGGTCTTGTCCAGCGGCGCCTGCAGCGACACCACCGGGTAGATCATCCCCAGGAAGTCCGGCCGCGCCGACAGGCCGTCGGCCGCGTCCAGCGCGGGGTAGAAGTCGGCGTCGAAACGGGTGCCGATCACGCCGGCCAGGTTGCCGCCGGCGGAAAAGCCGATCGCGCCGATCCGGGCCGGGTCCACGCCCAGCTCGGCCGCCTTCGCGCGCATCAGCCGCATCGCGCGCTGGCCGTCCTGGAACGGCGACACCGCGCTCCAGCCGTCGGCCGGCAGGCGGTAGTAGACGACCGCGGCAGTGACGCCGAGCGATTGCAGCCACTGCGCAGCCGGCCGCGCGGCGCCGCCGACCTGGATGCGGAAGTAGCCGCCGCCACCGAAGATCACCACGGCGCTGCCGTTGGGATGCTCGGGCCGGTAGATCTCCATGCGCGCCTCGGCGATGTTGGACACCGCACCACGCGCGCTGCCGTCGGTGCCGACCTTCTCCGGCCCGTGCACGGCCTGCGGCCAGTGCCCCTGCGGCCACAACGGCACGATCTCCGGCGTCGCCGCCTGCGCGATGCCGCTGGCGAGAACGCAGGCCAGCAGCCACCCTGCCAGCCAGCGGCCGGCTCTTCTGTCGATGCTCATGATCCCCCCCGGGATTGCTTCGGATTCTTTGCCCGCGCGGCGGCGACCGCCCAGCGGCCGCCGCCTTCAAGTGCTCAGTCCGGACTCTTGTCGTCGACCGGGATGCCGGCGGCCAGCGCCGCCGTCGTGCCCGGCACGAAGGTGTCCTCGCCGCCATCCAGCGCCAGCTTGAGGCGATCCTGGTCCAGATCGTTTTCCCAGCGCGACACCACCACGGTGGCCACGGCATTGCCGATGAAGTTGGTCAGCGAGCGGCACTCGCTCATGAAGCGGTCCACGCCCAGGATCAGCGCCATGCCGGCCACCGGCACTTCCGGCACCACCGCCAGCGTCGCGGCCAGGGTGATGAAGCCGGCGCCGGTCACGCCGGCCGCGCCCTTGGAGCTGAGCATCGCCACCAGCAGCAGCGCGATCTGGTGGCCCAGGGTCAGTTCGGTGTTGGTGGCCTGGGCGATGAACAGCGCCGCCAGGGTCATGTAGATGTTGGTGCCGTCCAGGTTGAACGAGTAGCCGGTCGGGACCACCAGGCCCACCACCGACTTGCCGCAGCCGGCCTTCTCCATCTTCTCCATCAGCGACGGCAGCGCCGACTCGGACGAGGAGGTGCCCAGCACCAGCAGCAGTTCCGCCTTCAGGTAGCGGATCAGCTTGACCACCGAGAAGCCGCTCATCCGGCAGACCGCGCCCAGGATCACCAGCACGAACAGCAGCGAGGTCACGTAGAACGAGCCCACCAGCCAGGCCAGGTTGACCAGCGACTCCACGCCGTACTTGCCGATGGTGAAGGCGATCGCGCCGAACGCGCCGATCGGGGCGGCCTTCATCAGGATGTGGACCAAACGAAACACCGGGGCGGTCAGCGCCTCCAGGAACGACAGCACCGGTCGCCCGCGCTCGCCCACCAGCGCCAGCGCCACGCCGAACAGCACCGCCACGAACAGCACCTGCAGGATGTTGTCGCCGACGAAGGGGCTGACCAGCGTCTTCGGGATGATGTCCATCACGAAGCCGACCAGGGTCAGCTCGTGCGACTTCTCCACGTAGCTGTGCACGGCGCTCTGGTCCAGGTCGGCCGCATTGATGTTCATGCCGGCGCCGGGCTGCACCACGTGCGCCACGATCATGCCCACGACCAGCGCCAGGGTGGAGAAGAACAGGAAGTAGATCATCGACTTGGCGAACACCCGGCCGACCGTGCGCAGGTGGGTCATGCCGGCGATGCCGGTGACGATGGTCAGGAAGATCACCGGGGAGATGATCATCTTGACCAGCTTGATGAACGCGTCGCCCAGCGGCTTGAGCTTCTCGGCGAAGGCCGGCTCGAAGTGGCCCAGCACCGCGCCCAGCACGATCGCGACGATCACCTGGAAGTACAGCTGGCGGTAGAAGGGCACGTGGGCCGGGGGCGTATGGACGGGCGTGCTGACGTGCATGGCGAGGGCTCCGGCTGTGACACGGCCTGTCCGGCGGACGCGGCTGAGGGGCACTTTTTATCTGAGCCTCGCGCCGGTGCGGATAACCTATTGGTACTAGCCGGCCGCCATCCCCCGCCGCGGTCGCGTAGGCTCCCAGTCCTTGCCGGAGCGGCGGGCCCGGACATTCCGCCGCACGACGGCGACGGATGCCCGCCCACGGCAGGCCCCCACGGCCCCTAACCGACCGCCCATACGAGAATTTCCATGCGCCCGACTACGCTCTTCACCGCCCTGTGCCTGGCCGTTGCCCCCGCCGCCGCCAGCGCCGCGGACCTCGAGAACTGGCCGACCAAGTACACCTTCAGCGATGGCACGGAGCTGGCCGGCACGCTGAACTTCGCCTACGACTACAACGATTTCTCCGGGGACAGCCGCCTGGAGGACGACGACGGCATGCGCCGCCGCGAGTTCGGCGCGACCCTGAAGAAGAAGGGCGTCTACGACGCGATGGTCTACTTCGACTTCGAGGCCAAGACCTGGCTCGACGTGTTCTTCCGCTTCGAGACCAAGGCGCTGCTGGGCAAGGACTACGGCCGCGTCCGCCTGGGCTACATGAAGACCCCGGTCGGCCTGGATGCGGTGACCAGTTCGCGCGCGACCAGCTTCATGGAGGTGGGCCTGCCGACGCAGGCGATCTACGAGGGCCGCCGCACCGGCGTGGAATGGGTGCTGGAGCGCCCGCAGTACCTGCTGCAGGTCGGCGCCTACGGCGGCAAGGACCTGCAGGGCGACAACCCCGGCACCACCCAGGCGGTGCGCGC
Source organism: Xanthomonas boreopolis (assembly GCA_014654535.1). GTDB lineage: Bacteria > Pseudomonadota > Gammaproteobacteria > Xanthomonadales > Xanthomonadaceae > Pseudomonas_S > Pseudomonas_S boreopolis. The sequence goes on from BNBA01000017.1 coordinate 8,597, forward strand.
GGTCTGGACCCCGTTCAAGGCCCCGGGCGACGTGCTGCACCTGGGCATTGCCGCCTCGGTCGAGAACCCGCGCGGCTACCACAACGGCCTGGACGTCAGCTTTCCGCCCAGCGCGCGCGTGCGCGCCCGCCCGGAAGCCGGCCTGACCGACGTGCGCCTGGTCGACTCGGGCACGCTGCGCTTCGTCGACCAGATCCAGCGCGTGGGCCTGGAGCAGATCTGGATCCACGGCCCGTTCTCGGTCCAGAGCGAAGCCCTGCAGATGAAGGTCACCCGCGAGAACGGCCTGCCCGACTACACCGCCAACGGCGGCTACGTGTACGGCAGCTGGATCGTGACCGGCGAGTCGCGGCCGTACGCCGGCGGCGCGGTCGCCAACGTCAAGCCCGAGCACGATTACGGCGCGGTCGAACTGCTGGCCCGCTACAGCACGCTGGACCTCAACGACGCCGGCATCCAGGGCGGCCGCCAGAACGCCTGGACGCTGGGCGCCAACTGGTACCTGACCAGCCATTTCAAGTTCCAGGCCAACTACGTCAAGGCCGACGTGAAGCGCGCCGGCGTCGAGACCAAGCCGGACATCGTCGAACTGCGCGCGCAGGTGATGTTCTGATCCAGGCTTGAAGCCCCTCTCCCCAATGGGGCGGTAAGGCACGGCACGCGCGCCATGGCGCGCGTGCCCTGGAGCGCCCGGCGCACTGTGCCGGGCGGGGGCGCGAAGCGGGGGCTGGGCTGAGGGTACGGGGCGAAGCCGTGCCTCCGGATCCCGCGGCGACGAATCGCTGAACGCGTCGCCGCGCGCCGATATGGCAAATGATCCGAAGGTGCGCCGTGCGATGGTTCGCCTTGGCTGGCGCGTGGCGACGCGTCTTCCTTCCCTGCGGCTTCGCCCGTGCCCTCGCCCGGCGCTTCGCGCCAGGCCACGCGCACGCGAGCCGACAGCTCGCAAGCGACACGCCTTCTCCTCCAACGCAGGAGGGAAGTCGCCGATAATCCCCGCATGTACTCCCCCCACCAACGCCGACGCCTGCTGCTGACCCTGCTGGTGGTCGTCGGCGGCATGGTCCTGGCCGCGGTCAGCGCCGACGTGCTGGTGGAACGGCGCGCGCTGCAGGAGGAAAGCGCCACCGTGCGCCGGCAGCTCGACCTGTACGCGCAGGCCTTGCAGCAACGCATCGATCGCTACCGCACCTTGCCGCAGATCCTGGCGATGGACCCGGAGCTGCGCGAGGCGGTATCGCGCCCGCTGGAAGCGGACGACGTGGAGCGGCTCAACCTCAAGCTGGAACGCGCCAACGCCGTCACCCAGTCGTCCACGCTGACCTTGATCGACCGCCGCGGCATCGCCCTGGCTGCCAGCAACTGGCGCGAGCCGCGCAGCAACGTCGGCTGGGACTACAGCTTCCGCCCGTACGTGCAGCAGGCCCTGGCGCAAGGCAGCGGCAGCTTCTACGGGATCGGCATGACCACCAACGAGCCCGGCTACTTCCTGTCGCAGGCGATCGTGGACGAGCACGGGACGGTGCGCGGCATCGTGGCGATCAAGATCGCGCTCGCGGCCCTGGAACGCGAATGGCTGCAGACGCAGGACGTGGTGCTGGCCTCGGACGCGCACGGCGTGGTGTTCCTCGCCAGCCGCAACGAATGGCGCTACCGGGTGCTGGCGCCGCTGAGCGAGCAGGACCGCCGCGAGCTGGATCAGACCCGCCAGTACCTGGACCAGCTGCTGCTGCCGCTGCGCTACCGGCGGCTGGAACGGACCGCCGACGGCGGCGTGCTCGCGCGCGTGGACCAGCCGGAGCTGCCCGGCCGCATCCTCTGGCAGACCCTGGAGCTGCCGGAAAGCCATTGGCGCCTGCATCTGCTGCACGACACCCGCGCCAGCAGCGCGGCCGGCCGCGGCGCCGCGCTCACCGCGGCCGGGCTGTGGCTCGCGCTGTCGCTGCTGGTGTTGTACGTCCAGCAACGGCGCCGGCTGGCCGCCCTGCGCCAGCGCAGCCGGCAGGAGCTGGAAGTGGTGCTGCAACAGCACGCGCGCGAGCTGCGCACGGCGCAGGACGGCATCGTGCAGGCCGCGCAGCAGGCCGACACCGGGCTGAGCCGCAGCCTGGAACACCTGCCGCAGGGCGTGGTGATCATCGACGCCGACCTCAACCTGGTCGCATGGAACTCGCGCTACGTCGACCTGTTCCGCTTCCCGCCGGAGCTGGTGAAGGTGGGCCGGCCGATCGAGGACCTGTTCCGCTACAACGCGCGCCGCGGCCTGCTCGGCCCAGGGCCGATCGAGGAGGCGATCCAGCGCCGCCTCAACCACCTGCGCAGCGGCAAGCCGCACATGCGCGAGAGCGAGAAGGACGACGGCACGGTGCTGGAGATCCGCGGCAATCCGTTGCCGGACGGCGGCTTCGTCACCAGCTACGCGGACATCACCAGCTACAAGAACGCCGCGCGCGAACTGCGCTCGCTGGCCGATGCGCTCGAGCACCGCATCGAGGAACGCACGCGCGACCTGGAAGCGGCCAAGCGCGAGGCGGAGGCGGCGAACCGCTACAAGACCCGCTTCGTCGCCTCCGCCGTGCACGACCTGCTGCAACCGCTCAACGCCGCGCGGATGTTCGTCTCCGCGCTGCGCGCGCGCCTGCGCGACGACGACAGCCGCCAGGTCGCCGACCATATCGAGAACGCGCTCAGCGCCCAGGACGCGATCCTCAACAGCCTGCTCGACATCTCGCGGATGGAATCGGGCCAGTTGCAGACGCGGGTGCGCGATTTCGCGCTGCAGCCGCTGCTGGACGCCCTGCTGCGCGAGTTCGGGATCATCGCCGAGAGCCATGGCCTGGTGCTGGAAGGCGTGCCGACCCGCGCGGTCGTGCGCAGCGACGAGGGCCTGCTGCGCCGCATCCTGCAGAACTTCCTGTCCAACGCGATCCGCTACACCCCGCGCGGCCGCCTGCTGCTCGGCTGCCGCCGCGAGGCCGGCCACCTGCGGATCGAGGTGCACGACCAGGGCCCGGGCATCCCGGACAGCCTGCAGCGCGAGATCTTCGAGGAGTTCCGCCGCCTGGACGATGCGCGCGCCGACGACCGCGGCGCCGGGCTCGGGCTGGCGATCGTCGAACGCATCGGCCGCCTGCTCGGCCACCGCATCGGCCTGCGCTCGCGGCTGGGCCGCGGCAGCGTGTTCTCCGTGAGCGTGCCGCTGGGGGACCCGGCCGCCGTGCAGCGGGCCGAGGCGCCCGCGCCGGCGCTGGTCGATGCCAACGGCGACTCGCCGCTGCAGGGTTGCAGCGTCTGGTGCGTGGACGACGACCCGCGCGTATGCGAAGCCACCCGCGCCCTGCTGGAACGCTGGGGTTGCCGGGTCGGTTTCGCCGGCGGGCCGCAGGAAGCGCTGGAACTTGCCTCCCCCGGCCAGGCGCCGCAATTGCTGCTGCTGGACGTGCGCATGGGCGCATTCGAGGGCCCGCAGGTGGCCGGCGCCCTGCACGAACGCTGGGGCAGCACGCCGCCGGTGATCCTGGTCACCGCCGAGCGCGACGACGCCCTGCGCGCGCTGGCCGCCGGAAACGGGTGGGGATTCCTGTCGAAACCGGTGCGCCCGGCCGCGCTGCGCGCCTTGATGAGTCAGGTGCTTTTGAAGGCTGTGATTCGTGATTCGTGATTGGTGATTCGTAGGAGCGGCTTCAGCCGCGATCGGGGCCTTACCAGGGAAAACCTGACCACGGCTGAAGCCGCTCCTGCGCTTTTGCGAATCACCAATCACGAATCACGAATCACGAATATCGCCACCCTCGCCTTCCGGCTCCAGTCCCTTCACCAGGACCGCCGCCTGCGTGCGGCTATAGCAGTCCAGCTTCTTCAGGATCGCGGTGACGTGCACTTTCACCGTGTTCTCCGCCAATCCCAGTTCGTGCGCGATTTGCTTGTTGAGCAGGCCGTCGGCCAGGCACAACAGCACCCGGAACTGCTGCGGCGTCAGCTGCGCCAGTTTCGCGGCCAGCTGCGCATCGGCCTCCGAACGCTCCGCCGCCATCGGCGGGAACCAGTTGCCGCCGTCCAGTACCGCCGCCACCGCTTCGCCGATCTGCTCGGCCGGCGCCGACTTGGGGATGAAGCCGGCCGCGCCGAACTGTTGCGCGCGCCGGATCACCCGCGGGTGGTCGTTCGAGGAAATCACCACCACCGGGATGTCCGGGTGCTCACCGCGCACGTGCAGCAGCGCCGAGAAGCCGCGCGCGCCCGGCATCGCCAGGTCGAGCAGCACCAGCTCGGCCTCGGGGTGGGCCTGCAGCGCGGCGCCCAGCGTGGTGGCGCTGGAAGCCTCGACTACCGCGGCCTGCGGCAGGCTGCCGCGCAGCACGTGGATCACCGCGGCGCGGAACAGCGGGTGGTCGTCGGCGACGATGAGGCAGGGACTGGACATGCGCGCAAGTCTGGCACGCGCATGGCCGGGCGCAAAACCCATGCCCCGGTGCCTCGGGCGGGGTGGGAAGCTTTTCCCTTCTCCCTCCGGGGCGAGGCGTGTTGCCTGCGAACCATCGGTGCGCACACGCCTGGACGCCGGGCGCGCCGGAGAGAGCGGCTTTCTTAAGGGCCGGCGGTCGCCGACTGCCTGACGCTGCTGCGCCAGGCATCAAGGAATTGCTGGCGCTTGAGCGCGTCCAGGTACACCAGCAGGCCGGGGCCGAGCGCGATGGGCCGGAACGGCGGCGCGGTGCGCGCCGGTGCCGACACGATCGGCGCCAGCCGGGCCTCGCGCGCCAGCACTTGCTGGCCGCGCGGCGACAGCAGGTAGTCCAGGAAACGGCGGGCCTCGGCCACGTGCGGCGCGCGGCGCGGAATCACGGCGGTGCGCAGGGCGACCAGCGTGTAGTCCTCCGGCTGCACGATCGCCAAGGGGGCGCCGGCATCGATGCGCGCCTGCGCATAGGAGCCGAGCACGTTGTAGGCCAGCACCAGCTCGCCCTGCGCGACCTTGTCCAGCAGCACGCCGGTCCGTTCCTCCAGGTGCACCTGGTTGTCGCCGAGCGCGGCCAGCAAGGCGCCGGCGATGCTGCCGAGCTGCGCGTCCTGGGTCGCGAACAGGTAGCCCACGCCGCTGCGCTCGACATCGTACGTGCCGACCTTCCCGCGCAGCGGCATGGCCGGGTCGCGCAGCAGCGCCAGCAGCTCGCGGCGCGTATGCGGCACCTTCGCCGCAGGCAAGCGCCGGGTGTTGTAGACGATCGCCACCGGCTCGTAGCTGATCGCGAAGATCTCGTTGCGCCAGCGCGCCCACTGCGGCAGCGCCTCGGTCTGCGGCGAGCGATGCTCGAGCGCGTGGCCATCGTTCACCAGCTTGGTCTGCAGGTCCATGCTCGCGCTGATCAGCAGGTCCGCGCCGGCCGCGCCGGCCTGCGGATGCAGGTAGCGGTCGTACATGTCCCAGGCGATCACGTCCTCGTAGACCACCTCGGTGCCCGGATGCAGGCGCTGGTAGTCGGCGATCACCGCGGCGAACACCTCGATGTCGGTCGATCCCTGGATGCGCAGCTGCGCGGTTGCCGGCCCCTGCGCCGGAAAGCGCTTCACGTCGCCCGGGTTGGCGAACGCTTGCAGGCAGCAGGCCAGCAACAGCAGCAAGGGCCACCGATACCATCCTGGCTTTCCCGGAGATGGCCGGACCATCGCTCCCGCCAGTACGGGAACCCTGCGCCCTTCGCGCGTACTCGTTGCATGGCTCATGCGTGCACCCGCGGGAATCGCAGCGTGGCGACGAGGCCGCCGCCGACGCGGTTGGAAAGATCGATGCGGCCGCCATGGCTCTCGACGATGCGCTTGACGATCGCCAGGCCCAGGCCGGCACCACCGGAAGGGGCATGCTCGCCGCGCACGAAGCGCTCGAACACGCGCTCGGCCTCCGCGGCGGGAATGCCGGGGCCATGGTCGGCCACGGCCAGCACGCACTCGCGTTCGTCGCTGGTCAACGCGAGCTGCAAGGGCGCGCCGCCACCGTACTTGCAGGCGTTGTCGATCAGGTTCTTCAACGCCTCGCGCAACAGCAGCGCATCGCCATGCACGCGCGCCGGCTGCGGATCGATGGCCAATTGCACCCGCGGCGCGCCGCCGCTGCGCGGGATCGCCTCGTGCAGCGCCTGGTGCACGAGCTCGGCCAGGTCCACCGTTTCGAAGCGCTGCAGTTGCGAGCGGTGGATGGCGCTGGCGTCGCTGAGCAGTTGGTTGAGCAGGCGGCTCATGTGGCTGGCGTTGCGCTCGATCGCCTCCAGGCTGCGGCGCAGTTCGCGCGGATCGTCCTCGTCCAGCGCCAGCTGCGCCTGCGCGCGCAACGCCGCCAACGGCGTGCGCATCTGGTGCGCGGCTTCGGCCATGAACGCGCGCAGGGTCTCGTTGCTGCCGGCGAGGCGCTCCATGAAGCGGTTCAGCGCGCCGACCATGTGCGCCATCTCGCGCGGCGGCGCCACCGCGAGCGGCTTGAGATCGGATGGTTCGCGGCGCGACAGGTCGCTCTCGATCCGTCGCAGCGGCCGCAGCGCGCGATGCACGCCGAGCCCGACCAGGGCCAGCGAGAGCGCCGTCAGCACCGCGATCGCCAGCAACGCGTTGACCACCACCGCGCGGGCCAGCGCGTCGCGCGCGCGCCTGGTCTGGCCGACCTGCACGCGCACCTCCGCCTGCCCGGCCGCAGAGGACACCAGCCGCGCGACCACCACGAAGCGCACGCGCTCGCCGCTGTAGTCGGCGTCGAACAGTTGCGGCGAGGCGCCGGCGACCGGCGCGCGCGGAGGCGCCGGCAGGTCGCCGTAGCCGGTGATCGTGCCGCCGCGAAGGTCGTAGACGCGATAGAACACGCGGTCGTCCGGCGCCATCGCCAGCAGGTCCAGCGCGGCGTACGGCAGGTCCACCTGCCAGTGCCCGCCGGCCAGCGCGACGCTGTCGAGGATCGACAGCGCCGAGGACACCAGCAGGTGGTCGTAGGAACGGTTGGCGGCGCGCTCGCCGTACGCGCGCGCGCCGAAGAACAGCACCACCGCCCCGAGCGCGGACAGCAGCCCGAGGTACAGCCACAGGGTGCGACGGATCGAACCGCCGTCAGCCGGCCGTTCCATCGTCCGTCCCGGCCTCGATGGCCTCCAGCAGATAGCCGGTGCCGCGCACGGTGACGATGCGCAGCGGCGCGCCGGCCAGCTTCTTGCGCAGCCGCGCGACATACAGTTCGATCGCGTTCGGACCGGCCTCGTCGTCGAAACCGAACAGGCCGTTGCCGATCTCGTCCTTGCCGACCACCTGGCCAAGCCGGCCGATCAGGATCTCCAGCAGGCGGTACTCGCGGTTGGGCAGGTCCAGCACCTCGCCATCGAGGCTCACGCGGTGCGCGGCGTTGTCGAACTGGAACCCGCCGATCTGCACCACTTCGCTGGCCTGGCCGCGGTTGCGCCGCAGCAGCACGCGGCAGCGGGCTTCGAACTCGCGGAAATCGAACGGCTTGCCGAGGTAGTCGTCGGCGCCCACGTCCAGGGCCTGCACGCGATCCTCGATGCCGTCGCGCGCGGTCAGCATCAGCACCGGCGTGGTATCGCCGCGTTCGCGCATGCCCTGCAGGACCCGCAGCCCGTCCATCCGCGGCAGCCCGATATCGAGCACCACCAGGTCGAAACTTTGGTAGCGCAGCACGCCGGCCGCGGCCATGCCGTCGTTCTGCCAGTCCACCGCATGCCCGCTGCGACGCATGCGCCGCACGATGGCGTCGGCGAGGTCGGGATTGTCTTCTACCAGCAGGATGCGCATCGGGAGGGATCTTAAGCGGGATTCGGGATTCGGGATTCGGGATTCGGGATTCGGGATTCGGGATTCGGGATTCGGGATTCGGGATTCGGGATTCGGGATTCGGGATTCGGGATTCGGGATTCGGGAAAGCATCTTTGCCTGGCCTTGGCTGTCAAGCGATTTGATGCTTTCCCTGCAGTTTTCTTGGCTTCTTTGTGGGAGTGGCCTCGGCATGCCGAGGCCGTCCAGTCCCGACAGCAGGCCGGCAAAGCCCGTCGGGACTGAAGTCCCTCCCGCGACAACGCCGATCCGGAGTGGGCTTGCCGCTTCGCCGGATCCCGGGCTCCCGGTCCCGAGGCATCCTCGACAGGTGGATGACAGCTTTGCCCGCCTAGTCTCCCGGTACGGCCACCCCGCCACGGGGATGGCCCTGGAACAACGCGCCATCACGCGCACCTGGGAGGGTACGTGCATCACCACACACTGCGCCTGCGCGGTCCGCTGGCCTGCGCGCTGGCGTTCGCCGCCGGCACCGCCACCGCCGCCGAATGGGCCGACGGCAACGTCACCGCCGAGCTCGGCGGCCGCATCCACTGGGACTTCGCCCGCTTCGACAACGACGACCGCGGCGCGCCGAACCGCAACGACACCGAATTCCGGCGCGTGTGGCTGGACGTATCCGGCAAGTTCTACGGTTTCGGCTACAAGGTCGAAGGCGACTTCGCCGGATTGCAGGACGAGCCGGGCAGCAAGGGCATCGAGGCCAAGGACGTCTACATCACCCGCAGCTTCGATCGCGGCGTGCTGACCATCGGCCAGTTCAAGCAGTACTTCACCTTGGACGACCGCACCGGCTCCAACTATGGCCAGTTCCTGGAACGCGGCGGCGCGGCCAGCACGCTGGCGCCGCTGTACCGCAAGGCCGTGTCCTGGCAGGCCGCAGGCAAGGACTACACCTGGGCGGCCAGCGTCTACAGCCTGGAAAGCATCGACGTTTCCGACACCAAGGGCGGCGCCTTCGGCGGCCGCGCGACCTGGGCACCCGGCGCGCGCGAGGGCGACGTGCTGCACCTGGGCCTGTCGCTGGCGCACGAGCGCTACGACCATCCCGGCAGCGACGGCGCGGCGGTGCTGAGCATCCGCCCGCGCCCGGCCGGGCACCTTTCCGACAACAGCCGGCTGACCTTGGCGCGCTTCGCCGACGGCCGCGACACCGACGTGGACAAGTGGTCGCTGGAGTACGCGCAGGTGCGCGGCCCGCTGTCCTGGCAAGGCGAGTACAGCGGCGGCCTGTTCGACGACGGCGCGCAGCGTGCCCGCGTGCAGGCGGCCTACGGCTTCGTCAGCTGGTTCGTCACCGGCGAATCGCGCGCCTACGACCGCAAGACCGGGCGTTTCGGCCGGGTCAAGGCGCTCAACCACGATGCCGGCGCATTCGAACTGGCGCTGCGCTACGACCGCATGTGGGGCGAGCAGCACCGCATCGGCGGCGCCGACCTGATCGATGCCTCCACCGCCTCGTGGACGCTCGGCGCGAACTGGTACCTCAAGCCGAACCTGCGGCTGATGCTGGACCTGATCGACAGCCGCAACCGCGACCACCTGGCCGGCACCACGCTCGACCACACCCGCGCGGTGACAGGCCGCTTCCATTACGACTTCTGACAGGCCCGCTCCTGTGGGAGGGACTTCAGTCCCGATGGGACTTCCCGGGAAGCGTCGGGACTGAAGTCCCTCCCACAAGACGCACCCCACAGAAGCCCTCCCTCCCCCGCACTACCGAGGAACCCCCATGCTGACCGTGCTCGGCTTCGGAATGGTCATCACCTTCATGTACCTGATCATGAGCAAGCGGCTCTCGCCGCTGGTCGCGCTGATCGTGGTGCCGATCGTGTTCGCGCTGGCCGGCGGCTTCGGCTCCGGCATCAACGAGATGATGCTGGAAGGCATCAAGAAGATCGCGCCGACCGGCGTGATGCTGATGTTCGCCATCCTCTACTTCGGCGTGATGATCGATGCCGGCCTGTTCGACCCGCTGGTGCGGCGCATCCTGCGCATCGTCAAGGGCGACCCGATGAAGATCGTGATGGGCACGGCGATCCTCGCCCTGCTGATCTCGCTCGACGGCGACGGCTCGACCACCTACATGATCACGGTGTCGGCGATGCTGCCGCTGTACCGCCGGCTGGGCATGAACGCGCTCAACATGACCTGCGTGACCATCCTCGCCGGCGGCGTGATGAACCTGACGCCCTGGGGCGGCCCCACCGCGCGCGCCGCCACCGCGCTGCACGTCGATCCCGCCGACGTGTTCATCCCGCTGGTCCCGGCGATGGCGCTGTCGATCGCCGGCATCCTGCTGCTGGCCTGGTACCTGGGCCTGAAGGAACGCGCGCGCCTGGGCGTGGTGCAGTTGCCCGGCGACAACTGGCTCGACGCCAGCGTGTCCGACGATGGCGATGCGCTGCCGCGCGTGGAGGACGCCGAGGACACCAAGCGGCCGAAGCTGCTGTGGGTCAATTTCGCGCTGACGCTGGCGCTGATGACCGCGCTGGTGATCGGCGTGCTGCCGATGCCGGTGCTGTTCATGATCGGCTTCGCGCTGGCGCTGGTGATCAACTACCCGAACCTGGCCGAGCAGCGCCGTCGCCTGGTCAACCATGCCGGCAACGTGCTGGCCGTGGTGTCGCTGATCTTCGCCGCCGGCATCTTCACCGGCATCCTGTCCAACACCGGCATGGTCGAGGCGATGTCGCGCAGCTTCCTGGCGGTGATCCCGGAAAGCTGGGGTCCTTACCTCGCGGTGATCACCGCGATCGCCAGCATGCCGTTCACCTTCTTCATGTCCAACGACGCGTTCTACTTCGGCGTGCTGCCGATCCTGTCCGAGGCCGCCGGCCACTACGGCATCACCCCGGTCGAGATGGCGCGCGCCTCGCTGGCCGGCCAGCCGGTGCACCTGCTCAGCCCGCTGGTGCCGTCCACCTACCTGCTGTGCGGCCTGGCCAAGGTCGATTTCGCCGACCACCAGCGCTTCACCCTGAAATGGGCGGTGCTGATCTCGCTGCTGCTGATGGCCGGCAGCCTGTTGTTCGCGCTGTACCCGCTCGCGGCCTGAGCCCTCCCCCCCTGTCCGCCTGCGTCCACTCCCGAGGAACGACACCATGACCCTCCGCATCGCCTACGTCACCAGCGGCATGGGCAGCATCGGCACCGCGATCTGCCAGAAGCTCGCCCGCAACGGCCATACCGTGGTCGCCGGCTGCGGCCCGAACTCGCCGCGCAAGGCCGCCTGGCTGCGCGAGCAGCGCGAGCTCGGCTTCGACTTCATCGCCTCCGAAGGCAACGCCGCCGACTGGGAGTCCACCGTGGCCGCCTTCGACAAGGTGCGCGCGGAGGTCGGCGAGATCGACGTGCTGGTCAACAACGCCGGCGGCAGCCGCGACATGCTGTTCCGGCAGATGAACCGCGAGGACTGGCGGGCGGTGATCGCCAGCAACCTCGACTCGCTGTTCAACATCACCAAGCAGGTGATCGACGGCATGGCCGCGCGCGGCTGGGGCCGCATCGTCAACATCGGCTCGGTCAGCGCGCACAAAGGGCAGATCGGCCAGGTCAACTACGCCACCGCCAAGGCGGCGATGCACGGCTTCACCCGCGCACTGGCGCAGGAGGTGGCGATGCGCGGGGTGACCGTCAACACGATCTCGCCCGGCTACATCGCCAGCGCTTCCATCAGCAGCTTCCCGCCGGACGTGCTCGACCGGCTCGCCAGCTCGGTGCCGGTGCGCAGGCTCGGCAAGGCCGAGGAAGTGGCCGGCCTGTGCGCATGGCTGGTGTCCGACGAGGCCGCCTACGTGACCGGCGCCGACTATGCGGTCAACGGCGGGCTGTACATGGGATGAGCCTCCGGGACCGGGATGCCTCCCGAAGGGGACGCGCCGGAGGGCTCAACCGGCCTCGTCCTCGCCGGACAAGCGTCCCAACCGGTCCATCCTGATCCGGTTGGCGAACAGCGAGAACGCCAGCATCCCCGCCAATCCGCTGGTGCGCAGCACCCAGCGCGGCAGCCACCGCGGCGGCGCCAATACGCCCGCGTCGAACAACGGCGCGAACGGCTCAACGTCCTCCAGGGCCATCTTGCCGGCGAACAGCCAACGGCACAGCGGCAGGCGGTCGCGCTGCAGCGCCTGGCGGAAGAACGTGTGCACCGCCACCAACCCGCGCAGGTACACCGTGTCCTTGCAGAAGGCCGCGCCGCCCCCGGTCGGCACGCCGCGGAACACCCGCTGCGCCGACGCGAAACTCTCGGCCTCGCTCTGTCCCGCATCGAGGAAATAGCGGAACACCTCGACGAAGTCCGCACCCTCGCGCGCCCGCGCGATCGCTTCGATGCGCAGGCTGATCCGCTTCAGCCGCTCGATATCGATGCTGCCGGTGATCTGCTCGGCGAAGGTCGCCAGCCCCTCCTGGGTCGCGGTCACGCGCGGCGACGACAACGCCAGGCTCGGCAGGTTCGCCTGCTCGCGCCCGTTGAGCCCGGTCAGCGAGTGCACCAGCGCCTCGTGGTGGAACAACTGCGCACGGTCGTAGTCGCCGAAGCTGGCGCCGCTGCGCAAGCGGATGCGCTCCGGGCCGGCCGCGGCCTTGGCGATCAGCTCCGGGTCCAGCTCGACCGCGATCACGCGTCCTTCGAAGAAATCGTCCAGGTCGTTCTGCAGTTGCAGGGCCAGCGCGGTCGCCGACACCGGCACCTGCTCCTCAGGCGCCAGCAGCTCGCGATCCAGCTCCTGCGCGATCTGGATGAAATGCCGCGCCGCCTCGCGCGTGGTCGGGCCCTCGCCCGGCATCGGGTCGTCGGGCACGCCGAACAGCCGTTCGGAATGGCGCGCCGCCTGCACGGTCCCGAGCGACTCCAGCAACGCCGCGGCCAGGTCCCAGCTGCGCACGGACTCGCGCAGGTAGTGGCCGAGCGGGTGTTGCGGATCGGCCGCCGCGGCGATCGCCTCCAGCTCGCGGCGGGCATCGGCGAAATCCAGCCGCGGGTACGCCACCTGCGGTGGCCTGGGCGCACCGCGCGCGACGCTCTCCAGGAACGGCGCCTGCAACGACGCCGGCCAGCTGGTCAGGCTGAGCAGCTTGATCCCGCGCACCGCGCGCACCAACCGCGCATCGAGCGCCGCGTGATGCGCGACGGCGCGGTCGGTCCCGGTCATCTCAACGCCGTCCACGCCGTCCGCCGGAGCGCTTGTCGGAGGGCTTGCCGGGCGCCTTCGCGGCCGCATTCTGCGCCAGCCGCACTGCCAGCTTGCCGGCGGCTCCGGCGACTTCCTCGCGCAGCTTCAGGTAGTTCGCCAGCCGCGCCGGGTCGAGCCGGCCCGCCTCGATCGCCGCGCGCACCGCGCAGCCGGGCTCGCTGCGATGCGAGCAATCGCGGAAGCGGCACTGCGCCGCCAGCGCCTCGATGTCGGCGAAGCCGCCCTCGGCCAGGTCTTCCTCGCCGGTCGGCTTCAGCTCGCGCATGCCCGGCGTGTCGATCAGGCAGGCGCCGTCCGGCAGCGCGATCAACGCACGGTGCGTGGTGGTGTGGCGGCCGCGCGAATCGCTCTCGCGCACCTCGCCGGTGCGCATCTTCTCCACGCCGAGCAAGGTGTTGGTCAGGGTCGACTTGCCGGCGCCGGACGATCCCACCAGCACCGCGGTGCGACCCGGCCCGAGCCAGGCCTGCAGCGCGCTCACGCTGTGCGGATCCTTGGCGTTGACGGCGCGCACCGGCACGTCCTGCGCCGCCAGGTCGATCAGTGCCGCCACCGCGCCGGGCACATCGGCATTGCGGTCGGCCTTGGTCAGCACCACCACCGGCTCGGCGCCGCCGCTGCCGACCAGCAGGCGGTAGCGCTCGATCCGGCGCGGATTGAAGTCGTCGTCCAGCCCGCAGACGATGAACACCGTATCGATGTTGGCCGCGATCACCTGCTGGTGGTAATGCTCGCCGGCCGCGCCGCGCTTGATCGCGCTCCGCCGCGGCAGCAGCGCGACGATCCGGGATCCCTCCATCAATACCCAGTCGCCGACCGCGGCACGCTCGTGCGAAGGGAAGCGCGGCAACTGCCACTGCGGGAGCGACTCGGCCTTGATCGCCGCATCGACCCGATCGGCGACCACGTAGCCGGAGCGATGCTGCTCGACCACCCGTGCCGGCAACGCCTGCGGATGCGCCTCGAACAGCGCCTGCCAATCCGGGGCCTCGGCCGTGCCGATCCAGGGCCAGCCGATCCGGCGCAGTTCGGGGTAGTCGGGAGAAGCATCGGTCATGGCGGGGATTCTACGGGTCCGCCGCCCGGAGGCGAGCGAGCCCGGGCTGGAATCCGCCCCTGGACGCGACACCCAGCGAGGCGAGCACCGATAGAGGGATGGCGCAGGCCGGATGGGGCGAGGAAGTCGCCGGGCCCGTCTTCGCGGGACGGCGGCAGGGAGACGGCGCCGCGGCGAAAGGGCCGCGCGAACGCGCCGCGCCTCGGCGGGAGGCGCCGCACGCCACGCGCGAATCATCTACCCGGACCGTTCCCCCCATCCCCCGCCTGCAATCCCCACAACCGGATCGCCTTCTGGCGCGCGGTGAACGCGGTCACGTACGCATAGACCAATCCCGCTCGCCCATCCAGAAAGCCGCCGCGCAGCAGATACCCCCGCCAGAACCGCCATGCCGGCGCCAGCACCAGCTTGCTCCAGGACGCGCGCTTGCCGCGCGCATGCGCATGCTCGGCCATCATCTGCGCATAGCGCCGGCCCTTGTCGAGCTGGTGCTCGAACGAACGGAACGGCAGGTGCAGCAGGTCGCCCGGCAACGTGGCCACCGGCCCGTCCACGCTGGCGCTCTCGTGCACCTCGCGTTCGCCCCGCCAACCGCCGCGGCGGCGGTCGAACAGCCGCAACTTGCGGTCCGGATAGGCATTGCCGTGGCGCAGCCAGCGGCCGAAGTACCACGACCTGCGCGCGAAACGGTAGCCGGCCGCGCGTGCGAAGCCGGCCGCGCGCTCGGCCAGGATCGCATCGCGCAGCGCCGCGTCGATGCGCTCGTCGGCGTCCACGCACAGCACCCAGTCGTGCGCGGCCTGCTCGACCGCGAACTGTTTCTGGCTGCGGAATCCGTCGAATGGCCGCACCAGCACGCGCGCGCCCATGCGCTCGGCGATCTCCCGCGTGGCGTCTCCCGACCCGGAATCGACCACCACGATCTCGTCGCAGAACGCCAGCGAAGCCAGGCAATCGGCGATGCGATCGGCCTCGTCGCGGGTGATCACGGTCGCGGAAATCGGCGTGGGGTCATGTGCGCGTAACGGCATTGTCGCGATGGCTCGTCAGAGTGCCCTGCGGCACGGGCATGGGGATGCCCGCGCACTGTATCGCCGCCATGTTTCCGTTCGTGGCGGCTACCCGCCGCGACCGCCTTCCGCCGAGCCTCCGCCATGCCGAACGTGCCCGCCGCCACCGTCGTGTTCACCACCTACAACCAGCCCGCGTGGCTGGAGAAGGTGCTGCTCGGCTTCGCCGCGCAGAGCCGGCTCGACTTCGAGGTGATCGTGGCCGACGACGGCAGCGGCGAGGAAACGCGGGCCACGATCGAACGGCTGCGGCCCGGTCTGCCGTACCCGGTGCTGCACCTGTGGCAGCCGGACCGCGGCTTCCGCAAGTGCGAGGCGCTGAACCGCGCGATCGTCGCCAGCAACGCCGATTACCTGATCTTCACCGATGGCGACTGCATCCCGCGCCGCGACTTCGTCGCCACCCACCTGCGCCTGCGCGAACCCGGGCGCTTCCTGTCCGGCGGCTACCACAAGCTGCCGATGGACACGAGCCGCGCGATCGGCGCGCAGGACATCGCCAGCGGCCGCTGCTTCGACGTGCGCTGGCTGCGGGAGCGCGGCATGCGGGCCTCGCGGCGCGATCTCAAGCTGTCCGTCGGGCCGCGGCTGGGCTGGCTGCTCGACCTGGTGAGCCCGGCTCGCGCCAGTTGGAACGGGCACGGCGCCTCCGGCTGGAAGCACGACCTGCTGGCGGTGAACGGCTTCGACGAACGCATGCGCTACGGCGGCCAGGACCGCGAGTTCGGCGAGCGCCTGGCCAACGCCGGCGTCCGCGGCAAGCGCATCCGCCACCGCACCGTGGCCCTGCACCTGGACCATCCGCGCGGCTACGCCACCGCGGAGAGCATCGCCTTCAACCGGCAGCTGCGCGCGCAGACCCGGCGCAGCCGCCGCACCTGGACCGAGCACGGGATCGAGAAGCGGCTCGAACCGGCGACGCTGCCGCCCCAATTGGCTTTCTCCCCGAGCAGCGCGTCCTGACGGCCCGGGAACGGCCCCGGGCCGCGCACGCCCAGGCCGGCTCCGGGGCCCCGGCTATTGGCCGGACGTGGTTGCAACTGCAAGGAAAACCGCCATTCAGTCCCGGCGCATTTCCGCTACCATGCCGGTTCCACGCCAAGACGGCCCCCACCTCCATGTCCGCCCCGAAAAAGCCGCTCGCCACCCGCGCACGCCTGTCCGAAGTCCGCTATGAGATCCGGGGCGAACTGGCGCGGCGAGCCCGGGAGCTGGAGGCCCAGGGCCACAAGCTGGTCAAGCTCAACATCGGCAATCCCGGCAACTTCGGTTTCCGCGCGCCCGAGCACCTGCAGCGCGCGATCGCCGACGACATGGGCCGCACCGACCCGTACACCCACCAGCAGGGCCTGCCGGTGGCGCGCGAGGCGATCGCCGCGGCCTACGCCAAGCGCCAGCACCCGGATGCCCATCCGGACCGCATCTTCGTCGGCAACGGCGTGTCCGAGCTGATCGACCTGTCGCTGCGCGCCCTGCTCAACCCGGGCGACGAAGTGCTGGTGCCCTCGCCTGACTACCCGCTGTGGTCGGCCGCGACCATCCTCAACGACGGCCGCCCGGTGTTCTACAGCTGCCTGCCGGAGAACGGCTTCCTGCCCGACCCGGTGCAGATCGAGACCCTGGTCTCGCAGCGCACCCGCGCGATCGTGCTGATCAACCCGAACAACCCCAGCGGCGCCAGCTACTCGCGCGAACTGCTGGAGAAGATCGTCGCCATCGCGCGCAAGCACGACCTGCTGCTGATGGTCGACGAGATCTACGACCAGATCCTCTACGACGGGGCGCGGTTCCAGCCGGTCGCGCCGCTGGCCGGCGACGTGCCGTGCATCACCTACGGCGGCCTGAGCAAGGTGCACCGCGCCTGCGGCTGGCGCGTGGGCTGGGCGCTGCTGTCCGGCGACATCGCCCGCATCGGCGACCTGCGCAACGCGATGGACCTGCTCGGCGCGCTGCGCCTGTGCGCCAACGTGCCGGGCCAGTACGCGATCGAGGCCGCGGTCAACGGACCGGACACGATCACCGCGCTGTGCTCGCCGGGCGGCCGCCTGTACGAGACCCGCCGCGCGGTGATCGAGGCCTGCGCCGCCAGCGAGCACCTGTCGCTGGTCGCCCCGGCCGGCGCGCTGTACGCGTTCCCGTCGGTGGTCGGCCATGCCGCGCGCGGCTTCGACGACCACGAGTTCGCGCTCGAGTTGATGAACGAGGAAGGCGTGCTGGTGGTGCCCGGCTCGAGCTTCAACGTGCCCTACCGCAACCATTTCCGGGTGACCCTGCTGCCGGAGCCGGCGGTGATGCGCGACGTGTTCGCGCGCATCGACCGCGCCCTGTCGCGCCGCGCCGAGGCCAACACCAAGGTCGTGCCGCTCAAGCGCAAGCAGTCGGCGGCCTGAGCCCGGTCCCGTTCGCAGGCCCAGGAAGGAGCCGCCAGGCCGCGGCTCAATGCGCGCCGGCCTTGGAGAACAGGTTCATCACCAGCACGCCGGCGACGATCAGCGCCATGCCGGCGAGCGCCGGCAGGTCCAGCTTCTGCCCGTAGGCCAGCCAGCCGATCAACGCGACCAGGACGATGCCCAGCCCCGACCAGATCGCGTAGGCGACGCCGACCGGGATCGTCTTCAGGGTCAGCGACAACAGGTAGAAGGCGGCCGCGTACCCGGCCACCACCACGATCGACGGCAGCGGATTGCGGAAGCCATCGCTGGCCTTGAGCGAACTAGTCGCCACCACTTCGGCCAGGATCGCGCCTCCCAGCAGCAGCCACTGTTTCATCGCAAGCCTCCTCGGTGGACGAATGCCGCGATTGTGTATGCTCGGCTTCCATCCCGTCAGCCTTGTCCGCGCCGCGCTTGCGCGCCGTTCCCGCCGAACATGAACCATCGCTACCTCGCCCTGGGCGACTCCTACACCATCGGCGAAGGCGTGCCGGAATCGGGCCGCTGGCCGGTGCAGTTGGCGCAGGCGCTGCGCGCCCGCGGCATCGCGCTGGACGATCCGCAGATCGTCGCGACCACCGGCTGGACCACGGACGAGCTGGAAGCCGGCATCGATGCGGCCGCGCCGCAGGGGCCGTTCGGATTGGTGACGCTGCTGGTCGGCGTCAACAACCAGTACCGCGGCCGCCCGCTCGACGAGTACCGCGTCCAGTTCGCGGCGCTGCTCGAACGCGCCATCGCCTTCGCGGCCGGACGCCCGCAGCGCGTGCTGGTGCTGTCGATCCCGGACTGGGGCGTCACCCCGTTCGCGCGCGCGCAAGGCCGCGACGCGGCCCTGGTCGGGCGTGAGATCGATGCCTTCAACGCTGTCGCGCGCCAGGCCTGCGCCGGGCGCGGCGTCGCCTTCATCGACATCACGCCCTACAGCCGTGCGCACGGCGAGGAAGCGGACATGCTCGTCGACGACGCGCTGCATCCGTCCGCCGCGATGTACGCGGGCTGGACCGCGTTGACGCTGCCTGAAGCCGTGCGTGCCCTAAGCTGACCCCACCGCCGGCCCCGAAACGCACCGTGAGCGACACCGTCCGTCCGCTGAGTCCGCCGCAAGCCCAGGCGATCGCCCGCGCCTTCCTGCCGGCGCATCCGCTGGGCAACCGCTACGACTACTACTACACGCGCATCAAGCTGCGCACCGATCCTCTCTATCCCGGCGTGCTCGAGGCCCTGCGCGGCACCCGCGCGCCGCTGCTCGATCTCGGCTGCGGCCTGGGCCTGCTCGCGCACGCCCTGCGCGCCGACGGGCAGGCGCTGGACTATCGCGGCGTGGACATCGATGCCGCCAAGATCCGCCGCGCGCGCCGGATCGCCGAGCGGAGCGGCCTGCCGCGCGCCCGTTTCGAGGTGCTCGACCTCAAGCACGGCGCACCCGGCCATCGCGGCAGCGTGGCCCTCCTCGACGTCCTGCAGTACCTGCCCGAGGCCGGGCAATCCGGGCTGATCGCCGACACCGCGCGGATGCTGGAGCCCGGCGCCCGCCTGGTGATCCGCTGCGGGCTGGACGACGGCAGCCGGCGCGGCCGTACCAGCCGCATCGGCGATGTCCTGGCGCACGTGGCCGGCTGGATGCAGGAGCGCCCGCGCTGCCCTCCCACGCGCGCGCGCCTGCAGGCCGAGCTCGACGCCGCCGGGCTGCGCGCCCGCTTCACCCCGCTCTACGGCAATACCCCGTTCAACAACTGGCTGATCGTCGCCGAGCCGGCGTAACGCCGTAACGCCGTAACGCCGGCATCGTGCCGGGCGGCCCGGGCGCCCGGCTCACGCCCGCGGCAGCACCGCCGCCAGGCCGCGCTCGTCCAGCGCGCGCAGCACGCCTTCCAGGACCGCCAGGTTGTGGCCCCGGGCGATGCCCTCGTGCAGCAGCACGATCGCGCCGGGCCGCAGGTCGCGCACGATGCGCGCGACGGCCGTCCGGGGGTCGCAGGCCACCCCGTCGAACCCGCGCGCGCTCCAGGCCACCCGCACCAGTCCGTGCCTGCACAGCGGCGCCGCCACCCAGGGATTGGTCATGCCGACCACCGAGCGGTACCAGCGCGGGGCCTGCCCGGCGATGTCGCGCAACGTGCGCTGGGCCTGGCCGATCTCGGCCGCCATCCGGCGCGGGCCCAGCGCCCAGAACCAGCGCTGCGGATGGGTATGGCTGTGGTTGCCGATGCCGTGGCCGCGGCGGACGATCTCGCGCACCAGCTCCGGCCGCCGCGCGGCCCGCTCGCCGACCAGGAAGAAAGTGGCGCGGGCGCCATGCCGGTCGAGCAGGTCCAGCATCGCCAGCGTGTCGTCGGAGGGCCCGTCGTCGATGGTCAGCCAGACCCGGGGCTCCGCCCCCGCCAGGCGGGTCGCGACCGGCGCGTACAGCCGGCCCCCGGGCAGGAACACCGCGGCGACGAAGCAGGCGTGCGAACCCAGCAGGGCCGGCACGCCCGCAGGCCAGCCGAACCGCCACCACAGCAGCGCCACCGCCAGCTGCGAGGCGACCAGCCACCAGCCCCAGTGCGGGCGGAATGCGGCGCGATGCAGTGTTTCCGGAGAGCTCATGCCCCATCTTCGCATGGCGCGTAGAATGGACGGTCTCCCAGAAGATCCACGGTCCCCACGATGTCCCTCGACCCCGCCCTGCGTTCGCGCATCGAATCGCTGCTGCAATCCAACCGCGTCGTGCTGTTCATGAAAGGCCAGCCGAACATGCCGCAGTGCGGCTTCTCGGCCAAGGCCGTGGGCGTGCTGAACGAGCTGGGCGTGGACTACGCCCACGTCAACGTGCTGGCCGACCAGGAGATCCGCGAGGGCATCAAGGCCTACGGCGACTGGCCGACGATCCCGCAGCTGTACATCGACGGCGAGCTGGTCGGCGGCAGCGACATCATGCTGCAGATGTACGAGAGCGGCGAACTGAGCCAGCTGCTGGGCGTGGCCGCCCCGGACCTGACCCCGCCGTCGATCACCATCACCCCGGCGGCGGTGGAAATGCTCAAGGGCGCGCTCGCCGACGCCCCGGGCGCGGCGCTGCAGCTGGCGATCGATGCGCGCTTCCAGCCCAACTTCCAGCTGGTGCCGGAAAATCCCAAGGCGATCGCCGCCGAGTCCAACGGCCTGCGCGTGCAGTTCGACCCGTCCAGCGCGCGGCGCGCCGACGGCATCACCATCGACTGGGTGGACGACATCCGCGGCCGCGGCCTGGCGATCGACAACCCGAACGCGCCCAAGCCGGTGCAGGAACTGGCCCCGCGCGACGCCGACGACCAGGTCAAGGCCGGCACGCTGACGCTGGTGGACGTGCGCCCGGCCGACGAGCGCGCGATCGCCTCGGTCAACGCGCCGTTCCGCACGCTCGACGGCGAGGAGCGCGCTGCGCTGGAACGGCTGCCGAAGGACACCCCGCTGGCATTCCTGTGCCACCGCGGCGGCCGCAGCCTGCAGGCCGCCGAGCACTTCCGCGGCCTGGGCTTCACCCGCGTCTACAACGTCGCCGGCGGCATCGACGCCTGGTCCGACGAGGTGGACAACGGCGTGCCGAAGTACTGAGCCACGCGCTGGATCCGCGAAAAAACGCCGCGAAAGCGGCGTTTTTTCGTTCGGGCCCGCCGCCTGCTTTTTGTGGGAGCGGCTTCAGCAGCGGCGGGGTTTTTCAGCCGCTCCCACAAAAGCCCGCCAGGCCGGCCATCAACGATGGTCAACCCGCGAACCCGCCCTCGTCGAGGAAGCGCTGCTCCTCCGGCGTCGTGTCCCGCCCCAATGCCGCATTGCGGTGCGGGAAGCGCCCGAAGCGCGCGATGATGTCCCGGTGCAGCAGCGCCCATTCGGCGGCGCCCTCGCCGGGCAGGGCGCGATGCAGTTCGACCGAACGCGCCTGGTCGGCCGGATCCTCGCTGTGCTCGAACGGCAGGTAGAAGAACATCCGCAGCGAAGGGGCGACCTCGTAGTCGTAGCCGGCCTCGATCGCGCGGCGCGCATAGTGCCGCGCCAGGCCGTCGGTGGCATAGGCGTGCGCGCCGCCGCGGAAGCAGTTCCGCGGGAACTGGTCGAGCAGGATCATCAGCGCCAGCGCGCCGTCGGCGCTGTCCATCCAGTGCTCGCATTCGCGGCGCGCGGCCGCGTGGTGCAGCTCGAGGAAATGCTGGCGGAAATTGGTGTCGAACGACTCGTTCTTCGAGAACCAGCGCTCCGGCCCCGCGCGCTCCCAGAACTCGCATACGGAGGCGATGTGCTTGCGTGTATCCGCGGGTTTCATCGAGCGGTCTCGGGGGTGCGGGCCGCCGCACAGCATGCCCGTTCCCGGTCAAGGGCACCCGCTGCGCCGCGTCACGGCGGGCCGGGAGCGTGACCTATGGGGCTTGGCAAGCCCGCCCCGCGCCGGCTAGCGTCGTGGCCGCTGCACGCAATCCATCCGGGGAAAAACCTGATGCGCCACTTCCTGCTCGCCGGCCTGGCCGGCGTCCTGCTGTGCGGGCCCGCGGCCGCGGCCTCGCGCTTCGTCGCCGATCCCTATCCCAGCACCTACGCGCCGCTCGCCTCCGGCCCGGTGCTGATCGAACACGCCACCGTGCTGACCGGGACCGGCCAGCGCCTGGACGATGCCGATGTGCTGCTGGCCGACGGCAAGGTCCAGGCCGTAGGCCGCGGCCTGCCGGCCCCCGCCGGCGCCGCCCGCGTCGACGGCAGGGGCAAGTGGGTGACGCCGGGCATCATCGACGTGCACTCGCACCTGGGCGTCTATCCCAGCCCCGGCGTGAAGGCGCACAGCGACGGCAACGAGATGACCGCGCCGGTCACTCCCAACGTCTGGGCCGAGCACTCGGTCTGGCCGCAGGATCCCGGCTTCCTGACCGCGCTGGCCGGCGGCATCACCTCATTGCAGGTGCTGCCGGGCTCGGCCAACCTGATCGGCGGGCGCGGCGTGACCCTGAAGAACGTGCCCGCCACGACCTACCAGGCGATGAAGTTCCCCGGCGCGCCGTGGGGCCTGAAGATGGCCTGCGGCGAGAATCCCAAGCGCGTCTACGGCCAGAAGGGCGGCCCGGCCACGCGCATGGGCAACGTCGCCGGCTATCGCGCCGCCTTCATCGATGCGGCCGAGTACCTGCGCAAGAACGCACCGAAGAAGCAGCCCGCCAAGCGCCACTGGTGGAGCCGCGGTGGCGACGACGACAGCAGCGGCGACACCGGCGGCAAGCGCGACCTCAAGCTGGACACGCTGGCCGGCGCGATCAACGGCGACATCCGCGTGCACATCCACTGCTATCGCGCCGACGAGATGGCGACGATGATCGACCTGTCCAAGGAATTCGGCTTCCACATCGCCGCGTTCCACCATGCGGTGGAGGCGTACAAGATCGCCGACCGGCTCGCGCAGGAACGCATCTGCGGCGCGATGTGGGCCGACTGGTGGGGCTTCAAGATGGAGGCCTTCGACGGCATCCAGGAGAACATCGCGCTGGTCGACCGCCCCGCCGACAGCTGCGCGATCGTGCATTCCGATTCGGAGGAAGGCATCCAGCGGCTCAACCAGGAAGCGGCCAAGGCGATGGCCAGCGCGCGCCGCGCCGGGCTCCAGGTCGCGCCCGAGCACGCCATCGCCTGGATCACGCTCAACGCGGCCAAGGCGCTGGGCATCGAGAAGCAGACCGGTTCGCTGGAGCCGGGCAAGATGGGCGACGTCGTGGTGTGGAACGGCAGCCCGTTCAGCTCGTATGCGCTGGCCGAGAAGGTCTACATCGACGGTGCGCAGGTCTACGACCGCCACGACCGGAGCTTGCAGCCGGTCTCGGACTTCATGCTGGGCCAGGGAGGTGCGCCGTGATTCGCCTTGCTTTCGCTCGCCTTGCCTTGGCCCGCATTGCTTCTGCCCGTCGTTCCCGCGAAGGCGGGAACCCAGGGACGTCGCCGTGGACTTCGCATGCAGGGACGTGCCCCGGTTTTCCTGCAGGAGAACGGAAGAAGCGAGGCCGCTGGGTTCCCGCCTTCGCGGGAACGACGGCCTTGCTGCTGTCGCTGTTCTGGTCCGGCCACGCTATCGCGCAAGACGTGCTGATCCGCGACGCCACCGTGCACACCGCCACCGCGCAAGGCACGCTGCAGCATGCCGACGTGCTGGTGCAGGGCGGCACGATCCGCGCGATCGGCCACGGCCTGGCCGCGCCGGCCGGTGCCAGCGTGGTCGAGGCCGCGGGGCGGCCGCTGACGCCGGCCTTGTTCGGCGGCATCACCGAGATCGGCATCGAGGAGGTCTCCGGCGAGGACGCCACCGTCGACAGCGGCCTGAAACTGGCCGACCAGCCGATGCGCCCCGAGTTCGACGCCACCCTCGCCTACAACCCGGATTCGGTGCTGGTGCCGGTGGCGCGCGTGGAAGGCATCGGTTTCACGGCGCTCGGCGCGACGACGTCCGGTGCCTTCATCGCCGGCGAGGGCGGCGTGGTGCGGCTGGACGGCAGCGCCGATCCGATCGGCCCGCATGCGCTGTTCCTGCGCCTGGGCGCGGATGCGTCCGAACTGACCGGCAACTCGCGCGCGGCGCAATGGATGCTGCTCGACCAGTTGGTCGCCGAGGCGCGCGGCCGCGTGCCGGCCGATTCGCCGCATGCCCTGCTCACCCCGGCCGGCCGCGCGGTGCTGGCGAAGTACCTCGCCGGCCAGGGCCGCATCGTGGTGCAGGTCGAGCGCGCCGCCGACATCCGCCAGCTCCTCCGCTGGGCGCAGCGCGAGAAGGTCCGGATCGCCATCGCCGGTGGCAGCGAGGCGTGGAAGCTGGCCCCGCAACTGGCCCAGGCCAAGGTCCCGGTACTGGTCGAAGCCCTGGCCGACCTGCCGTCCAACTTCGACCAGATCGGCGCGACCCTGGAGAACGCCGCGCGCCTGCGCGCCGCCGGCGTGGAAGTGAGCTTCACCCAGGGCGGCGACGGTTCGCACAACGCGCGCAAGGTGCGGCAGCTGGCCGGCAACGCCGTCGCCAACGGCCTGCCGTGGGACGACGGCCTGGCCGGCCTGACCCGGGTGCCGGCGGAGATCTTCGGCGTCGGCGACCGCATCGGCAGCATCGCGGTCGGCAAGCAGGCCGACCTGGTGCTGTGGGAAGGCGATCCGCTCGACGTGGCCCATTACGCCGAGCAGGTCTGGCTCGGCGGCCGCGCCATCCCGATGCGCTCGCGCCAGACCGAACTGCGCGACCGCTACCTGCGCCAGCAGGGCTCGCTGCCGCGCTCGTATCCGCGTTGAGCACGGACGGGCAGGAGGCGACGCATCGCCCCTGCCCGCCGCACCCGGCCTCAGTTCGCGTTGATGGTCGCGTTGAAGTAGGCCCAGCCGTTGCCGCGCACGACCTCGAAACCGGCCTCGACCACGTGCAGGTACATGGAGTTGTTGTAGCGCCCGTCCTGCGAGCGGTTGGCATGCAGCCAGTTGAGGAACGGCTTCACGTCCAGGTTGAGGCTGCCGCTGGTGGCCAGGTTGGCCTGCCCGGCGGTGCCGGTCGGGATGAAGGTATAGACGTAGTAGCCGGCGCCGCTGTTGTAGCCCTCCCACAGGTCGAAGGTGCGGCCGCCGGCGCTGATCACGCGCGTGCCGGTCTGGGTGCCGATCGGCCACGAATTGTGGTCGCCCCAGATCATCACCTCCAGCTGCGGCGTGCCCTTGTTGGTGTCCCAGCGGAAGAACATGTCGTAGGCGAAGTCGCCGCCGAGGTTGGTGCCGCCGGCCTGGTAGCCGAAGGTCACCGGGATGCTGTTGATGGTCGAGACCCGCTTCGGGAACAGCGTGTCGCTGGTCGGGTTCCAGTCGTAGTGCCAGCCGCGCACGATGGCCGGGTAGCCGTAGAGATTGTTGGTGGAGTAATTGAAGGTCACCGTCATCTCGGGCAGGCTGCCGGTGCCGAACGAGCCTTGCATGACGTTGTTGGGATCGTTGAAGTTGTTGACCCAGGCGTAGTGGTTGCCGAACACCTTGTACGGCCCGGCCCAGGCGGCCGGCGCGAGCGCGGCCAAGGCCAGCGCCAGCACGACGCGCGAGCGGCGGCGCGGCGATGGCGGTGCGGCGGAACGATCGCGAGACACGTGGTTCGAACTGGCGCGTTGCATGTGGTGCCCTCCCGAGATGGCGTCCTGCCCAGGTCCGGGCGGCTCCTGCCGCCGGCCGCGGCCATCGGACCGCAGCCGTGGGCGACCGTAGCAGCCTGTGCACCGCGGCATTCATCACGATTACGCCGCGCCCTATGCCGGTTCGGAAATAGCGAGGCACAGTCGTCGCATCCTGCGTGCGCGGCTTCGTACTTCGGGGCGCGGCGTGGATAATCGGGAAGGATCCAGCGTCCGTTTCCGCCCCTCTCCGGGAACCTGCACCTGCCTCGTCGTGCCCGCCGGAGCGGGAACGGGACATCGCTTGCAGGCCGGGCAACGGCCGGATCCATGAGCCCGCTCGCGCGGGAACCACGGCCCATCGTCCCCAGCGCCGCGAAAGCTCCAAGGAGGACCACCATGCAGCTCCCCTGGTACTTCGACTTCGTTTCGCCGTTCGCCTACCTGCATTGGCAGAAGCTGCAGCGCATGCCGCAGGCGGCCCAGGTGCAGCCGGTCCCGATCCTGCTCGGCGCGGTGCTGGAAGCGACCGGCATCCGGGGCCCGGCCGAGATTCCCGGCAAGCGGCTTTTCACCTACCGCCGCGTGCAATGGCAGGCCGAGCAGGACGACGTGCTGCTGCGCTTCCCGCCGGCGCATCCGTTCAATCCGCTCCCGGCCCTGCGCCTGTGCATCGCGGTCGGCGGGCACGCCCAGGCGGTCGATGCGATCTTCGACTGGATATGGCGCAACGGCTATCCCGGCGACAGCGCCGCCGCGCTCGCCCCGGTGGCCGAGGTGCTCGGGGTCACCGACCCGGAAGCGGCGATCGCCGCGCCGGAGGTGAAGGCGCAACTGCGCGCCAATACCGAGGCCGCCCTCGCCGCCGGCGTGTTCGGCGTGCCCACCCTGGCCATCGGCGGGGAGCTGTTCTGGGGCAACGACGCGCACGGCCTGATCGAGACGGTGCTGGCCGATCCCGAGTACCTGGCGCGCGAGCCGATGGCGAGGCTGGCCACGCTGCCGGAGGGCATCCGCCGCGGAGGATAGGCCAAGCCGCTACGCGGCCCGGCATTTTTGCGATAGCTTTCACACTCGAATTGGGACGCAGCAGCCGGAGGGGGCAACGATGCGTATCGGAATCGTGGTGGATTCTGCCTGCGATCTGCCACAGGACTTCATCCAGAAGAACAACATCGTCGTCCTGCCGATCACCGTGCGGATCGGCGAGGCGGTACTGGCCGACCATCGCGACGAGGAGGCCACGCTGGAGTTCCTGCGCGCCCACGTCGCCGAGCGCGGCCACGAAGCCGAGACCACGCCGTTCTCGGTCAACCAGATCCGCGACCTGTTCCTGGAGCGGCTGGTCATCGACTACGACCACGTGTTCTGCCTGACCATCTCCAAGCTGCGCAGCCAGATCTTCGACAACGCGACCCAGGCCAGCTTCGCGATCCTCAACGACTACAAGCCGGTGCGGCAGTCGGCCGGCTACAACTCGCCGTTCGCGTTGCGAGTGATCGACACGCTCAACCTGTTCGCCGGCCAGGGCGTCACCGCCGTGGAAGCGGCGCGCCTGCGCGCGCAGGACGCCAGCGTCGCGCAGATCCGCACGCGCATCGAGCAGTTGGCCGAGAACACCTATGGCTACATGATCCCGCGCGACCTGTACTACCTGCGCGCGCGGGCCCGCGCCAAGGGCGACCGCAGCGTCGGCCTGATCAGCGCCGCGCTCGGCAGCGCGCTGGACATCAAGCCGGTGCTGCGCGCGTACCGCGGCGTGACCGAACCGGTGGCCAAGCTGAAAGGCTTCGAACCTTCGGTGCAGAAGATGTTCGAGTTCACCGCCCGCAAGGTACGCGAGGGCCTGATGACGCCGACCGTATGCGTCGGCTACGGCGGCGAACTCCAAGAACTGCGCGCCCTGCCCGGCTACGCCGCATTGCGCGACGCCTGCGCGGAAAAGGAGGTCGAACTGTTCGAGAGCGTGATGAGCCTGACCGGCATGGTCAACGTCGGCAAGGGCGCGGTCGCCGTGGGCTTCGCGGCCGCACCGCATGGATTCTCGGCCTAGGAGGATCGCGCCATACGGATGACGGCCGACGCCTCACGCGGTCGCCTTGCCCGGGCGGCCTGGACGGTTGCCCATCGGCCTCGCCAGCCCGGCCGCTCCATCCCTCACCCCGCCCAGAGCGACCGCAGCGCCGCAATCCCCTGCGCCCCATGCCGCCGCGCCTCGGCCAGGTGCGACGGATGCAATCCGCCGCCCGCGTAGATCGGCAGCGACACCTTCTCCCGCATCGCCTCGAACGCTTCCCAGCCGAACGGCGCCGCCGGCGCGGACACGCTGGAAAGCACCGGCCCCAACACCGCGAAGTCGCACCCGATCCGCTGCGCCTGCTGCAGGCTGGGCAAATCGTGGCAGGACGCGGCGACCGGCTGTCCGGCCGGCAGCGGCCGCCCGTCGAGGGCCCCCAGCTGCACGGCATCGAGATGCACGCCGATCCCCAGCTCGCGGGCCAGCGCGATGTCGCCCTCGAGCAGGAGCTGTACCGGGTTGCGCCCCCGCTGCGCCAACACCCGCTCGACCAGATGCGCCCGGCGCGCGGGATCGCGCCCGCGCGTGCACAGGTGCATGCGCCGGACGCCCGCGCGCAGCAACTGCCCGACGCGCTCCAGCCAGCGCTCCTCGTCCGCGCCGGGTTCGGGCGTGACCAGGTAGTGCTCCGGCTGGCGCAGCATCGCGACCACAGGCAGGTCCGCCGGCGGCATCGAGTAGCGCTCGAGCTTCTCCGGGCTCACCCAGGTCAGCGCCTGCCCTTCGCGCCCGCGCGGCTGGCCCTTCCAGCCGTCGATGCGCCGCACTTCCAGGCGCAGGCGCTTGTCCGGATACAGTTGCGGCACTTCCATCAGCCACTCGCCGACCTGGGCCTCGATGCCCAGTTCCTCCTGCAGTTCGCGCACCAGCGCATCTTCCGAGCTCTCGCCCGGCTCGCGCTTGCCGCCGGGGAATTCCCACAGCCCCGGCATGTCCCGGGTCTCGGTACGGCGTGCCAGCAGGATGCGGCCGCGCGCGTCCTGGATGACGCCGGCCACGACATGGATCGATCTCAAGGGTTCAGGCATGCCCGCGACTTTGCCGTGATGGACCGGCGTCGGGCAATAGAGACGGATATCCTTTCAGCACTTGGAGACCCATATCAGTCGTCAAACCAGCCCTACATGGATGCCCAAGAACCTCGTGCTTTCCCCAGGAGGCCCAAGTCGCTGGCTGGGACCCCGCCGATGCGGGGACGACGGTAGAAGGCATATCGCAAGCCCCCCAACCCGCCACAGAACTCTCTGGAGCGGAGCCCCCTTAGTAAGGGGGCGCGGCGACAGCCGCGGGGGATTGGAAGTGTCGAGCCGGGACCCGAACTTCGCCGGGCGAAGTTTGGGGCGCAGCGGGCGAAGCCCGATGCGTGCTCCCCCTTGGTAAGGGGGCGCGGCGACAGCCGCGGGAGATCGGAGGTAAGACCGTGAGCCCGGAATCCGCGTAGCGGATTCCGGGTGCGCAGCCCGTTTCACGGGCTGCGCCACGGTCAGCTCAGCTTTAGCTGAGCTGGCCGTGGCAGTGCTTGTACTTCTTGCCGCTGCCGCACGGGCACGGATCGTTGCGGCCGACCTTCGGCGCCTCGCGGACGACCTGGGCGACCGCACTCGCACCGGGACCGCGGCCGGCCACCTCGGCGGCCTCCTCGTCGGCGCCGTAGCCACCCGCCTCCTGGTGCTGGAACTGCGAGGCCAGCAGGCGCGCCTCGGCCTGGCGACGCTCCTGCTCCTCCAGCGCGGCCACCTCCTCCTCGCTGCGGATGCGCACGCGCGCCAGCAGGTTCACCACCTCGCGCTTGACGTTCTCCAGCATCTCCGAGAACAGCTCGAAGGCTTCCTTCTTGTACTCCTGCTTGGGCTGCTTCTGCGCGTAGCCGCGCAGGTAGATGCCCTGGCGCAGGTAGTCCATCTTGGCCAGGTGTTCCTTCCAGCCCTGGTCGAGCACGGTCAGCATCACGTGCTTCTCGAGCGCGCGCATGGTCTCGGCGCCGACCGCGGCCTCCTTCTCGGCGAAGTGGCTGGCCACCGCTTCCTGCACCTTCTCGGCGATCTGCTCGGCGTCCAGTTCCTCGTGCTCCGCGGCGATCTTCACCAGCGGCATCTGCACGCCCAGTTCCGCCTCCAGCGTGGCCTCCAGGCCCGGCAGGTCCCACTGCTCGTCCACCGAGTTCGGCGGCACGAAACGCGCGACCAGGTCGTAGACCACGTCGGTGCGGATGCCGTCGATGTTCTCCTTGACCGACTCGGCGTCCAGCAGTTCGTCGCGCTGGGCGTAGATCACCTTGCGCTGGTCGTTGTTGACGTCGTCGAAGTCGAGCAGGTTCTTGCGGATGTCGAAGTTGTGCGCCTCGACCTTGCGCTGGGCCTTCTCGATCTGGCGGCTGACCAGGCGGTCCTCGATGACGTCGTCTTCCTTCATGCCCATCATGCGCATCGCCTTCTGCACCCAGTCGGAGGCGAAGATGCGCATCAGGTTGTCTTCCAGCGACAGGTAGAAGCGCGACGAACCCGGGTCGCCCTGGCGGCCGGAACGGCCGCGCAGCTGGTTGTCGATGCGCCGCGACTCGTGCCGCTCGGTACCCACGATGTGCAGGCCGCCGGCGGCCTTGACCGCTTCGTGGCGGCGCTGCCATTCGGTCTTGGCCTTGAAGCGCGCGTCCTCGCCGGCGTCCGGGCCCAGCGCCTGCAGCTCCGCTTCCAGCGAACCGCCGAGCACGATGTCGGTACCGCGGCCGGCCATGTTGGTGGCGATCGTCACCGCGCCGGGCAGGCCGGCGTTGGCGACGATGGTCGCCTCGCGCTCGTGCTGCTTGGCGTTGAGCACCTCGTGCTTCACGCCGGCCTTGCGCAGGTGCTCGGACAGCATCTCCGAGGTCTCGATCGAGGTGGTGCCGACCAGCACCGGCTGGCCGCGCTTGGCGCAATCCTCGATGTCCGCCAGCACCGCGTTGAACTTGCCCTTGCGGTTGAGGAACACCTGGTCCGGATAGTCCTTGCGGATGGTCGGCTTGTTGGTCGGGATCACCACCACTTCCAGGCCGTAGATGCTCTGGAACTCGTAGGCTTCCGTGTCGGCCGTGCCGGTCATGCCGGACAGCTTCTTGTACATGCGGAACAGGTTCTGGAAGGTGATGCTCGCCAGCGTCTGGTTCTCGCGCTGCACGGGCACGCCTTCCTTCGCTTCCACGGCCTGGTGCAGGCCGTCGGACCAGCGCCGGCCCGGCAGCGTGCGGCCGGTGAACTCGTCGACGATCACCACCTCGCCGTCGCGCACGATGTAGTCCACGTCGCGCTGATAGATCGCATGGGCACGCAGCGCCGCGTTGAGGTGGTGGACCACGCTCAGGTTCTGCGCCGCGTACAGCCCCTCGGCGTCGCCGCCGATGATGCCGGCCTGGCGCAGCAGCTCCTCGGCGCGCTCCATGCCGGCTTCCGACAGGTGCACCTGCTTGGACTTCTCGTCCACCCAGTAGTCGCCCTCGCCTTCTTCCTCGGCCTGGCGGGTCAGTTGCGGCACGATCCGGTTGACGCGGATGTACAGCTCCGGCGATTCGTCGGCCGGGCCGGAGATGATCAGCGGGGTGCGCGCCTCGTCGATCAGGATCGAGTCCACCTCGTCGACGATGGCGTAGTGCAGGCCGCGCTGGTAGCGGTCGGCCTTGGACAGCGCCATGTTGTCGCGCAGGTAGTCGAAGCCGAACTCGTTGTTGGTGCCGTAGGTGATGTCGGCCGCGTAGGCGGCATGCTTGTCGCTGTGCGGCATGCCCGGGTAGACCACGCCCACGCTCAGGCCCAGCCAGTTGTACAGCTTGCCCATCTGCGCGGCGTCGCGGCGGGCCAGGTAGTCGTTGACGGTGACCACGTGCACGCCCTTGTCTTCCAGGGCGTTGAGGTACACCGGCAGCGTCGCCACCAGGGTCTTGCCCTCGCCGGTGCGCATTTCGGCGATCTTGCCCAGGTGCAGCACCATGCCGCCGATCAGCTGCACGTCGTAGTGGCGCATGCCGAGCACGCGCTTGCTGGCCTCGCGGCAGACCGCGAAGGCCTCGGGCAGCACCTTGTCCAAGGTCTCGCCGCCGGCGATGCGCTGCCTGAACTCGGGGGTCTTGGCCTGCAACTCCGCATCGGAGAGCTTCTCCAGCTCCGGCTCGAGGGCATTGATCTTGGCGACGATCCGGTTGAGCTGGCGGAGCAGGCGTTCGTTGCGACTGCCGAAGACGCGGGTAAGCAGGCTGTTGATCATTGAATAAACCGGTTGAAAAGGAACGGTTCGACCGGCGCCGGCTCCCCTGGACCCGAGCGCCGTAAACGAAACAGGGCGCAATGCGCCCTGTCTCTGGCAACGCCTCATTGTAGCTTGGGGCGGCCCCGGGTGATTCAAGCCCGCATCACCGGCGATCCCGGGAGCGCCGGGCCCGCCGCCGGGCGGGACGAGGCTCAGCCGCGGCCGCTGCGCCCGACCGGCGTGGTGCTGTCGCCCAGGAACTTGCGCGGGTTCATCACCCGCCCGTCCTTCCAGACCTCGAAATGCACGTGCGCGCCGGTGGAACGGCCGGTCGACCCGGCCTTGGCGATCTGCTGGCCGGCGCGCACCAGGTCGCCGACCTTCACCACCAGCCGCGAATTGTGCGCGTAGCGGGTCACGTAGCCATTGCCGTGATCGACCTCGACCACGTTGCCGTAGCCGCTGCGGATGCCGGAAAAGCTGACCACGCCATCGGCCACCGCCAGCACCGGGTCGCCGACGTTGGCGTGGAAGTCGATGCCCTTGTGCTCGGCCGCGCCGCCGCTGAACGGATCGGCGCGCCGGCCGAAGCCGGAGGTGATGTAGCTGTTCTTGATCGGCGTGCGCGACGGCACCGCGTTCTGTTCCAGCTGGTGGTCGAACATCAGCGACGCCAGCACGTTCAGTTGCTTGCCCGAGGTGGAGAACTGCTGCTCGAGTTGCCCTAGAGACTGCTTGAGGTCCTGGGCCGGCATGTCCTGCATCGGCTCGTCGCCGCCACCGACGCCGACCGGATCCTCGAAGTCGAACTCGCCGTCCTTGAGCTGGCCCATCTCGGTCAGGCGCTGGCCCAGCGCGTTGAGGCGGTTGGCCTGGGCCTGCAGCTCGCCCAGCCGCGCGGCGAGCGCGTTGACCTCGGCCTGCGACTCGCGCCGCACCTTCGCCAGCTCGGCCTGTTGCTGCTCGACCTTGGCCTGCAGGCGGGAATTGTCCACCATGCCCACTGCGACACTGCTGCCGATCCCGGCCAGCAGGCCCACGCCCAGCACGGTGCCCAGCACCACGAGCGGGCGGTTCTCGGCGAAACCCTGGAGCCGCCGCACGAGGCGCTGCCCACCGGTTTCCCTGGATTTGATTACGATCTTCTTCAAAGCCATCTGCGTTGTCATGTCAAAGCCGAACTCCAGCACACCCAACTCTCCCCCCCGGCCGGCCCTCGAGGCCGCGCTGGCGGAAAAGTCTGGCGATCCCCTGCGCAGAGCCCTGTGGCTTGATGCGCTGGATCGGCAGTTGCGCCCCCATCTGCCGCCTTCGCTCGCCAATCGTTGCCGGCTGGCCAACGTGAAGGACGGACAGCTCGTTTTTCTCGTCGAATCCCCGGTCTGGCACGCCAAGTTGCGGCTCGCCGAACACCAGCTCATCGATGCCGCCCACTCCATCGGGCTGAAGGTCACGCGAGTGACCATCAAGACCGCGACCGCTGCGCTGCGTTCCCCAACGCAACAGGATCCACACCGGTCACAACCGATTTCCGAGGCCACGCAGAGAGGACTGCGCGACGCATTGGCGTCCTTGCAGGATGTCGCGCCGACCCGGGAGTCCCCCGCACGTGGAAGTGCGGGCTCTCGCGAAGGACTCGCCAAGAAGCGCTGACGTCCCCGGCTCCGGGAGCCGGCTTCGCGCGTGAAGGGAATGCAAAAAGCCCGCACGCGACCGGACGCATCCTAGCCGCCTTGGCGCGGGCAATCGTTAGATGAAAATTAAGAAAACGTTAAATTCAGCCTATGGGGCCGACGGGGTTCACGTTTCGGGACGGCACCCCTCCCGTTGGGCGACTCAGGCGTAGGCGGGCGAGGCGTAGACCACCGGCGGCGGCGTCGAACCCTCGGGGAAGCTCACCCACTCCCAGGCCGACTGCTCGGCCAGCAGCGCCCGCACCAGCTTGTTGTTGAGCGCGTGGCCGGACTTGAAGCCCTCGTAGTGCCCCAGGATCGGGCCGCCGGCGAGGTACAGGTCGCCGATCGCGTCCAGGATCTTGTGGCGCACGAATTCGTCGGCGTAGCGCAGGCCGTCCTCGTTGAGCACGCGGAACTCGTCGAGCACGATCGCGTTGTCCATCGAGCCGCCCAGGCCGAGGTTGCGCTCGCGCATGTACTCCAGGTCGCGCATGAAGCCGAAGGTGCGGGCGCGCGAGATTTCCTTGATGTAGGCCGCGGTGGAGAACTCGATCTCCTGGCGCGACTGCCGCGCCGGGATCATCGGGTGGTCGAACTCGATGGTGAAACCGAGCTTGTAGCCGTCGTAAGGCTCGAAACGGGCGATCTTGTCGCCGTCGCGCACTTCGATCGGCTGCTTGATGCGGATGAAGCGCTTGGCCGCGTCCTGCTCGACGATGCCGGCGGACTGCAGCAGGAACACGAACGGCCCGGAAGACCCGTCCATGATCGGCAACTCGGCCGAGGACAGCTCCACGATCGCGTTGTCGATGCCGAGGCCGGCGAAGGCCGACATCAGGTGCTCGACGGTCTGGATCTTGGCGCCGTTGCAGGTCAGGCCGGTGCACAGGGTCACCTCGGTCACCAGCTCGCCGCTCGCGGGGACCTCCACCACCGGATCCAGGTCGACGCGGCGGAACACGATGCCATGGTTGGCCGGCGCAGGTCGCAGGGTCATGTAGACCTTGTTGCCGCTGTGCAGGCCGATGCCGGTGGCACGAATCGTGTTCTTCAGGGTGCGTTGCTGGGTCATGACCGGGAGTGTGAAGGACAGGTGCAGACGGGAGCTGAACCGGGCGCGAGGGCGCCGAATTAGCCGAATCTTAACATTTAGCAGGTCCGGATTGCTGCCGTATCACTCGTCGTGGCGCGGTCGGCAAAACCTGCCGGGCCCTTTGGGGCCCGGCAGAAAGAGGACCCGGCACGAGGGCCGGCTCTTGTGAGGGACTCACAAGATGATGGTGCCGCGGCGCGGGGTGGACAAGGCCCCACGCCACGTTCAAGCCCCCTCCCCGGAGAGGGGCGGGGTCTGGGGCCCGGACAAGCCCTTGCGCCATCCAGCCGCGCAAGGCCACGCCCGTGCCCCCTCCAACGCTTCGCGTCCTCCTCCTCCCCATGGGAGGAAGAGTCCGCTCAGTCGGCCTGGCGGCGCAGGAAGGCAGGGATGTCCAGGTAGTCGCTCGGCAGTTCCGCGGTCGGCACGGTCGAGGCCAGCGAGGACGACGAGGCGGCCGCCGTGTCGCTGCTCGGACGGCGCAGGCCCAGGCCCATCGAACCGCCCACCGCGCGCGAAACCGCGTCGCCGCCGTTGTCGTAGTCGCCGAACTCGGCCTGGCCGGTGGTGGCGTTGCGCACCAGCTTGATCGGGGCGCGCTCGCCCGGGCGCTGCGACTGGCGCGACACCGCGCGGTTCAGGCCGGTGGCGACCACGGTCACGCGGACCTCGTCCTGCATGTCCGGGTCCAGCACGGTGCCGACCACCACGGTCGCGTCCTCGGAGGCGAAGCCCTCGACGGTGCGGCCGATCTCGTCGAACTCGGCCATGGTGAAGTCCGGGCCGGCGGTGATGTTGACCAGGATGCCGTTGGCGCCGGCCAGGTTGACGTCGTCCAGCAGCGGGTTCTGGATCGCCGCCTCGGCCGCGGCCTGGGCGCGGTCGTCGCCGCGCGCCGAGCCGGTGCCCATCATCGCCAGGCCCATCTCGCTCATCACGGTGCGCACGTCGGCGAAGTCCACGTTGATCAGGCCCGGGCGCACGATCAGGTCGGCGATGCCCTGCACGGCGCCCTGCAGCACGTCGTTGGCGGCGCGGAACGCCTGGATCATCGTGGCGTTGCGGCCGAGCACGGTGATCAGCTTCTCGTTCGGGATCGTGATCAGCGAATCGCAGTGCTGGCTCAGCTCCTCGATGCCCTTCAGCGCGACCTGCATGCGGCGACGGCCCTCGAACGGGAACGGCTTGGTCACCACCGCCACGGTCAGGATGCCCATCTCCTTGGCCAGCTGCGCCACCACCGGCGCGGCGCCGGTGCCGGTGCCGCCGCCCATGCCGGCGGTGATGAACACCATGTCGGCGCCCTGCAGCGCGTCCATGATGCGCTCGCGGTCCTCCAGCGCGGCCTGGCGGCCGACTTCCGGATTGGCGCCCGCGCCCAGGCCCTTGGTGACGTTGCTGCCGAGCTGCAGCTGCAGCTTGGCGCCGCAGTTCTTGATCGCCTGCGAGTCGGTGTTGGCGGTGATGAACTCCACGCCCTCCACGCTGCTGTTGACCATGTGCGCCACGGCGTTGCCGCCGCCGCCGCCGACGCCGACGACCTTGATTACCGCGTTCGGTGCCATCTTCTCGATCAGTTCGAAATGTGCCATGTCCGTTGTCCTCTTTATGGTGGAGCCGTGATTCGTGATTGGCGATTGGCGATTCGATGAATCACTTCGGCACCACCACAAATTCCGGCGTTCTCTTGTTGGTTGTTCTACTGCCCTGCTACAACGCTTGCCCTGCTCTTGCTCTTGCTTTTGCCCTTACGAATCACCAATCACGAATCCCGGCCCTCAGAACTCGCCGCGATACCAGTTCCGCAACTTCTTGAACAAACTGCCGGCGCGCCCGGTCGGGATCGACGGGCGGCGCGGGTGCTCGATCTGGCTGCCCAT
The DNA here is from genome assembly GCA_014654535.1 of Xanthomonas boreopolis. Lineage (GTDB taxonomy): Bacteria > Pseudomonadota > Gammaproteobacteria > Xanthomonadales > Xanthomonadaceae > Pseudomonas_S > Pseudomonas_S boreopolis. The sequence goes on from BNBA01000017.1 coordinate 45,245, forward strand.
CAGCAGCAGGCCGACGCCGGTGGCGTGGACCGGGTTGCCGACCACTTCGCCCAGGCCGGTGACGTGCTGCGGGATGCCCACGCGCACCGGCATCTGCAGCATTTCCTCGGCCAGCTCGACCACGCCTTCCATCTTCGAGGCGCCGCCGGTGAGCACCATGCCGGCGCGCACCAGTTCCTCGAAGCCCGAGCGGCGCAGTTCGGCCTGCACCATCTCGAAGATCTCCTCGTAACGCCCCTGCACCGCCTGCGCGAGCGAGGCGCGCGGCATCCGCCGCGGCGGCCGGTCGCCAACCGACGGCACCTGGATGCTTTCCTCCGCGGTGGCCAGCTGCGCCAGCGCGCAGGCGTAGCGCACCTTGATCTGCTCGGCTTCCGGCGTGGGCGTGCGCAGCATGTGCGCGATATCGTTGGTGACGTGGTCGCCGGCGATCGGCAGCGAGGCGGTATGGCTGATCGCGCCCTGCACGTACACGGTGATGTCGGTGGTGCCGGCGCCGATGTCGACCAGCACCACGCCCAGCTCGCGCTCGTCGGCGGTCAGCACCGCCACCGAGGACGCCAGCGAGGACAGCACCAGGTCGTCGACCTGCAGGCCGCACTTCTGCACGCACTTGCTGATGTTGGCCGCCGCCGACTGCGCGCAGGTCACCAGGTGCGCGTGCACTTCCAGGCGCACGCCGGTCATGCCGACCGGGTTGCGGATGCCTTCCTGCGAGTCGTCCAGCACGTACTCGCGCGGGATCGCGTGCAGGATGCGCTGGTCGGCCGGGATCGCCACCGCCTTGGCGGCCTCCAGCACGCGCTCCAGGTCGTTCCAGGTGACCTCGCCGTCGCGGATCGGCTGGATGCCCTGCGAGTTGCGGCACTGCACGTGGTTGCCGGAGATCGAGGCGTAGACCGAGCGGATCTCGCAGCCGGCCATCAGTTCGGCTTCCTCGACCGCGCGCTGGATCGATTGCACGGTGGACTCGATGTCCACGACCACGCCGCGCTTGAGGCCGCGCGATTCGTGCGTGCCGATGCCGATCACCTCGATCGGATTGCCCGGCGAGTACTCGCCGACCAGCGCGGTCACCTTGGAGGTGCCGATGTCGAGTCCGACGATGAGGGATTTGTCGCCTTTGCGGTTCATGTTCTGGAGCCGGGATTCGGGATTCGGGATTGGGGGTTCGCGAGGAGTGGATCGCCGATGGCGGGGACCGGGCCGTAGGACGCGGCGCTTCGGGGCGTCGCCTTTTCCGATCCCGAATCCCGAGCCCCCACTGCCTGCCTCTCCACCGTGAAGCCGTTGGTGTAGCGGAGGTCGGCGCGCACGATCGGCTGGGCCGGATCGGCCAGTTGCGGCAGCACGCGCGCGAAGCGCTGCAGGCGCGCCTTGGCGTCGTCGCGCCCGACCACCACCTGCACGTCGTTGCTCAGGCCGAGCGACCAGCTGCCGCGCGCGTCCAGCGCCAGCCGCTTCACGTCGAGGCCCGCCGGCGCGAACAGCGCGCGCGATTCGTTGTAGAGCGCGACCACCTCGGCGGTCTTGCCGTCCGGCCCGTCCAGCTGCGGCAGCTCGAGGTCCTTCAGGCGCGGCGGCACCGGGAACAGCCGCCCCTGCTCGGACAGCATCCGGTCGGCGCCCCAGCGCGCAAAGGGCTTGTGCTCGACCACGCGCACTTCCAGCACGTCCGGCCAGCTCTTGCGCACCTGCGCGCTCTCCACCCACGGCAAGCGCTCGATCGCGTCCTGCGCGTCCTGCAGCTTGACCGCGAAGAAGCCCGACTTCGCATACGGCAGCACCACGGCGCGCAGCTGCTCCGGCGAGATGCGCTTGAAATCCCCGGTCACGCGCAAGCGGCTCAACGGCCAGCGCTCGGCGCCGACCCAGCCGTTGAGCACGGCCACCACCGGCAGCGCGACCAGCGCCACCGCGAGCAGCCATGCCAGGATGCGCAGCGAGGCGTTGAGCATCAGGCCGCGTCCTCCAGCGTCGTCTCCAGCACGCGCCAGACCAGTTCCTCGAACGACACGCCGAGCTGGCGCGCGGCCTTGGGCACCAGCGAGTGGCTGGTCATGCCCGGCGCGGTGTTGACCTCCAGCAGGTAGAACGCGCCGCTGGCGCGGTCGCGCATCACGTCGACGCGGCCCCAGCCACGGCAGCCGGCGGCGCGGAACGCGGCCAGCGCGATGCGGCCGATCTCGGCTTCGGCCGCGCCATCGAGGCCGGGACACAGGTATTGGGTGTCCTCGGCGATGTACTTGGCGTTGTAGTCGTACCACTGGCCCTTGGGCACGATCCGGATCGACGGCAGCGCGAGGTCGCCGAGGATGGCGACGGTCAGCTCGTCGCCTTCGACCAGTTGCTCCATCAGCAGCTCGCCGTCGTAGCGCGCGGCCAGCGCGACGGCCTCGCCGAGCTGGGCGCCGTCGAACACGCGGCTCACGCCGACGCTGGAGCCCTCGTTGGCCGGCTTGACGATCACCGGCAGGCCGAGGCCCGCGGCGGCCGAACGCACTTCCTCCGGGCTCGCCCCCGCGGCCAGCGCCGTGTAGCGCGGCGTCGGCAGGCCCAGCGACAGCCACACCTGCTTGGTGCGCACCTTGTCCATGCTCAACGCCGAACCGAGCACGTCCGAGCCGGTGTACGGCACGCCGAAGGCCTCCATCAGGCCTTGCACGATGCCGTCCTCGCCGCCGCCGTTGTGGCCGTGCAGGACGTTGAATACCCGGTCGAACTTCTTCTCGACCAGCGCCTGCGCGAGCGCCGGGATGCCATCGACCGCATGCGCGTCGACGCCGCGCGCGCGCAGCGCCTCCAGCACGTTGCGGCCGGAGTCCAGCGATACCTCGCGCTCGGAGGAGGTGCCGCCGAGCAGCACGGCCACGCGGCCGAACACCGCCGGATCGGAATGGCGGAGGGCGGGCAACGCGCTCATGCCTTGCCTCCCTGGAAGCCTTCGCCGGCGATCTGCTGGGCCACGTAGCCGATGTCGCCGGCCCCCATCATCAACAGCAGGTCGCCGTCCTGCAGCACGTCGGGCAGCACCGACGCCAGCTCGGCCACCTGCGGCACCACCACCGGCTCGCTGCGGCCGCGCGCACGGATCGCGCGCGCCAGCGCCTTGGAATCGGCACCGGGAATCGGCGCCTCCCCTGCCGGGTAGACCTCGCTCAGCACCAGCGCATCGACGGTGCTGAGCACCGCCGCGAAGGCGTCGAACTGGTCGCGGGTGCGGCTGAAGCGGTGCGGCTGGAACGCCACCACCAGCCGGCGGTCCGGCCAGCCGCCGCGGGCGGCGGCGAACACCGCCTCCAGCTCGCGCGGGTGATGCCCGTAGTCGTCGATGATGCGCACGCGCGCGCCGCCGGCGGTGGTCACCTCGCCCAGGTCGTTGAAACGACGGCCGATGCCGGCGAAGTTCTCCAGCGCGTGCGCGATCGTCTCCGGCGGCACGCCCAGCTGCCAGCCCACCGCGGCCGCGGCCAGCGCGTTGAGCACGTTGTGGCGGCCCGGCAGGGCCAGCGTCACCGGCGTGGTGGTGCCTTCCGGCAGGCGCAGCGTGAAGCGCATGCGCGGGCCGTCCTGCACCACGTCCTCGGCGCGCACGTCGGCGTTGCCGCTCATGCCGTAGCTCATCACGTGGCGCGGCGTCTTCGCCGCCAGCGCGGCGACTTCCGGGTCGTCGATGCACAGCAGCGCCAGGCCGTAGAACGGCAGGCGCTGCAGGAACTCGGCGAAGGCGGCCTGCACCCGCGCGAAGTCGTTGCCGTAGTTCTCCAGGTGGTCGGCGTCGATGTTGGTGATCACCGCCACCAGCGGGTTCAGGCGCAGGAAGCTGCCGTCGCTCTCGTCGGCCTCGGCCACCAGCCACTGGCCGCCGCCGAGCTTGGCGTTGGCGCCGGAGGCCAGCAGCTTGCCGCCGATCACGAAGGTCGGGTCGAGCCCGCCCTCGCTCAGCACCGCCGCGGTCAGGCTGGTGGTGGTGGTCTTGCCGTGCGTGCCGGCCACCGCGATGCCGCGGCGGAAACGCATCAGCTCGGCGAGCATCGCCGCGCGCGGCATGATCGGGATGCGCTGGCTGCGCGCCTCCATCAATTCCGGGTTGTCGTCGCGGATCGCGCTGGAGACCACCACGCAATCGGTGCCGAGCACGTTCGCCGCGGAATGGCCGCGCATCACCCGCGCGCCGAGCTGCGCCAGGCGGCGCGTGGCGGCGTTGTCGGCATTGTCCGAGCCGGAGACCTCGTAGCCGAGCGTCAGCATCACTTCGGCGATGCCGCTCATGCCGGTGCCGCCGATGCCGACGAAATGCACGCGCGGGAACGCGCGGACCAGGTCGCCGGTGTCGTGCAGGCGGCGGATCATGGGGCACCTCCGTCGGAGGTGCCGTGATTGGTGATTCGTGATTCGTGATTCGAGGGCTCGCTTGTAGCCGATGGTCCCTGCGACTCGTCATGCGGGCTGTCGTGCATGTGCTTCTGCTCTTGTTCTTGCTCTTTACGAATCACGAATCCCGAATCACGAATCACGGCTTCTTCCAGAACGATGTCCGCGATGCGCTCGGCCGCGTCCGGCCTGGCCAGGCCGCGCGCCGCTTGCGCCATGGCCAGGCGGCGACCGGCGTCGTCGAGCAGCGCCGGCAGCACCGACTGCAGGTTGGCGGCGAGCGCGTCGTCCTGCCTGAGCAGCACGGCGGCGCCGGCCTGGACCAGGTACTCGGCATTGCGGGTCTGGTGGTCGTCGACGGCGGCCGCGAACGGCACCAGCACGCTGCCCACGCCCGCGGCGCACAGTTCGGCCAGCGTGGAGGCACCGGCGCGGCACACCACCAGGTCGGCCCAGGCGTAGGCGCCGGCCATGTCGGCGATGAACGGTTCGACGCTGGCGCGCACGCCGGCCTGCGCGTAGGCCGCCTCGGCCTCGGCGCGCAGCGCCTCGCCGCACTGATGGCGCACCTCCACGTCGTGGCGGCCAAGCGCGGCCAGCGCGGCCGGTACCGACTGGTTGAGCACGCGTGCGCCCTGGCTGCCGCCGAGCACCAGCAGCCGGACCGGACCGGCACGGCCGGCGAAGCGCTCCGCCGGCACCGGCAACGCGGCGATTTCCTCGCGCACCGGGTTGCCCACCGCTTCCTCGCGCGCGGCGAAGCTGCCCGGGAACCCGGCCAGCACGCGCCGCGCGAAGCGCGCGAGCACCTTGTTGGTCATGCCGGGCGCCCGGTTCTGTTCGTGCACGATCAACGGCAGCCGCATGAAGCGCGCGGCGATGCCGCCGGGCCCGGCCGCGAAGCCGCCGAAGCTGACCACCACGCGCGGCTGGCGCCGGCGCAGCACGAAACCGGCGGCGCGGATCGCGCGCATCACGCGCAGCGGCGCGCCGAGCAGGGCCAGCTTGCCCTTGCCGCGCAGCCCGCCGATCTCCAGCGCGTCGATCTCGATGCCGTGCTGCGGCACCAGCTTGGTCTCCATCCTGCCGACCGCGCCGAGCCACACCACCGGCACGCCGCGCGCGCGCAGCACCTTGGCCACGGCCAGCCCCGGGAAGATATGACCGCCGGTGCCGCCGGCCAGGATCATCACCGGCCGGCTTCCGCCCTGCATGGGATCCACCTGCCGGATCCCCGCACTGGGATGCGCGGACTTTTGCGAGGGACCCGCGCTCATGCGAGCCTCCCGAACGTCGGCTCGACCCGCTCGCGCACGCGGCTGGTGCCGCGCTCGGACAGCGGCCTCTGCACCGCGGCCGACGCCGGCGCGACGGACGGCGCGTGCGCCGGCACCGTGGTCCCGGTTTCCGCCGGCGCCGCGTCGGCGACCGGCTGCGCTCCCGGCGCCAGCTTGCTGCGCAGCCGCTCGGCGCGATCGGTCTCGTAGGACACGCGCAGCAGCACGCCCATCGCCACGCAGGTCATCAGCACCGACGAACCGCCGGAAGAGATCAACGGCAGGGTCAGGCCCTTGGTCGGCAGGATGCCCAGGTTCACGCCGATCGACACGAAGCTCTGCATCGCGATCCACAGCGCGATGCCGAACGCGATGTAGCCGGAGAAGTGGCGCTTCATCTCGATGCAGCGCATGCCCAGCCAGAACGCGCGCCCGACCAGCAGCGCGTACAGCGCCACGATCAGGCATACGCCGACGAAGCCCAGCTCCTCGGCGATCACCGAGAAGATGAAGTCGGTGTGCGACTCCGGCAGGTAGTTGAGCTTCTGCACCGAAGCGCCCAGGCCCACCCCGCTCCATTCGCCGCGGCCGATCGCCATCAGCGCGTTGGACAGCTGGTAGCCCGAACCGAGCTGGTCGGCCCATGGGTCGAGGAAGGAGGTGACGCGGCGCATGCGGTACGGCTCGAACACGACCAGCGCCACCAGGGCGGGCAGCGCCACCACGATCGGCATCGACATCCGCGGCAGGTTGACCCCGCCCAGCACCAGCATGCCGGCGGTGATGCCCAGCAGCAGCGTGGACGAGCCGAAGTCCGGCTGCAGCAGCAGCAGGCCGATCAGCAGGCCGACCACGCCCAGCGGCTTGAGCATCGCCGGCCAGGTCGCGTTGACCTCGTCGCGGAAACGCACCAGGTAGCTCGACAGCCAGATGATGTAGAGCACCTTGACCGCTTCGACGGTCTGGAACTTGGAAATGCCCAGGTTGATCCAGCGCCGCGCGCCGTTGACGCTGCTGCCCAGGCCCGGCACGAACACCAGGATGAGCAGGCCGAAGCAGGCCAGCAGCAGCATCTGGTTGTGCTGCTCGACGGTCTTCAGCTCGGTGCGCATGGCCCAGAACGCCAGGCCGACGCCGACGCCGAGGAACAGCAGGTGGCGGGTCAGGTAGTAGAACGGGCTGTCGGTCAGTTCGATCGAACTGGAAGCGACCATCACCACGCCGATCGAGGCGAGCGCGATCGCCGCGCCCATCAGCCACGGATCGTAGCGTCCGCCGATCGATTCCAGCCGGGTGGCCTGGCGCGACAGGTCGTTCATCAGCGCACCTTCAACGTGGCCAGGCCGATGAGCACCAGCACCACCGAGATGATCCAGAAGCGCACGATCACGCGCGGCTCCGGCCAGCCCTTCAGCTCGAAGTGGTGGTGGATCGGCGCCATCCGGAACACCCGCTTGCCGGTGAGCTTGAAGCTGGCGACCTGGATCATCACCGACAGCGTCTCGATCACGAACACGCCGCCCATCACGACCAGCACCAGCTCCTGGCGCACGATCACCGCGATGGTGCCGAGCACCGCGCCCAGCGCCAGCGCACCGATGTCGCCCATGAACACCATCGCCGGATAGGTGTTGAACCACAGGAAGCCCAGGCCGGCGCCGGCAATCGCCGCGCAGATGATGATCAGCTCGCCGGCGCCCGGGATCGTCGGGATCTTCAGGTAGCCGGAGAACACCGCGTTGCCCGAGGCATAGGCGAACACGCCCAGCGCGCAGGCGACCAGCACGGTCGGCATGATCGCCAGGCCGTCCAGGCCGTCGGTCAGGTTGACCGCGTTGGAGAAGCCGACGATCCAGAAGTAGGCGATCACCACGAAGCTGATGCCGGCCAGCGGCAGCGCGATCGACTTGAACAGCGGGATGTAGAAGGTGATCGCCGCCGGCACGTCGGCGGTGTAGTAGAGGAACAGGCCGGCGGCCAGGCCGAAGATCGACTGCAGCAGGTACTTCCAGCGCGACTTCAGGCCGTTGGGATCGCGCTTGACGATCTTGATCCAGTCGTCGTACCAGCCGATCGCGCCGAAGCAGACCATCACCGCCAGCACCAGCCACACGTAGCGGTTGCGCAGGTCGCCCCACAGCAGCACCGAGGCCAGCACGGTCATCAGGATCAGGCCGCCGCCCATGGTCGGCGTGCCGGCCTTGGAGAAGTGCGTCTGCGGGCCGTCCTTGCGGATCGGCTGGCCGCCCTTGAACTGGGCGAGCTTGCGGATCACCGCCGGGCCCATCCACAGCGACAGGAACAGCGCCGTCAACGCGGCGAGGATGCCGCGGAACGTCAGGTAGTTGAAAAGCCCGAACAGACTTTCCAGTTGCTGCAGCCAGCGGGCCAACTCAAGCAACATCCGAGGTTTCCTCCCCATGCGCCAGCAGCGCGGTCACGATCTTGTCCATGGCGCTGCCGCGCGAGCCTTTGACCAGGATGGTCGGGACCCGGGAAGGCGCGCGGCCGCCGATGGCGCTGCCGCCGGTGTTTTCATGCATCGGCTTCGATTCCTGCTCTTGATCCTGCTGTTCCCGGGTCCCGACGACCCGCGCGATATCCGCCCTCAGCGCCGCCGCCAGCTCGCCATGGCTCCCGAACACCCGGCCGCCTTCGCCGAACGCGGCCGCGGCGGCCGCGCTCAGCGGCCCGAGCGCGTACAGGCGCGCCAGCTTGGCGGTGCGGGCGCGGCGGCCTGCGGCGGCGTGCAGCGCCTCGGCTTCCGGGCCGAGTTCGCGCATGTCGCCGAGCACCAACCAACCCTCGCCGGGGCCGATGGCCAGCGCGTCGATCGCCGCGGCCAGCGAACCGGGATTGGCGTTGTAGCTGTCGTCGATCAGCACCGCGCCGTTCGCCAGCACGTGGCGGACTTGCCGGCCGGCGACCGGCCTGGCCTCGGCCAGGCCCGCGGCGACCTGCGCCAGCGGGATGCCGGCACCGAGCGCCAGCGCGGCGACGGCCAGCGCGTTGCGCACGTTGTGGCGGCCCGGCAGCGCCAGCGCCACTTCGGCCTCGCCCTGCGGCGCGACCAGGGTGAAGCGCGAGCCGCCCTCGCCGAGCGCCACGTTGCGCGCGCGCACGTCGGCGCTGGCATCCAGCGCATAGCGCAACACCTGCCGGCGCGGTGCCGCGCTTGAAAGGCCCCCGGCAGAGGGATGTGCCGTGCCCTTGCGAGGGAGTCGCAAAAAATGCTGCTCGAACCACGCGCCGAACGCATCGTCGGCGTTGACGGCGGCGACGCCGCCCTCCGGCAGCGCGGCATAGATCGCGCCCTTGGTCAGGGCCACGCCGAGCAGGCTGCCCATGCGTTCCAGGTGCGCCGGCGCGATGTTGTTCACCAGCGCGAAATCCGGCCGCACGATCTCGGTCAGGTAGGCGATGTCGCCGGGCTTGCCGGCGCCCATCTCGTAGATCGCGTAATCGGCGTCCTCAGGCGCGTCGATCACCGCCAGCGGCAGGCCGATCTCGTTGTTGCGGTTGCCGGGATTGGCGTACACGGTGGTGCCGGCGATGCGGCCGGCATGTTCCAGGACGGCCAGCAGCAGCGACTTCACGCTGGTCTTGCCGTTGGAGCCGGTGACCGCGAACACCTTGGTCGCGCGACCGCGCTGCATGCCCTGCGCGATGCGCGCCAGCGCGAGCTGGCTGTCGGCCACGCGCACCTGCGGCAACTCGATGTCGGGCAACACGCGCTCGACCAGCAGCGCGCTCGCGCCGCGCGCCGCGGCATCCGTGGCGAAGTCGTGGCCGTCGAAGCGTTCGCCGCGCAGCGCCACGTACAGGCTGCCGGGCGCGAGCGTGCGGCTGTCCTGGGTGACGGCGTCGATGGCGACGTCGTCGCCGTGCAGCTCGCCGCCGGCCCAGTGCGCGATCAACGACAAGGGCGTGCGCTTCACTGGACACCTCCCAGCACCGCGCGCGCCACTTCGGTGTCGTCGAAGGGATGCCTGGTCCCGGCGATCTCCTGGTACGGCTCGTGGCCCTTGCCGGCCACCAGCACGATGTCGCCGGCCCTGGCCTGCCCGATCGCCGTGGCGATCGCCGCGGCGCGGTCGCGCTGCACCGCGACCACGGAAGGATCGGCGAAACCGGCCATGATGCCGGCGACGATGGCATCGCCATCCTCGTTGCGCGGGTTGTCGTCGGTGACGATCACCACGTCGGCCTTGGCCTCGGCGATCGCGGCCATCTGCGGGCGCTTGCCGGCATCGCGCTCGCCGCCGCAGCCGAACACGCAGATCAGCCGGCCTTCGAGGTGCGCGTGCAGGCTGTCCAGCGCCTGCTCCAGGGCGTCGGGAGTATGCGCGTAGTCGATCACCACCAGCGGATGCCTGCCGTCGCCGCCGAGGCGGTTCATGCGCCCACGGATCGGCTGCAGTTGCGACAGCACCGCGGCGACCTGCACCGGCGCGTGGCCCAGCGCATGCAGCGCCCCGGCCACGGCCAGCAGGTTGTCGACGTTGAAGCGGCCCAGCAGCGGGGACCGTACCCGGTGGGCCTGGCCGTCGATCCACAGGTCGAAGCCGATGCCGCGGTTGTCCAGTTCGAGGTTGCCGGCGCGCACCGTCGCACCGGCCTGGCCGCGCGAGCTGACACCGATGCCGCGCACGGCCGGATCGAGGCCGGCCAGCAGCGTGCGGCCGAACGCATCGTCCAGGTTCAGCACCGCCGCCTTCAACCCGGGCCGCGCGAACAGCTTCGCCTTGGCCGCGCCGTAGCTGGCCATGTCGCCGTGGTAATCGAGGTGGTCGCGGGTGAGATTGGTGAACACGCCCACGTCGAAGTGGACGGCATCGACCCGGCCCTGGTCGAGCGCGTGCGAACTCACCTCCATCGCCACCGCCTGCGCGCCGGCGTCGCGCAGCTGCGCGAGCAGCTCGTGCATCTGCAGCACCAGCGGCGTGGTGAAACCGGTCGGCACGACCTGCCCGTAAAGCCCGGCGCCGAGCGTGCCGATGCTGCCGCTCTCGGTGCCCATCAGCTTCCACGCCTGCGCAAGCAGCTGCACCGTGGAGGTCTTGCCGTTGGTGCCGGTGACGCCGACCATCGTCATGGTCTGCGACGGATGCGCGTGGAAGCGGTCGGCCATCGCACCCATGCGCGCGCGCAGGCCCGGCACCGCGATCGCGTCGGCCGGTGCCGGCAGCTCGGCCGGCGCCGGCGGTTCGAACAGGATCGCCGCGGCGCCGTTCGCCCGCGCCTGGTCGACGAAGCCGAGCCCGTGCGCGCCGAAGCCGGCGATCGCGACGAAGGCATAGCCCGGCCGCACCTGGCGGCTGTCCAGCACCAGGCCGGACACCGCCACGTCGCGCGCCATCGGCACGTCGGGGATCAGCTGCGAAAGCGCCATCGACCGGCTCATTGATGGCTCTCCTTCAGCGGCGCCGGCGCGCCTGCCGTGGCGACCGGGATCGCCGCCTCGACCTCGTCGGCCGCGTCGGGCATCGTCGCCGGGTCCGGCTCCACCGCCGGCTTGGCCACGGGCTTGCCGTTCTTGCTGTTCGCCTGGGCCGCCAACCACGACTGGATGTCGTCCGGCGGCACGTCCATCAGCCGCAGCGCGCCTTCCATCACGTCGTGGAACACCGGCGCGGACACCAGGCCGCCGTAGTACTTGCCGCCCTGCGGGTCGTTGATGACGATCACCGTCGCGAAACGCGGGCTGGAGGCCGGCACCAGGCCGGCGAACAGGGAGTTGTAATGGCCGCGCTCGTAGCCGCGCGGGCCGTTCTTGCGCGCGGTGCCGGTCTTGCCCGCCACGTGGTAGCCCAGGATCGCTGCGCCCTTGGCGCCGCCCTGGGTGACCACGGTCTCCATCATGTCGATGACTTCGCGCGCGACCTGCGGGCTGACCACCTGGCGCGGCTCGTTGTGCTGGCCCTTCACGAAGGTCGGCGGGATCAGCTTGCCGCCGTTGCCCAGCGCCGCGTACGCCTGCGCGATCTGCAGCGGCGTCACCGACAGGCCGTAGCCGTACGACATCGTGGTCTTGGTGGTGCCGTACCAGCTCGGGCTGCCCGGCGCCGGCACGACGCCGGACGACTCGCCCGGGAAGCCGCTCTTGGGCGCGCTGCCGTAGCCGAAGTTGTGGATCGACTGGTAGAAGGCCTGGTCCGTCAGCTTGGCGCCGATCTTGGCCGCGCCGATGTTGGAGCTGCGCGTGATCACGCCGGTCACGTTGAGCACGCCGTTGTTGCGCGGCACGTCGCGGATCGTGAAGCGGCCCAGCGTCATGTAGCCGGGATTGGTGTCGATGATCGTGTCCGGCGTCACCACGCCGGCCTGCAGCGCGGTGGCGATGGTCAGCGGCTTCATCGTCGAACCCGGCTCGACCAGGTCGGTGACCGCGCGGTTGCGGCGCGCCGACGGGTTGATGCCCGTCACCGCGTTCGGGTTGTAGGTGGGCAGGTTGACCATCGCCAGCACTTCGCCGGTGGCCACGTCCATGATCACCATCGAACCGCCGGCGGCGTTGTTCTCCACCAGCGCCTTGCGCAGCTCCTTGTAGGCCAGGAACTGGATGCGGCGGTCGATGCTCAGGGTCAGGTCCTTGCCGGGCTCGGCCGGGCGCACCAGGTCCACGCTCTCGACGATCGCGCCGCGCGCGTCGCGCACCACCTTCTTGACGCCGGGCTTGCCGCGCAGCCAGTCGTCGAAGGCCAGCTCCAGCCCCTCCTGGCCGCGGTCGTCGATGTTGGTGAAGCCCAGCACGTGCGCCATCGCCTCGCCCTGCGGGTAGAAGCGGCGGAATTCGCGCTGCGAGAACACGCCGGGGATCTTCAGCGCGACGACCTGGTGCGCCTTGTCCGGGTTGATCCGGCGCTTGAGGTACATGAACTCCTTGTCGCCCTTCTGGGTCAGGCGGGCGGTGAGCTCGTCGGCCGGCAGGTCCAGCGCGCGCGCCAGCTCGGGAATGCGGTCCGGATTGCGCAGCAGCTCCTGCGGGTTGGCCCAGATCGACTCGACCGGCGTGGACACCGCCAGCGGCTCGCCGTTGCGGTCGGTGATCATGCCGCGCGAGGTCGCGATCGGCAGCTCGCGCAGGTAGCGCGCCTCGCCCTGGCGCTGGTAGAAGTCGCTGTTGATCAGCTGCACGTAGGCGGCCCGGCCGATCAGCGTGACCGAGCACAGCCCGAGCGCCGCGCCGACCAGCATCACGCGGCCGCGCAGGTTGAAGTTGCTGCGGGGGCGGTTGCGGCCGGCCTTCATGGGCGCACCACCACGATGTCGTTGGCTTCCGGGAACTTCATGCCCAGCCGCTCGCGCGCGATCTGGTCGATGCGGTTGCTCTCGGCCCAGGTGGCCTGTTCCAGCTGCAACCGGCCGAACTCGATGTTCAGTTCGTCACGCTCGCGCTCCAGCCGCGACAGCTCGACGAACAGCTTGCGGTGCATGTGGCGCATGTAGACCACGCCGATCGCCGAAGCGACGGTGCAGGCCAGCAGCACGATCAGCAGGATGCGACTCATTGGGCACCTCCTTCTGGAGGTGCCGGGATTGGGGATTGGGGATTGGGGATTCGCGAAGCGTCCCTCTCCCATCCCGAATCCCGAATCCCGAATCCCAGCTTCTCGGCCACCCGCAGCACCGCGCTGCGCGCGCGCGGGTTCGCCTCCAGTTCGTCGTCGCCGGCCTTGACCGCGCCGCCGATCGCCTGCAACGCCGGCACGAACGCCTGCGCCTGGGGCAGCCGGCGGTTGCTCGGCGGCGCCTTGGCGTGGCGATTGATGAATTGCTTGACGATGCGGTCTTCCAGCGAGTGGAAGCTGATTACCGCCAGCCGGCCGCCCGGCTTGAGCGCGGCCAGCGCGGCGTCCAGGCCGGCCTCGAGGTCGGCCAGTTCGCGGTTCACGTGGATGCGGATCGCCTGGAAGCTGCGCGTGGCCGGATGGATCTTGTCCTTGCTGCGCGGCATCACCGAGGCAATCAGCTCGGCCAGCTGCGCGGTACGGACCAATGGCTGCGCGGCGCGGCGCGCGACGATCGCGCGGGCGATGCGGCGGCTCTGCCTCTCCTCGCCGTAGGTCCACAGCACGTCGGCGATCTCGCGCTCGTCGGCGCGCGCCAGCCAGTCGGCCGCGCTCTCGCCGGACTCCGGGTCCATGCGCATGTCGAGCGGGCCGTCCTTGCCGAACGAGAAGCCGCGCTCGGCCACGTCCAGCTGCGGCGAGGACACGCCCAGGTCGAACAGCACGCCGTCCAGCGACGCCGGCGCGACCACCTGCGCCAGCGTGGCGAAGCTGCCGCGGTGGATCGACACGCGCGGATCGGCGCCGAACGCTTGCTCGGCGACCGCGATCGCGTCGGGATCCTTGTCCATCACGTGCAGCCGGCCTCCCGGGCCGAGTCGTTGCAGCACCCCGCGCGCGTGCCCGCCACGCCCGAACGTGCCATCGAGGTAAGTTCCGTCACCGATCACCTGCAGACCTTCCAGGACCTGCGTGTACAGCACCGGCACATGCACCGCCGGCGGCTGCGACACCGGGTGACCGGGCTGCGCTTCGTCGCGCATCCGGGCACCCCGGCTCACAACCTGAGGTCGAGCAATCCATCGCCCAGATCCCCGTCAGACAGCGTCTGCTGGATCAATGCGCGATGGGCCTGCTCGCTCCAGAGTTCGAACTTGTCGCCCATGCCGAGCAGCACCGCCTTCTTCTCGATGCCGACCGCGCTGCGGTGGCTCGACGGGATGCTGATGCGACCGTTGGCGTCCAGTTCCAGCACCGCCGAGGAGCCCACCAGCTTCTGCTGGAGGACCCGCACGACCCGCTGCGTGTTGGGCTTGGCCATGACGTCGTCACGGACCCGTTCCCATTCCTTTTCCGCATACAGCCAGAGGCAGCCGGACTCGAACGGGTTGTAGGTCAGCACCAGGCGATTGCCGCTCACGCGCGCGACCAGGTCGCGATACGCGGTCGGCACCGCCATTCGCCCCTTGTCGTCCACCGTGATGGCCGTCTCGCCCTGGAACACGCCGTCGCTACCTCAGATATCCGCCCGGATGGTCATTGAACCACGAAAACCCACAAAAAACCCGGTTTTCCCTCGTATGCCCACCTTAGCAGCGGGCGATGGGTTGTCAACAACTTTTCGGCGGACAAATCGCCATGCACATCAATGGCTTGCAGCAATCTTTAGAGACTTGTTCAAGGCTTATCCACAAGTTGCTGTTTCGTCTCAGATTTTGAGATTGAACCGAAATTCAGCCCCGTGGAGGTGCCGTTAAGCCGCGCTTCCCATTCAGGATTTCGATCGCGCGGGATCGCCGCCGATTGCGCAACGCGCCACAATCCCGGCATGTGCCTCGTCGCCCTTTCTTGGCAATCCCACCCTCGCTGGCGCCTGCTGATGGCAGGCAACCGCGATGAGTTCCACGGGCGCCCGACCGCCCCGCTGCACGCCTGGCCGACGCCCCACGAAGGGGTATTGGCGGGGCGCGACCTGCGCTCCGGCGGCAGCTGGGTCGGCGCGAACCGGCAAGGCCGGGCCGCGGTGGTGACCAACGTCCGCGATCCGCTGGCGAGCGCCTCGGGCCCTTCGCGCGGGCAGCTCATCGCCGATTACCTGGCCGGCAGCGCGGACGCGGCGGCCTATGCCGAGGTGATGCGCGGCCGGGCCGCCGAGTACCCGCCGTTCAACCTGCTGCTGGTCGATGCCGGGCGCTGCCACTACCTGGGCAACCACCCGGCCGCCTGCCGCCCTCTGGAGCCCGGCATCCACGGCATGTCCAACGGCCGGCTCGACGCCCCCTGGCCCAAGACACGCCGGCTGGCCGGGCGGCTGTCGGACTGGCAGGCCGCCGGCGAGACGTCGCTCGACCCGCTATGGGCCGCCCTCGCCGACGAAACGATCGCCCCGGACGATGCGTTGCCGGACACCGGCGTCGGCCTGGACCTGGAACGGCGCCTGTCGCCGGCGTTCATCCGTGGCCACGACTACGGCACCCGCGCCAGCACGATCCTGGCGATCGGCCACGACGGCCGCGGCTGGATCCACGAACGCCGCTTCGGCCCGGACGGCGTGTTCCTGGGCGAGACGCGGCTGGATATCTGAGCCCCTCTCCCTCCCGGGAGAGGGGTTGGGGTGAGGGCATGGAGGCGAAGCCGCGCCTCCGGATCCACAGGAAATGGCTGAACGCGTCGCCACGCGCCCAGATGGCAACGATCCGAACGCGCACTCTGCGATGGTTTGCCTTGGCTGGCGCGTGGCGACGCGTTCTTCAATGCGATCGCTCCCGGTCTCCCGAGGCGCCCTTTGGCAAAGGGGGCGCGGCGACAGCCGCGGGGATCCGGCAGGCCAAGGCCTGGGGGCTTTTCCGCCCGGCAGGGCGGAAAAGCGGCGAAGCCGGCCGATAAGCCGGGTTCTGTCGTGGACAGTCATTCTTCTAGGCGCCGCGTCACCGCGACGCTCGAGCAACCTACCCGGATCCGGCGCGGGCCACGCCATCGGATCCCTATTTGGTCTTGCTCCAGGTGGGGTTTGCCGTGCCGGTCCGTTACCGGACTCGCGGTGCGCTCTTACCGCACCATTTCACCCTTGCCGGCTCCTCGGAAGGAACGTAGGCGGTATCTTTCTGTTGCACTTTCCGTCGGCTCGCGCCGCCCAGGCGTTACCTGGCACCTTGCCCTGTGGAGCCCGGACTTTCCTCGGCATCCTTTCGGATGACGCGACTGCCTGGCCGACTCCGCCGCGCGCATTGTCGCATGCCGCGGCCGTTCGCGCCCGCTGCGCGCCGCGCGCGATCACCGCGCGGACAGGAATCCCGCGCCGCCCACCACCAGCACGACCAGCCAGGCGGGCCACTTGAACCAGGCCAGCATGGCGATGCCGGACACCACCCACAGCACGTCCGTGGCGCCTTGCACCGAGCCGGTCCACGCCGGCCGGTACAGGGCCGCCGCGAGCAGGCCGACCACCGCGGCGTTGATGCCGCCGAGCGCGGCCTGGATGCGCGGCCGTTGTTGGAGCGCGTTCCAGAACGGCAACACGCCCAGCACCAGCAGCAACGACGGCAGGAAGATCGCCGCCAGGCACAGCGCGCCGCCCGCCCAGCCGCCCGGTCCTTCCGCCATCGCGGCGCCGAGGAAGGCGGCGAACGTGAACAACGGCCCGGGCATCGCCTGCGCCGCGCCGTAGCCGGCCAGGAACGTGTCCTGCCCGATCCAGCCCGCGCCGACCGTGCCCGACTGCAACAGCGGCAGGACCACGTGGCCGCCGCCGAACACCAGCGCGCCGGTGCGGTAGAACGTGTCCGCGATCGCCGCCCCGGGCCACCAGGCCGCCAGCAGCGGCAGCACCCCCAGCAGGACGAAGAACAGCGCCAGCGCCGCGAAGGCGCCGGCGCGCGAGACCGGCGCGGGCGGCAGCGCCGTCCCGCCGCCGCCCGCAGGCCGCCGGAAGCAGGCCTGCGCGACCAGCCCGGCGGCCGCGATCACCGCGACCTGGACCCAGGGCTGGTCGCGGACCAGCACGCACGCGGCGGCCGCCAACGCCAGCGCCGCGTGCGCCCAGTCGCGGCAGAACGCCCTGGCCATGCCCCACACCGCATGCGCCACCACGGCCACGGCGACCAGCTTCAGTCCATGCACCAGTGCGTCCAGGGTGCCGGGATCCCAGGCCGGCAAGGTGATCGCGATGAGGATCATGGCCACGGCGGACGGCAGCGTGAACCCGCACCACGCCGCCAGCGCTCCGCGCAGGCCGGCCCGGGACAGCCCGATCGCCATCCCGACCTGGCTGCTGGCCGGCCCCGGCAGGAACTGGCACAGCGCGACCAGCCCGGCGTAGGCCGGCTCGTCCAGCCAGCGCCGGCGCAGCACCAATTCCTCGCGGAAGTACCCCAGGTGCGCGATCGGGCCGCCGAAGCTGGTCAATCCCAGCCGCAGGAACACCCGGAACACCTCCCAGGCGCCCGGCCCGCGCGCGCGCGGCGGTCTTTCAGCCCGGCTGCCCATACAGCGCCTTGCGCGGCGCGCCGGTGATCTCCGCGGCCAACTTGGCGGCCGCCGAGGGGGGCAGGTGCGCGTTGAGCAAGGCGTAGACGCGGCGGCCCTCGGCGATCTTGGCCGATTCGTCCTCGCCAGCTCCCTGCACCATCACCACGAACTCGCCCTTGCGCTGGTCCGGATCGGCTTCGACCCGCGCCCGCAGTTCGCCCAGCGTGCCATCGAGCACGGTCTCGAACAGCTTGGTCAGCTCGCGCGCGACCACCGCCGGACGGTTCGTGCCGAACGCCTCGCCCAGGTCGGCCAGCGACTCGGCGATGCGGTGCGAGGATTCGTAGAACACCAGCGTGCGCGCCTCGCCGGCCAGGCGCGCCAGCCGCTCGCGCCGCGCCGACGCCTTGGCCGGCAGGAAGCCCTCGAAGGCGAAGCGGTCGCTGGGCAGGCCGGCCACGCTGAGCGCGGCGATCGCCGCGCTCGGCCCCGGCACCGGGCTCACCTTCACGCCCGCCGCACGCGCCGCGCGCACCAGCCGGAAGCCCGGATCGCTCACCAGCGGGGTGCCGGCGTCGGACACCAGCGCCAGTGCCTGCCCGTCCAGCAGGCGCGCGACGATCTTCTGCGCAATGGCGTCCTCGTTGTGCTCGTGCAGCGCCAGCAGCGGCCGCTCGATGCCGAAGTGCGCCAGCAACTGCTTGCTGTGGCGGGTGTCCTCGGCGCAGATCGCGTCCACGCCGCGCAGCACCTCCTGGGCGCGCGGCGACAGGTCGGCAAGGTTGCCGATCGGGGTGGCAACCACGTGCAGGATTCCAGGGACGGTCATCAGCGGGCATTCCGGGGTCAAGGGTAGAATCGTAGCGTTTTCACCGGCACGTCCGCCGAATGGACCTGAGAATGAACCAGCGCTTCGCAAGGATTTCCGCCCTGTCGCTCGTCGTGCTGCTGGCTGCCGGGTGCGCCACCGGCAGCCTCACCCAGACCAATACGCCGGAGCAGTCGGCCGCCCTTGCCTTGCTCGCCCAGGGCAAGCCGCGCGATGCCGCGCAGCAGCTCGAGGCGCAGGCCGCCACCGCCAGCGGCGCACAGCGCAGCCGATTGCTGGCCGATGCCGCCTTCGCCTGGCACGAGGCCAAGGACGACGCGCGCGCGCGCAGCCTGATCCCGCAGGTCAACCCGCGCCATCTCGGCGGCGAGACCCGGGCCCGCTTCGGCCTGCTGAACGCGGAACTGGCGATCGCCGACAAGCAGCCGGCGCAGGCGCTGGCGGCGCTGGGCGAATCCTCGCAGGGCCTGCCGCAGGACCTGCAGGCGCGCTGGCACCTGGCGCGGGCGCAGGGCCGCGAGGCCACCGGCGACGCGTTCGGCGCGGCCGGCGACCGCGCCAGCGCCGACATCGCGTTGAGCGGCGCGGCGCGCAGCGACAACCAGCGCGCGATCGCCCGCCTGCTCGCCTCGCTCGACGATGCCACCCTCGCCAGCCGCACCGCCGCGCTGGCCGCCGGCGACCCGCTCTACAACTTTGCCGGCCGCGCATTGATCAGCCGCGGCCTGCCGCTGCCGCGCCCGTTCGACCGCGACGCGCAGTGGGGGCTGGACACCAGCAAGCGCCCGCCCGCCGATCGCGACGGCTACCGGCCGCCGGTCAAGCTGGCGGTGCTGCTGCCGTTGACCGGCAATCTCGCCACCGCCGCCGCGCCGGTCCGCGACGGCCTGCTCGCCGGCTACTACGCCGAGCACCGGCGCCGCCCCGAGATCGACTTCTTCGATACCGCCGGCACGGCGGCCGGCGCGAAGGCGGCCTACGACCGGGCCGTCGATGCCGGTGCCGATTTCGTGGTCGGCCCGCTCGGCCGCGACGAGGTCAGCGCGCTGTTCGCGCGGCAGGAACTGAAGGTGCCGGTGCTGGCGCTCAACCGTCCCGCCGACGGCAAGGCCCCGCCGCCGGGCAGCGCCGGGTTCTCGCTGGCGCCGGAGGACGACGGCATCATCGCCGCCGAATACCTGCTCGCGCGCGAGCGCCGCAACGTGCTGGTGATCGGCAGCAGCGACGACAACGGCCGGCGCGCGGTGGATGCGTTCCGGCAGCGCTTCACCGAGCGCGGCGGCCAGGTGGCCGGCGTGATCAGCGTCGCCGAGGCGCCGGGCGACATCGGCGCGCAGCTGCGCAACCACGGCACCGCCGACGCGGTGTTCCTCGCCGTGCGCGGCAACACCGCGCGCGCCCTGGCCCCGCAGCTCGCGCTGGCCGGGTTCGCCGGCAAGAGCCGGGTGGGCACCTCGCAATTGATGCTCGGCACCGGCAAGGCCGAGGACGACGTGTCGCTGGACGGCATCGTGTTCCCGACCGAGGCCTGGAGCGCGCGCGGCGTGGCCGGCCTGCCGTCGGCGTCGAGCACGGCCAACCTGCTGCCGACCGCGCGCGGGCCGGCCTCGCGCCTGTTCGCGTTCGGCTACGACGCCTGGACGATCACCGCCTACCTGGAGAAGCTCGCCACCGGCACCGGCGGCGGCCTGGCCGGCGCCACCGGCACGCTGCACCTGGACGGCTTCGGCAACGTGATGCGCACGCCGGCGTGGTCGACCTTCCAGTCCGGCGTGCCGACGCCGGTGTCGTCCGACCGCTGAGGGTGGACGACCGGCGCGCGCGCGGCGACGCGGTCGAGGCGGCCGCGCGCCGCTTGCTGGAACGCGCCGGCCTGCGCACGCTGGCCGGCAACGCGCGCTACCGCGGCGGCGAACTCGACCTGGTGATGCGCGACGGCGACAGCGTCGTGTTCGTCGAGGTGCGCTATCGCCGCGATGCCGCGTTCGGCGGCGGCGCGGCCTCGGTGGACCTGCGCAAGCGCCGCAAGCTGGTGCTGGCCGCGCAGATGTTCCTTGCCTCGCATCCGGCGCTGGCGCAGGCCCCCTGCCGTTTCGACGTGGTCGACGCGCACGGCGACCCGCCGCAGTTGCAGTGGATCCGCGACGCCTTCCGCGCGGACGAGGTCTGAACCGGATCCGGCCCGAGCGGCCGGGCCCGCGCGATAATGCGGCGATGCGCGACCTTCCCTTCGACCTGCAGCAAACCCTGGCGCAACGGCTCGGCCCCGACGGCTGGCTCACCGACGCCGACAGCCGCCGCCGCTACGGCGAGGACGATTCGCGGCGCTGGGCGCTGGCCGACGCCGTCGCCCTGCCCCGGACGGTCGACGAGGTGGTCGCGGTCGTGCGTGCCTGCCGCGCGCACAAGGTGCCGCTGATCGCGCGCGGCGCGGGGACCGCGACCACCGCGGCATCGGTGCCGTTCGACGGCGGCGTCGTGCTGTCGCTGGCGCGCATGAACCGGATCGTCGCGCTGCGCCCGGCCGATCGCTGTGCGGTCGTCGAGCCGGGCGTGCTCAACGAGGCGCTGCAGCACGCACTGGCGCCGCACGGGCTGTTCTGGCCGCCGGATCCGTCGAGCGCGGCGCTGTGCAGCATCGGCGGCAATCTCGCCACGAACGCGGGCGGACCGCGCGCGGTGAAGTACGGAGCGACCCGCGACAACGTACTCGGACTGGTCGCGGTGACCGGCGCCGGCGATGTGATCCGCTGCGGCGGCGCCTACACCAAGGATGCGACCGGCTACGACCTCGCCCACCTGATCGTCGGCAGCGAGGGCACGCTCGCGATCATCGTCGAGGCGACGCTGAAGCTGGCGCCGCGCCCGCAGGCGCAGGCCGGGCTGCGCGCGTTCTACCGCGACGCGGCCAGCGCGGCGGCCGCGGTATCGCGGATCATGGCGCGGCCGGCGACGCCGGCGATGCTGGAGTTCATGGACCGCAGCGCGATCGCGCTGCTGCGGCGCAACGGCAGCGACGTGCCCGACGCCGGGGCGATGTTGCTGATCGAGGCCGACGGCGACCACGACACGCTCCCCTATGCGCTGCAGGCGCTGGCCGATGCCGCCGAGGGCGACGGCCTCGTATCGCTCGACGTCGCCGCCGACGGTGCCGCGCGCGACCGGTTGTGGGCGGCGCGCAAGGCGCTGTCGCCGGCGCTGCGCACGATCAAGCCGGGCAAGATCAACGAGGACGTGGTGGTGCCGGTGTCGCGCATTCCCGACCTGGTGGCCGGCGTGGAGGCGCTGGCCGCCGAGTTCGACCTGCCGATCGTGGCGTTCGGCCATGCCGGCAACGGCAACCTGCACGTCAACATCATGTACGACGACGGCGACGCCGCCGAAACCGCGCGCGCGCAGGCGGCGTTGCCGCGCGTGTTCGCGCTGGTGCTGGCCCTGGAAGGCACGCTCTCGGGCGAACACGGCATCGGCGTGGCCAAGCGCGACTACATGGCGCAGGCGTTCTCGCCCGAGACGCTCGCGGCGATGCGCGCGATCAAGGCCGCGCTGGACCCGGACGGCATCCTCAACCCGGGGAAAGTGCTGCCGGCGTAGCAAACGCGGCCTTTGCAGGAGCGGCATGAGCCTCGGCAAGCCTTGCTTCGTCGCGCTCCCGCACCGTGATGTTGGCTTTTGCGGAGAGACCGCATGAAAGGCCCTCGCGGCTGAAGCCGCTCCTACGGTGCATCGACCGACTGGTCAGGATGAAGCAGCAAGGAGTACTTGTTGCCGTTGCCGTTGCCGTTGCCGTTGCCGTTGCCGTTGCTCGTGATTTTGCTTCGGCTTCCCGCCTTTGACTTACCGGGGCCCCTCCGTAGCGGCGGAGACGGCGGGTAAAACCCGAAGGGCGGCGCACAAGGATGTGCGCCGTTTTTCGCCGCGACAGGATGTCGCATCGAAAAATCCCGCCGGCTCCCCGCAGCAAGGCTGCGGGCGCGCAGGCGGGGTGTGCTTGATCAGCCATTCGGCTGCTGTGAAGCGCTTCTTTTGGTTACTTTTCTTTGCGCAAGCAAAGAAAAGTGACTCGCCGTAAGGCGAAAGCTTTTTGCTGTTGCTCCAAACAGAAAAGGCAAAGCAACGTCCCTGGATCCCCGCCTTCGCGGGGATGACGGTAGATGGATAGCCGAGGACGAACAACAAGAGCAGATAGATGGCGGAAAAGTCGCTGGTGCCTAGGTGCCTACGCGGAGACAACGAGGAGGGATTGCTACGACCTCAACCACCCATGGCGCATCAAACCTCACGCCAACAAAAGCACCGCATCACCCCGCCCGCTGCACCCCGATGAAGCGCAACCCCACCCCCGGCTCGGTCACGATGTAGCGCGGCGCCGCGGCATCGTCGTGCAGCTTCTGGCGCAGCTTGCCGACCAGGATGCGCAGGTAGTGCGTATCGCCTTCGTGGGTCGGTCCCCACAGCTCGCGCAGCAGTTGCGGCTGCGTCACCACGCGGCCGGCATGGCGCAGCAACAGCGCCAGCAAGGCGTATTCCTTGCGGCTCAACGCCAGCGGCTCGCCATCGAGCGCCACCTCGCGCAAGCCCAGGTGCACGTGCAGGTGGCCGTCGTCGAACACCACCTCCTCCATGCTCGCCGCCGCCGCGCCGGCCTGGCGCAGCAGCACGCGGATGCGCGCCATCAGTTCCTGCACGCCGAACGGCTTGGTGACGTAGTCGTTGGCCCCGGCGTCGAGCGCGGCCACCTTCTCGGCCTCGCCGGCGCGCACCGTCAGCATGATCACCGGCACCGCCGACCATTCGCGGATCGCGCGCAGCACCTCGTGGCCGTCGCGGTCGGGCAGGCCGATGTCGAGCACCACCAGCTCCGCGCCCTGTGCGGCCAGCGTCGCCAATCCTTCCTCGCCGGTGGCGGCCTGCAGCACGCGGTAGCCCTGCGCGCGCAGGCTGATGTCGAGGAAGCGGCGGATCTGCGGCTCGTCGTCGACCACGAGCACGCGCGGGGCCGGAATCGCGGAGGCGGGGTCAGTCGTCATCGGCACGCGCGGAGGGGGCGGGTTGCAACAGCGGTAGGGTAATGCGGATCACGGTGCCGCGCCCGTCCGGGCCGGCCAGCGCCTCCACGCTGCCGCCATGCGCGCCGATCATGCCCTGGCAGATGGTCAGGCCGAGCCCGGTGCCGTGGCGGCCGCGGTCGCCGCGCTCGACGCTGTAGAACATGTCGAAGATGCGCGCGCGCTCGTCCTCGGGTATGCCCGGGCCGCGGTCGGCGACGTCGATGCGCAGCGCGCCGTCGTGCAGCGATGCGCTCATCGTCACCGCCTCGTCCGGCGGGGAGAACTTGGCGGCGTTCTCCAGCACGTTGAACACCGCCTGCTCCACCAGCGCCGGATGCACCCAGATCGGCGGCAGGCCGGGCGCCAGCGCCAGCTCGACCCTGGCTTGCGGCTGGTAGCGCTGCAGGCGCCGCCGCGCCGAGCCGAGCAGTTCGTCCACGCCGATCCAGTCGCGGTTCAAGGTCAGGCCGGTGTGGCCGAGCCGGGTCATGTCGAGCAGGTTCTGGATGTAGCGGTCCAGGCGCTCGCCTTCCAGCTGGATGGTTTCCAGCAGGCTGCGGCGGTCGGCGGCGTCCATGCGGTCGCCGTAGCTGGCCAGGCTGCTGGCCGAACCGATCATCGAGGCCAGCGGCGAGCGCAGGTCGTGCGAGACCGACGACAGCAACGCCGAACGCAGGCGCTCGGTCTCGCCGGTCACGCGCGCGCTCTCCAGGTCGGCGACCAGGCGCGTGCGCAATGCGGCCTGGCCGATGTCCTCGACCATGGCTTCGGCCAGGCGGCGCTGCTCCAGGGTCGGGCGCGCCTGGCGTGCGTCGAAGCGCAGCGCGGCGACGCCCAGCGTGCCCTGCTCGGCGCGCACCGGCAGGCACCACCAGCTCGCCCCGGCCAGCGTATCGGTATAGCGCCCGGCCGGCTGGCCGTGGCGCTGCGCCCAATCCGCGGCATCGCGGTCCAGCGCGGCCAATCCGGTGCCGGGGTCGCTCTCGCGCTGCTCCAGCCGCAGCCAGGCCTCGGCGCCGAGCGCGCTGGACAGGGCGCGGCGGCCGGCATCCAGCACCTGCCCCAGGTCGGCCGCGGCGCCGAGCCGGCGGCCCAGCGCCTGCAGTGCATTGGCGTGCGCGTTGGCCGCGCGCAGCGCCAACACCTGGCTGCGCAGGCGCGAGGCCAGGCGGCCGGCGACCAGTGCGGCGATCAGGAACAGGCATACCGTGACCACGCCCTGGCGCGCGCTGATGTTGAGGGTGAAACGCGGCTCGATGAAGAAGAAGTTGTAGGCGACGAAGCTCAGCAAGGCCGCCAGCACCGCCGCTGCCATGCGCGTGCGCGCGGCCACCAGCACCACCGCGACGATGAACACCATCGACAGGTCGTCGATGTCGGTCCAGCGCTGCAGCAGCCAGGCCACGCCGACCGCACCGGTCGCGGCGAGCGCGGCATAGGCCAGGTCGTAGCGGCGCAGCCATTGCCCCGGGCGCCGCCAGCGCCGGCGCGCGCGCGCGCATCGGCGGAACTGACGATCACCAGTTCGTAGTGCGCGCCGCGCTGCAGCAGCTGCTGGGTCAAGGTACGGTTGAACATCCGCGCCAACGGCCGTTCGCGGGTGCGCCCGAGCACCAGCGTGGACACGCCGTTCTGCGCGGCGAAGTCCAGCAGCGCATCGGCGATGCCGGTGCCGTGCAGCAGCGCGGTGTCGCCGCCGAGCCGGCGCGCCAGCGCGAACGCGCGGTCGATCTCCAGCTGCCAGTCGTCCTCGGCGACGGTGCGCGTCTGCACGGTCACCACGGTCCAAGGCGCGTCGCGGCGCTCGGACAGGCGGCGCGCCACCCGCACCAGGTACTCGGAACCGCCTCGCCCGTCGATCGCCACCAGCACGCGGCGGCGCAGCGCCGCGGTGCCGGGCAGGCCGCGCGCGGCCTGGGCGTCGCGCAGGTCGCTGTCGACGCGGTCGGCGGCGGTCTGCATCGCCAGTTCGCGCAGCGCCGCCAGGTTCGACGGCGAGAAGAACGCCTGCAACGCCTGCGCCGCCTGTTCGGGCAGGTAGACCTTGCCCTGCTGCAGGCGCTCGATCAGCTCGCGCGGCGGCAGGTCGACCAGCACGATGTCGCGCAGGCGGTCGAACACCGCGTCCGGCACGGTCTCGGACACGCGCACGCCGGTGATGCGATGGACCAGGTCGTTGAGGCTCTCCAGGTGCTGGATGTTGACCGTGGTGTAGACGTCGATGCCGGCGTCGAGCAGTTCGTCCACGTCCTGCCAGCGCCGCTCGTGGCGGCTGCCCGGCACGTTGCGGTGGGCCAGTTCGTCGACCAGGGCCAGCTGCGGCTTGCGCGCGAGCAGGGCGTCGAGGTCCAGTTCCTCGAGCGTGCGCCCCTGGTAGCTCACGCGCTTGCGCGGCAGCAGCGCCAGCCCTTCGAGCAGCGCGGCGGTCTCGGCGCGGCCATGGGTCTCGACGATCCCGGCCACCACGTCCACGCCCTGGCGCATGCGCTCGCGCGCGCGCGACAGCATCGCGTAGGTCTTGCCCACGCCCGGCGCGGCGCCGAGGAACACGGTCAGCCGGCCACCGCGTTCGCGTTGCAGTTCGCCGATCAGCGCATCGGCCTGTTGGGTGCGGGCATCGGTCATGAGATGGATTGTCGCCGAACGCTGGAGAGGCTGCCCTCATCCGCCCTGCGGGCACCTTCTCCCGCAAGCGGGAGAAGGAATGAGCACCTCACCCCTCCCGCCCGCGGGAGAGGCGCTGGGCATCTCCCCTCTCCCGCATGCGGGAGAGGGGGCGGGGGTGAGGGAAAGGGACTCACCGTACCGCGTCCAGCGCCAGGTTCAGCGCCAGCACGTTGACCCGCGGCTGGCCGAGCACACCGAACTGGCGCTGCTCGGCCTGTGCGTCGAGCAGCGCGCGCACGCGCGCCTCGGGCCAGCCGCGCGCCCGCGCCACCCTCGCTACCTGCTGGCGCGCGGCGGCCACCGAGATGTGCGGGTCCAGGCCGCTGCCGGACTGGGTCAGCAGGTCCGTCGCGACCTCGGCCTCGGCGACGCCGTCGCGCGCGGCCACGGCCTTGCGGGTATCGGCGATGCGCTGGACCAGTTCGGGATTGGAACGCGCCTGGTTGCTGCCGGCCGCGGACATCGGGTCGTACTTGGCGGCCGAGGGCCTAGGCTGGAAATACTTGGCGTCGGCGAACGGCTGCGCCACCAGCGCCGAGCCGACCACCCGGCCATCGCGCTCGATCAGCGAACCGGTGGCCTGCCGCGGGAACGCAGCCCCGACGATGCCCGTGGCGACCAGCGAATACGCCAGGCCGAAGCCGAGCAGTATGACCAGTGCCATCGCCAGCGAGGCACGCCAGGCGCCCGGGTCGCGCAGCGGCCGGGAACCGGAAGAAACATCGGAAACAGGCATGGGATTCTCCTCAGGCGCCGACCAGCGCGGCCAGCGCCATGTCGATCAGTTTGATGCCGGCGAACGGCAGCAGCACGCCGCCGACGCCGTAGACCAGCATGTTCCGGCGCAACAGCGCGGTCGCCCCGGCCGGACGGAAGCGCACGCCGCGCAGGGCGAGCGGGATCAGCGCGGGGATGATCAGCGCGTTGAACACCAGCGCCGCCAGCACCGCGTTGCGCGGGCTCGACAACTGCATCACGTTCAGCGCCGCCATCGAGGGAATCGCCGCGGCGAACAGCGCCGGCAGGATCGCGAAGTACTTGGACACGTCGTTGGCCAGCGAGAAGGTGGTCAGCGCGCCGCGGGTGATCAGCTGCTGCTTGCCCACTTCCACCACCGCCAGCAGCTTGGCCGGGTCCGAATCCAGGTCGACCATGTTGCCGGCCTCCTTGCCGCCTGCGTGCCGGAGTTCATCGCCAGGCCGACGTCGGCCTGCGCCAGCGCCGGCGCGTCGTTGGTGCCGTCGCCGACCATCGCCACCAGCCGGCCGCCGGCCTGCTCGCTGCGGATGCGCGCCAGCTTGTCCTCCGGGCGCGCCTGCGCGATGTAGTCGTCGACGCCGGCCTCGGCGGCGATGGCGGCGGCGGTGAGCGGGTTGTCGCCGGTGATCATCACCGTCTTGATGCCCATCGCGCGCAACTGCGCGAACTTCTCCTTGATGCCGTGCTTGACCACGTCGCTCAGCTCGACCACGCCGAGCACGTGCTTGCCTTCGGCCACCACCAGCGGCGTGGCGCCGCCGCGCGCGACCTGCTCGATGCGGCCGGCCAGTTCCGGCGACGCCACGCCGCCCTGCGCCTGCACCCAGGCGGCGATCGCGTCGCCGGCGCCCTTGCGGATGCTGCGGCCGTCCACGTCCACGCCGGACATGCGCGTCTGCGCGGTGAAGGCGATGAAATGCGCGTCGTCCGGCTCCCGCATCGCCGCGCCCTGTTCGCGCGCCAGCTTCACGATCGACTTGCCTTCCGGGGTCGGGTCGGCCAGCGAGGCCAGCATCGCGGCGTCGCGCAACTGGCCGCGGTCGATCCCGGCCAGCGGATGGAACGCGGTGGCCTGGCGGTCGCCGTGGGTGATGGTGCCGGTCTTGTCGAGCAGCAGCACGTCCACGTCGCCGGCCACTTCCACCGCCTTGCCGGACTTGGCCAGCACGTTGGCGGCCAGCGCGCGGTTCATGCCGGCGATGCCGATCGCCGGCAGCAGGCCGCCAATGGTGGTCGGGATCAGGCACACCAGCAGCGCGATCAGCAGCAGCGGATCGAGCTTGACGCCGACGAAGCCGGCGATCGCCGGCAGCGTCGCCACCACGATCAGGAAGGTCAGCGTCATCGCCGCCAGCAGCAACGTCAGCGCGATCTCGTTGGGCGTCTTCTGGCGGTTGGCGCCCTCGACCAGCGCGATCATGCGGTCGAGGAAGCTCTGCCCCGGCTCGGCGGTGACCTTGAACACGATCTCGTCGGACAGCACGCGGGTGCCGCCGATCACGCCGCTGCGATCGGTGCCGGCCTCGCGCAGCACCGGCGCGGATTCGCCGGTCACGGCGGCCTCGTTGATGGTCGCCAGGCCGCGCACGATCTCGCCGTCGGCCGGGATGAACTCGCCCTCGGACACGACCACGTAGTCGCCCGGGCGCAGCTCGGCCGCCGGCACGCGGGTCTCGCGCGCGTCGTGCTCGCCGCCGAGGCGGCGGGCGACCAGGTCCTTGCGCGCGCGCCGCAACGAGGCGGCCTGGCCGCGCCCGCGCGCTTCGGCGATCGCCTCGGCGAAGTTGCCGAACAGCACGGTGACGAACAGGATCGCGGTGACCGCCCAGGCGAAGCCTGGCCGGTGGCGGCGATCAACGCGGCCAGCAGCGTGCCGGCCATCACCACCGCCATCACCGGGCTGCGCAGCAGGTGGCGCGGGGAGAGCTTGAGGAAGGCATCGCGGCTGGCCGCGGCGAGCGCCGCGCCATCGAACAGGCGCGGCTGCGTGCGGATGCGCTTTTCCGTGGAAACAGGAGCATTCATGGGGGTGATCCTCAGTGCACTGCCAGGTGTTCGGCGATCGGTCCCAGCACCAGCGCCGGCATGAACTGCAGCACGGTGAGGACCACGATCACCGCGACCAGCGTCAGCGCGAAAGTCGGGGTTTCGATCTGCAGGCTGCCGGCCGATTCCGGCGCGCGGCGCTTGGCGGCCAGGCGCGCGGCGACGACCAGCGGCACGACCAGCGCCGGATAGCGGCCCAGCGCCAGCACCAATGCGCAGCTCAGGTTCCACCAGTAGGTGCCGTCGCCCAGTCCCTCGAAGCCGGAACCGTTGTTGGCGAAGGCCGAGGTGTACTCGTAGAACACCTGGCTGATGCCGTGGAAGCCCGGATTGGAGTTGCCGGTGAACTGCGGCAGCGCCAGCGCCAACGCGGTCAGCCCCAGCAGCACCAGCGGCTGCAGCAGGATCAGCAGCGCCAGCAGTTGCACTTCGCGCGCCTCGATCTTGCGCCCGAACAGCTCCGGCGTGCGCCCGGTCATCAGCCCGGCCAGGAACACGCCCAGCATCAGGTAGACGATGAACTGCTGCAGGCCGCAGCCGATGCCGCCCCAGATCGCGTTGATCAGCATGTCCACCAGCGTCACCAGCCCGCTCAGCGGCGCGAGCGAATCGTGCATCGCGTTGACCGAGCCGTTGGACGTCTGCGTGGTCAACGCCGCCCACAGCGCGGACGCGTCGGCGCCGATGCGCACCTCCTTGCCTTCCATCAGCGCCGCCGAGGCGGCACTGGCCGAATGCGCCTCGGACCACAGCAGCAGCGAGGTGGAGGCCGCCGACATCAGCAGCATCGTGCCGAACACCAGCGCGGCCAGCCGCTTGCGCCCGGTGAAGAAGCCGACCATGAACACCACCGAGACCGGGATCAGCACCAGCGCCAGCGTCTCCAGCAGGTTCGCCAGCGGCGTCGGGTTCTCCAGCGCCACCGTACTGTTGGGCCCGTACCAGCCGCCGCCGTTCGTGCCCAGCTGCTTGACCGCGACCATCGCCGCGACCGGGCCCACCGGAATCTTCTGCTCGGCCATCCCGGCACTCGCATCCAGCGGATGCGCGACGGCGGCGCCGTGCAGCGTCGAGGGAACGCCCTGCCAGCCCAGCAGCAGCGTCCACAGCAGGCACAGCGGCAGCAGGAAGCGCACGCTCGGGCGGATCACGTCGGCCCAGTAGTTGCCGACATCGACCGCCGCGCGGCCTTCCCCGGCGACATCGCGCGACCGTTCCTGGCGCAGCATGGCCGCATCCCGATCATACGGCCCGGTCGCGGCCGGTGCCGGCAGGGCATCGGCCGGAGGCGCGACCGCCCGCCCACCGAACAAAGCCCGCAACGTCGCCACCACCAGCGCCAGGCCCATCATCGGCGTGGCCACCTGCAAACCCACGATGCCGGTCATCTGCGACAGGTACGACAGCTGCGCCTGCCCGGAGTAATGCTGCTGGTTGGTGTTGGTCAGGAACGACACCATCGTGTGCAGTGCGGTATCCCAGCGCAGGTTGGCGATGCCGTTCGGATTGAACGGCAGCCAGGCCTGGGTCATGAACACCGCCCAGACCAGCAGCCCCACCACCAGGTTGCTGGCCAGGAACGCGCGCACGTAGCCGCGCCAGGACATGCCGTGCCGCGGCCGCACGCCGAGCAGCGCGTACAGCGGCCGCTCGACCCAGCCGAACAGCGCGTCGCCGCGCATCGGCGCACCGCGCATCACGGCCGCCAGGTAGCGGCCGAGCGGCCATGCCAGCACGATCGCCAGCGCGTAGACGAGAAAGGTTTCGGTCATGTCGGCGTCCTCAGAACTCTTCCGGGCGCAGGACCACGTACAGCAGGTAGGCCGCCGCGACCAGCACGGCGACACCGCAGACGAACGAAAGCCAGCCGCTCATTGCTCTCTCCTGTCAAAAGGACGCTTGCAGTGCGACTTCCAGCCGCGAGCCGGCCTGCCCGGGGAACAGGCGGCGCGCGGCGTCATCGGTGAAATGGCCGCTCACGCGCAGCTCGCACGGCCGGGCGAAGGCCCATACCGCGCTGACCTGCCCGTGCGTGTAGTCGTCGGCATAGGCGCTGTCGAGCCAGTAATGCCCCGCCAGCGCTTCGAAGCGCAGCGCATCGTTCACCGGCAGGCGCGCGCCGATCTGCGCGTAGCTGCCGGCGCGGCCGCTGGCGAGCGCATCGTCGGACACGCCCAGCTGCAGCCAGTAATTCCGCTTCCAGGTCACGGTGGCGCCGACCTCGTTCCAGTCGAGGTCGGCCTTGCTGCCCGGGTACTGGTAGCGGGTGAAGTTGACGTCCAGCGCCCAGTCCGGCGCCAGGCTGCCGCTCCAGCCGGCGACGAAGTCCATTTCGGTACTGGCGCCGGCCGCATCGCCGAAATCGACCGACGAGCCCCACAGCGAACCATAGAGGCCGTTGTCGGCCGAAGCCTTCAACCCGCCCTGCACCGCGGCGTTGCCCTGGTTCTGGCTGGAGCCGCGCCAGACATAGTCGCTGGTGAACGCGGCGCTGCCGCCGAACGTAACGGCCTGCGCGGACGGCATCGCCGTGCACAGGCCCAGGAACATCGCACCCGGCAGGCACGACCGAAGACCAGACTGCAATTTCATGAAACACGATCCATGGGCGGAACCCCTCCGCCGATGCAGCCAGTCTGTTCCTGTCCCCCATAAAGTCTCCATGGCGGACGCTGCGAGAGACCATAAATTCTGCGTAACTTCGATCGGACGGCGGCGCCTGACCGGCGCCGCCGTCACCGGCTCAGTGCAGCGGCACGCTCAGCCGCGATGGCGCCGCCGTCGGCGAGCCGAACGTGACCGTACCGCCGGCGGTGGTCGCGTCGGCATAACGCGGGTCGAGGGTGTCGACGACCAACACCAGCCGGCGGCCGGCCGCGATCCTGGCCGCGCTCGCCTCCAGCACGATGTTCACGGTCCGCGCCGCGCCCGGCGTCGCCCCGCGCAGGCTGTAGGGCTTGTGGCTGAGCAGTTGGCCGACCCCCAGCGCATCGACGCTGTAGAGGTAAGCGAAAAGCGACACGTCCGGCTGGCTCGGCGTCACCGTGATCCGCAGCGTCGGCGATCCGGCCAGCGTGTGCTCGCTGGAATACACCGGACCCATCCACACCCCGGCGCCGGCGCGCGCGACCAGCGGGATCGAGGCGACCGCCGGCTGGCCCAGGCCCTGCAGCAGTCCGCTGACCAGCACCACGCCCGAATCGGCCACGGTCGGCACCGCGGTGACGATGCGGTGCGACCAGCCGGTGGCGTCGCCGGCCAGCAAACGCCCGGTCGGCAGCAGCAGCCCGGCCGGCTTGTCCAGCCCGTAGGTCGTGGGCGCGGCCTGCACCGCGCTCCAGTCCGGGTAGTCGAGCCACTGCCCGTCCAGCGTCGCCAGCCGCACCGCCGGTTCGTCCTCGACCCCGTTCGCGGCGCCCTTGAGGTAGCGGTCGAACCAGCGCACCGCCGCATCGTAGACCGCGTTCGGCAGGCCCAGCGCACCGGGCAGCTCGGCGGTGGCGTGGTCGCCCTGGCTGAGCAGCAACTGCTTGGGCCCGTGCAGGCGCTGGTAGAAGTCGACGTACTGGTTGGGCGGGAACAGCCCGTCGTTGAACGCATTGGCCAGCAGCACCGCGGTCCCGTTGCGGTTGAGCGCGTCGGCCTCGTGCATCACCCCGCGGCTGGCGGCCTGCGGCAGGAAGCCTTGCACCGCGCCGTCGTAGTCGCCGAGCGCGACCTTTGCGGTGATCTGCGCCAGCTCCGGGCCGGGGCGGCCGGTCAGCGCGCCGGCCGCGACCAGCAGCGCCACGCCCTGCTGGCTGACGGTCCGGTTCGCGTACAGCGAGGCTTCCAGGTCGGCCCAGCCGCTCAGCGCGGCGACCACCTTGATACGCGGGTCGCGCGCGGCCGCGAGCAGGCTGGTGCCGGCGCCGTAGGAGATGCCGGAGGCGCCGATCGCATCCGGGTCGGCCGGGGTGTTCGCCAGCGCCCAGTCGATCACCGCGCTGACGTCCTCCACGGTCGGCGCGCCGGCGATGTCGATCAGCCCGGCCGAATCCCAGAACCCGCGCGAGGTATAGCTGACCACCACGTAGCCGCTGCCGGCGAGCTGGGTCGCGCGGCCGAGGTATTCCAGGTTCGGCAGCGACCAGCTGGCCGGCATCACCACCAGCGGGAAGGGTCCGTCGCCCTGCCCTTGCGGCACCAGCACCAGGGCGCCGAGGGGGGTGCCGTCCCAGCCCGGTATGCGTTGATAGGTCTTGCTGAAACCGGCCGCGGACGCAGCGGCGGAAAAGGCCAGCAACGCGACCAGCGCGAGCCAGCGGGCGACGATCCTGCTCATGTAACGGCTCCTCCCAGGCAAACCCGCCGGACCGGGATGGACCGGCGGAAGGCACCACAAGGTGGAACCCGGCGGGGGAGCCAGCGGCCAGACCGTACCATCAAGTATGGTTACAGCCAAGCTGGGGAGCCGCGGATCGGGGACATCGTTTGGAAGTCTCTGGGTCCCCGCCTTGCGCGGGGACGACAGGAAGGTGATGCTGCGCGAACGCCCACGACGCGCTCGGGCAGCTCCTCCGCTATCCCGCGAAGTGCTGGTATCCGGTCCTCGGCGGCACCCAAGCCCGCCCCGCCGGATCCAACACCACCACCCCCTCCCCCTCGACGATCCGCCCGACCCGCGCCACCGGCACGTCCGCGAACAGCATCGCCTGCTCCACCGCGTCGCGATGCTGGCGCGGCGCCGTGAAGCACAATTCGTAATCGTCGCCGCCCGCGCACTGCAGCGCGTACCGCTCATCGCCCTCGAACGCAGCGCGCAACGCCGCGGATGCGGGGAGGGCCTCCAGGTACACCTGCGCGCCGACCCGGCTGCGCGCGCAGACATGGCCGAGATCGGCCAGCAGGCCATCGGATACGTCGATCGCCGCATGCGCCAGGCCCACCAGCCGCAACCCGGCCTGCACCCGCGGCGCCGGCCGCTGCAGGCGCTGCCGCAACGGCTCGATCGCCGCATCGGCCGCGCCGGCCACCGCCAGCGTGCCGGCCTGCCAAAGCCTCAGGGCGGCCGCCGCATCGCCGAGCGAACCGGTCACCCAGATATCGTCGCCGGCCCGCGCCGCATCGCGGCGCAACGCGCTGCCGGCCGCCACCCGCCCCATCGCCGTGACCGACAGCGACAGCGGCCCGCGCGTGGTATCGCCGCCAATCAGCGCGACGCCATGGCGATCGGCCAGCGCGAAGAAACCTTCGGCGAAGCCGTCCAGCCAACGCGCGTCCACCTGCGGCAACGACAGCGACAACGTGCACCAGGCCGGCTGCGCGCCCATCGCGGCCAGGTCGGACAGGTTCACCGCCAGCGTCTTCCAGCCGATGTCGAACGGCGCGCTCTCCGGCGGGAAATGCACGCCGTCGTTGAGCGTGTCCATCGTCACCACCAGTTCCTCGCCCGGCGGCACCCGCAGCAGCGCGGCGTCGTCGCCGATGCCGAGCGCGATATCGCCGCGCCCGCGGCTGCGGGCACGGAGATGGTCGATCAGGGCGAATTCGTGCATAAGGCGGGATTGGGGATTCGGGATCGGAGATTCGTGAGAAGCAGGGGCGCTTTTGCGAATCCCAGATCCCGAATCCCCAATCCCGCGCCGGCGCTACGCGCCGCCGCCCGACTCGACCTTGCGCCAGACCAGCGCGGCGCGGTCCAGCACGCCGTTGACGTAGGTGTGGCCGTGCTCGGAACCGAAGCGCTTGGCGGTCTCGATCGCCTCGTTGATCACGACGCGATACGGCACGTCCTGGCGATACAGCAGCTCGTAGGCGGCCAGGCGCAGCACCGCGCGCTCGATCGCGTCGACCTCGGCCACGCTGCGGTCCAGGTACGGCGCCAGCGCCTCGTCCAGCTCGGCGTGATGCGCCAGCACGCCCTCGACCAGGTTCTCGAAATAGCCAAGGTCGGCCACTTCGTGCGCCTGCTCGTGGGCGAACTGCGCGATCACCTGCTTGGCGTTGCCGCCGGAAATCTGCCAGGCGTAGACCGCCTGCAATGCGCGGCGGCGCGCGCGCGAACGCAGCACCGGGTCGATGCCGTCGCGGCGGACGTGCCTGTGATGGCCGCCGGGCTTGTTCATGGCAGTTGCTCCAGCAGGTTGACCATCTCCAGCGCCGCGATCGCGGCCTCCTCGCCCTTGTTGCCGTGGGTGCCGCCGGCGCGCGCCTCGGCATCCTCGACGCGCTCGACCGCGAGCACGCCGTTCAGCACCGGCACGCCGGTCTGCAGTTGCACGCTCATCAGGCCCTCCGCGCACAGGTCGGCGACGTGCTCGTAGTGGCGGGTGTCGCCGCGGATCACGCAGCCCAGCGCGATGATCGCCGCGTGCTGGCCGCCCTGGGCCACGCGATTGGCGGCCATCGGGATCTCCCAGGCGCCGGGCACGCGCACGACGTCCACCGCGTCGTCGGGAATGCCGTTGCCGGCCAGGCTCTGGCGGGCACCGGCGACCAGCACGTCGGTGATGCGGGCGTTCCAGCGGCTGGCGATGATCGCGAAGCGCGCGCTGGTGGGGCGGAGGTCGCCTTCGTAGTGGCTCATGCGGGGCGGGGATCCAAAAGGTGGGTCAGTTTAACAGCGGGGACTCGGGACTCGGGACTCGGGACTCGGGACTCGGGACTCGGGAAAGGCTCGCGGTCCTCCGCCGGCCAGGCAAGGGGCCGGCGGAAAGCCGGCCGCTATCGGACGGGGGCATCGGGAACGCTTTTGCGAGTCCCGGCGTCCGGGTCCCGGGTCCCGGCCCCGTCCAGGTACTCCACGACCTCCAGTCCATACCCCGCCAGCGCGACCTGCCGGCGCGGCGTGCCGAGCACGCGCAACTTGCCCAGGCCGAGGTCGGCCAGGATCTGCGCGCCGGCACCGTTGCGCCGCCATTGGCCCACGTCCTTGTCCTTGCCGGCCGGACGCACCACGGGCTCGCGGCGCAGCCGGGCCAGCAGCGCGTCGCTGTCGCGCGGCGCCGACAGCACCACCATCACGCCCTGCCCTTCGGCGGCGATCGCGCGCAAGGCATCGGTGCCGGCGATGCCGAAGTCGTCGCGCCGCCAGTGCAGCAGGTCGGCCAGCGGGTTCTCGACCTGCACCCGCACCAGCGTCGGCGTGGCCGCGTCCGGGGCGCCCTTGACCAGCGCGAAGTGCAGGTCGTGGGCAATGCGGTCGCGGTAGGTCAGCAGCTTGAACGGACCGAACTCGGTGTCGATCTCGCGTTCGTCCACGCGCTCGACGGTGTGCTCGGTCGCCAGGCGGTAGGCGATCAGGTCGGCGATCGAGCCCATCTTCAGCCCGTGCTCGCGCGCGAACGCCTCCAGCTCCGGCCGCCGCGCCATGGTGCCGTCGGGGTTGAGGATCTCGACCAGCACGCCGGCCGGCTCCAGGCCGGCCAGCATCGCCAGGTCGACGCCCGCCTCGGTATGCCCGGCGCGGGTCAGCACGCCGCCCGGCTGGGCGATCAAGGGAAAGATGTGGCCGGGCTGGTGCAGGTCGGACGGCTTGGCGTCCGGCTTCACCGCGGTACGGATGGTATGCGCGCGGTCGTAGGCGGAGATGCCGGTGGTCACGCCCTCGGCGGCCTCGATGCTGACCGTGAAATTGGTCTGGAACTGCGCGGTATTGGCGCGCACCATCGGCGCCAGCCCGAGCTGGCCCGCGCGCTCGCGGGTCAACGGCAGGCATACCAGGCCGCGGCCGTGGGTGACCATGAAGTTGATGTCCGACGGCTTGACCAGTTCGGCGGCCATGATCAGGTCGCCTTCGTTCTCGCGGTCCTCGTCGTCGACGATCACCACCATGCGGCCGGCGCGGATCTCCTCCAGCAACTCGGGAACGGGGGCGAAGTTCATGCCCGCCCCCGCTCGCCGAGCAGGCGTTCGACGTAACGGGCCACCAGGTCGATCTCCAGGTTCACCGCGTCGCCGACCGCCGTGTGCGCGAAGCGCGTGTGCGCGACCGTGTGCGGTATCAGCGCGACCTCGAAGCCCGCTTCGTCCACCTCGTTGACGGTGAGACTGACGCCATCCACGCAGATCGAGCCCTTCTTGGCCACGTACTTCAGCAGCGCGGCCGGCGCTTCGATGCGCCAGCGCTGCGCGCGCGCGTCGTCGTGGATGGACAGCACCGAGCCCAGGCCGTCGACATGGCCGCTGACCAGGTGGCCGCCGAGGCGGTCGGTGGGGCGCATCGCGCGTTCCAGGTTCAGCACCGCGCCTTCGGCCAGGCTGCCGAGCGTGGTGAGCGCCAGCGTCTCGGTGGAGGCATCGGCCTGGAACGAGCGCGAGTCGAACGCGATCACGGTCAGGCACACGCCGTTGACCGCGATGCTCTCGCCGAGCTGCACGTCCTCGAACGGCAGCGTGCCGACCTCGAACGTGAAACGGACGTCGCCGCCGCGCGGCTCGCGCGCGGCCAGCCGGCCGACGCCCTCGATGATGCCGGTGAACATCAGCGCACCTCCCGGTAACCGGCCGCGGCGATCGCGGCCCGGGAGAGGGCGTTTATCGGAGTGCCCGCGCCTGCGGGCAGTTGCTGGAGGAGCTGCATATACGTTTCTCGCGTTGGGGTAAGCGAAAAACGCCACAAGGCAAACAGGCACCGCACGACGCGGACGCCGTGCAGGTACCGTCTTCTTTCATCCGGACTTTCCGGCATGGCCCCGGGCCCTGCCGACCGTCGGCTCCGGCATCTGACCGGATCTGCTGACCTTCCAAGGCACGGACCCACGCGGCGGGGCGTGATCGCATGCCATCGAAAGCGCTCGCGGGCTCGTGCCTCGCCGCAAGGGCGCCGCACCTACCGCCGGTGGGGAATCTCACCCCGCCCTGAAGACGTTCGTGGAATGCCGGCGAACCGGCCGCGGCATTCTACCAGCCCGGGACGAACGCCTGCCGCCACGCAGCGTTCCGCGGGCGGAATGTCGCCTTTCCGCGGTCGGCGGCCTGTTCAGGGAACGCGCCGGCACCTAGAATGCGCCGGCGACAGGACTGTCGCATGCCGGCCCGCAACGGGACGGCGACACGGACATCAATTCGGAGAGAAACCCCTGATGCGCAACACCCTGATCCTGGCTGCCATGCTGGCGGCCGCCCCCTTCGCCGCTTCCGCCGCCGACGGCCTGAGCTACAACTACGTCGAGGCCGGCTGGACCCGCCTGAGCGTGGACATCGGCGACGGCAACGAGCACGGCAACGGCGGCTACATCCGCGGCTCCTGGCAGATCGCCCAGCCGGCCTACGTCTTCGCCTCGTTCGCCCAGGTCGAGAAGACCTACCACTACGACGAAGGCGTGCGCGACAAGTACACCCTGAGCCAGCCGGAGATCGGCATCGGCTTCCGCCAGGAGTGGACCGAGCGCGTCGACTTCATCGCCGACATCGCCTACCTGCGCCTCAACGCCAAGGTGAAGCTGAGCGGCTACGACGACTACTTCGACGTCGTCGGCATCGACGGCAGCTACAAGGAGCACGTCAACGCCGGCCGCGCCACCGTGGGCGTGCGCGGCAAGCCCTCGCCGCGCACCGAAGCGTGGATCAAGGCCGGCTACATGGACGGCAGCGACTTCGACAAGGGCGAATTCGTCGGCAACCTCGGCGGCCAGGTCAACTTCAACCGCACCTGGGGCCTGGTCGGCGAAGCGCAGTTCATCGACGACACCACCCAGCTGTCGCTCGGCGTCCGCGCCAGCTTCTGACCGGCACCGCGAACGAAGGGCTCCGCAAGGAGCCCTTCTTCTTCGCCAGCTTGCGGGAGGGACTTCAGTCCCGGCGGCTCTTGCACTTGAATCCCCCGCGCATGGGGAGGTCCAGGCCTTGCAAGGAGATCTGCACAAGCCTGTCGGGACTGAAGTCCCGCCCACAGGAATCCTCCCTCGGCGGCCGCGACGGCCTCATGCGCCATCCGGGCGCAGCAACAGGCGCAGGTCATCCCCCACCTGGCGCACGTCGACCGGCCTGAACGCCAAGCGCTGCGCCATCGTCTCGATCCCCAGCCCCGACAGCAGCGGACGCGCGTCGCCGCCGAGCAGCACCGGCGCCACGTACAGCAGCAGTTCGTCGACCAGCCCGGCCTTCAGCAGCGCGCCGCCGAGTTCCGCGCCGGACTCGACCTGCACCTCGTTGATGCCGCGCTCGCCCAGCAGCGCCAGCGCCGCATGCAGGTCGATCCGCCCCTCGCGCAACGGCACGCCGGCGAACTCCACGCCGTCCAGCGCCGGCGGCACCAGGCCGGCCGCGTGCAGGTACAGCGTCGGCGCCGCACCGTCGCGCACCTTCGCCTGCCCGAGCGAGCGCAGGCGGGTGTCGAGCACGACCCGCAACGGCGGCACGAACTCGGCAGGCGCCGGCAGCCGCACGGTCAACGACGGATCGTCCGCCAGCACCGTGCCCGCGCCGGTCAGGATCGCCGAAGCGCGCGCGCGCCAGCGCTGCACGTCGGCGCGCGCGGCCTCGCCGGTGATCCATTTCGACTCCCCGCTGGCCAGCGCGGTGCGCCCGTCCAGGCTCGCGCCGTATTTCAGGCGCAGCCAGGGCCGGCCGCGCTCCACCCTCGACAGGAATCCCTGGTTCAGCGCGCGCGCCTGGGCCTCCATCAGCCCCGAGGCGACCTCGATCCCCGCCTCGCGCAGCCGCTCGAAACCGCCCCCGTTGACCTGCGGGAACGGATCGCGCATCGCCGCGACCACCTTCGCCACGCCGGCCTCGGCCAGCGCCAGCGCGCACGGTGGCGTGCGCCCGTAATGCGCGCACGGCTCCAGCGTCACGTAGGCGGTCGCGCCGCGCGCCCGCTCGCCCGCCTCGCGCAGCGCGAACACCTCCGCGTGCGGCCCGCCGGCGCGCCGGTGGAAGCCCTGCCCGACCACTTCCCCGTCGCGCACGATCACGCAGCCGACCCTGGGATTCGGTTGCGTGGTGAACGCCCCCTGCTCGGCCAGGCGCAGCGCCCGTGCCATCCAGCGATGGTCTTCGCCGCTGAAAAGGGGAGCGGTGGATGCGCTGCTCATCATCGGTATCCGTGGGACGCGGTGCGGCACAGTGTGCGGCATCAGGCCCCGGCCGCGGTATCGATCGCCATCACCGCCACGGCAGGCAGGTGCGGCAGCTCGACGCGCGTCTCCACCGACCAGCCCAGCCGCGCGTAGTACGCGACCAAGGACGATTCGCAGTACAGGAACAGGCGCGCGATGCCCGACTGCCGCGCCGCCGCGACGCAATGCGCGGCCAGCGCCTCGCCCGCGCCCCGGCCGCGCGCCCGCGGACGCACGTACAGCGAGGCCAGCCACGGCGAGTAGCCGCCGATCGAAGGATGGTCGTCGTGCAGCAGGCTCACCGAACCCAGCCAGGCCATCGCCTGCCCAGCGCCCGCCCGCGGATCGTTGTCGTCCAGCATCACCCAGGTGGCGGGAATGCCGTCGTTGCCATGGGAGGCCAACTCGGCCGCGGCCTGCTCGACGCTCCAGCCGGGCTGCAGTGCGCCGCAGGCCTCGACGTGCGCCCGGGCCAGCGCATCGATGCATCCGGGCACCTGCGCAAGACGCACGATGCGCGGTGCGTTCACCGCTTGCCGGTCTTGCCGACCTGCTCCAGCGCCGCTTCCAGCAACGGCAGCTGGTCGCTGCCGACCGGCAGCTCGCGCTCCAGCTTCTCGATCTCCTCGCGGAAGTCGGCCACGTCCTGGAAACTGCGGTACACCGAGGCGAAGCGCACGTAGCCGACGTGGTCGAGCTTGCGCAGCTCGGCCATCACGTACTCGCCGACCCGGATCGAGGGCACCTCGCGCTCGCCGCTCATGCGCAGCTGGTGCACCACCGCGCGCACCGCCGCCTCGATCTGCTCTTCCGACACCGGCCGCTTCTGCAGCGCGCGATCGAAACTGGTGCGCAGCTTGCGCGCGTCGAACGCCTCGCGACCGCCGTCGCTCTTGATCACGGTGGGCAGCTTGAGCTCGATCGTCTCGAGCGTGCTGAAGCGCTCGCCGCAAGCCTCGCACTCGCGGCGCCGCCGGATCGTGGCGCCGTCTTCGGACACGCGCGAGTCGATCACGCGGGTGTCGTTGTGCTGGCAGAAGGGGCAGTGCATCAGGGGCCGTGATTGGTAATTGGTGATTCGTGACTGGCAAAAGCGCTGAACGCCTCGCTCCGCGAAAACGTGCGGCAACTCGGTTCGTGCACTCGCATTCCCGAATCACCAATCACGAATCACGAATCCCGGCTCCTCAACCATACACCGGATACTTCCTGCACTGCGCGGTCACCTTCTCGCGCACCGCGGCGATGACCGCCTCGTCGGCCGGCGCATCGAGCACGTCGGCGATCCAGTTGGCCAGGTCCACGCAGTCCTGCTCCAGGTAGCCGCGCGTGGTGATCGCCGGCGTGCCCAGGCGCAGGCCCGAGGTCACGAACGGCGAGCGCGGATCGTTCGGCACCGAATTCTTGTTGACGGTGATGTGGGCCTTGCCCAGCGCCGCCTCCGCGTCCTTGCCGGACACGTCCTTGCCGATCATGTCGACCAGCATCAGGTGGTTCTGGGTGCCCCCGGAGACGATCTTGTAGCCGCGCGCGATCAGCGTATCCGCCATCGCCTGGGCGTTCTTCACCACCTGCTGCTGGTAGCTCTTGAACTCCGGCTCCAGCGCCTCCTTGAAGGCCACCGCCTTGGCCGCGATCACGTGCATCAGCGGGCCGCCCTGGATGCCCGGGAACACGATCGACTGCAGCTTCTTGATCAGCTCCTCGCCGGCGCCCTTGGCCAGGATGATGCCGCCGCGCGGGCCGCGCAGGGTCTTGTGGGTGGTCGAGGTGACCACGTGCGCGTGCGGCAGCGGGTTCGGGTAGACCCCGGCCGCGACCAGGCCGGCCACGTGCGCCATGTCGACGAAGAGATAGGCGCCGACCTTGTCGGCGATGGCGCGGAAGCGCGCCCAGTCGATCTGCTGCGAGTAGGCCGAGAAGCCGGCCACCACCATCTTCGGCTTGTGCTCCAGCGCCAGCCGCTCGACCTCGTCGTAGTCGATCAGGCCCTGGTCGTTCACCCCGTACTGCACGGCGTTGAACAGCTTGCCGGAAGCGTTGACCTTGGCGCCGTGGGTCAGGTGGCCGCCGTGCGCCAGGCTCATGCCCAGGATGGTGTCGCCCGGCTGCAGCAGCGCGAAGTACACCGCCTGGTTGGCCTGCGAGCCGCTGTGCGGCTGCACGTTGGCGTAGTCGGCGCCGAACAGCTGCTTGACCCGGTCGATCGCCAGCTGCTCGGCGACGTCCACGTACTCGCAGCCGCCGTAGTAGCGCTTGCCCGGGTAGCCTTCGGCGTACTTGTTGGTCAGCTGGCTGCCCTGCGCCTCCATCACGCGCGGGCTGGCGTAGTTCTCGCTGGCGATCAGCTCGACGTGATCCTCCTGGCGGCGGGCCTCGTCGGCGATGGCCTTGGCCAGTTCGGGATCGTAGGTTTCGATACGGGCGTCGCGCGGGAACATCGGCTCTCCGGGGCAGCTGAAGGGGGCGGTTGGAGCCGGAAATTGTAAGCCCCATGCGGGCTTGTGACCAATTCGCGCCCGCCGGGGACCCCCATACCGGTACGCGGTCCGCAAAAAGCCGGCGCCGCCCGCGCGGGCCCACGAAAAAGGGCGCACGTCGCCGTGCGCCCTTCTCCCGTCGCCTGCGGCGGGCCGGTCAGTGGTTGAGCACCAGGTCGGCGATGATGCCGGTGGCGATGGCCACCATCAGGAAGTTGCCCGTGTCGTCGCGGACCCAGTGGTAGCCGCGGGGCGGGCGGCGCAGGTAGTAGCGCGGGTAGTCGTCCACCACGTAGATCGGGCCGCGGTAGGAATCGTAGTAGCGGCGGCCCACGGCCCAGCCGTACGGGGGGCCTGCGCGGTACACCGGCGCCGGCCGGTAGTAGCGGTCGTCGCGGCGGCCGTCGTAGTAACCGCGGTAGTAGGCGTCGCGGCGCCCCTGGTAGCGCTCGTAACGGTCGTAGCGATCCCGGCGGTCATGACGGTCGTGGCGGTCGTAGTCGCGGTCGCCGCGATCCCAGCCGCGGTCCCAGCCATGGCCGCGACCGTCGGCCATCGCGGCAGGCGCTACGGCGCCCAGCGCCAACACGGACGTCAGGGCAAGGGCAATCAGACGGATCGGTTTCATGGCGGCTCCAAGGCTCGTTGGTGTCACGGCTGCAAT
Organism: Xanthomonas boreopolis; assembly: GCA_014654535.1. Taxonomy (GTDB): domain Bacteria; phylum Pseudomonadota; class Gammaproteobacteria; order Xanthomonadales; family Xanthomonadaceae; genus Pseudomonas_S; species Pseudomonas_S boreopolis. The sequence goes on from BNBA01000017.1 coordinate 88,412, forward strand.
ATTGCGCCATGTAGATGAACCAGCATTGGCTGGAATCGGTTACCCCCCGCCCCCATTTATCGGCCAGTCGGCAGGCCCTCCGGCAAGCCCCGCGGGCGTTGCCGCTATACTTGCCGCATCCCTTCAGATCCCCCACCCGTCCGCTCGCCGGGCCGGGCCGAAAGCGCGCCAGGAGACTGCATGTCGTCGCAATACATCTACACCATGAACCGGGTCAGCAAGGTGGTCCCGCCGAAACGGCAGATCATCAAGGACATCTCGCTGTCGTTCTTCCCGGGCGCCAAGATCGGCTTGCTGGGCCTGAACGGCGCCGGCAAGTCCACGGTGCTGAGGATCATGGCCGGCGTGGACACCGATTTCGAGGGCGAGGCCCGCCCGCAGCCGGGCATCAAGGTCGGCTACCTGGCCCAGGAACCGGAGCTCGACCCCAGCAAGACCGTGCGCGAGTCCGTCGAGGAAGGCGTCGGCGAGGTGCTGCAGGCGCAGGCCGCGCTGGAGAAGGTCTACGCCGCCTATGCCGAGGAAGGCGCCGACTTCGACGCCCTGGCCAAGGAGCAGGAGCGCCTGGAGGCAATCCTCGCCGCCGGCGACGCGCACACGCTGGAGAACCAGCTGGAAGTGGCCGCCGACGCGCTGCGCCTGCCGCCGTGGGACGCCAAGATCGCCAACCTGTCCGGCGGCGAGAAGCGCCGCGTCGCGCTGTGCCGCCTGCTGCTGCAGAAGCCGGACATGCTGCTGCTCGACGAGCCGACCAACCACCTCGACGCCGAGTCGGTCGAGTGGCTGGAACAGTTCCTGGCCCGCTACACCGGCACCGTGGTGGCGGTCACCCACGACCGCTACTTCCTGGACAACGCCGCCGAGTGGATCCTGGAACTCGACCGCGGCCGCGGCATTCCGTGGAAGGGCAACTACACCGAGTGGCTGGTGCAGAAGGACGAGCGCCTGAAGCAGGAAGAGAACCAGGAGAAGGCGCGCCAGAAGGCGATCCAGAAGGAACTGGAATGGTCGCGCCAGAACGCCAAGGGCGGCCGCTCCAAGGGCAAGGCGCGCCTGGCCCGGCTGGAAGAGCTGCAATCGCAGGACTACCAGAAGCGCAACGAGACCAACGAGATCTTCATCCCGCCGGGCGAGCGCCTGGGCAACTCGGTGATCGAGTTCAAGAACGTCTCCAAGAAGTTCGGCGACCGCCTGCTGATCGACAACCTGTCGATGATCGTGCCGCCGGGCGCGATCGTCGGCATCATCGGCCCGAACGGCGCCGGCAAGTCGACCCTGTTCAAGATGATCACCGGGCAGGAGAAGCCGGACTCGGGCGAGATCGTGATCGGCCCGACCGTGAACCTGGCCTACGTGGACCAGAGCCGCGGCGCGCTGGAACCGAACAACACGGTGTTCCAGGAGGTTTCCGGCGGGCTGGACATCCTCAACATCAACGGCATCGAGATCCAGTCGCGCGCCTACATCGGCCGCTTCAACTTCAAGGGCCCGGACCAGCAGAAGCTGGTCGGCACGCTGTCCGGCGGCGAGCGCGGCCGGCTGCACATGGCCAAGACCCTGCTGCAGGGCGGCAACGTGCTGCTGCTCGACGAGCCGTCCAACGACCTGGACATCGAGACCCTGCGCGCGCTGGAGGATGCGCTGCTGGAGTTCCCGGGCAACGCGTTCGTGATCTCGCACGACCGCTGGTTCCTGGACCGCATCGCCACGCACATCCTCGCCTTCGAGGGCGACTCGCACGTGGAGTTCTTCCAGGGCAACTACCGCGAGTACGAGGAAGACAAGAAGCGCCGCCTCGGCGACGACGCCGGCCCGAAGCGCCTGCGGTTCAAGGCGCTGAAGTGACGATTTGGCCCGGGGCCGCAACGCGGCCCCGGCTTTGCCAAACCGTCATCCCCGCGCAGGCGGGGGTGAGGACGGGTCGCTTTCGAGCCACCGGCTCGAACCCGGCCGAACGCCCTCGCGCTGTGCGCGGGGGCCGGGGATCGAAGATCCAGCGACTTTCGCCCAGATCGCGCTGAAGCCACTGCCCCGCCCTCGCGGGGGCGACGAGCGCCGGCTCACAACTCGTACGACAGCACGTCCTCGAAGCCGAACTTGCCGAAGTCGACGATGCGCGAGGGATACAGCCGGCCGATCAGGTGGTCGTGCTCGTGCTGCACCACCCGCGCGTGGAATCCCTCGGCCTCGCGTTCCAGCGGGGTGCCATCGGGCAACACGCCGCCGTAACGAATGCGGCGCCAGCGCGGAATGACGGCGCGCAGGCCCGGGATCGACAGGCAACCTTCCCAGCCATCCTCCCTCTCGTCGGAAAGTGGCACGATCTCGACGTTGGCCAGCGCGGTGCGCGGCACCGGCGGGGCGTCCGGATAGCGCTGGCTGCTATCGAAGCCGAACACCATCAGCTGCAGGTCCACCGCGATCTGCGGCGCGGCCAGGCCGACGCCATGCGCAGCGTCCATGGTCTCGAACATGTCGGCCACCAGGGCGTGCAGCTCCGGCGTATCGAAACGCTCGATCGGCGGCGCCAGGCGCAGCAGGCGCGGATCGCCCATGCGGATGATTTCCCGGATCATCGGGACCTCCTGGAGAGTTCGCCGGCATTATCGCTCGACAACTCGTACGGATATCGTCGCCGCCTCCACAATGTCAGTGTCCCTGAGGCTCGCAAGAACCCGTGACCTGAGTATGGAACTTGTAGCCAATCAGGCAGTGAGTCCGGGGTGGATGGTATCGGGTTCGGACCAGTTCCGGCGAACGGTTGCCGGCGGTTTGTAGCCATGGGCGCTGTGCGGCCGCTGTTC
>BNBA01000018.1 GCA_014654535.1 Xanthomonas boreopolis
CCGCGAGGGCTCAAACGGGCATGTTTATGCAGGTTCATCCGGGGCTCCTGGGGCTGGGTTGGCTTCGCAACCCCCCATCTTCCAGAGATGCCACGGATGAACAACCTACTGAGAGATCACACCTAGACCTCGGCCTTCGCCAATTGGTGCAAGCGCCCTTCGCGCAGTTCCAGCACCCGGTCGAGCCGCCGCGCCAGGCCGCGGTCGTGCGTGACCAGTACCAGGCTCGTGCCCTGCGCGCGATTGAGGTCGAGCATCAACTCGAACACCGTCTCCGCGGTCCGGTCGTCGAGGTTGCCGGTGGGTTCGTCGCCGAGCACGCAGGCCGGGCGGTTGACCAGCGCGCGCGCCACCGCGGCGCGCTGACGCTCGCCGCCGGACAGTTCGCCCGGCTTGTGCGCCACGCGGTGCGACAGGCCCACCGCATCGAGCAACCGCAGCGCGCGTTCGCGCGCAGGCGCGATGTCCTCGCCCGACAGCAGCACCGGCATCATCACGTTCTCCAGCGCGGTGAACTCCGGCAGCAGGTGGTGGAACTGGTAGACGAAGCCGAGCGAACGGTTGCGCAACCTGCCGCGCTCGGCGTCGGACAACGCCGACATCTTCTGCCCGTCCACGTAGACCTCGCCGGACGTCGGTATGTCCAACCCGCCCAGCAGGTGCAGCAACGTGCTCTTGCCGGCGCCTGACGCGCCGACGATCGCAACGGTCTCGCCCGGCGCGATCGACAGCTCCAGCCCGTCGAACACCGGGGTGCGCATCTTGCCTTCCGCATAGGTCTTGGCGAGCGCCTCGGCGCGGACCACCGGCTGCAGGGAATCATTCATAGCGCAGGGCCTCCGCCGGCTGGGTGCGCGCGGCGCGCCAGGCCGGATACAGGGTCGCCAGGAAGCTCATCGCCAGCGCGACGATGGTGATGACGACGACGTCGTGCGTTTGCATGTCGGTGGGCAGGCCGGTGATGTAGTAGACGTCCTCCGGCAGCAGCTTGACGTTGAACAGCGCCTCGATCGCGCCGAGGATGCGCTCCAGGTTCAAGGTCAGCACGATGCCGCCGACCACCCCGAGCACGGTGCCGATGATGCCGATCAGCGAACCCTGCACCATGAACACCTTCATCACCCCGCCGGGCGAGAGGCCGAGCGTGCGCAGGATCGCGATGTCGGCCTGCTTGTCGGTGACCAGCATCACCTGCGAGGAGACCAGGTTGAAGGCGCCCATCGCGATGATCAGCGACAGCAGGATGCCCATCACCGTCTTTTCCATCTTGAGCGAGTGGTAGAGGTTGGCGTTCTCCTGGGTCCAGTCGCTGACGCGGTACGGGCCGCGCAGGTTGAGCGCCAGGTCGCGGGCGACCTCGAAGGCCTGGTCCATGTCGTGCAGCTTCAGGCGCACGCCGGTGACGCCATCCATGCGCAGCACGCGCGCCATGTCGTCCATGTTGACCACCGCCAGGCCGCGGTCGATCTCGTTGTAGCCGGCCTCGAAGATGCCGCTGACCGTGAAGCGCTTAATCTTGGGCAGCGCGCCGACCGGCGTGCCCTGGAAGTCCGACAGCGTGACGACGACGGTGTCGCCGACGTTCACGCCCAGCCACAGCGCCAGCTCCTGCCCGAGCAGGATATTGAACGAACCCGGGGTGAGGCTGTCGGCCGAGCCCTGCTTCATCTTCTGCGCCAGCACCGAGACCTTGGCCTCCTCGGCCGGGATCACCCCGCGCACCATCGCCGGCTGGTTGCGCGGGCCGGACAGCAGGGCCTCCTTCTCGATGTAAGGCGCGGCGCCCGCCACGCGCGGGTCGCGCATCGCCACCGCGACGGCGTGCTGCCAATCGTGCATCGGCGCGCCCTCGGCGCTGACCGTGGCGTGGGCCGCCATCTGCAGCAGGCGGTCGCGGATCTCCTTCTGGAATCCGCTCATCACCGCCAGCGTGGTGATCAGCACGGTGACCCCGAGCGCGATGCCCAGGATCGAGGCCATCGAGATGAAGGAGATGAAGCCGTTGCGGCGCTTGGCACGCAGGTAGCGCAGTCCGATTGCGACAGGGATGGGCTTGAACATGCCGTTGGGCGGGTCCGTTCCGAAGAACAAAGGAAAGCTATGGTGCCATCTGTGGCCGGGCCGGCGGAACGGCCCGGGCCGCCGCGGCCAGACGCAGTTCACGTCGCGCGGGCGGCGGCAGCAGGTCGGGCCACCACAACCGCCCATCGCGCCGCCGCCCGGGCCAGCTCCAGCGCAGCATCGCCAGCGGCCCGCGCCACTCGACATCGAAGGTATCGGCCGGCCGACCCGCGACGATCACCGGCCGGCCGGGGTCCCAGGGAATCACCAGCTCGAACGGCTTCGCATCCCGTTCGCGCCAGATGCGCCGCACGCCCCATCCCGCCGCCAGACCGGAGCCGGCCAGGGCGAGCCATCCCGGCAGCTCGCTGATCCATAGCGACGCCACCGCCAGCCCCGACAACACCCCGCATGCCGCCATCGACCAGCGCGACGGCCGCCACTCAAGCCGGCAGGCTGCGGATGACACCGATGAGTTCGAGCAGGCGCGCATCCGGGCACTCCTCGTAGCCCATGAACCAGCGCCACAACTTATCGTCCTCGCAATCCAGCAACTGTAGGAAAACCGCCCGCTCGGCGTCGGAAGCCGCCTTCCAGCGCCTTTCCAGGTAACGGTCGAACAGTTGGTCCAGCTCGCGCATGCCGCGCCGGCAGCGCCAGCGCAGTTTCTTCAGTTCGGTGGATTCGTCCATCGTCGGTTCCATTCCAAGGGGCACGCCCCTCCAAAAACGACAACGGCACCAACCCCCCGGGCCGGTGCCGTTCGCCGATGGCCGCACCCGCGGCCACCGTCCCGCATCGCAGCGGTCAGGCGCGGCGCGCCATCATCAGCTTCTTGATCTCGGCGATCGCCAGCGCCGGGTTCAGCCCCTTCGGACAGGTCCGCGCGCAGTTCATGATGGTGTGGCAGCGATACAGCTTGAACGGGTCTTCCAGATCGTCCAGCCGGGCGCCAGTGTCCTCGTCGCGCGAGTCGATGATCCAGCGGTAGGCCTGCAGCAGGATCGCCGGGCCGAGGTAGCGCTCGCCGTTCCACCAGTAGCTCGGGCAGCTGGTCGAGCAGCAAGCGCACAGGATGCATTCGTACAGGCCGTCGAGCTTCTTGCGGTCCTCCGGCGACTGCAGCCGCTCGCGATCCGGCGGCGGCGGGGTCTGGGTGCGGATCCACGGCTTGATCGAGGCGTACTGCGCGTAGAAGTGGGTCAGGTCCGGCACCAGGTCCTTGACCACGTTCATGTGCGGCAGCGGGTAGATCGGCACTTCCGACTTGCCGCACGCGCTGATCGCCTTGGTGCAGGCCAGCGTGTTGGTGCCGTCGATGTTCATCCAGGGTCGGATCGATCTCGTTCTTGATCTTGATCAGCGCGTCCAGGACCATCGGGCCGCACTTGTCCAGGTCCACCTCGTAGGTGTCGGTGCGCGGGTTCTCGCCTGCGTCCGGGCTCCAGCGGTAGATCTTGAAGGTGCGCACGTTCTTGGCGCCCTTGGCCGGGAAGTGCTTGCCCTTGCCGATCTTGGAATTCTTGGGGAGGGTGAACTCTGCCATGGCTGTTCTCGTTGGCTCAGGCGCTGCGCGGCGCGAAGGAGGCCTGCACGGCGCGCACGATTGGAAAGAGGATGGATCCGGCGATCGGGGCGGCTGCGGCAGCCGGCGCCATGGAACGGTCGATCGGCACTCCCGCCGCGACTGCCGGCCGGGCCGGGCCGGCCATCGTGCGGGGAGCGGTACTCGACGGTTCCATGCGCCGGGCCTGCATCAGTACACGCGCGGCTTGGGCGGGACGACGTCCACGTCCTGCGTGAGCGTGTACATGTGCACCGGGCGGTAGTCGAAGCTGCAGTTGCCCTTCTCGTCGACGCTCACCAGCGTGTGCTTCTGCCAGTTGGCGTCGTCGCGCTCCGGATAGTCCTCGTGCGCGTGGGCGCCGCGGCTTTCCTTGCGCTGCTCGGCCGAGTTGATCGTCGCCACCGCGTTGAGCAGCAGGTTGTTCAGCTCGTAGGTCTCGATCAGATCCGAGTTCCAGACCAGCGAACGGTCCGTCACCTTGACGTCCTCGAACGAGGCGAAGATGTCGGCCATCTTCTCGCAGCCTTCCTTCAGCGTCTTGCTGGTGCGGAACACCGCGGCGTCGGCCTGCATCGTGCGCTGCATCCTGTCGCGGATCACCGCCGTCGGCGTGTCGCCGTTGGCATGGCGCAGCTTGTCCAGCAGGCCCAGCGCCTTGTCGCAGGCGTCCGACGGCAGCGGCTTGTGCGGCTGGTTGGTGCGGATCGTCTCGGCGCAGCGGTTGGCCACCGCGCGGCCGAACACCACCAGGTCGAGCAGCGAGTTGGAACCCAGGCGGTTGGCGCCGTGCACCGACACGCAGGCGGCCTCGCCGATCGCATACAGGCCGGGCACGACCGCATCGGGGTCGTCGCCGATCTTGCGCACCACTTCGCCGTGGTAGTTGGTCGGGATGCCGCCCATGTTGTAGTGGACGGTCGGGATCACCGGGATCGGCTGCTTGTGCACGTCGACGCCGGCGAAGATGCGGGCGCTCTCGGCGATGCCCGGCAGCTTCTCGTCGATCACGCCCGGGCCGAGGTGGGTCAGGTCGAGCAGGATGTGGTCCTTGTGCTCGCCGACGCCGCGGCCCTCGCGGATCTCGATGGTCATCGAGCGCGCGACCACGTCGCGCGAGGCCAGGTCCTTGTAGTGCGGCGCGTAGCGCTCCATGAAGCGCTCGCCGCTGCTGTTGCGCAGGATGCCGCCCTCGCCGCGCACGCCCTCGGTGATCAGGCAGCCCGCGCCGTAGATGCCGGTCGGGTGGAACTGCACGAACTCCATGTCCTGCATCGGCAGGCCGGCGCGCATCACCATGCCGCCGCCGTCGCCGGTGCAGGTATGCGCCGAGGTCGCGCTGAAGTAGGCGCGGCCGTAGCCGCCGGTGGCCAGCACCACGCCGTGGGCGCGGAACAGGTGCAGCGTGCCCTCGGCCATGTCCAGCGCGAGCACGCCGCGGCAGACGCCTTCCTCGTCGAAGATCAGGTCGAGCGCGAAGTACTCGATCATGAAGCGCGCGTTGTGCGCCAGCGACTGCTGGTACAGCGTGTGCAGCATGGCGTGGCCGGTACGGTCGGCGGCGGCGCAGGTGCGCTGCGCGGCCGGGCCTTCGCCGTACTTGGTGGTCATGCCGCCGAACGGGCGCTGGTAGATCTTGCCGTCCTCGGTGCGCGAGAACGGCACGCCGTAGTGCTCGAGCTCGATGATCGCGGGGATCGCCTCGCGCACCATGTACTCGATGGCGTCCTGGTCGCCCAGCCAGTCCGAGCCCTTGATGGTGTCGTAGAAGTGGTAGCGCCAGTCGTCGTCGCCCATGTTGCCGAGCGCGGCGGAGATGCCGCCCTGCGCCGCGACGGTGTGCGAACGGGTCGGGAAGACCTTGGTCAGGCACACCGTCTGCAGGCCCTTCTGGGCCAGGCCGAAGGTGGCGCGCAGGCCGGCGCCGCCGGCGCCGACCACGACCATGTCGTACTTGTGTTCGGTGATCTTGTAAGCGGACATCTAATCTGGATTCCTGTTCTGGGCGCCCGAGGACTCAGGCGCCGCCCAGCGCGATGCGGACCACCGCGAAGACACTGGCGATTCCGCCGACCACGGCGATGAACTTCACCGTCGTCTGCAGCGCAAGGGCCAGGAGCGAATTGTGGATGTAGTCCTCGAGGATGACCTGCAGGCCGAGCTGGGCATGCCAGAACGAGGCCACGAGGAAACCGACCAGCAGGACCGCGTTCCACGGCTTGGCGACCGCCGCGGTGGCGGTGGCGTAGTCCGAGCCGACCAGGCCGAGCACGAACACCAGGAACCAGATGCCGAGCAGCACCAGGGCGGTCGCGGTCAGGCGCTGGTGGACGAAGTGATCGGTGCCGGTCTTGGCCGCGCCGAGGCCGCGCACGTTCTTGAGGGGGGTACGAAAGCGACTCATGCGCCGGCTCCCAGCAGGACGTAGGCCCAGATCAGCGCGGTGATCACCAGGCTGCCGATCACCGACAGCCAGCTGCTGCGCTTGAAGGCGGGAATGCTGTAGCCGTACGCGAAGTCCTGCACGATGTGGCGGATGCCGTTGCACAGGTGGTAGGCGAAGGCCCAGGACCAGATGAAGAGGAAGAGCTGGCCATACCAGGCGCCAGCCAGCTGGGTGAAGCAGCTCCAGTGTTCCGGGCCCAGCATCAGCACCAGCAGGCCGGTGGCGATGATCAGGGCACCGAGCGACAGAACGATGCCCGTGGCTCGATGCAGGATCGAGGTGGCCATCTGGATCTGCCAGCGATACACCTGGAGGTGCGGAGACAATGGTCGTTCTTGGGTCGCCATTCGCTGGACTCGTTTTTCTCGGCTGGGCGGCTTGCGCCGCGTTGGCTGGTGCTGATCAGAAATCGATGCAGCGCCCGTTCTTCTCCCAATCCCCGTATCGCACCGGATCCAGTCCGCCGCGGCCACCGATCTCCTTCGGCTCCGTTCCACCCTTGGAATCATGCGTTCCAGCGGGCGGCGGCGCTTCGGGCTCGGTCTCGGGAGTGGGGGTTGTTTGGCCTATCATGAGGGTCTCGCAACGCAGCAAATTTTAGTCCTGCCCCCCGTGCCTGACAACCTTCACATTACGGAACCGTCGTTCATCCTGCTCCCGGAGGCGGAAATCATCGCGCTCCAGGGTCCGGACGCGGTGGCTTTTTCCCAGGCCCAGTTCGCCAACGACGTGGCCTCGCTGGCCGCTGGACATTGGCAATGGAACGCATGGCTCACGCCCAAGGGCCGGGTCATCGCGATCTTCCTGCTCGCCCGGCCAAGCGAGCAGGACATCCGCCTGGTGCTTCCGGACGGCGGTGCCCACGCCATGGCCGAGCAACTGCGCCGCTTCGTGTTCCGCCGCAAGACGAGCATCGAGCCGCGCGAGGACCTGGCCGTGTCCGGCCGGCTGTCGCCCGCCCCGGCCGACGGCGACCGCCTCGGCATCGAGCAGGACCGCCTGTCGTTCGACCTCGGCACCCCCGGGGCGGCGCGCACGCTGTGCGTGCAACCGCGCTCGGCGCTCGTGCAGGCCGACGACGACTTCGCCAAGGAATGGCGCAGGCTCGACCTGCGCATGGGCCTGCCTCGACTGGACGCGTCGCAGCGCGAGCAATGGACGCCGCAGCAGATCGGGCTGGACCGGCTCAACGCCTACAGCGTCAAGAAGGGCTGCTACCCCGGCCAGGAGATCGTGGCGCGCACGCACTTCCTCGGCAAGGCCAAGCGCAGCACGCGCCTGCTCGAAACCGCCGTGGATGCCCAGCCGGGCGATGAAGTGCGGCGCGACGACCAGGCCATCGGCAGCGTCGCCAGCGTCGCCGACGGCCTGGCGCTGGCGGTGCTGCCGCTGGAAGGCGCGGAGGATGGCCTGACGGTACGCGGCGAGGCCGCGCGTGTCGCTCCGTTCCTGGATGGACTGGCACGCTGATCCCGTTGCGGGACCTGCTTTTGTGGGAACGGCTCCCGCCATGGGAAGCGCGTCAAGCAGACGCGGACAAGCGCACGCCACTATCCGCATCGAAGAAATGCAGGTGCGCCGCCTGGATCGCCACCGGCAGCGCCTCGCCCACCGCGGGCAGCGCCTGCGGCGGCACGCGCAACACCAATGGCACCCCGTCCAGCGACACGTTGACGAAGATCTCGTTGCCGACCGGCTCCAGTCCGTCGACCACGGCGTCGAACGCCGGCCCGGCCGCCGTCGCCGGCTGCAGGTGCTCCGGGCGCACGCCCACCGCGACCTCACGCCCCAGCCAGTCCGGCGACACGGCCGCGCCCTCGATCGGCAATGTCCGCCCGCCCGCGAGCTGCAGCCCCAGGCCGGGCCCCGCGACCAGCCTTCCGCGCAGCACGTTCATCGCCGGGCTCCCGAGGAACCCGGCCACGAACAGGTTGGCCGGCCGCTCGTACAGCGCCATCGGCGTGTCGATCTGCTGGATCACGCCATCCTTGAGCACGACGATGCGCTGGCCCAGCGTCATCGCCTCGACCTGGTCGTGGGTGACGTAGATCATCGTGGTGCCGAGCTTGCGATGCAGTTGCGCGATCTCGGTGCGCACGCTGTGGCGCAGCTTGGCGTCGAGGTTGGAAAGCGGCTCGTCGAGCAGGAACACCGCCGACTCTCGCACCATTGCCCGGCCCAGCGCCACGCGCTGGCGCTGGCCGCCGGACATCGCCTTGGGCAGCTTGTCCAGCATCGAAGCCAGGCCGAGCATGTCGGCCGCCTCCTTCACCCGCCGCGCGATCTCGTCCTTGGGCGTGCCGCGCAGCTTCAGGCCGAAGGCCAGGTTCTCGGCCACGGTCATGTGCGGGTACAGCGCGTAGCTCTGGAACACCATCGCGATGTCGCGGTCCTTGGGGGCGACGTCGTTGACCACCCGATCGCCGATCCGCAGCGTTCCATCGCTGATCTCCTCCAGCCCGGCGATCATCCGCAGCAGCGTGGACTTGCCGCAGCCGGAAGGGCCCACCAGCACCATCAACTCGCCATCGGCGACCTCGAAACTGGCCCCCTGCACGGCCACCTGGCCGTTGTCGTAGACCTTGCGGACCTTGTCCAACTGCACTTTCGCCATCTTCTCGCCTCGACCGGGGATACGACTGCGCCGGCCCTCCCGACGTCAGTGACGGGCAATCGTCGCAGGATCCACCGCAAACGAATGCATTGGTTTATTCTGACATGTAATCGTTTTCAACTGGCAACATCGGCGGCGTGCCGCCCGCGAGAGCCGGACACGTCGCGCCAGCCCCTTCGACACGATGGTCGTAGGGAACGGCATGGGGAATCGAACGGGAGGGAACATGACGCCATCGCACCGGACTTGCGCGCATTCCGCGCCGTACCGGGCCAGACATTCCATAACGATCGTCCAGGTATGCCCGGTGCGCCCTAAACATGCCGGCCCTTTGCTGCAACAATCGGGGGCTCACCTCCGTGGGCAGGGATCCCGATGTGTGCGCATACGCCTTGAACCGATGCGGCCAACCCGATCACCAGAACGCCTGGAACCCCTTGGGCCACTTCATTGACAACGATGTCACAGGAATCTGAAACTCGATCCATGCACACCACACTCCTCCTGTTCGGTGCCACCGGCGACCTGGCACAGCGCTACCTCTTCCCCTCCCTGCTGCGCCTGTCGATCGATGGCTTGCTGCCGGAGGATTTCCGGGTCCGTGCACTGGCGCTTTCGCCCCACGACACGCCCAAGTTCCACGACATCCTGCGGCCGCGCCTGGAACAGGCCCTGCCCCACGCCAGCGCGGCCCAGATCGAGGCGTTGCTGCAGCGGATCGACTACCGCTCGGTGGACCTGCGCGATGCGAGCTCGGTCGCCAATGCCGTGCGCGAACTGACCGACCGCCCCTGCGTGAGCTACCTGGCGATCCCGCCGGGCCTGTACATCAGCACCTGCCAGGGCCTGGCCGAGGGCGGCGCGCTGGCGCCGCCGCACCGCCTGATGCTGGAAAAGCCGATCGGCCACGATTCGGCCAGCGCCCAGGAGATCCTGCAGTCGATCGGCGCGCTGATCGACGAGGACCGCGTGTTCCGGCTCGACCATTACCTGGGCAAGGCCGCGGTGCAGAACCTGATCGCGCTGCGCTTCGGCAACACGCTGCTCGAGGCGGTGTGGAACCGCAACTACATCGAGTCGGTGCAGATCCTGGTCGCCGAGAGCGAGGGCGTGGACGGGCGCGACGCCTACTACGCCCGCTCCGGCGCGCTGCGCGACATGGTCCAGAGCCACATCCTGCAGCTGCTGTGCCTGGTGGCGATGGAACCGCCGGCCTCGCTGGAGGCCGACCGCATCCGCGACGAGAAGGTCAAGGTGTTGCGCGCGTTGCGGCCGCTGACCGCCGAGCACGCCGCGCGCGACAGCGTGCGCGGCCGCTACACCGCCGGCACCATCAACGGCCAGCCCGCGCAGGCCTACCAGCCGCCGGAAGGCAGCGACGTGGAGACCTTCGTCGGCGTCACCGCGCGCATCGACAACTGGCGCTGGGAAGGCGTGCCGTTCCACCTGTGCACCGGCAAGCGCATGCCCGAGCGCACCACCCGCGTGGTGGTCACGCTCAAGCCGGTCACGCACTGGCTGTTCGAGCGTCCGCATCGCAAACAGGCCGTGCCCAACCGGCTCACCTTCCAGTTGCAGCCGCAGGAGAACATCGAGCTGGGCCTGATGAGCAGCCTGGCCGGCCCGGAATGGGGCGCGCTGGAACTGCAGCCGCTGGAGCTGGAGCTGTCGGTGCCGACCGGCCTGCATCGCCGGATCGCCTACGAACGCCTGTTCCTGGATGCGTTCAACGGCAACCACGCGCTGTTCGTGCGCGACGACGAGGTCAGGGCCGCCTGGGCCTGGATCGACAGCGTCAGCGAGGCCTGGAAGAAGGCCGGGCTGCCGCTGGAGTCCTACCCGGCCGGCACCTGGGGCCCGGAACGCGCGCGCGCGTTCCTGCCGCCCGGCATCGACGACCACGGAGCGGACGCATGAACCTGGCGCTGTCCAAGCCCGTGCTGGTCGCCGACATCGGCGGCACCAATGCGCGCTTCGCGCTGGCCGACATCGACGCCTCGGTCCCGCTGCTCGCCGACACCGTGCGCGAGTACCCGGTGGTCGAGTTCCCCTCGCTCGGCGACGCCGCCAGCCACTACCTCGAACAGACCGGCGTGCCCACCGCGCGCGGCGTGTTCGCGGTGGCCGGCCGCGTCGACGGCGACGAGGCCCGCATCACCAACCACCCATGGGTGATCTCGCGCAGCCGCACCGCCGGCATGCTCGGCTTCGACAGCCTGCACCTGATCAACGACTTCGCCGCGCAGGCGATGGCGATCAGCCTGCTCAGGCCCGAGGACGTGGTGCAGGTCGGCGGCGCCGGCTGGGAACCGGCGCCGGTGACGCAACCGCGCAACTACGCGGTGATCGGTCCCGGCACCGGGCTCGGCGTGGGCGGCCTGGTCATCCGCGGCGGCCGCTGCTATCCGCTGGAAACCGAAGGCGGCCATGCCAGCTTCCCGCCGGGCACGCCGGAGGAAATCCGGATCCTGGAGATCCTGTCGCAGCAATTCGGCCGCGTTTCCAACGAGCGCCTGATCTGCGGCGCGGGGCTGGTTAACATCTACCGTTCGCTGAGCGAGATCGCCGGCGTCGACCCGGGGCCGCTGCAACCGAAGGACATCACCGCGCGCGCGGCCGCCGGCGATCCGCGCGCGACGCGCACGGTCGACCTGTTCTGCGCGATCTTCGGCGCCATCGCCGGCGACCTGGTACTGGTCCAGGGCGCCTGGGACGGCGTGTTCCTCACCGGCGGGCTGGTGCCGCGGCTGCTGGACTCGATCCTGCATTCCGGCTTCCGGCAGCGCTTCGAGAACAAGGGCCGTTTCTCGTCGATCATGTCGCGCGTCCCGTCGCTGGCGGTGATGCACCCGCAGGCCGGCCTGCTGGGCGCGGCCGCGTACGCCGTGGATGCCGAACGCGAGGTGATCCGATGAAGCTGCAGAACCACGAGCGCATCGCGCTGGTGCGCCACGAGGAGCCCCAGGACTGGATCGAGGGCGTCGCCAGCGAACTGGCCGGCATCCTCGCCCACGAGATCGAGAAGAACGGCCACGCCCGCATGCTGCTTTCCGGCGGCACCACGCCGGCGCCGGTGTACGAATCGCTGGCGACGCGCGCGCTGGACTGGAGCAAGGTCGAGGCCGGGCTGGTCGACGAGCGCTGGCTGTCGCCGCAGGATCCGGACAGCAATGCCTGGCTGGTCGGGCACAGCCTGCTCGACCATGCCGAGGGCATGGGCTTCGTGCCGCTGGTCCGTCCCGGCAAGCCGATCGAGGAATGCGTGCATTCGGCCAACCTGCACGCACGGCACGCGCCCGCGCCGTGCGTGGCGGTGCTGGGCATGGGCGGCGACGGCCATACCGCCTCGCTGTTCCCCGGCGCGTCCGACCTGCCGAAGGCGCTCGCCAATCCGGCGCCCTACGCTTCGCTGGACGCCACCGGCTGTCCCGGCTCCAACAGCTGGCCGCTGCGGATCACGTTGACGCCGGCCGGGCTGGCCATGGCCGGCACGCGCCTGCTGCTGTTGCGCGGCAAGCAGAAGCTGGAGGTGCTGGAAGCGGCACTGGCCGGCGACGATCCGCTGGAATACCCGATCCGCGCCGCCATCGACCTGCCCGGGCCGCGGCTGCGCGTGCACTGGTGCCCTTAAGGAGCCCGCACATCCATGTGCGGGGACTTGAAGATGCGAGTCCCTCGCAAGAGCCCGCACATCCATGTGCGGGGACCTAACGAAAAGCGGGTCCTTCCCGCTCCACTCATAGCCGGTAGCCAATGAGCCTGCATCCCAACATCCAAGCCGTCACCGAACGCATCCGCGAGCGCAGCGCGCCGTCGCGCGCGGCCTACCTCGCCGGCATCGATGCCGCCCTGCGCGACGGCCCGTTCCGCGCCCGCCTGAGCTGCGGCAACCTGGCCCACGGCTTCGCCGCGTGCGGCCCGACCGACAAGGGCCGGCTGCGCGCCGACGCGACGCCGAACCTCGGCATCGTCACCGCCTACAACGACATGCTTTCGGCGCACCAGCCGTTCGAGCAGTATCCCGAGCTGATCCGCGAGACCGCGCGCGCGCTCGGCGCCACCGCCCAGGTCGCCGGCGGCGTGCCGGCGATGTGCGACGGCGTCACCCAGGGCCGCGCCGGCATGGAGATGTCGCTGTTCTCGCGCGACGTGATCGCCCAGGCCGCCGCGATCGGCCTGAGCCACGACATGTTCGACAGCACCGTCTACCTGGGCGTGTGCGACAAGATCGTGCCGGGCCTGCTGATCGGCGCCCTCGCCTTCGGCCACCTGCCGGCGGTGTTCCTGCCGGCCGGGCCGATGACCCCGGGCATCCCCAACAAGAAGAAGGCCGAAGTGCGCGAGCGCTACGCGGCCGGCGAGGCCACGCGCGAGGAGCTGCTCGAAGCCGAGGCCGCCTCGTACCACGCGCCGGGCACCTGCACCTTCTACGGCACCGCCAACTCCAACCAGGTCCTGCTGGAAGCGATGGGCGTGCAATTGCCGGGCGCTTCGTTCGTCAATCCCGGCACGCCGTTGCGCGACGCGCTGACCCGCGCGGCGACCGAGCGCGCCCTGGCGATCACCGCGCTGGGCCAGGATTTCCGCCCGTTCGGCCGGCTCATCGACGAGCGCGCCATCGTCAACGCGATCGTCGCGCTGATGGCCACCGGCGGCTCCACCAACCACACCATCCACTGGATCGCGGTGGCGCGCGCGGCCGGCATCGTCCTGACCTGGGACGACATGGACCTGATCTCGCGGACCGTGCCGCTGCTGGCGCGCGTCTACCCCAACGGCGAGGCCGACGTGAACCGCTTCCACGCCGCCGGCGGCACCGCCTTCGTGTTCCGGGAGCTGATGGACGCCGGGCTGATGCATGACGACCTGCCGACCGTGGTCGAGGGCGGCATGCGCGCCTACGCGCAGGAACCGCGGCTGCACGAGGGCGGCAAGGTCGGTTACGTGCCGGGCGCGCAGGCCAGCGCCGACGAGGCGGTGGTGCGCCCGGTCGCCCATGCGTTCGAGGCGCAGGGCGGCCTGCGCCTGCTGCGCGGCAACCTGGGCCGTTCGTTGATCAAGCTGTCGGCCGTGAAGCCCGAGTACCGCCGCATCGAGGCGCCCGCGGTGGTGGTCGATGCGCCGCAGATGCTCAACAAGCTGCATGCTGCCGGCCTGCTGCCGCAGGATTTCGTCGCGGTGGTGCGCTACCAGGGGCCGCGCGCCAACGGCATGCCGGAACTGCATTCGCTGGCGCCGCTGCTGGGCATGCTGCAGAACCAGGGCCGGCGCGTGGCGCTGGTCACCGACGGCCGCCTGTCCGGTGCTTCCGGCAAGTTCCCGGCGGCGATCCACGTCACGCCGGAAGCCTCGCGCGGCGGTCCGATCGGCCGGATCCGCGAGGGCGACATCGTCGTGCTCGACGGCGAGGCCGGCACCCTGGAAGTGAAGGTATCGCCGGAGGAATGGGCCGCGCGCGAGATCGCGCCGAACACCGCGCCGGCCGGCAACGACCTGGGCCGCAACCTGTTCGCGATCAACCGGCGCGTGGTCGGCCCGGCCGACCAGGGCGCGATCTCGATCTCCTGCGGACCGATGAACGCCGACGGCAGCCTGTGGGAATACGACGCCGAATACGACCTGGGCCATACGCCGGTCGCGGCGGAAGCCCCGCACGAAGCCAAGGACGCTTGAAATGCCGGGATCGGGGATTCGGGATCGGGGATTGGCAGAGCCAGGACACCGCCCCGAATCCCCGATCCCGAATCCCCAATTCCTGCTTTACGACACCGAGAACGCCATGAGCATCGCCCAGCACCAACAGAAAGCCGAACAACTGCTCCGCGCCGCCGGGATCCTGCCGGTGGTGACCGTCCACACGCTGGACCAGGCCCGCCGCGTGTCGGCCGCGCTGCTGGAAGGCGGCTTGCCGGCGATCGAGCTGACCCTGCGCACGCCGGTCGCGATGGAAGCGCTGGCGGTGCTGAAGAAGGAACTGCCGGACGTGGTGGTCGGCGCCGGTACCGTGCTGTCGGCCGAACAGATGCAGCAGTCGATCGATGCAGGCGCCGACTTCCTGGTGACCCCGGGCACGCCGCCCGCGCTGGCCGATGCGCTGGCGCAGGCGCCGCTGCCGGTGGTCCCGGGCGCGGCCACGCCGACCGAGTTCCTGGCGCTGATGGCGCGCGGTTTCCGCGTGTGCAAGCTGTTCCCGGCCAGCGCCGTCGGGGGCCTGGCCATGCTCAAGGGCCTGGCCGGACCGCTCGCCGATCTCAAGCTGTGCCCGACCGGCGGCATCAGCGAGGCCAACGCGGCCGAGTTCCTGTCGCAGCCGAACGTGCTGTGCATCGGCGGCTCGTGGATGGTGCCCAACGACTGGGTCGCCGGCGGCGAGTGGGACAAGATCCGCGAGACCTCGGCCAAGGCCGCGGCGATCGTGCGGCAGGTGCGTGCCGCGGGGTGAGCTATTCCCCTTCTCCCCCGAGGGGAGAAGGTGCGCCGAAGGGGCGGATGAGGGCACGGGGCCGGAGGCTTCGCCTTCGTACCCTCACCCCAATCCCCGCTTCGCGCCCCGGCCCACGCCAGCGGCGTGGGCGCTCAAAGGCACGCGCACCCGTGGTGCGCAAGCCGTGCCTCCTCGCCCCGCCGGGAGAGGGGCTTCAGGTCAAGGCTTCGTCGACGATGCATCCACCATCGACCGCGCCGGCAATGGCGCGAACTGCAGCCGTGTCCATACGCCGTAATGATCCGACGCCCAGCGCCCGTGGGCGTCCGGCAGATCGAACAGGATCTTCGCCTCGCGCGCCAGCAGGCGCTGCTGCTGGAAGAACACGTGGTCGATCCGCGCCGGCCTGTCGTAGACTTCCATGTTCAGCGTGCTCACCCGGGCATCGCGGTGCACGCTGCCATAGCTGTCGCCGTAGCCCTTGCGCAGCGCTTCCAGGTCGATCGCATCGGCGGCGCTGTTGAAGTCGCCCGCGATCACCACCGGCGCCCCGCCGGCGGTGTCGGCGACGAACCGCAGCAGGTCGGCGACCTGCAGGGTACGGGTCGCGCGTCCGCGCCCGTCGGCGCGCTCGTTGAGATGGGTGACGTAGACGCTGACCGGTTGCCCGTCCACGTCGATGCGCACCTGCGCGGCGACGCGATAGTCGTCCAGCGGCTGCAGCAGGCGCTGGTGCCGGGCCAGGACCGGCCGGCGGGTGAGCAGCGCGTTGCCGTAGCGCTTGGGCGCGCCGGCCGGGTCCACCGAGGCGAACTCGTAGTCGTAGCCCAGCCGCTGCGCCAGCCAGGCCGCCTGGTTGGCGACGCTGCCCTCGCGCTCGATCACTTCCTGCAAGGCGATTACGTCCGGACGCAGCGCGGCGAGTTCGCCGGCGATGTACTCGCGCCGCGCCGGCCAGTCGCCACGGTCGTGGTGCAGGTTCAGCGTCACCAGCGACATGCCCGCCACCTCGTCCCGGGCGGCGGCGGCCAGCGGCGCCAACGCCAGCAGCACCGCCGCCATCGCGCGCGTCGCGCGCCGCGCGGGACCCGTCATTGGGCCTTGCGCTCGGCCCGGCGCACCGACGCCGGCACCTCGACCTCCACCTGCGCCGGCAATTGCCGGATGCGCAGCTCGTTGCCCTGCCATTGCGCCTGCTCGCCATTGATCGTGGCCTCGCCCGGCTCGCCCGCGTACGGCCACGGGAACGCCACGCCGCCGGCCGGCAGCACCAGCCCGGTCTGCACCTGCAGCAGCAGCCGCTTGTCGCTGCGCTTGATCGAGTAGCCCAGCCGCCCCTGCGGCGTGCGCAGGTCGGAGATCGCCACGCCCTGCCCCTCGAACCAGCGCGGCGGCAGGCCGGCGGCGATGACCAGGCTGTCGTCGCTCTCGCGTTCGTAGGCGAACATGTCCAGCACCGAGCGCACGAAGTCCGAAGCCACCCAGGCGTGCGGCAGGTCGCCGAGGAAGAACGGCGCGCGCGGCGTGCGCGAGACCACTTCCGCCCACTGGTTCCACGCCTGCGGGGTGCGGTCCTTGAAGAAGAACGACAGCGCGTCCCAGGCGCGGTCGCGCCATCCCAGCCGCACGAACGCCGACACGTTGCGCCATTCGTACGGGGTGTAGTCCTTCCATTCGCGCTTGCCGTCGCGGCGCGCGACGAACTCGTTCCAGTAGCGCTCGAAGGTGCCGTCCAGCAGCTCCGGCGGCAACCGCCCCTGCTCGCCGCCCGGCGCCAGCGCGATGGTGGTCGAGGTGGGATCGAAATCGCCCAGTTCGGCCGAGCCCGGCAGGTAGTCGATCTGGTGCTGGCGCACCGCCGCCTTGAGCGAGGCGTCCAGGTCCTGCTGGAACTGGTCGCGCGAGGCCGCGAACCGGGCCGCGTCCTCGGGACGCTCCAGGGCCTCGGCGATCGCCACCGCGTCCTTGTAGCCGCGCAGCGCCCAGAAATTGTCCCAGTACGAGTGCACCGGCTTGGCCGAATAGCCCTCGTGGCTGATCGACACCGGCATCATCCCGTAGAAGGCCGGGTCGACCATGAAGTTGGATTCCGTGCGCTCGCTCAGGCGCAGCTGCTCCATGTAGCCGTACGCCCCGGTGACGTGCGGCCACATGCGTTCCAGGAACGGCTTGTCGCCCGTGTAGCGGTAGTACTCGGCGATGTTGAAGATCAGCTCGCCGTGGCTGTCGTTCTCCGGCACCGGGTCGCTGCCGCGGTCGTCCACGCAGCAGGGCACCATGCCGTTCTCGAACTGGTACGGCGCGAACCAGTCCACGTACTCGCGCACCACGTCCTCGCGGCCGAGCCGCAGCAGCCCCTCGGAGATCATCGCGCCGTCGCGGATCCAACTGCGCGAGTACGAACGCGTGCCCGGCTGCAGGCGCGGGCCGATCCGCGAGATCAGCATGTGCGCCAGTGCGGTGCGCAGGGTGTCCACCACCGGCTGGCCTTCCGCCGGCACCTCGATGCGCACGCGGTCGAGCTTGTCGCGCCAGGATTGCGCCACCTGCTGCTGCGCCTTCTCGGCGTCGAAACCGGCCGGCATCTGCGCCGGGCCGGTCTGCGGAATGACCAGCGCGATCTCGCGCGCCTGGCCCGGTTGCAGCGTCCAGCGGTACAGCATCGCGCCGGAGGCCAGGCCGGTGGCGTCCTTGACCTGCGCCGTCGCCGGCACCTGCTTGTCGAGCAGGTGCGCCACGTCCATGCCGCTGTCGAAGGCGGTCGCGAAAGCGGCATCCGGCGCCTGCGCGGCGAACACGCGCGGCTTGCCGTTGATGCTGGCGATCGGTCCGTTGAACGCCAGCTGCTGGATCGGGCTGACGCCGCCCTGGGTATTGAGGAACTGCGACGGCGGATTGACCTGGAACGGCCGGATCGCCAGCGCCAGGGTGACGTCGTGCGGCACCTTGTCCGGGTTGCTCAGGCGGTAGCGCGCCACCAGCTGCGCGTTGTCCGGCGTGCCCTGCACGAACGAGGTGACCCGCAGGTCGGCCTGCTCGTGGTGCCAGTCCACGCTCGGGATCGGCAGGTAGCCGCCCTGCAGGCTCTGCCGGCTGCCGACGTCGGACCATGCCAGGCGCTTGCCTCCGACCAGCAGGAAAGGCTCGATGCTGAAGCCGGCCTTGGCCACCTCGACCGCGCCGTCCTCGCCGATCAAGCCCTGCTCGGTGCCGCCGTCCAGGCCGAGGATGGTCCAGTACGGCTGCTCGCCGGAGAAGCCCCGCGGGAAACTGCCGCGCGGCAGTTGCGCCGCCAGCGACTTGACGAAGTCGTTCGGCGTGGCCGCGAACGCCAGCGGCTGCACCTTGATCTCCTTGATGCCGTAGCGGAAGTTCGGGCCGTCCTTCAGGTCGAAGCGCAGGTAGCGCGCCTGGCTCTCGGGCAGCGCCAGCCAACTGGTGTCGCCGCCGCCGGCGACCACATCGCGCAACAGCTTCCACTCGCGCCCGTCCACCGAGGAGCGCACCTCGTAGACCGAGGCCTGCAGGCCCGGCACCCAGTTGACGATGGCGCCGCCGAACTCGCGCACCTTGCCGAGGTCCAGCGTCACGGTCTGTTGCTTGACGTTGCCGCTGAGCCAGAACGTGTCCGGCTTGCCGTCGGCCATGCGCTGCTCCAGCGCCGGTGCGGTGTCGGCGATGACATGGGCCGCATACGGCGATTCGTCGGGCGGCGGCAGCTCGGCCATCGCCAGGCGGTCGAAGCATACGGTGCCCTTGCCGCCGACCTTGTTGTAGATCGTGAACTCGACCGCCGCGCTGCTGCGCAGCTCCTTGTCCGGGCTTGGGCCCCAGGCCTTCTCGACGTGCCGCTTGAGATAGGCCACCTTGGTCCAGTTCCTGGGGAACGCGAATCCCGGCCGGTTGACCCACCACACGTTGTCGCCGCTGGCGTCGATCAGCTTGAACTGCAGGTCGTTGGCGGGCGAGTCGCCGCGGATGTTGAACGAGAGCTCGTAGTTCTGCGGGTACTGGACCGGCAGCTCGCGGCGGATGCCGACGTAGCCGGACACGCCGTTGAAGTTGTAGTCCAGGCACAGCGCCTTGCCGCCGCCGGGGGAAGCCACCGGACGCAGCGAGCCGCTGACCTGGTTGGAGACCACCAGCTTCCAGGCGGATATGTCGTCGAATCCATCCAGCACGCGGGCCTCCGTCGCGGACGCTTGCGAAACCGTGCAGGCCATCACCAGGCCGGCGACCGGCCATTTCCAGGATCGCAATCTCATCGCCACCGTCTCATCGCGTTTCGCTCCAGGTCCATGCCATCCCTGCCCCCCAACCGCGCCATTCTCACCCCTTCACGCTCCCGAGCAGCAGGCCCTGGATGTAATAGCGCTGCAGCGCCAGGAACAGCAACAGTACCGGAATCACCGTCACCACCGCCCCGGCCATCATCAGTTCCACGTCCATGATGTGCTCGCGCGACAGCGCCGCCAGCGCCACCGGCAAGGTGTAGTGCTCCTGGTCGGTCAGCACGATCAGCGGCCACATGAAGTCGTTCCAGGCGGCCATGAAGGTGAAGATGGTCAAGGTCACCAGGACCGGCTTGAGCATCGGCAGCACGATCTGGAAGAAGATCCGCAGCTCGCTCGCGCCGTCGATGCGCGCCGCCTCCAGCAGTTCGTCAGGGATGCCGCGCGCGTACTGGCGGACCAGGAAGATGCCGAACACCGTCGCCAGCGCCGGCACGACCACCCCGCCGAAGCTGTTGACCAGGTGCAACTGCTTCATCAGCAGGAACAGCGGCAGCATCGCCACCTGCGCGGGGATCACCAGCGCCGCCAGCAGGACCTGGAAGATCCGCTCGCGCCCGGCGAAGCGCAGCTTGGCGAAGGCGTAGCCGGCCATGGTGTTGACCAGCAGCGAGCCGAGCGTGATCGACAGCGACACCAGCAGGCTGTTGGCGAAGTTGCGCGCCATGCCTGTGCGCGCCAGCAGCTCGCGGTAGCTGTCCAGCGTGGCGTGCGAAGGCAGCAGCGGCGGCGGGAAATGGCTGGCCTCGCCGCGCGGCATGAACGACACCGACACCATCCAGAGCAACGGCGCCAGGCTGACCAGCGCGATCAGCGCCAGCCCCCCGTTCACGAGCACGCCGTTCCAGCGCGATTGGCCCACTTCCCGGCTCATGAAAAAGGACCCGCGCACATGGATGTGCGCCGCTTTTGCGAGGGACTCACAGGAACTCCTTTTTGCGGCCGAGCCGCAGCATCACCGTCGTCACCGCCAGGATGATGAGGAACAGCAGGAACGCGACCGCCGACGCGCGGCCGAGGTTCCACCACTTGAAGCCTTCCTCGAACATGAAGTACAGCACGCTGACCGTGCTCTGCAGCGGGTCGCCGCGGGTCATCACGTACGGTTCGGCGAACAGCTGGAAATAGCCGGAGACGGTGATCACGCTGACCACCAGCAGCACCGGGCCCAGCTGCGGCAGGGTGATGTGCAGGAATTGCTGCCGCTTGTTGGCGCCGTCGATGCGCGCGGCCTCGTACAGGTCGTGCGGGATCGCCTGCAGGCCGGCCAGGAAGATCACCATGTTGTAGCCGAAGTTCTTCCACACCGCGAACAGCATGATGGTCGGCATCGCCCAGGCCGGGTCGCCGAGCCAATCGACCGGCGGGATGCCCAGGTGGCCGAGCGCCCAGTTCACCAGGCCGTAGCTGGTGTGGAACAGGTAGCGCCAGATCACCGCCACCGCCACCAGCGTGGTCACTACCGGCGCGAACAGCGCGGTGCGGAACAGCGCCCTGAAGCGGGCCGCCGGCGCGTTGAGCAGCAGTGCCGCGCCCAGCGACACCGCGATCGACAGCGGCACGCCGACGACCACGAAGTACGTGGTGTTCCACAACGACTTCCAGAACATCGGCGTCTGCAGCAGGTCGATGTAGTTGCCCAGCCCGATGAAGCGCAGGTGGCTGGCGTCGGCGAGCGCGTAGAGGTCGAAGTCGGTGACGCTCAGCGCCAGCGCCGACAGCACCGGCAGGCCGAAGAACACGCCGATCACGATCAGGGCCGGGCCGGCGAAGACCCAGCCGGCCAGCGAGCTGCGCCTCATGGCCGTGCCTCCCCGGTGGCCGGCGACGGATGTTCCTGCGCATAGATCCAGCGCCGCTTGGCCAGGATCTCGTCCACGCGCCTGTCCAGTTCTTCCACGGCCTTGTCCTGCGGCTCGCCGCCGCGCACCACCCGCTCGGTCACCAGCCGCATCTCCTGCACGATCCGCTCCCATTCCAGCACCTTGGGCGTCGGCTTGGCCCGTTCCAGCTGCTCGCGGAACGCCTTGGCCAGTTCGTCGCTGGCCAGCGAGGGAGCGTCCCAGGTGCTGCGGCGCGGCGGCAGGTCGCCGATCAGCGCGTGGAAGCGCGCCTGCACCTGCGGCCGCGACAGGAACTCGACCAGCTTCCAGGCCGCCTGCTTGTGCTCGGAGGAACGGAAGATCACCAGGCTGGCGCCGCCGGCGATGCCCGCGCCCGGCCCGCTGGGGCCCGGCAGCGGCATCGTGCCCCACTGCCCCTTCAACGCCGGCGGCTCGCGCAGGCCGAACTCGCGGATGTTCCACGGGCCCGACAGATAGAAGGCGTAGAAGCCGTCGAAGAATTCGTCCCAGACGTTGGAGATCTGGGTCTCCGACATCTTCGGCGCCCAGCCCTGCTCGAAGATGTTGGCGTAGAACGCCAGCGCCTTGCGGAAGCCGGGGCCGCGGAAGTTGCCGTAGTTGTCGTGGTCGCGCAGCAGCGGATCGTCGAACTGCAGGCCGAGCGAGAGCTGCTGCTCGAACTCGTTGAGCGGCAGCAGGATCGCGTAGCGGTCGGGACCGACGTGCTTCTTCACCGCGGCCATCGCGTCGTTCCACTCGGCCCAGGTCACCGGCAGCCTGGTCACCCCGGCCTCGCGCAGCATGTCCTTGCGATAGAACAGCAGGCGCGTGTCCACGTACCAGGGCACGCCGACCACCTGCCCGTCGATGAGGTTGGTATCCCAGATGCCCGGGAAGTAGTCCTTCGGGTCGACCACCTTGGACCGGTCGATGTACGGCTGCAGGGGTTCGAGCGTGTCCAGCAGCGCGAACTCGGGGATCCAGGTATTGCCGAGCTGGCACACGTCCGGCAGGCCGTCCGCGGCGAAGGCGGTGAGCAGCTTCTCGTGCGCGGCCGTCATCGGGATCGCCTGCACATCCACGTGGATGCCCGGGTTCTCCTTCTCGAAATCGTCGATCAGGCCGCTGACGACCTCGGCCTCGCGGCCCATCGCCCAGAAGCGGATGGTCTCGCCCTGCGGCGGCCCGCTGCAGGCGGTGGCGGCGAGCAGCAGCGCGGCGGCGATCAGGTTACGGATGCTGGCCACGCGTCACTCGGGCTTCTGCTGGCGCTGGGCCGGGTTCTCCTGTGCCTCGGCCGCGGCCGCGCGCGACTCGGCGATGCCCAGCGCGCGTGCCTTGGCCGCCTCCTCGTCCTTCTGCGGCGCCGGCTGCGACTCGCCTTCCGGCGTCAGCCAGCCGCCGGTGAAGCCGGCGCGTTCCAGGCCGCGGCGGATGTACTTGTTCTTCTTCATCACCGTCCAGACGAACTCGTCGCGGTAATTGGCGATGCCGGCCAGGATCGGCCCCTGGTCGATCGCGATGTAGTCGCTGGCCACCCAGCCGCGGTCCGGGATCAGCCGCCCGGTCTTGAGCGGGATGTCGTAGTTGAAGCTGGGGTTGAAGGCGTCCAGGAAGCCGTAGCTGGAATACAGGAAGTCGCCGTAGCGCTTGTGCATCTCCACCGTGGCCGGGATCACCACCTCCGGCGCGAACGGCAGCGAGGAGATCGCCGCGGTCGGCGCTATCGTGCCGTCGTCGAAGTTCTCGCGCAGGCCGGCGCCGCGCGAGGAGTAGTGGCGGAACTGGCGCTGCTCGCCGCGGTATTCCTGGCTGGTGTTCTGCGGACCGTCGCTGGCGGTCAGGCCCCAGACGTTCTCGCCGTAGCCCTTCCACTTCATCGGGTTCTCGATGGCGTAGTCGCGCTGCGCCAGCGTGGCGCGGCGGCTGTTGAGGTAGTAGTCGATGCCGCGCTCGCGCATGTACTGGTCCTGGATGTCGCGGAAGTCGATCCAGACATGGCTGTACTGGTGGCCGAACAGCGGGCCGAACGACAGGTACTCCTGTCCCTGGTAGACGCCCCAGTCGTTGTTGTACGTGCGGGTCCACACTTCCCACGCTTCCGGGGCGACCGCGTGGGTGGGCGAGCCCAGCGCCAGCACGTACAGCATCATCGCCTCGTTGTAGCCCATCCAGTCGTGGTTGATGAAGCCGCTTTCCGGGAACCAGCCCATCGACACCAGCGGCGCGCGCTTCTGCATCCAGGCCCAGTCCACGCGCTTGTACAGCGCGTCGGCGATCTCGCGGATCTCCTTCTCGCGCGGATCGTCGCCGTCGTAGTACGACTGCGCGAACAGCACGCCCATCATCAGCAGCGCGGTGTCCACGCTGCTCAGTTCGACCCAGCTGTTGTAGCGCTGGCCCTGCTGCATGTCGAGGAAGTGGTAGTAGAACCCCTTGTAGCCGGCCCGTCCCGCCCGCTGCGGCCCCATCGGCGCGTCGCGGAAGAACTTCAGCGTGGTCAGCGTGCGGTCGATCGCCTGGTTGCGGCTGATCCAGCCGTTCTCGATGCCGATCGGATAGGCGGTCAGGGCGAAGCCCACCGAGGCGATGCTGGCGAACGGGCGCGACGGGTAGCGGTCCGGCGTCAGGCCGTTCTCCTGGTTGGTGGTGTCCCAGAAGAACTGGAAGGTACGCCGTTCTATGTCGCTGAACAGCGGCGGCAACTCGGGCTTGAGCGGGCGCGGCGGCACGTTGGCCTCGATCAGGATGACGGGGGGCCTGGCAGGTTGCGGCTTGGCCGGCTGCGATTCTTCGCGTTGGCATGCCGCCAATCCCAGGCACGCCACCAAAGGTACCGCCAGCCACTTCGAGAATAGTCCCCTGTTCATCAAACCCCGCTCATGTAATCGATTTCAAAAACCTTCGAGAAGATACATCCTCGGCCGCGGTTGCGTCCTCCCGGGAGCGCAACCGCGGCCGCGGCACTACCAATCCAGTCCGAACGAAAGCTTGGCGGTCCGGGTCACGTACTGGTCGAAGCCGGTGGCCGTGCCGTTGTCCCAATCGACGCTGTAGGAGTCGAAGTTCTTCCAGTTGAAGACGTTCAGCACGTCCAGCCGCGCCCGCAGCTTGATGTTCGAGTCGGTGTCCCACACCTTCTGCGCCGCCAGGTCGAGCTGCTTGAAGCCCAGCGTCGTGTCCGGATGGAACTGGCGGATGCGGCACTGGCCGTCCACGCCGACCGGGCAATAGTCGGTGTAGTAGTACTCCGGCGTGGACAGGGTCAGCTTGCCGGAGAACGTGGTGCCCCACGGCCCGTCGGCGACGCCGCTCACCACCAGGCGGTGGCGCGCCACGCCGCTCGAGGTGAACCAGCCGTAGTCCGAGAGCGTCGGGTAGTCCAGCGCGTAGTGCTCGCCGAACTGGCGGTTCTCCTTGGCGTTGCTGTAGGTGTAGGCGATGTTGAGGCTCCAGGGCGACTCGTTCGTGTACGGCTTCTCCAGGCTGAGCAGCAGCGAGTTGTTGCGCGTCTCCAGCCCGTTGGTGCCCAGGATCAGCGAGCCGTATCCCGGCACGCCGTTGTTCCACGGCGGCCCGGAGATGGTGCCCGGCTCGAAGAAGCTGCCGTCCGGCAGGCGGTTGCCCAGCAGGAACACGAAGCCGTCCTTGGACACGATGCGCTGCAGCGTCACCGAACTGTTCCAGTCGTAGCCGAACATCCGGAACGTGTCGCGGATGCCGATGCTGAACTGGTCCGAATACGGCACCTTGAGGTTGTTGGACAGCAGGTCGACCTCGCGCCCGACGGCCGAGTTGCCCGCCACCAGCGCATCGAGCGTGGACTGCTGCAGCAGCGACTCGTCCCAGGCCAGGCAGGTGCCGCTGCCCACGGTGCACGGGTGCCCGGCCGTGTCGATGCTGAAGCCGTAGCTGCCGTAGGTGGCCTTGGTCTGCTCCAGCGCCAGGTAGTCGAACAGGTCGCGGTCGTAGGCGCGTCCCGCGCCGCCGAACAGCACGTGCTTCTCGTCGCCCGACAGGTCGTAGGAGAAGCCGAGGCGCGGCTGCCAGGCATCCTTGAACGCATGCCGGCTGCTGCCGTCGCTGATGTAGTTGGAAATATCGATCCCGCCCAGCGCCAGCGTCTGCGCGTAGGTCTGTCCGGCCGGGGCGTTCGGGTCCTGGCCGTAGATCGCCGCGACCACGTCCGGATCGGTCACGTGGTCGAGATAGCTCGGCGTCTTCTCGTAGTCCCAGCGCACGCCCAGGTTGAGCGTCAGCCGGTCGGTCACTTCCCAGTCGTCCTGGAAGTAGATGCCGAACTGCTTGTTCTTGGAACTCAGCTGGCCCTGGCTGGTACCGGTGATGCCGGAGGAAAAGCTGACGTAGTACGGGACCGACGTGCTGTCGCCGATGTCGTAGTAGAACTGCGGGTTGTAGGGCTGCTGCTCGAGCGTCTTCAGGTCCACCTGCTTGTACTTCACGCCCATCTTCAGCGTGTGCCCTTCCCAGCCGGTGAAGGTCAGGTCGTCCTGGAACGAATGGCCCTGCTGGCCCTTGCGCTGGTAGCCGCCCGAGCCGGCGCCGGTCGCCAGGATCACGTTGCCGGTGTTGCCCTCGCCGTCGGTCAGCACGTAGCCGGCGCCGAAGTTCTTCGGCTCCATCGACCAGAAGGCCTTCTCGTAGGTCAGGTGGGCGTCGTTGAGCCAGTCGCCGGCGGTCAACTGCCAGCGCAGGTCGATGCGCGTCTCGTCCACCTTGTTGTCGGTCGCGTACGACTCGGTGTTCTGGTCGCCGACATTGCTGAGGTCGGTCTCCTCGCGGCGCTTGGCGGTGAGCTCCAGCAGGTTGTTCTCGCCGATCGACCAGTCGATCTTGCCGAAGTACAGGTCCTCGTGGAACGGCACCGAGCTGTTGCGGACCGAGGACTGCAGGAACGACGGCAGGTCGGACACGCTGTAGCCCTGGCCGGGAACGACGTCCTTGGGCGCGGTGTAGTCCTTGCCCTCGTAGGTCACGAAGAAGTGCGCCACGTCCTTGACGATCGGGCCGCCGAACGCGAAGCCGTACTGCTCGTCCTTGGAGCGGTCCTTGCCGCCCTGCTCCTTCTCGGTCTCCCGGGTCGCCCGCATGTCGGTGTTGGCGTAGTCCCAGAAGAAACTGCCCTTGAATTCGTTGGTGCCCGACTTGGTCACCGCCGACACCGCCGCGCTGCTCAGCTGGTCGTACTCGGCCTTGTAGTTGGAGGTGATGACCTTGTACTCGCCGATCGCCAGCTGCGGGAACGGGTTGCCGCGGCTGGAATCCTGCCCGGTGATGCCGCCGGCCAGCACGTAGTTCTTCTGGCCCACGCCGTCGATGAACACGTTGATGTTGTTCGCGCTCTGCGCGCCGGACTGCAGCCGGGTGGATCCGTCGCTCGGGCTGGTCTCGAAGCGCATGCCCGGCACGGTGTCGGCGAACGCCAGGAAGTTGCGCGAGGTCTGCGGCAGCGCCTCGATCTGGCGCGTGGTGACGTAGGTGGCCACCTCGGAGGTCTTGGTCTCCACCGCCAACGGCGCGGTGACCTGCACCGTATCGAGCGTGGTGGCCGCTCCGCCGCCGGCATTGGCGGCCACGCCGCCCACGCCCAGGTTCAACGTCGCGGTCTGGCCGACCTGCACGGTGATGGTCTGGCTGTTGCTGCCGCCCGCGGACTGCACTTCGACGCGGTAGGTGCCCGGCGGCAGGCCCGCCACCGCATAGCCGCCGCCGGCGCCGACCTGGACGGTGCGGCTGAGGCCGGTGGCCACGTTGGTGGCGGTCACCCTGGCGTCCATGGCGGCGGCCGAATCGGCCGTGACCTGGCCGCGGATGGTCGCCGCGGTGCTCTGCGCGAAAGCCGGCGCGGCTGCCAGCGCCAGGCAACTGGCCAATGCGCAGGCAAGCAGCCTGCGTGATGGTCGTCCTGCTTCGGTATTTCGTTGATCTGCCATTTCTGACCCTCCCGGGGTTCGATTCCTGGTTACGGCGTGGATACGGTTCCCCAACTACCGGCAAAGGCGGCAAGGCCGCCTGAAAAAAGCGCCTGCGACGCGGAAACCCGGCGCCGGCGCGGCAAACGTCACCTCGATGCGCAGGATTCCCTCACGATCAGCGCGGGAACGAGGGTTTGGCGCTGTCTGTCGACCGCGCCTGGGTGGTCGATCAGGGCGAGCAGGCGGGTCATCGCCTGCCCCCCCAGTTCCGCGATGCTGACCTGCATCGTGGTCAAGGGCGGATGAACGAAGCGGGCCAGCGGGATGTCGTCGAAACCGGCCAGGGCGACGTCGGCCGGCACGCGCACGCCGGCATGGGTCAGCGCGTACAGGCACCCCAGCGCCATCATGTCGTTGGCGGCGAACACCGCGTCGGGCAGCGGACCGCTCGCGAGCAAGGCCTGCCCGGCGCGGTAGCCGGACGCCTCGTCGAAATCGCCCGGCAGCTCGATGCCCGATGCTTCGCCATCGTGCGCGGCGATCGCGTCGCGGAAGCCGCGCAGGCGCTCGCGCGCGTCGAAGTTGGATTCCGGGCCGGCGATGAAGGCGATGCGCCGGTGGCCGGCCGCGAGCAGGTGCTCGGTCATCGCCACGGCGCCGGCATGGTCGTCGATGCTCAGCACCGGGTACTGCTCGTCCGGCAGGCGGGTATTGATCAGCACGGTCGGCAGCGCCGGCGGCAGGTTGGCGGTCAGGAAGCCCGGGTTCTCCGCGTAGGGCGAGAGCACCAGCAAGCCGTCCACGCGCCCGCGCATGGCGCGCAGCGCCTGGCCTTGCTCGTCCTGGTTGCCGTGGTAGCTGGAGACCAGCAGGTGCTGGCGGCGCGCCCGCGCCACCCCGTCGATGCCGCGGACCAGCTCGGAGAAGAACTCGCCGTACAGGTCGGGCAGCACCACGCCGATGGTCTGGGTGTGCCGGCTGCTGAGGCTGCGTGCGGCCGCGTGCGGGCTGTAGCGCAGTCGCTCGGCCACCGCCTGGACGTGCTGGCGCACCGGCTCGGCCACGTTGGTATGCCCGTTCAAGGCCCGCGACACGGTGGCGACCGAGACCTTGGCCTCGCGTGCCACGTCTTTGATGGTGATCGTAGCTCTGGTCAACGTACCGCCCTCCGCGGCCGAGACTGCATGAAACCGGGCGGACTGTAATCGTTTTCAAGCCGTTTAGGAAACCCGGGGCCGCCGGTTTTCCGACGCAGCCCGCGGAAATCTTAAATTTCAGTTACTTAGAAGTTCGTCACCCGGCCTTCACATTCGCTGCATCGCAACAAAAATCCAGGCATTCCTGGCCCCTCGATGTCCCGGGACATCGCCCTCCTCACGCCGGCGGTGCCGCGTCGATCGCCAGGGCATGGATGTCGGTCTGCATCATCTCGCCGAGGGCGGCATACACCGCCCGGTGCCGCGCCAGCGGCGTCATGCCGGCAAAGGCGGCACTGCGGATGCGCACGTTGAAATGCCCGCGGCCGTCGCGCGCGCCGGCATGGCCGGCGTGACGGTGGCTGTCGTCCTCCACTTCGAGCTCGACCGGCGCGAACGCCGCCTCCAGCGCGGCGCGGATGCGCGCTTCGCGCGGGCTCATGGCAGCGCCTTGCGGAACGGGCGCACGTAGACGCGCACGTAGACGCCGGCGGCCACGTACGGGTCCTGGTCCGCCCAGGCGCGCGCCGCCTCCAGCGAAGGGAACTCGGCGATCACCACGCTGCCGCTGAAACCGGCGTCGCCCGGATCCTCGGCATCGATCGCCGGACAGGGCCCGGCCACCAGCAACCGGCCTTCCGCCTGCAACTGCTTCAGGCGCTCCAGATGCGCCGGCCGCGCCGTCCTGCGGCCCTCGAGCGCCCGCTCGCCGTCATACCCTTCGATCACGTACCACATCAGCTTGCCCGTACTCCGCACATGGAACGGCGGACATTCTAAGCCCGGCATCGCCCGGACCTGGCCGGACAAGGCCAGGTCCGGGTCTCCAGGCCCAACGCCACCTGTTCGAGGTCCAGGGCGCCCCTAGACACCGGCCATCGCCACGCATTACCCTTGGCTTCACTGCACGCGGCTGGATACAGGCGGCCCGTCGGCTCCCGGCCCCGCCCGCCCCGACGACCGATTCGCCCGACACCGGATCGCCGCGCTAGACGACCTCTTCAGAGCTGTCATGCCGTCGTGCCGATGGGCGCGTCGTGCTGGTTTGTTGTGTGGAATCACGCCTGTCCGGCGTGACAGGGATTGCAACGAGATACGAAAGGCCGCGCCGGACCGGGTCCGCAGCGGCTGCGCAACGCAACACCGATCCGAGCTGATGACCTCCGAACTCGCGTCCGACGCGACTGCCCCGACATCGCCGAGCCCGCCGCAGCAGCAGGAAATGCCGCTGGCGCTGGTGCATGGGCAGCCGTTGCTGCAGATCCCGCAGGACCTGTACATCCCGCCGGACGCGCTCGAGGTCATCCTCGATGCCTTCGAAGGCCCGCTCGACCTGCTGCTGTACCTGATCCGCCGCCAGAACCTCGACATCCTCGACATCCCCGTCGCCGAGATCACCCGGCAGTACGTGGACTACATCAACGTGATGCAGGAGCTGCGCTTCGAACTGGCGGCCGAGTACCTGGTGATGGCCGCGATCCTGGCCGAGATCAAGTCGCGGATGCTGCTGCCGCGGCCGCCCAGCGCCGAGGGCGAGGAAGAGGACCCGCGTGCCGAGCTGGTGCGCCGGTTGCAGGAGTACGAACGCTTCAAGCAGGCCGCCGAGGACATCGACGCCCTGCCCCGCCAGGACCGCGACACCACCCCGGCGCATGCCCACGTGCCGGACCGTGCCGCGATCAAGCTGCCGCCGCCGGTCGAGCTCAAGGAGATGCTGCTGGCGCTGTACGACGTGCTCAAGCGCGCCGAGCTGTTCTCGGGCCATGCCATCAAGCGCGAGGCGCTGAGCGTGCGCCAGCGCATGGGCGACGTGCTGAGCCGGCTGGGCGACGGCAAGTTTTACCGGTTCGAGACGCTGTTCACCGCCGAGGAAGGCAAGCTCGGCGTGCTGGTCACTTTCCTGGCGCTGCTGGAGCTGGCCAAGGAGCAGTTGCTGGACATCGTCCAGGAAGCGCCGCTGGCCCCGATCTACGTCAAGTCGCTGGCGTTGAACAACACCAACGAGCCCTTGCAGTTCTCGAGCGAGTTCGACGACAGCGACGAACCCGCCGTGTCGACCTGAGCAACCATGGACCAACAGCTGATCACCCGTATCGTCGAGGCCGCGCTGCTGGCCAGCCACCAGCCGCTGACCCTGGCCCAGTTGAACGAGCTGTTCCCCGAGGACGAGCCCGCGCCCCCCGGCAGCGTGGCGCGCGCGCTGGAGCTGCTGCGCGAAGGCTGCGCCGAGCGCGGCGTGGAACTGGTCGAGGTCGCCTCCGGCTTCCGCTTCCAGGTCAAGTCCGACGTGCACGCCTGGGTCTCGCGGCTGTGGACCGAGCGCAAGACCCGCTACACCCGCGCTACGCTGGAAACGCTGGCGCTGATCGCCTACCGCCAGCCGATCACCCGCGGCGAGATCGAGCAGGTGCGCGGCGTGACGGTGAGCAGCAACATCATCCAGGCGCTGGAGGAACGCGAGTGGATCCGCGTGGTCGGCCACCGCGACGTGCCCGGCAAGCCGGCGCTGTTCGGCACCACCAAGGCGTTCCTGGACTACTTCGGGCTCAAGAGCCTGGACCAGCTGCCGCCATTGTCGGAACTGAAGGACATCGGCGAGCTGGACCCGGAACTGCCGCTCGACGCCGAAGGCCAGCCGGCCGCGCCGCTCGCCGCGAGCGCCTCGCCGCCCGGGGATGCGAGCGCCAACGACGACGTCGGCGGCGACGACGCCCCGGGCCCGCAGGACGCATCGCAACAAGACGCATCGCAAGACCAAGAACACGACGCCCGCCAGGGCGAACCCGAAGCCGCGCCGGGCGAGCGCGCGGCAGACGTGAACGAAGACGAAGACAACGCCGTCGCGACGACGACCGTGGCTGTTGACGAAGCCGATCCAGAACCAGAGGCCGACGAGGAAAACGCCGGCCGGAGCCAGAACAATGAGTGACACCACCCGCAAGCTGTCGTTGAACAAACTCTCGCTCAAGCGCGACAGCGCCCCCGAACATTCCAAGCTCGAAGAGCGCCTGCACAAGGTGCTCGCCCAGGCCGGGCTGGGCTCGCGCCGCGCGCTCGAGCAGCGCATCGCCGACGGCCTGGTCAAGGTCAACGGCGAGGTCGCGCAGACCGGCATGTCGGTCAAGAGCGGCGACAGGATCGAACTGGACGGCCGCAGCTTCGTCGCCAGCGCCCTGACCGAGCCGGCGCGCGTGCTGATCTACAACAAGCCCGAAGGCGAAGTGACCACGCGCGAGGACCCGGAAGGCCGCCCGACCATCTTCGAGGCGCTGCCGGCGCTCAAGGGCGCGCGCTGGATCGCGATCGGCCGCCTCGACATCAACACCACCGGCCTGCTGCTGCTCACCACCGACGGCGAGCTTGCCAACGCGATGATGCATCCCTCCTTCGAGGTCGAGCGCGAGTACGTGGTGCGCGTGCGTGCGCCGGAAGGCCAGGACAAGGTGCCGGACAACATCGTCGACCGCCTCGCGCGCGGCGTGGCGCTGGAAGACGGCCCGGCCAAGTTCGACGAGATCGAGCGCATCGGCGGCACCGACTCGCACGACTGGTTCCGCGTGGTGGTCAAGGAAGGCCGCAACCGCGAGGTGCGCCGGTTGTGGGAGTCGCAGGGTTGCCAGGT
This sequence comes from Xanthomonas boreopolis, assembly GCA_014654535.1. GTDB lineage: Bacteria > Pseudomonadota > Gammaproteobacteria > Xanthomonadales > Xanthomonadaceae > Pseudomonas_S > Pseudomonas_S boreopolis. Next base: position 32,000 of record BNBA01000018.1, read on the forward strand.
CAGCCGGCTCAAGCGCACCCGCTACGGCAAGATCGCGCTGCCGCGCGAGCTGCTGCGCGGCCACTCCGTGGAACTGCCGAGCGCGCAGGTCGAGGCGCTGCGCGCCGAACTGAAGCTGGAGGAAGGCGCGCCGTCGGCGCTGACCCTGCAGCCGGTGATCGGCCAGCGCCGCGCCGCCAAGGCCACCGTGCACGTCGCCGGCGGCCGCAGCGCCGGCGCCTACGTCAACGGCCACAACACCGCCGACGAAGGCCGCGAACTGCGCCGCTTCGACAACGTGCGCGAGGATCGCGGCCGTGGTCGCGGCAAGGGCGGCTTCAAGGGCGGCCTGACCGTCACCGGCGAGGCCGCGGCCAAGCAGTCGCAGAAGCCGTTCAAGCAGCGCAAGCCCAAGGGCGACCGCAGCCTGCCCGAGGGCAATCCGGCCGCGTTCCGCAGCTGGTACGTGCCGGAAGGCGTCAGCACCGGCCCGAGCGGGCATCGCAATGCCGGCCCGGGCGGCCAGGGCCGTCCCTACGGCAAGCCGAAAGGCCCCGGCGCCGGGCGCCCGGGCCAGGCCCGCGGCGGCGCAGGCGCAGGCACCGGCCAGGGCCAGCGCAAGCACCCGTACGGGCATCCGGGCAACGCGCCGAGCTTCCCGTCCGACCACGCCACGCCGGGCCTGAGCCCGTACGGCGCCGCCCGTCCGGGCGGCGGGCGTCCCGGTGGCGGCAATCGCGGCCCGGGTGGCCCGCGCGGCAACCGCCCGGGCGGCCGCGGTCCCGGCGGCAACACCGGTCCGCGCCGCGGTCCACGCGGCGGTTGAGCCGGAGGCCGGATCCAGGCCACGAAAAAACGCCCCTCCGGGGGCGTTTTTCCTTTGGGGAGCGACGCGGGCGGAAGCCGCCCGGCCCGGCTCAGCGGCGCGAGATCACGAACTTGCCGAAGCCGACGCCCAGGTCCCAGCCTTCGCCGGTACCGGCCAGGGCCAGCGAGATGTCGCCCTTGGTCACCACCTGCGCATTGCTCGACTTGACCGCGCCGGCGTGCACTTCGGCGCCGCCGTAGGTGCCGATCAGGTCGTTGAGGCTGTAGGCGCCGGTGAACTTGCCCTTGCCGTTGACGATCTTGGACTTGCCGACGGTCAGCCCGCCGCCCTTGGCGACGATCTTCACCGGGATGCTGGCGCCGTTGTCGCAGGTGATGGTGCCGGTGCCGTTGGCGGTCTTGTAGAAGATCGACCAGCCGGACAGGTTGAAGCGCAGCTCGCAGTCGATGTTGCCCGCGGCGCGCGCCTGCGGGGCCAACGAGGCCGCGGCCAGCAGCGCGATCAGGCTCAGGGTCTTGGTCACGGGAAACGTCCTGGTGTGAACACGGCGGCGAGGTTAGCAGTGCCGCCCTCCGGGCCGCGACAACGCGGGGCCGGACGGCGTGGTTCCGTTCAGCGATCGGCGTTGGCGGAGCCCAGCTCGAACGCGTCCGCGTCCAGCATGGCCGGGAAGCGCTCGCGGTGCTGGGCCAGCGCCGCGGCGGAGATCGTGGTGGTCGCCACCTGCTCGCGTTCGCGGATTTCCAGCTGCGGCTGGCCGAGGAAGTCGATCACCGCGCTGTCGCCGGCGTAGTGCAACTGGTTGCCGTCGATGCCGACCCGGTTGACCGCGGCGACGTAGCACAGGTTCTCGATCGCCCGCGCGCGCAGCAAGGTCTTCCAGGCATAGGCCCGCGCCGAAGGCCAGTTGGCGACGAAGACCTGCAGGTCGAAGTCGAGCTGCCCCGGCCGCTCCACATCGAAGCGGTTGCGGCAGAACACCGGGAAGCGCAGGTCGTAGCAGACCTGCGGATTGATCCGCCAGCCCTTCCATTCCACGGTCAGCCGGTCGCGACCGGCGGCATAGCGCTGGTGCTCGTTGGCGTAGCGGAACAGGTGGCGCTTGTCGTAGTGGGCCAGCGTCCCGTCCGGCGTGGCGAACAGCAGCCGGTTGAACACGCCCGCGGGCGTGCGCAGCTGCACGCTGCCGGTGACCGCCGCGTCCAGGCGCGCGGCCTGCTCCAGGATCCAGGCCACGGTCGGCCCGTCCATGCCCTCGGCCCGCTCGATGGCATCGTTGGAAAAACCGCTGGTGAAGGTTTCCGGCAGGATCACCAGGTCGGTCGTGCCCGCCAGCGGCGCCAGCAGCGCGGCGTAGTGCTCGCGGTTGCCGGCCGGATCGTGCCAGCGGGTGTCGCCCTGGACGAGGGAAATGCGCAAGTCGTTCATGGGAGCCGTGATTCGTGATTCGTGATTCGTGATTCGGAAAAGCGGAAGCGCGATGGCTGATGGTGATTCTGCTCTTTCGAATCACCAATCACGAATCACCCATCACAGCTTCTTCAACCGCTCGATCGCCGCATCCAGCGTCGCCTCGTTCTTGGCGAAGCACAGCCGCGCCAGGCGCTGGCCCTGCGGCGGCGCCTCGTAGAACGGCGACAACGGAATCGCGGCGACGCCCTTCTCGATCGTCAGCCACTTCGCGAACTCGGTGTCCGGCAGGTCGCTGACCGCAGAGTAGTCGACCAATTGGAAGTAACCGCCCGGCACCGGCAACGGCTTGAGCCGGGTCCCCAGCAGTTGCTCGCGGAAACGGTCGCGCTTGGCCTGGTAGAACGCCCCCAGCCGTTCGTCGTGCTCCGGCTCGTCGCGGATCATCGCGGCGAACGCATGCTGGGCCGGGGCGAAGGTCGCGAAGGTGTTGTACTGGTGGACCTTGCGGAATTCGGCGGTCAGCGCCGGCGGGGCGATCGCGTAGCCGATCTTCCAGCCGGTGCAGTGGTAGGTCTTGCCGAAGCTGGAAACGACGAAGGCGCGCTCGCGCAGCTCCGGCCAGCGCAGTACCGACTCGTGGCGGCGGCCGTCGAACACGATGTGTTCGTAGACCTCGTCGGAAACCAGGAAGATGTCGGTGCCGCGCAGCAGGTCGGCCAGCGTGCGCATGTCGTCGGCGGAGAACATCGCGCCGGACGGATTGTGCGGGCTGTTGATCATCAGCAGCCGGGTCTTCGGCGTGATCGCGGCCTGGACCCTGGCCCAGTCCGGCGCGAAGGTGCGCGGATCCAGCGGCACGTGCACGGCGCGCGCGCCGGCCAGGTCGATCGCCGGCTCGTAGCAGTCGTAGGCCGGGTCGAGCACGATCACTTCCTCGCCCGGGCGCACCACCGCGTGGATGGCGTTGAAGATCGCCTCGGTGGCGCCGCTGGTCACGGTGATCTCGGCATCGGCGTCCACCTGCGCGCCGTAGCAGCGCAAGGCCTTGCCGGCGATCGCCTGGCGCAGCGGCGCCACGCCGGTCATCGGCGGGTACTGGTTGTGGCCGGCGCGCATCGCCGCGTCCAGTTCGTCGACCAGCCGCTGCGGCACCGCGAAATCGGGAAAGCCCTGGCCGAGATTGACCGCGCCGTGCTCGGCCGCCAGTTGCGACATCACGGTGAAGATGGTGGTGCCCACCTTGGGCAGCTTGGTCGTCAGGGGCATCGCGCGATCCAGGAGACGTGGGATCGCGAGTTTAGCCCCTCTCCCGGTGGGGCGAGGAGGCATGGCTTGCACGCCACTGGCGTGCGTGCCTTTGAGTGCCCACGCCGCTGGCTTGGGCCGGGGCGCGAAGCGAGGGTCGGGGTGAGGGGACGCGCCACCTTCTCCCGCAGGGAGAAGGAATCCCCGGCTACAATGCCGCCCGCCTTCCGCCCTGCCCGGCGCCACTCACCGATGACCGATCCGCTGTACTCCGCGCCGCCCCTGCTTGCCGCGCATGCGCTGGCCTTCGCTCGCAACGAGGAGCCGGTGTTCGGCCCGATCGATTTCCATGTCGATGCCGGCGAGGCATTGCTGGTCCAGGGCGACAATGGCGCCGGCAAGACCACGCTGCTGCGCCTGCTGGCCGGGCTGCTGCACCTGGAGTCGGGCCGGATCGAGATCGACGGCAGGCCGGCCAAGCGCGGCGATCGCAGCCGTTTCATCGCCTATCTCGGCCACCTGCCCGGCCTCAAGGCCGACCTGACCACGCTGGAGAACCTGCACTTCCTGTGCGGCCTGCACGGCCGTCGCACCAAGCAGATGCCCGGCAGCGCGCTGGCGATCGCCGGGCTCGCCGGCTACGAGGACACGCCGGTGCGCCAGCTCTCGGCCGGGCAGAAGAAGCGCCTGGCGCTGGCCCGGCTGTGGCTGTCGCCGACACCGCTGTGGCTGCTGGACGAGCCGTACGCCAACCTCGACCTGGACGGCATCAACCTGGTCAACCGCATGATCTCGGCGCACCTGCGCAGCGGCGGCGGTGCGCTGGTCACCACGCACGGCGCCTACGCCGCGCCGCCGGTGCGCACCCGCATGCTGGTGCTGGGAGGTGCCGCATGAGCGTGCCCTCGCCCACCCCGTCGTTGTGGCAGGCCTCGCGGGCGCTGGTCGCGCGCGACCTCAGGCTGTTGTGGCGGCGCCGCGGCGACGCCCTGCAGCCGGCGCTGTTCGCGCTGCTGATCGTGGTGCTGTTCGCGCTCGGCCTGGGCACGCGCCCGGAACTGCTGGCGCAGGCGGCGCCGGCGGTGATGTGGCTCGCCGTGCTGCTGGCCGGGCTGCTGTCGCTTGACTCGCTGTTCCGCGGCGATGTCGAGGACGGCTCGATGGAGCAATGGCTGCTCGCGCCGGTGCCGTTGTCCTGGCTGATCCTGGTGCGCGTGCTGCTGCACTGGGCCACCAGCGCGCTGCCGCTGATCGTGGCCACGCCGCTGCTCGGGGAATTGCTGCACCTGCCGCATGACCGGTTGCCGATGCTGCTGGCATCGTTGGCGCTGGGCACGCCGCTGCTGAGCCTCCTCGGCGCCGTGGTGGCGGCCCTGACCGTCACCATGAAACGCTCTGGTATTCTCGTGGCGTTGCTGGCGTTGCCGCTGTACGTGCCGGTGCTGGTGTTCGGCGCCGGCAGCGTCGCCGCCAGCGCGCAGGGACAGGATGCCGTGGGCGCGTTGCTGTTGCTCGGGGCCGGGCTGGTCGCAGGACTGGTGCTGGCGCCGCTGGCGGCCGCCGCCGCGATCCGCATTTCGTTGAGTTGACCGGAACCCAAGACAACACCGAGAGCCCACCGCCATCGCATGAACCTCGTCGTCCGCTGGTTCCACCAACTCGGTTCGCCCCCGTTCTTCGACCGTTTCGCCCGGCGCTGGGCACCGTGGTGCTACGCCGCCGCGCTGGTGCTGCTGGGCCTGGGCCTGTGGCAGGCCCTGTTCGTGGTCCCGGCCGACTACCAGCAGGGCGACAGCTTCCGCATCCTCTACATCCACGTGCCCAGCGCCTGGATGAGCCTGTTCGTGTTCGGCCTGATGGCGCTGTACGCGGCCATCGCCCTCATCTGGCGCATCAAGCTGTGCGAGATACTGGCCATGGCCTGCGCCCCGATCGGCGCCGCCTTCACCCTCGTCACCCTGCTCACCGGCAGCATCTGGGGCAAGCCCATGTGGGGCACCTGGTGGGACTGGGACCCGCGCCTGACCACCGAGCTGATCCTGCTGTTCCTTTACCTGGGCGTGATCGGCCTGTACCAGGTCATCGACGACCATCGCAACGCCGCCCGCGCGGCCGGCCTGCTGGCCATCGTCGGCGTGGCCCTGCTGCCGGTGATCCGCTACTCGGTGGTGTGGTGGAACTCGCTGCACCAGGGCCAGACCATCCGCCTGTTCGGGGAATCGAGCATGGACCCGAGCATGCTGCCCCCGCTGTGGCTGATGGTGTTCGCCACCAAGTTCTGGTTCGCCGGCTCGCTGCTGGTGCGCGCGCGCGCCGACAACCTGCGCCGCGAGGCCGGCAAGGACTGGGTGGCCAAGCTGGCGGAGGAACGCGCATGAGCTACCTGCCGTATGTGATCGCCGCCTACGCGGTGTTCGCGCTGGTATTGCTGTGGGAGGCGCTGGCGGCGCGCTGGCAGGTGCGGCGGGCGCTGCGGCAGGCCAGGGCGCGCGGCGCGCGCCGGCGCGGCCAGGCCGCCGCGTCCGCCGATGCGGAGCTGGTACGATGAACCCGGTACGGCGCAGGCGCCTGCTGTGGGTGCTGGTGCTGGTGTTCGCCGGCGGGCTGGCGACCACGCTGGTGGCGATGGCGTTGCAGCGCAACGTCGCCTATCTGTACACGCCTTCCGAAGTGCTGCGCGGCGAGGCCGGCGAACAGGCCAGGTTCCGGCTCGGCGGCATGGTCGAGAAGGGCTCGTTCCAGCGCGCACCCGGTTCGCTGCAGGCGCATTTCCGCGTCACCGACGGCGATGCGCAATTGCCGGTGAGCTACGACCGGATCCTGCCGGACCTGTTCCGCGAGGGCCAGGCGGTAGTCGCCACCGGGCGCATGCGGGACGGGGTATTCGTCGCCGAGGACGTCCTGGCCAAGCACGACGAGACCTACATGCCCAAGGAAGTGGCCGACAAGATGGGCGCGGCGCACAAGAAGCACCAGATGGGGGCGGCGCCGTGAAGGCCGGGACCCGTGGAAGCGGCGCCGGCCGCATGGCAGCCGCTCTTGATGTTCCCGGGGCCCGGCTCTCCGATGCTTCCTGAACTCGGCAACATCCTGCTGATCCTCGCCCTGCTGGTCGCCTTGTTGCAGGCGGTGCTGCCGCTGGCCGGCGCGCAGCGCGGCAATGCGGCGTGGATGGCGGTGGCGCGGCCGGCGGCCTTCGCGCAATTGGCGCTGCTGGCCGGCGCGTTCGGCGTGCTGACGCACGCGTTCGTGACGCAGGACTTCTCGGTGCGCTACGTCGCCGAGAACTCCAACTCGCTGCTGCCGCTGGTCTACCGCTACTCGGCGGTCTGGGGCGCGCACGAAGGCTCGCTGCTGCTGTGGACGCTGGTCCTGGGGCTGTGGACGGCGGCGGTGGCGCTGGCGTCGCGCCGCCTGCCCGAGCGCGTCGTCGCGCGGGTGCTGGGGGTGATGGCGATCGTCAGCCTCGGCTTCCTGGCCTTCCTGCTGTTCACCTCAAATCCGTTCGCGCGGCTGCTGCCCGCGCCCGTCGAAGGAGGCGATCTCAACCCGCTGCTGCAGGATCCCGGGCTGATCGTCCACCCGCCGATGCTCTACGCCGGCTACGTCGGCTTTGCCGTGCCGTTCGCGTTCGCGATCGCCGCGCTGCTGGAAGGCCGCATCGATGCGCAATGGCTGCGCTGGACGCGGCCCTGGACCAACGTCGCCTGGGCCCTCCTGACCCTCGGCATCGCGCTGGGCAGCTGGTGGGCCTACTACGAGCTGGGCTGGGGCGGCTGGTGGTTCTGGGACCCCGTCGAGAACGCCAGCTTCATGCCATGGCTGGCCGGCACGGCCTTGCTGCACTCGCAGGCGGTGACCGAGAAGCGCGGCAGCTTCGCCGGCTGGACGCTGCTCTTGGCGATCGCCGCGTTCGCGCTGTCGCTGCTGGGCACGTTCCTGGTGCGCTCGGGCGTGCTGACCAGCGTGCACTCCTTCGCCGCCGACCCTTCGCGCGGGCTGTTCATCCTGGTGTTCCTGTTGCTGGTGGTGGGCGGTTCGCTGCTGCTGTACGCGCTGCGTGCGCCGCGCCTGGAGAACCCGGCCGATGCGGCGCGCGCGCGCTTCGCCGGTTCCTCGCGCGAGACGCTGCTGCTGGTCAACAACCTGCTGCTGAGCTGTGCCTGCGCGATGGTGCTGCTGGGCACGCTCTACCCGCTGCTGGCCGACGCGCTGGAACTCGGCAAGATCTCGGTGGGCCCGCCCTACTTCGGCACGCTGTTCGTGCTGCTGATGGCGCCGCTGGTGGCGCTGGTGCCGTTCGGCCCGCTGACGCGCTGGCAGCGCGAGCAGGCTTCGCGGCCGCTGGCGATGCTGCTGCCGTGGGCGCTGCTGGCCCTGGTCGCGGCCTGCCTGGCCTGGTTCGTGGCGCCGCAGGGCCGGCTCAAGGCGGCCTTCGGCGTGCTCGGCGCGGCCTGGGTGATGTTCGGCACGCTGCGCTTCGTCGCCAGCCGCTGGCAGGCGCAGGGCCGCCGCCTGACCCCCGAGATGCTGGGCATGTGCCTGGCGCACGGCGGCATCGCGGTGTTCCTGGCCGGCGCGCTGCTGGTCGAGGCGCTGAGCGTGCAGCGCGAGGTCGCGCTCGGGCCGGGCCAGTCGCTGCCGCTGGGCCGCTACGAACTGCGCTTCGACCGCCTCGACGAGCGGCAGGGCCCGAACTACCTGTCCGACCGCGCCACGCTCAGCGTGTTGCGCGACGACCGCGTGGTCGCCACCCTGCACCCGGAGAAGCGCCGCTACGCCAGCGGCGGCCAGGTGATGACCGAGGCCGGCATCCACCCTGGCTTGTCCGGCGACATCTACGTTGCGCTGGGGGAACCGCTGGGCAACGATGCCTGGGCGGTACGCGCCCACCTCAAGCCGTTCGTGCGGTGGATCTGGCTGGGCGCGCTGCTGATGGCGCTGGGCGGCCTGGTGACCGCGGCCGACCGGCGGTTCCGCCGTACCCCGGAGAAGTCCTGATGTCCGATACAAGCCCCCGCCGCCTGCCGACCGCCGCGATCGTCGCCGGCGTGCTGGCGTTCCTCGCCCTGGCGGCATTGCTGGCCTACGCCGTGAAGCGCTCCGGCGATGGCGACCGCGATGCGCTGCCGTCGGCACTGATCGGCAAGCGCGCCCCCGACTTCGACCTGCCGTTGCTGCACGAGCCCGACACCCGCGTGCACGCCCGCGACCTGCTCGGCGCGCCGTACGTGCTCAACGTCTGGGGCAGCTGGTGCCCGGCCTGCCAGGTGGAGCATCCGGTGCTGAGCCGCTTCGCCCTGAGCAAGCGCGTGCGGGTGGTCGGCTACAACTGGAAGGACGACCGCGACGAGGCGCTGCGCTGGCTGGAACAGCTCGGCAATCCGTACCTGCTGGTGCTGTTCGATCCCGAGGGCCGCACCGCGATCGACTGGGGCGTGGCCGCCGCGCCGGAGACCTTCCTGGTGGACGGCAACGGCATCGTGCGCTGGAAGTACAGCGGCGCGCTCACCGACGAGGTGATCCGCAAGCAATTGCTGCCGGCGCTGGAGAAGGCCGAACGCACCGCGGCGCCCCCTCCGCCTGCCGCCCGCACCGCGCAATGAAGAAGGCCTTGTTGCTGCTCGCGCTGCTGGCCGCGCCGGCCCTGGCCGAACCGCTCGGCGACCCGACGCCGCTGCACTATCGCAGCGCCGCCGAGGAGGCGCGCTTCCACGCACTGACCGCCGAGCTGCGCTGCGTACAGTGCCAGAACCAATCGCTGGCCGATTCCAACGCGCAAATCGCCCAGGACCTGCGCCGCGAGGTGCTCGACCTGATGCAGCGCGGCCGCAGCGACGCGCAGATCAAGCAGTTCCTGGTCGAGCGCTACGGCGAGTTCGTGTTGTACCGCCCGCAGCTCGAGCGGCGCACCTGGGTGCTGTGGTTCGGCCCGCTGGCCTTGCTGCTGATCGGCGGCGCGACCGTGCTGCGCATGGTCCGGCGCCACCGCGATGGGCGCGTGCCGCCGGCCGGCGACGAGCAGGAGTGGTGATGCCGCTGTTCTCCTGCATCGCCGCCGTCCTCGTGGCCGCCACCCTTGGCGCGGTGCTCTGGCCGCTGTGGCGCCAATCGCGCGGCGTGGTGCTGGCGGGCGTGGCGCTGCTCGGCCTCGCCTGTTTGGCCATGTATCGCCTGGTCGGCACGCCGGCGGCCGTGGACGCCGTACCCGTCCAGGCCGATACGCCGCGCAGCCTGGACGAGGCCATCGCGCAGCTGCGCGAGGCGCTGCGGCGCGATCCCCGCCAGGTCGAAGGCTGGCTGCTGCTGGGCCGTTCGCTGATGAACCAGCAGCGCTTCGCCGAGGCGCGCGATGCGTTCGCGCGCGCGCGCGAACTGGCGCCGGACCAGCCCGAGGTGCTGGTCGCCGCGGCGCAGTCGCGCATGCAGGCCGCCTCCGGCCAGCGCCTGGACACCACCGCCGTGCAGTGGCTCGAGCACGCCCTGGCGCTGCAACCCGACCACCAGCGCGCCCGCTGGTTCCTCGGCGTGGCGCAGCGCCAGGCCGGCCAGCCGGCGCAGGCCGCGCGCACCTGGGAACCGCTGCTGGACCAGGTCGACGCCGGCACCCGCGCCGGCTTGCTGGAACAGATCGACCTGGCCCGCCAGGAGGCCGGCGAACCGCCGCTCGATGCCGCCGCGCCGGCGCCGCGCGCCCTGGCCGTGAAAGTCGCGCTCGATCCCGATTTCGCCGCGCGCGTGCGGCTGCGCGGCGATGCCAGCGTGTTCGTGATCGCCCGCATCCCGGGCGGCCCGCCGATGCCGGTGGCGGTCGAGAAGCACGCCCTGCAGGAACTGCCGCTGACGGCGACGCTGGACGACGGCGACGGCCCGATGCCGACGCAGAAGCTGTCGGCGCTGCCGGAAGTCGAGGTGTTCGCGCGGCTCTCCGCCAGCGGCAACGCCATGCGCCAGGACGGCGACATCGAATCGGCGCCGGTGCGGGTGAAGCTGCCGGCCGATGCGCCGGTCGAACTGGTGATCGGCAAAGGCCGCGGCCCGGGACTGCAGGCGGGTGGCTCGGAAGATCAAGGCCGGCCTTGACGCGCTTCCGCGAGTCCCGAGCCCCCAGTCCCGTTTAAGATTTCCCGATGACCGAATTCATCCCGCCCGGAAGCCAGTTCCACGCCCTGCCCTCGCCCTTCCCGATGAAGCGCGGCGGCGCGCTGCATGGCGCGCGCATCGCCTATGAGACCTGGGGCGAACTCGATGCCGGGTGCGGCAACGCGATCCTGATCGTCACCGGCCTGTCGCCGAACGCGCATGCCGCGCGCAACGCCGGCAACCCGGAGAACGGCTGGTGGGAGGCGATGGTCGGCCCCGGCAAGCCGATCGATACCGATCGCTGGTTCGTGGTCTGCGTGAACTCGCTCGGCGCGTGCAAGGGTTCGACCGGGCCCGCCTCGATCGACCCGGCGACCGGCCGGCCCTACCGGCTGTCCTTTCCCGATCTTTCGATCGAGGACGTCGCCGATGCCGCGGCCTCGGTGGTGCGCGCGCTCGGCATCCAGCAGCTGGCCTGCCTGATCGGCAACTCGATGGGCGGCATGACCGCGCTGGCGCTGCTGCTGCGGCACCCGGGCATCGCGCGCAGCCACATCAACATCTCGGGCAGCGCGCAGGCGCTGCCGTTCTCGATCGCGATCCGCTCGCTGCAGCGCGAGGCGATCCGCCTGGACCCGAACTGGAACGGCGGCGACTACGACGAGACCCGCTACCCCGAGAACGGCATGCGCATGGCGCGCAAGCTCGGCGTCATCACCTATCGCTCGGCCCTGGAATGGGACGGGCGCTTCGGGCGCGTGCGACTGGATTCCGACCAGGCCGACGACGACCCGTTCGGCCTGGAGTTCCAGGTCGAGAGCTACCTGGAAGGCCACGCGCGGCGCTTCGTGCGCTTCTTCGACCCCAACTGCTATCTCTACCTGAGCCGCTCCATGGACTGGTTCGACCTGGCCGAGTACGCCGACGGCGACGTGCTGGCCGGGCTGGCGAAGATCAAGGTCGGCAAGGCGCTGGCGATCGGCGCCAACACCGACATCCTGTTCCCGGTGCAGCAGCAGGAGCAGATCGCCGAAGGCCTGCGCCAGGGCGGCGCCGAGGCGCAGTTCCTGGGGCTGGACTCGCCGCAGGGACACGACGCGTTCCTGGTCGATTTCGAGCGGTTCGGGCCCGCGGTGCAGGCGTTTCTTGACGCTCTCGATCGATAGGACGTTGCTGGCCCATTCGCATCCGGTCTCCATCATGAAGGTGTAGCGAGACGCCGGATTTTCCTTCTCGCCTCGGCGTGCAGGCGTGTGGCTTGCGAGCCATTGGCATGCAAACCGTGCCTTCTCACCCCGGAGGAAGAGGGGCCATGCCTGCGTCCGCGGGCTGCAGGCGCCCTCCCTGCAGTCGGTAACGCCGATGCACCACGCCATCGGGCAAGTCGTCGTGGCTGATCATCACCAGCGTGCGGCCGTCCAGCGCTTGCGCGAGATCGAGCAGCATGGCGTGCGCGGTGTCCACGTCCAGGCCCTCGGTCGGCTCGTCGAGCAGCAGTACCGGTGCGTCGCGCAGCAGCGCCCGGGCGAGCGCCAGCCGGCGCGCCTGCCCCGCCGACAAGGTCGCGCCGTTCTCTCCGACCCACGTGTCCAGCCCCCCCTGGGCCTGCGCCCAATCGTGCAATCTCACCTGCCGCAAAGCCCGCCAAAGCGCCGCGTCGTCGGCATGCGGATCGCCGATCAGGAGATTGGCGCGCAGGCTGCCGGCGAATACCGGCGCGTTCTGCGGCAGCCAGGCGATGCGACGATGCCATTCCGCCTGCGCCATCGCGCGCAGGTCGATGCCGCCGCAGCTCACCTGGCCTTGCATCGGATCCCATAGCCGCAACAGCAACGAGGACAGCGTGGTCTTCCCGCAACCGCTATCGCCGCCGATGGCGATGCGCTCGCCGGGCGCAATGCGCAAGTGCAGGCCATCCAACACCTTGCGCCCGCTTCCGGGCCACGCGAAATGCACGTCCTCGAAACGCAATTCGCCGCGTGCCGGCGGCGAAACCGGCCGTACCGGATCGCCCGTGCCGGCCGGTTGGTCCACGATCGCCTGCAGGCGCCGCGCCGCGACGCGTCCCGACTGCAAGGCCTGCCAGGCCAGGCCGGCGCCGGCCCACACGTCGAGCAGCCCCAGCATCAGGAACACCAGCGCGGCGGCCATTTCCGGCGCGACCGCCCCCCGCTCGGCGGCCGACAGCGCGATGTACAGCATCGCCAGCAGGCCCGCGCCGCCGCAGGTCAGGTGCAAGGCCGTGCCGGCGACGAGCCGGCGGCGTTGCAGGCGATCGCCGAGCGCCACCTGCTCCGCGGCGCGATCCACGCGCGCGATCCAATCCGGCTCGGCCTGCAGTGCATGCAGATCGGCGGCGCCCTCCATGCCCTCGAAAGCCGCCGTGCGCAGAGCGGTGCGCCGTGCCGCGCGTACGCGCTCGCGCGCCTGCGCGCCGCGTGCGACCTGCCATGGCACCAGCACGCCGATCGCCAGCCCGGTCGCCGCGATCGCGATCGCGGCCGGGACATGGATCGCCGCCGCGGCGGCGATGCCCAGCAGGCCGACCCCGAGCAGCGCGGCCAATGGCGCCAATGCGCGCACGGCCAACCCATCGACCTCGCCGATGTCCGACATCAGCCGTGCCATCAGCTCGCCGATGCGACTGGCCGACAACCGGCCCGGCGCCAGCGGCAGCGCACGCCGGAAGAACCAGACGCGCAGGTCGCGGGCGATCCGCAGCGTGGCGTCGTGGCCAACCAGCTTCTCGCCGTAGCGCGACGCGATCCGCGCGAAGGTCAGCGCCCGGATGCCGGCCGACGGCGAGAAGAAATTGAAACCGGCCTGGCCCCCTGCCACGCCGGCCAGCGCCGCCGCGACCAGGAAGCCGCCGGACAGGCCCAGCAGGCCGACGCCCGCCAGCATCGTGGCCAGCACCAGCAACGCGGACAGCGCCAGCCGCCCCCGATGGCGGCGGAACACGCAGGCCAGTTCGTCGCGCCGTTCCTTCATGGCACGGCCCCCGGCCCGGCCCGCTCCGGCCGCAGGCGATACACGCTATCGGCCCAGGCCATGGCGGCAGCGCTGTGGGTGGCGATCACCACGGCGCGGCCGCGCGCGTAGCTGCCCAGCGTGCGCAACAGGTCGGCCTCGGTATCCGGATCGAGGAAGGCGGTGGGTTCGTCGAGCAACAGCAGGTCGGGCTCGTGCAGCAGCAAGCGCGCCAGCGCGATGCGCCGCGCCTCGCCACCGGACAGGCCGAAGCCGCGTTCGCCGATCACCGTGTCCAGCCCGTCCGGCAACCGCGCGGCGAACCGCATCACCTGCGCCGCCTCGGCCACCGCGCGGATGCGGGCAAGGCTGGCCTGCGGGTCGGCCAGGCGCAGGTTGTCGGCGATGCTGCCGTGGAACAGGTAAGGCTGCTGCGCGGCGTAGCCGACCTTCACCCCCGGGCGCAGGCGCAGGCGGCCGTGTTCGGGCGGCAGCCAGCCGGCCATCGCTTCCAGGAGCGTGCTCTTGCCGCTGCCGCTCGGCCCGACCAGGGCCAGCCGTTGCCCGGGCTGCAACGCCAGCGAAACGCCGCGCAGCACCGCGGCCGGCGCGCCATGCGGGCGCAGGGCGAGGTCGCGCGCTTCCAGCAGCGGCGCATGCGCCTCGGCGACTTCCAGCGGCCGGGCCGGCGCCGCGTCGTCCGGCCCGGCCGGCACGTCGGTCGTCCCCAGCAACCGCTCCACCTCGGCCACGGCCGCCAGTGCGTTGGCGCGATCGTGGTAGTGCGCCGCCAATCGCCGCAGCGGCGCGAAGAACTCCGGTGCCAGCAACAGGCAGAACACGCCCACGCCGAGCGAACCGGCGCCGGCGATGGGCAGCATGCCCAGGTAGCCCAGGCCCAGGTACAGCGCGACCATCGCCACGCTCACCGAGGCGAAGAATTCCAGGGTCGTGGAGGACAGGAAGGCGATCCGCAGCACCTTCATCGTGCGCACGCGCACGCCCTCGGCGGCGGCGGCGATGCCCTCCAGTTCGGCCTCGCCGCGTCCGTACACGCGCAGCAGGCCCAGGCCCTTGAGCCGGTCGGCGAAGTGCCCGCCCATGCGGGCCAGCTCCGCCAGTTGCGCGCGCCCGGCGGCCTCCGCGCCCCACCCCACCAGCATCATGAAGAAAGGGATCAGCGGCGCCGTGCAGAACAGGATGATCGGTACCACCCGGTCCACGCAGGCCACCGCCACCAGGATCGCCAGCGGCACGACCGCGACCTCCACGCGGGCCAGCCGGTAGCCGGCGAAGTAGCCCTCCAGCGCATCGGCATGCGCCAGCAGCAGTTCGCCCAACTCGCCGGTGCGGCGCTGGCGCAGCCACAGCGGGCCCCGTTCCGCCAGCCGGCGGTAGACGCGGCGGCGCAGGGCCAGGCGCGCGGCATCGGCGACTTCGCCCGCCCACCACGACGACAGCGACTGCAGCCCCGAACGCGCGGCGAGCGTCGCCGCCAACACGGCGAACGCCGTCCAGAGCGTGGCCACCGGCCGATGCAGTTCGAAGGCGGCGTGCACGATCCACGCGATCGCGGCCGCCTGCGCCACCAGCAGCAGGCCGGACATGCCCGTCGCCGCCGCGGCTCCGGCATCGGTCCGCCTGGCGTCGCGGGCCAGGCTCGCCAGCCATTTCACGTGCCGTCGACGCGATCCGGACGTACCGTTGACGCGCGCGGGGCGGGCGCTCAAGACCACTCCATCGAAGCGTGGCGCACGCGGAGGCGCAAGGCGGAAGTCGCGCACGTATCCGCCTGGATCGGCCCGACCGGGCGAAGCGCCATGCGATGTCGGCTTTCCCTACGTGACTTCAAGGAGGAGGACCGGCGACCGGCAGATCCCATCTCAAAGTGCATGACGCGCTCCACAGGCTTCGATCGGTCCGTGATTGTAGTCGGGCCTTCCGTCCGGAGCGCCAGCATCGGCCATGGGGCAAATCGTCGCATTGATCTGGATCAACGCGGGGCACACCATCCCGGCCGATCATCCGCCGCAGCACTTCCCAAGGAACCCACCAGGTAGCCAGCCATGATCGACTCGACAGTCGTAGAACTGTCGCGGCTGCAGTTCGCACTGACCGCGATGTACCACTTCCTCTTCGTGCCCCTCACCCTGGGGCTGTCCTTCATGATCGCGATCATGGAGAGCGTCTACGTCATGACCGGGCGCGACGTATGGCGGCGCATGACGATCTTCTGGGGCGTGCTGTTCGGCATCAACTTCGCGATGGGCGTCGGCACCGGCATCGTGATGGAGTTCCAGTTCGGCATGAACTGGTCGTACTACAGCCACTACGTGGGCGACGTGTTCGGCGCGCCGCTGGCGATCGAAGGGCTGATGGCGTTCTTCCTGGAGGCGACCTTCGTCGGCCTGTTCTTCTTCGGCTGGAACCGCCTCTCGCGCGTGCAGCACCTCGCCGTCACCTGGCTGATGGCGCTGGGCACCAACTTCTCGGCGCTGTGGATCCTGATCGCCAACGGCTGGATGCAGAACCCGACCGGCGCGGTGTTCAACCCCGACACGATGCGCATGGAGGTGGTGGACTTCATGGCGGTGCTGTTCAACCCGGTGGCGCAGGCCAAGTTCGTGCACACCGTCAGCGCCGGCTACGTGCTGGGCGCGACCTTCGTGATGGCGATCTCGGCGTTCTACCTGCTGCGCGGCAGGCACCGCGACGTCGCGCGCCGCTCGTTCGCGGTCGCCGCCGCGTTCGGCCTGCTTTCCTCGCTTTCGGTGGTGGTGCTGGGCGACGAGAGCGGCTACGCCGCCAACGAGCACCAGAAGATGAAGCTGGCCGCGATCGAGGCGATGTGGGAAACCGAGGCGGCCCCGGCCGACTTCACCGCGTTCGGCATCCCCAACCAGGCCACGCACCGGAACGACCATGCGATCAAGATCCCCTACCTGATGGGGTTGATCGCCACCCGTTCGCTCGACCAGCCGATCCCGGGCATCCTCGAACTGGTGGAGCGCGCCGAACACCGCGTGCGCGGCGGCCAGCTGGCCTACGGCGCGCTGCAGCGCCTGCGCGCCGACAGGAACGACGCCGAGGCGCGCGAGATGTTCGAGCGCCATTGGCAGGACCTGGGGCACGGCCTGCTGCTCAAGCGCTATCGCGAGGACATCCTCGACGCCACGCCCGAGCAGATCGCCCAGGCGGCGATGGACACCGTGCCGCGCGTGCTGCCGCTGTTCTGGACCTTCCGCGTGATGGCGGGCATCGGCTTCTACCTCATCGCGTTCTTCGCCGTGGCGTTCTGGTTCGCCTGCAAGCACACCTTCGAGGAGAAGAGGTGGTTCCTGAGGGTGGCGGTGTGGACGCTGCCGCTGCCGTGGATCGCGATCGAATGCGGCTGGTTCATCGCCGAGTACGGCCGCCAGCCCTGGGCAGTGGAAGGCGTGCTGCCTACGTTCTACGCCGCCTCGGGCCTGGCGCTGCACCAGATCCTGCTGTCGCTGTGCGGGTTCGTGGCGATCTATACCGTGCTGATGGTCATCGAGATCAAGCTGATGCTCAAGTCGATCCGCAAGGGGCCGGACGAACTCGCCCCGCCGCTGCCGGCGCCGCGATCGCCCGATGCCCCCCTCGGCACCGAAGCGCTGGCCGGCGGCCAGCCGTAAGCCAGGAGACCCCTCATGGATTTCGTATTGCTCGACTACACGACGCTGCGCGTGATCTGGTGGCTGCTGCTCGGCGTGCTGCTGATCGGCTTCGCGGTGATGGACGGCTTCGACCTGGGCGTCGGCACCCTGTTGCCGTTCGTGGCCCGCGACGACGCCGAGCGCCGGCTGGTGGTGAACACCATCGGCCCGGTCTGGGAAGGCAACCAGGTATGGCTGATCCTGGGCGGCGGCGCGATCTTCGCCGCCTGGCCGCCGCTGTACGCGGTGAGCTTCTCCGGGTTCTACCTGGCGATGTTCGTGATCCTGTTCGCGCTGATCCTGCGCCCGGTCGGCTTCAAGTTCCGCGGCAAGCTGGCCAGCCCGCGCTGGCGCAGCAACTGGGACTGGGCCCTGTTCGTCGGCGGGTTCGTGCCTTCGCTGATCATGGGCGTGGCGGTGGGCAACGTGCTGCTGGGCGTGCCCTTCCATTTCGACGACAGCATGCGGGTGTTCTACACCGGCTCGTTCTTCGGCCTGCTGACGCCGTTCGCCCTGCTGGCCGGGCTGCTCAGCGTGGCGATGCTGGTGGCGCACGGCGCGGCCATGCTGGTGCTGAAGACCGACGGCCCGGTCGCCGAGCGCGCCGCGAAGTACGGCAGCCTCGCCGCGGTCGCCGCGTTCGCGCTGTTCGCGCTGGGCGGCGTCCTGGTCGCCACCTGGCTGCCGGGCTACGCGATCACCTCGGCCCAGGCCACCGACCTGGACACCAACCCGCTGCTGAAGACCGCCGCGCTCGGCAGCGCCGGCGGCTGGCTGCACAACTACCGCGCGATGCCGGCCACGCTGCTCGCCCCGGCCGTGGGCCTGCTCGGGCTGCTGGCCAGCGCGCTGCTGCTGCGCCGCCGCCGCGGCGGGCTGGCCTTCCTCGCCTCGGGCGCGGGCATCGCCGGCGTCATCCTGACCGTCGGCCTGGCGATCTTCCCGTTCCTGCTGCCCTCCTCCAGCGTGCCGGCCGCCAGCCTCACGGTGTGGGACGCCTCCAGCAGCCACCTGACACTGTGGATCATGCTGCTGGTCACCGCGCTGTTCCTGCCGATCATCGTGGCCTACACCACCTGGGTGTACCGCGTGCTCAAGGGCAAGGTCACCGCCGACGAGCTGGGCAGCAACCCCAACGCCTATTGATCGCCGGGTTTCCCGCAGTTGAATCCCCGCACATGGATGTGCGGGCTCTTGCAGAGGGACCTGCCCGTCGAATCCCCGCGCATGGACGTGCGGGCTCTTGCAGAGGGACCTGCCCGGTCGAATCCCCGCACATGGCTGTGCGGGCTCTTGCGAAGGACTCGCCCAAAGGAGCAAACGACAATGTGGTACTTCGCCTGGATCCTCGGTACCGGCCTGGCCTCGCTGGCCGCCGTGCTCAACGGCATGTGGTTCGAGATGCGCGAGGAGGATGCGCCGGGAAACGGACGCTGAAGGCAAGACTTGCCGCGCCGTGAGCGATCCCGCATCATGTGCGCCCACCGCGGGGTGTAGCTCAGTCTGGTAGAGCGCTACGTTCGGGACGTAGAGGTCGCAGGTTCGAATCCTGTCTCCCCGACCAGTTCAGCAAGGGCCGGCGCAAGCCGGCCTTTTTGCGCGCCTACCGGCGGCCGGCGCGGGTCCCCCGGCCGCCCCCGGTTCATCGAAAGCGCTTGCCGGAGCCGCGATATCCCGGTATCATGCGCGGCTCATTCGGGGTGTAGCTCAGTCTGGTAGAGCGCTACGTTCGGGACGTAGAGGTCGCAGGTTCGAATCCTGTCTCCCCGACCATCCGCCAGGATGGTGGACATTCGGAACGCCGGAAAGCTTCAGCTTTCCGGCGTTTTTTTGTGCCCGGGCTCCGCCCTCCCTCACAGCACCGGCAACTCGATGAAGCTCGCCCGCTCCGGCGTATGCCACACGCGCTGCGTGGCCTTGCGGTAGTCGCCGGGCTTGGCGAAGTAGATGTTCGGCACGTAGGTCTGCGGATTGCGGTCGTACAGCGGGAACAGGCTGGACTGCACCTGCACCATCACCCGGTGCCCGCGCTGGAACGTATGGTTGGCGTTGGGCAGGTCGAAGCGGTATTGCAACGGCTGGCCGGCGGCGAGCGGCGCGGGATGCTCGAAGCTCTCGCGATAGCGGCCGCGGAAGATCGCCAGCGATACCGGCAGCTCGTAGCCGGCCATCCTGGGATCGGTCGCGTTCTCTTCGGGATACACGTCGATGAGCTTGACCACCCAGTCGCTGTCGGTGCCGCTGGTCGATGCCTGCAGGTTGACCTTGGGCACGCCGGCGATGCGCATCGGCTCGGCCAGCGGCTCGCTGACGAAGGTCAACACGTCGGGACGCCCGTCGACGAAGCGCTGGTCCTTGACCAGCCAGGTGGTCCACATGTCGCGGTCGCCGAAGCTCACCGGGCGCGGCGCGAACGGCACCGGCTTGGCCGGATCGGACACGTATTCCTCGTATTCGCCCTGCCCGGCCTTCGGCGCGTCGAACGAAAGCGCGCCGCCCGCGGCCAGGTACAGCGGCCGGGCCTTGGCCTGGCATCCCTTCTCGCAGCTCAGTGGCCACTTCTGCAGCCGGTTCCAGCGGTTGGCGCCGGTGTCGTAGATCAGCACCGGGGGCGTATCGGCCTTCGGCGCGCCATCGACCAGATACTGGTCGAAGAACGGCTTGAGCACGTCGCGGCGGAACTGCAGCGCGGTGTCGCCGTCGAAGTCCAGCTCGCCGAGCGAGGCGCCGCCGTAGTTCACCTGGCTGTGGCGCCACGGCCCCATCACCAGGTAGTTGCGGTCGTTGCGAGCATCGCGGCCTTCCATCGCCTGGTAGCTGTGGTTGGCGCCGTACATGTCCTCCTGGTCCCACAGGCCTTGCAGCCACATCGTCGGCACCTTCAGCGGCGTCCTCGCCATCACCTTGTCGAGCGCCTGCTGCTGCCAGAACGCGTCGTAGGCGGGATGCTCGGTCAGCTTGTGCCACCACGGCAGCTGCTCCAGGCCCGCGGCCTTGGCGTAGTCCCCGGCCGAACCGGCGGCGAGGAAATTGCTGTAGTCGTCGCGGCCGGCGCGCGGGATCGACGTGCCTTTCCCGCGCTGGGTCAGCTGGCCGGTGAAGTAGTCGAAGTTGACCTGGCGGAACGCGCCGTAGTTGAGCCAGTCGTCACCCATCCAGCCGTCGATCATCGGGCTTTCCGGCGCGGCGACCTTCAGCGCCGGATGCGGGTCGGTCAGCGCCATCACCACGGTGAAGCCTTCGTACGAGGAGCCGATCATGCCGACCTTGCCGTTGGACTCGGGCACGTGCTTCACCAGCCAGTCGATGGTGTCCCAGGCGTCGGTGGCGTGGTCGACCGGCGTGTCGTTGAGCGGCCCGCGCAGCGGCCGGGTCATGACGTAGTCTCCCTCGGAACCGTACTTGCCGCGGATGTCCTGGAACACGCGGATATAGCCGCCATCGACGAACACGTCGTCGCCCTGCGGCAGCAGGTCCTTCATGTGCGGCGACAGCAGCCGCTCGGCGCGCCCGTCCGCGTTGTACGGCGTGCGCGTGAGCAGGATGGGCGCGCCGCGGGCGCCCTTGGGCACCACGATGACGGTATGCAGCTTCACGCCGTCGCGCATCGGGATCATCACCTCGCGCTTGACGTAGTCGTTGGCCGCGTCCGGTGCGACGAAAGGCTTGCCGGTGATGTCCGGCGTCATCGGCGAGGTCTGGCCGAAAGCGGCCGGGACCAGGACGGCGCAGGCGAGCGCCAGGGCGAGCGGGCGAAGAACGGGCATGGGCGGACTCCGGTGGGAACCTGCGGAGTCTAGCCAGTCAGAAGCGCATCGTTACCGTGACGAAAGCCATAGGCGAGCGAGTATCTGCCCGTGGGAGCGGCTTCAGCCGCGATGAGGTTTTACCATTCAGATCCCCGCACATGGATGCGCGGGCTTTTGCAGAGGGACCTGCATGAAAACCCCATCGCGGCTGAAGCCGCTCCCACAAGAGCCGCTCCTACGAGACGCTACTGGATGTTGCGGGTCTGCCCTTCCCCGCGCACCACGAAGCGTTCCACCGTCAGCGCTTCCAGGCCCATCGGGCCATAGGAATGCAGCCGCGTGGTGGAGATGCCGATCTCCGCGCCGAGCCCCAGCTCGCCGCCGTCGGAGAAGCGCGAGGACGCGTTGACCATCACCACCGCCGAACGCAAGGCCTGCACGAACGCCTCGGCATTGCCGGCATCGCCGGTGGCGATCACCTCGGTATGGTCGGAGCCGTAATGGCGGATGTGGTCGATGGCGGCCTGCAGGCCGGGCACGACGCGCACGGCCAGCACCAGGTCCAGGTACTCGGCGGCGTAATCCTCGTCGGTGGCCGGCGCGATGCCCGGCACCAGCGCACGCGTGGCGTCGTCGCCGCGCAGCTCCACCTTGTAGCCCCGCAGCGCCTCGGCGGCCCTGGGCAGGAACGCGGGCGCGATGTCGGCATGCACCAGCAGCGTTTCCAGCGAATTGCAGGCCGCCGGGCGCGACACCTTGCCGTCCACCAGCAGCCGCACCGCCAGGTCGATGTCGGCCGAGGCGTCCACGAACAGGTGGCACACGCCCTTGTAGTGCTTGATCACCGGCACGCGCGCATGCTCGGCGACGAAACGGATCAGCCCCTCGCCGCCGCGCGGGATCGCCAGGTCGACGATGTCGTTGAGCTGCAGCAGCTCCAGCATGGTCTCGCGGCGCAAATCGGTGACCAGCGTCAGCGCGGCCTCCGGGACACCGGCCGCGGCCAGCGCCCGCTTCAGCGCCGCGGCGATCGCGGTATTGGAATGGATCGCCTCGGAGCCGCCGCGCAGGATCACGCCGTTGCCGGCCTTGATGCACAGCGCCGCCGCGTCGGCGGTGACGTTCGGGCGCGCCTCGTAGATCATCGCGATCACGCCCAGCGGGACGCGCACCTTCTGCACGCGGATGCCGTTGGGGCGCACGTCCTCGCGCGTCACCAGGCCGACCGGATCCGGCAGCGCCGCGACCTCGCGCAGCGCGGCGGCGATGCCGGCCAGCCGCTTCGGGTCGAGCGCCAGGCGATCCAGCATGGCGTTGCCGGTGCCCTTCTCGCGCGCCGCATCCAGGTCCTTCGCGTTGGCGGCCAGGATCGCATCGGCATCGTCCTCCAATACCGCGGCCATCGACTCCAGCAAGGCCCGCTTGGCATCGGAAGACAGCGTGGCCAGCGTCTGGGCCGCGTCGCGGCATTGCAGGGCGAGGGTCTTGATGTCTGAGGTCATGGGAATACCCGGAATCGTTCCAAGGGGAGCAGCTGCGGTGGCGGGAGGGACTTCAGTGCCGGCCGACATTATCGAAAAAGCGTCGGGACTGGAGTCCCGCCCACGGGGGAACCATCACAGCAATACCAGGTCGTCGCGATGGATCACGTTCTCGCCGTAGTTGTAACCGAGCAGCGACTCGATGTCGCGCGAATGCCGGCCGGCGATGCGGCGGATGTCCAGCGCGGAATACTGGGCGACCCCGCGTGCCAGGCGTTGCCCGCCCTCTTCGCTCACCCGCACCTCGACCATGTCGCCCCGGCGGAAGTCGCCTATCGCGCCGAGCACGCCCCCCGGCAGCAGCGAAGCTCCTTTCTCGCGCAATGCCGCGGCCGCGCCCGCGTCGACCAGGATCGCGCCCGGTTCGACCGGCGCATGCCGCAGCCAGTACTTGCGCGCGGCGATGCGGGTGCTCGCCGCGCGGATGCGGGTGCCGCGCAGCCGGTCCTGCGCCAACCCGCGTACCACGTCGCTGCTGCGGCCGTTGAAGAGGTAGGTCTCGATCCCCGCCGCGCCGGCCTTGGCCGCGGCCTCCAGCTTGGTGCGCATGCCGCCGGTGCCGACCTTGCTGCCGCTGCCGCCGGCCATCGCCAGCACCTCGCCGGTCAGCTCGGGCACGTCCTGCATCGGCCGCGCCTGCGGGTCGGTGCGCGGATCGGCGGTGTACAGCCCGTCGATGTCGGTCGCGATGAACAGCGCATCGGCATCGACCAGCGCGGCGACGATCGCCGCCAGGTTGTCGTTGTCGCCGAGCTTGAGTTCGTCCACCGACACCGTGTCGTTCTCGTTGACCACGGGCAGCGCGCCGAGCGCCAGCAATTCGGTCAGGGTGGCGCGCGCGTTGAGATAGCGGCGGCGGTTGCGCAGGTCGTCGTGGGTCAGCAGCACCTGGGCCACCGGGCGCTCGAAGAAGCGCTGCCACAACGCGATCAGCTGCGCCTGCCCGAGCGCGGCCAGGGCCTGCCGCGCCGCCATCGCCGCGCCGGCTTCGGCCGCCCTCGGCAGGATCGCGCGCCCGGCCGCGACCGCGCCGGAGGAGACGATCACCAGTTCGCGCCCGGCCGCCAGGTTCGCCGAGACGAACTGCGCCAGCCCCAGCGCGAAGCGCGGCGTGAGCCCGCCGCCATCGGCCGCCAGCAGGCTGCTGCCGACCTTGAGCACCGCGCGCCGCCACGGCGGCAACGGTTGCTCGGCGAAGCATGCGGCGGCATGGGCGGCGGCGTCGGTCATGGCGTTTCCCGGCTCAACGAGCGTTCCATTCGTGCACGGTGAGTTCGGACGAACCGCGCACCGCCAGCGGATCGGTGGCGACGATCGCCCGGGCCTCGTCCAGGCTGCCCACGTTCTTCAGCACGTAGGCGCCGCCGCTCTTGTCGCTGAAGCCGCCGGTCAGCACCAGCAGCCCGCGTGCGCGCAGGTCGTCGAGAAAGGCCTGGTGCGGGGCGACGACGGCTTCGTCGAAGTCCGGTTTGCGCATGGCCAGTACGAGATAGTGCTTCATCGAATCGTTTTCCGTAGATCAATCGATTTTTGTGGGAGCGGCTTTTTGTGGGAGCGGCTTAAGCCGCGATCAGGTTTTACTGGCAAAGCCTCATCGCGGCTTAAGCCGCTCCCACAAAAAACCGCTCCTACAGGGGTCAAAAGCTCAATGCATCCCAACGTGCCCGCAGCGCGTCGAGCTGCAGGTCGGCGGCCGCGCCCGGCGACACGCGCGCGGCCAGGCTGCCTTCCGGCGTGCGTCCCTGCCCCGCCGTGTCGGAGGCGGCGGCGGCCTTGTAGGCCTCGCGGAACGGCACGCCGGCGACGGCCGCTTCCACGGCGACGTCGGTGGCGTACATGCCCGAGTCGATCGCCGCGCGCAGCCGGTCCTCGCGCCAGTCGAGGTTGGACAGCAGCGCCGGCAGCAGTTCCAGCGCGGCCAGGCCGCGGCCGAAGCCGTGGAAGATCGCGCCCTTGCTGGCCTGCAGGTCGCGGTGGTAGCCCGACGGCAGCGACAGCAGCTGCTCGATCTCGGTGCGCGCGGCCGCGACGCTGGCGTGCGTGGCGCGCATCAGCTCGATCACGTCCGGATTGCGCTTGTTCGGCATGATCGAGCTACCGGTGGTGTACTGCGCGGGCAGCGCGACGAAGCCGAACTCGGCGCTGGTGAACAGCGACAGGTCCCAGGCGATGCGGCGCAGGTCCAGCGTGGCGCTGCCGAGCGCCTCCAGCGCGGCCAGCTCGAACTTGCCGCGCGAGAGCTGCGCATAGATCGGCGAGACCTGCATGCGCGCGAAACCGAGCGCGGCGGTGGTGTGGCCACGCTGCAGCGGCAGGTTGACGCCGTAGCCGGCGGCGGTGCCGAGCGGATTGCAGTCGACCAGGGCGAGCGTGTCGGCCGCGCGGATCGCGTCGTCGATGAAGGCCTCGGCCCAGCCGGCCCACCACATGCCCGCCGAAGACACCACGGCGCGCTGAATGTGGGTATAGCCCGGCACCGGCAGGTCCTTCTCGGCGCCGGCGCGGTCCAGCGCGACCTTGGCGGCCTCGCGGCTCAGCTCGAAGACGCGCTTGAGCTTGTCCTTCAGCCACAGCCGGGTAGCGACCAGGATCTGGTCGTTGCGGCTGCGGCCGGTGTGGATCTTGCGGCCGGCATCGCCGAGGCGCTCGGTGAGGCGGAACTCGATCGCCGAATGGCAGTCCTCGTACTGCTCGTCGAGCACGAACGCACCGCTGCGGTAATCGCCGGCCAGCGCGTCCAGCTCGCGCAGCAGCCCGGCCAGTTCGTCGGCGGAGAGGATGCCGATGCGCTGCAGGCCCTCGGCATGCGCCTTGCTCGCGGCGATGTCGTAGAGGAAGAACTCGCGATCCAGGATCACGTCGTCGCCGGCCAGGAAGGCCTGGATCTTGGCATCCACGGCAACGCCGGGTTTCTGCCAGAGGAGATTGCTCATGGTTTTTTCTCGGGATTGGTGATTCGGGATTAGGGATTGGCGAAAGCGGATCCGCTTCGGAGGTCAGGGGGCGCTTACGAATCCCCAGCCACCGATACCGAATCCCGGATACTCATCAGCTCGTCCAATCCCAGCGCACGGTTCAGATTCTGCATCGCCTGGGTCGCCGCGCCCTTGAGCAGGTTGTCCA
The DNA here is from genome assembly GCA_014654535.1 of Xanthomonas boreopolis. Lineage (GTDB taxonomy): Bacteria > Pseudomonadota > Gammaproteobacteria > Xanthomonadales > Xanthomonadaceae > Pseudomonas_S > Pseudomonas_S boreopolis. Next base: position 57,612 of record BNBA01000018.1, read on the forward strand.
GGGTCGACACCACCACCACGCGCTTGCCGTCCGGCGCCATCGCGAACGCCCCGATCTGCACCCCGTGCCGGCCCGCGACACGGCTGACCCAGGGCGCCTCGTCGATCACCTCCACCAGCGGCTCGTACGCATAGCGCGCCTCATACAGCGCCTTGACCTGCTCGCGCCTGCGCGGCTGTTGCAGCCACAGGTTCACGGTCATCGTGATGCCGCGGAAGTGCGGCGCCACGTGCGGCATGAACTCCACCGGCACGCCCAGATGCGCGCTGACCTCGCGCTCGTGCATGTGGTTGGTCAGCGAGTACGGCATCAGGTTGTCGCGCAGCAGCTCGACGTCGTTCTTGTCCGACGGCGTGGTGCCTGCGCCGGAGTAACCGGACACGCCGAAGCACTGCGGCGGGCCGGCCAGCTGGTCCAGCAACGGCGCGATCGCCAGCTGCATCGCGGTGGCGTAGCAGCCCGGATTGCTGATGCGCTTCTGGCCGGCGTAACGCTCGCGGGTCAGCTCCGGCAGCCCGTAGTACCAGCCCGGATCGAACCGGTAATCGGCCGAGAGGTCCACGATCACCGTCTGCGGCGCGGCGTTCTCCAGCGCCTCCACGAACGGCGCGGCCTTGCCGTTGGGCAGCGCCAGGATCACCGCGTCGGCGCCCTTGGCCGCCACCGCGTCGGCGTCCAGGTTCTCGAAGCGCAGCTCGCCCGAGTAGGCGGCGTTTTGCTCGGCCACGCGCCGGCCGTCCAGCTCGCGCGAGGACACGAACGCCAGTTCGATGCGCGGGTGCGCGGCGACCAGCTTGATCAGCTCGCTGCCGGTGTGGCCGCGCGCGCCGACGATGCCCAGGGTGTATTGCTTGCTCATGCGTGTGCTTCCAGGCGGGACGGCACGCGGCGGGCCACCGCCGCGCGTCCCGCATCGAGGGTGGAGAAAACCGCGGCGGCGCATGGGCGCCACGCGATCGCGCGGGACGTCCCTGTGCTCGGCGGCAGCCGGCCCGGTGCCATCTCAGCCCACCAGCGTCGGCTGCCGCGTCGCGCAGTGCGCCACGCAACGCTGGATCTGCTCGAAGTCGTCCATCCCGTACCAGAACACCTTCCATTTCTCCTGCTTGAAGCAGCCGTCCGACTCGGCGTAGTAGAAGATGTTGACCTGGTTGTTGTGGCGAGAGCGCCAGAACAGGTCCGGGGTCTCCTCGCGCATCACGTTCCAGACCGCGCGCCCCAGGCCTTCGCCCTGGGCGTCGTCGAGCACCGCGAACTTGTCCAGGTACACGCCCTCGGCCTCGTCGGTGAGGATCACCGCGGCACGGTAGTTCTCGCTGACGTAGGCGCGCAGCAGCCGGGTCCGCTCGAAGTAGTCCGGCAGCAGCTCGCGCCCGAAGCTGGATTCGACCAGGTTCTTCAGCCGCGGCAGGTCCAGCTCGTTCCACGCGGTGGCGCGCAGCACGCGCTCGCCGCGCCGCACCAGCGTGCCCGAGCCCTTGTGGGTGAACAGCTCCTTGGCCAGGTCGGCCGGGCGCGTGATCGAGACCGACGACTCCAGCGGCAGCTTGTCCAGCAGGTCCTTGATCTGCTCGATCTTGACCTTCATGCCGCCATGGATCCACGGCTGCTGGATCAGGTGTTCGTACTCGGTGGACAGGTTGATCGAGTCGATCACCTTGCCGTGCTCGTCGAGCAGGCCGCCGGTGCCGGTCAGGAAGATGATCTTGTACGGCTGCAGTTCGCGCACCAGCTCGTTGGCGGCGAAATCGGCGTTGATGTTGAGGATCTGGCCGCTGGCGGTCTCGCCCAGGCTGGTGATCACCGGGATCGAGCCGGCCTTCAGGCTGGCCTCGATCGGCGCCAGGTTGACCGCCTTGACCTCGCCGACCAGCCCGTAGGTGGCCTGGTCGAGGTAGCCGGCCTCGAACACGCCGCCGGTGATCGAGGTCGCGCGCGCGCCGTTCTGCTGCAAGGCCTCGACCAGGCGCAGGTTGGACGCCTGGAACACCTTGCGCACGATCGCCAGCGCCTCCGGCGAGGTCACGCGCAGGCCGTTGACGGTCCGCTTCTCGATGCCGGCCGCCGACAGCTCCAGGTCCAGCTGCGGGCCGGCGCCGTGCAGCACGATCGGCGTGAGGCCGACTTCCTGCAGGAAGGTCAGCGAGGACGTCAGGTCCTCGAGCTCGTCGCGCAGCACCGCGCCGCCGACCTTGACGACGGCGAAACGCTTGGCGTCCAGCTGCGAGAAGCGCTTGAGGTACTGGCTGATCTCCTTCGCGCTGGCCATGCTCGAAAGCAGGCGCACGATGGTCTGGCGGGTCTGTTTGGTGGCGGCGGGCAGCGACATTTCGATGTTCATGCGGATGGAGGAAGGACGCGGCTCAGCCGGCGCCGTTGATGATGCGGTGGACCGACGCGGCGTAGCGCTGCAGTTGCTCCAGCGTCACGAACTCGTCGGCGGTATGCGCCTGGGCGATGTCGCCCGGGCCGTAGACCAGCGCGGTGTAGCCGCCGGCCGAGAGCAGCGAGGCCTCGGTCCAGAAATCGACCGCGTTGCCGATCGGCAGCTCCAGCGCGTCGGCGACGTCGCGTGCGGCCAGCCGGCGCTCCTCGGCACGCGCAATGTCGCCGGACGGCAGGCTCGGGCCGCGGAAGGTTTCCTCGAAATGCGCCGCGGCCGGCTCGGCGAAGCCGGCGAAGGTCGCCAGCAGCGCATCCACGTCCATCGACGGCAGCGGCCGGAAGCCGAAGCGCAGCTCGGCGGCCGGCGCGATCATGTTGGCCTTGATCCCGCCCTCGATCCGGCCGATGTTGAAGCGCAATCCGGTCAGGCCGCCGAAACGCGCGTGCGCCAGCGACTCGACGTGGTCCAGCGCGCGATCGCCCCAGCGGATCGCCTGGTGCAGCGCGCTCGCCGAAGGATCCTGCTTGCCGGACGCATGGCCGGCGCGGCCGGCGAACTTCATCAGCACCGAACTGATGCCGCGATGCGCCAGCACCGCCTCGCTCATCGTCGGCTCGGCCACCAGCACTGCCTCGTAGGGGATGCCGCGCGCCAGGAACGCCGCGATGCAGCGCGGATCGTTGGCCTCCTCGTCGGATGAGAACAGGAACGCCGCGTCGCCGTCGCCGGCGTTGGCCGCGGCGATCAGCGCGGCGGCCGCGCCCTTGATGTCGCACACGCCCAGGCCGACCACGCGGTCGTCGAGCCGGCGCATCGCGTGCGGGTCGGCGGTCCAGGCCGGCGAGTCGGGCACCGTGTCCAGATGCACGTTGAACAGATACTTCGGCTTGCCGCGCACCGCGTACAGGCTGACCGCGCCGGCGCCGTGGTCGACCACCTCCACCGCGAACCCCGGCAGTTGCCCGCGGATGTAGTCGAAGATGCCATCGGTCCCGATCGCGCGCGGCGGATTGCGGGTGTCGAAGGACACCAGCTTGTCCAGGTGCGCCAGGGTGTGTTCGAGCAGTTCGGTCATAAGGGGATCAGTGGGCCGCGTCGGCGGCCTGGTAGATGTCGGGACGCGAGATTTCCATCAGCGACTGCGGCCTGGCCGGCGCGGCGAAACCGAACTGCGCGTACAGCCCGTGCGCGTCGGAGGTCGCCAGCATGAAACGGCGCAGGTCCTGCAGGCGAGGATGCGCCATGATCGCGGCCACCAGTTGCTTGCCGTAGCCACGGCCGCGATGCTCCGGCAGCACGAACACGTCGGCGAGATACCCGAAGGTCGCGCCATCGGTGATCACCCGCGCGAATGCCACCTGCCCCGCACCCTCGGCATAACCGCCGAAGCACAGCGCGCCGTCGATGGCGCGATCCACCGTCGCGCGCGGGATGCCGCGGCTCCAGTAGGCTTCGGTCGAGAGGAAGCGGTGGACCAGGTCCACGTCCAGCTCGTGCTTGTCGGTGCTGATACGTAACCGGCTCATCTTCCAGACCAGACGAAAATGTTCCCTTCCCCCGCCTGCGAGGGAAGGTGCCCGAAGGGCGGATGGGGACGACTTCTTGCCGACATAGGGCCTTCATCCGGCGCTGCACGCCACCTTCTCCCGCGAGCGGGAGAAGAAAGCGGGCTTCAGCGGTTGACCTGCGCGTACAGCGTCGAGCTCATCCCGAACAGCTTGATGAAGCCTTCGGCCTCTTCCACGCCCCAGTCGGCCGATTGCGCGTAGGTCGCGCCCTTGGCGTTGAGGATGTGCGGCGAACGCACCGCCACCGCATCGACGCGGCCGCCCCGGGTCTCCAGCACCACCTCGCCGTTGACCTTGGCCTGCGAGGACTTCAGGAACGCCTCCAGGTCGGTCTTCAGCGGATCGTGGTAGAAGCCTTCGTACACCAGCTCCACCCACTTGCGCGCGACGTCCGGCTTGAAGCGGTTCTGCTGCTTGGTCAGCACCGCGTCCTCCAGCGCGCGGTGCGCGGCCAGCAGCGAGACCAGGCCCGGCGCCTCGAACACGATGCGGCCCTTCAGGCCGATCACGGTATCGCCGGTATAGACGCCGCGGCCGACGCCGTACTGGGCGAACAGCTTGTTGAGCCTGGCCAGGATCTGCTCGCCCGGCAGCGCCTTGCCGTCCAGCTCGACCGCCTCGCCCTCGACGAACTTGAGCGTCACCGTCAGCGGCTCGACCGGCCACGCGCTGCGCGGCGCGCACCAGCCGCGCGCGCCCTCGCCCGGCGCTTCCCACTTGTCGATCTCGCCGCCGGACATGGTCACGCCCAGCAGGTTCTCGTTGATCGTGTAGGCCTTCTGCTTGGCGCGCACGCCGAAGCCGCGCTCCTCCAGGTACTTCTGCTCGTAGGCGCGGGTCTGGGTGTGCTCCTTCTGGATCTCGCGGATCGGCGCCACGATCCGGTAGTCGCCCTGCGCCTTGACCGCCAGGTCGAAGCGCACCTGGTCGTTGCCCATGCCGGTGCAGCCGTGCGCGATCGCGTTGGTGCCCAGCTCGGCGGCGCGCTTGAGCGCGGCATCGACGATCAGGTAGCGGTCGGACACCAGCAGCGGATACTGGCCCTGGTAGCCCTCGCCGGCCCAGACGAACGGCTTGACGAAGCCGGCCCAGATCGCCGGGCCGCCGTCGACGGTGACGTGGCTGGCCACGCCCAACTCGGCGGCGCGCTTCTCGATGAACTCGCGCTCCTCGTCGTCCACGCCACCGGTGTCGGCGAACACGGTGTGCACGTTCCAGCCGCGCTCCTGCAGGTAGGGCACGCAGAAGCTGGTGTCGAGGCCGCCACTGAAAGCAAGCACGATGTGCTTGCTTTCGTGATTGGCGATTGGTGATTGGTGATTCGAAGAAGCGGTTTGCTGCGACATGGGGGTATCTCTCTACGATTGAACAGTTAAGGGCAGGAGCCGGGCTTGCCTTTACGAATCACCAATCCCGAATCACGAATCACGGCCGCGCACCAGCGCGGCCATGATCGCCTTCTGGACATGCAGGCGGTTCTCGGCCTCTTCGATGGCGATGCAGTTGGGCGAATCCATCACCGCGTCGGTGGCCTTGACGTTGCGGCGCAGCGGCAGGCAGTGCGAGAACACGCCGTTGTTGGTCAGCGCCATCTTGCGTTCGTCGACGATGAAGTGCTTGTACCGGTCGCGGATCGGCTTCTCCGGCTCCCAGTTGCCGAAGTACGGCAGCGCGCCCCAGCTCTTGGCGTAGACCACGTCGGCGCCGGCGTAGGCGCTGTCGATGTCGTGGCTGACCTGCAGCGAACCGCCGCTCTCGGCGACGTTCTGCCGGGCCCAGTCCATGTAGCGCTCGTCCAGGATGTAGTCCGGGGTCGGGCACAGCAGGGTCACGTCCATGCCCAGGCGGGTGGCGATGGTCAGCGCCGAGTTGGCGACCGCGGTGTTGAGCGGCTTGGGATGGTAGGTCCAGGTCAGCACGTACTTCTTGCCGCGCAGGTCGGAGGTGCCGAAGTGCTCCTGCAGCGCCAGCGCGTGCGCCAGCTCCTGGCACGGATGGGTGATGGTCTCCATGTTGATGACCGGCACCGGCGAGTACTTGGCGAAGGACTTCAGCACGATGTCCTCGCGGTCGTACTTCCAGTCGACGAACTTCGGGAACGCGCGCACGCCGATCAGGTCGACGTAGCGGCCCAGCACCCGGGCGACCTCGGCGATGTGCTCCTCGGTGTCGCCGTCCATCACCGTGCCCAGGTTGAACTCGATCGGCCACGCGTCCTTGCCCGGCTGCAGCACCACCGCATGCCCGCCCAGCTGGAACGCGCCCAGCTCGAAGCTGGTGCGGGTGCGCATGGACGGGTTGAAGAACACCAGCGCGATCGATTTGCCCTTCAACTCGTTGCCGAGCCTGTTCTGTTTGAACAGCGCGGCCTGGGTCAACAGCGCGTCGAGTTCGGCGCGGCTCCAGTCCTGGGTGTTCAGGAAATGCTTGAGGGACATCGATCGATCCTTTGTTGCGTGGGGCCGACGCGGCTGCGGCGGGTGCGCGGGATGCGCGGTTTTATTGCGGTTGAAACCTTGCCGGCCCGAAAACGAAAAAACCCAGCCTCAGGCTGGGTTTTCCGAACGGACAGCACGACGCTCCGGTTACCCAGCGGAAATGTGGGGTTCCGGTCGACGCGCGCGCGAGGTCATGCCGGAGGCCATCCGGGCGGCGCTGGTGTCGTGCTGGTAAGCGGTCGGCTTCATAGGGCGCGAATCCTCGCACGCATGGCGGGCGGGCGCAAGCGCCCGGAGCCGGATCTCTTCACATGGAAACGCGGCTCTCGGAGGAGCTCGCCGTTCAAACCCCGGCGCATGGCTGTGCCGTGCTCTCGCGAGGGACTCGCCCTACCGCGCCGGCGCCAGGATCGCGTCGGGGATGTAGGGCGTCACCGACACCCGCACCCGCAGCCGGTTGCCCGGGTCCTCGGGCAGGCGCGAGCGGTACTTGGTGCCCTTGTAGACATAGTCCACGTCGTAGGCGATCGGCCGGCGGAACTCGCGGGGGACTTCGACGATCTTGCAGTTGCGCCGGGTGCTGGTCGGCGGCGGGGCCGGCGACTGCGCCGGCTCGGGCGTCGTGGGACGCTTGCTGAAGATGTCCTTCACCGAATCCATCATCCGCGAGAACCGGCCCTCTTCGGCCGGCGCCTGTCTGGCCTGGACCTCGGGCTCGGGTTCGCACTGCTCTTCGGTGCGCGTCGCGCGCAGGGTCTGGTAGACCGGCTCGACGTTGAGCACCTGCGCGTAATCCAGCTTGACGTTCTCGACCACCACCACCCGGTTCTTGACCGCATCGTCCTGCCCCGCCGCCCAGGCGCAAAGCGGTAGGCAGGCCAGCGAGCAGAGCATGAGGAGCAGGATGGAAGAACGCATCAGCACCGGCAGGCGGATGTAAGTAATTCCTTAAGTGTAGGGACGGAGCCGCGCCCGGGGCTGAACGCCACCCGTCCGGGGGCACCAACCCGGCGCGGAGTGTGCTATGGCACGGCATCGCGACGGCACGCGCCGGGACCAAGGGGAAACGAGCCGCTCCTCCACGACCGTGCGACTACGGTGCGGACACGCGCGGCGGTCCGCGGGTTGGAAGATCCCCAACCTGGCCGCGCGGCTCGTCCCGGCGGCCAGGCCGGCATGCCCCCGCAGGGCTCCGGGCCCGGCGCGAACCGCCCCCGGGAGCGATGGCATGCCCCAGCCCCTTCCCTGAGCGTAGAATCGTCGGGCTTTTCCACCCCCGATGCCGATGAGCCTGCGCCTGCACAACAACCTGACGCGGCGGGTCGAACCGTTCGCGCCGCTCGATCCCGCCTGCCCCACGATGTACGTCTGCGGGCCTACCGTCTACAACTACGTCCACATCGGCAACGCCCGCGGCCCGGTGGTGTTCGGCGTGCTGGCCGCGCTGCTGCGCCGGCGCTACGGCGCGCTGCGCTACGCGCGCAACATCACCGACGTGGACGACAAGATCAACGCCGCCGCCAAGGAACAGGGCGTGCCGATCTCGGCGATCACCGAGCGCTTCGCCGCCGCCTACCGCGAGGACATGGCGGCGCTCGGCGTGGCCCCGCCGGACATCGAGCCGGAAGCCACCGCGCACATCCCGCAGATCGTGGCGATGATCGAGGGCCTGATCGAGCGCGGGCACGCCTATGCCGCCGAGGGCCACGTGCTGTTCTCGGTCGCCAGCTTCGACGGCTACGGCAAGCTGTCCCGGCGCGATCCGGAGGAGATGCTTGCCGGCGCGCGCGTGGAAGTCGCCCCCTACAAGAAGGATCCGGGCGACTTCGTGCTGTGGAAGCCGTCCTTCGACGACCTGCCCGGCTGGGATTCGCCCTGGGGCCGCGGCCGCCCGGGCTGGCACATCGAGTGCTCGGCGATGGCCGCCGCGCACCTGGGCGAGACCATCGACATCCACGCCGGCGGCGTCGACCTGCAGTTCCCGCACCACGAGAACGAGGTCGCGCAGAGCGAGTGCGCCCACGGGGGCAAGACCTTCGCGCGGTTCTGGCTGCACAACGGCATGCTCAACTTCGGCGGCGCCAAGATGAGCAAGTCGATCGGCAACATCGAGCGCGTCCACGACCTGGTGCGCAAGCATCCGCCCGAGGCGCTGCGCTACGCCCTGCTCTCCGCGCACTACCGGCAGCCGCTGGACTGGTCGGACGCGCTGATCGAGCAGTCCAGGAACACGCTGGACCGGCTCTACGGCACCTTGCGCGACCTCGCCGGCGTACCGGCCGAGCCCGCCATCCCGGCGTCGGTCGAGGCGGCGCTGGACGACGACCTCAACACTCCGCAGGCATTGGCCGAGGTCGCCCGCATCGCCGCGGAAGCGCGCAAGGCCGAGGACGCGGAAGAAAAGGCGCGGCTGAAGTCGCAACTGCTGGGCGCAGGCCTTGCGCTCGGCCTGCTGCAGCAGGCGCCCGAAGCCTGGTTCAACCGTGGCGCCTCCGGCGAGGACGACGCCCGCATCCAGGCCTTGATCGACGAGCGCGCCGCCGCCAAGAAGGCACGCGACTTCGCCCGCGCCGACGCGATCCGCGAGCAGTTGGCCGGCGAAGGCGTTGTGCTGGAGGACACGCCGCAGGGCGTACGCTGGAAGCGTGCTTGAAGCTGTTGCCTTCTCCCCCTGGGAGAAGGTGCCCCGCAGGGGCGGATGAGGGTACGGGCGAAGCCTAGTGCAGTTCAGCAGTAGGGGCTGCGCCCTCGTACCCTCACCCCCACCCGTGCACCGGCCCGCGCCACTGGCGCTCCCGGGCACGCGCGCCAGTGGCGCGCAAACCGTGCCTTCTCGCCCCAAAGGGAGAGGGGCCCAGATCGCAAGATTCCGAGTTTTCCAATGACCGATTCCCCCTTCCCGCTCGAACCCACCGCCGCCGAGGCCCAGGCCGCCATCGCCGAGGAATTCTCGTTCTTCGGCGACTGGTCCGAGCGCTACCAGTACCTGATCGACCTCGGCCGCAAGCTGCCCGCCTTTCCCGACGAGTGGAAGACCGAGGAACACCGCCTGCACGGCTGCCAGTCGATGGTGTGGATCGTGCCGGAGGGCAACGCCGAGCGGCTCGTGTTCCATGCCGTCAGCGACTCGGCCATCGTCTCCGGGCTGATCTACCTGGCGCTGCGCGTCTACTCCGGGCGCAGCGCGGCGGAGATCCTCGCCACCGAGCCGAACTACATCGCCGACATCGGCCTGTCCAAGCATCTCTCGCCGACCCGCAGCAACGGCGTGGCCGCGATGCTGGGCTTCATCCGCGATACCGCCCAGGCGCAGGCCCGGTGAGCGGGGCGGCCCCCGCCGACGGCGGCATCCGTGGCCTGCTCGCCCATCCCGGCTTCGTGCTGGTGCTGGCCTACCGCATCTGCGGCATGCTCTCGTACCAGATCGTCGCGGTCACGGTCGGCTGGCACATCTACCAGATCACCGGCAACCCGTTCTCGCTGGGGCTGATCGGGCTGGCGGAGATCCTGCCGTTCTTCTGCGTGGCGCCGTTCGCCGGCTATCTGGTCGACCACCTGCCCCGGCGCCGGCTCGGTATGGCCGCCACGCTGGGGCTTGTCGCCACCGCCGCGATCCTGCTGGCGGTCGCCCGGGGGTGGATCCCGATACGGGGCGTCTGGCCGATCTACGCGGCGATCGCGCTGACCGGCATGGTGCGATCGTTCCTGAGCCCGATCTACAACGCGCTGTTCGCGAAGACGCTGCCGCGCGAGGCCTACGCGCGCGGCGCCAGCCTGGGCAGCGTGGTGTTCCAGGCCGGCATGGTGATCGGCCCGGCGCTGGGCGGCGTGCTGGTCGGCTTCGGCGGCAGTGCGCTGGCCTATGCGGTCGCGGCGGGCGTCGCGCTGGCGGCGATGCTGGCGCTGCTGGTGCTGCGGATCGAGGAACCGGCGCACTCGGGCACGCGCGCGCCGATCTTCCGCAGCATCGCCGAGGGCGCGCGCTTCGTGTTCTCCAACCAGATCATGCTCGGCGCGATGGCGCTGGACATGTTCTCGGTGCTGCTCGGCGGCGCGGTGTCGATGCTGCCGGCCTTCATCCACGACATCCTGCACTACGGGCCGGAAGGGCTGGGCATCCTGCGCGGCGCGCCCGCGCTGGGCTCGGTGCTGGTCGGCCTGTGGCTGGCGCGGCATCCGCTGCAGCGCAATGCCGGCCGGGTGCTGCTGTGCGCGGTGGCGGGCTTCGGCCTGTGCACGATCGCGTTCGGCCTGTCGCGGCATTTCTGGCTGTCGGCGGCGATCCTGCTGGCCTACGGCATGTGCGACGGCGTCTCGGTGGTGGTGCGCCAGACCATCCTGCAGTTGGCCACGCCGGACGAGATGCGCGGCCGGGTATCGTCGATCAACGGCATCTTCATCGGTTCGTCCAACGAGCTGGGCGCGTTCTACGACGGCACCATGGCGCGGCTGATCGGTCTGGTGCCGGCGGTGGTGCTGGGCGGCTGCGTGACCCTGGCCGTGGTCGCGGTCACGGCCTGGAAGGCGCCGAGGCTCCGCCGCCTCGACCTGCGCGACCTGTAGCGGGGGCTTGCCGCGGCAGGCGCTTGCGCGTGCTGTCGCGCACGTCCACCTCGAACGCCAGCGCGAGACCCTGGACCTGGTACTCCAGGCCGTCGCGGCACGGCAGCCGCGCGACGTAGGCTTCCACGTCCGCGCGCGGCAGGCTCAGGCGCCAGTGGCCGGCACCGCAGTCCAGCGCGGGCGCGGATCGCGCGCCCAGGACGAGGGACTGCACGAACTCGCCGGCGCCGGGCAGCACCGTCCGGTTGACCGCCTCGGTCCCCACCAGCAGGGCGGCAAGCTCGGCCTCGTCGATGCGGAAACGCACGCCCTGCCCTTGCATCTGTACTTTCATGCGCGAAGCGCCTCCCATTGCGCCGGGGTATTGCAGTTGGCCAGCGCGGCTTCGGCACCGGCGTCGAGCGCGAGTTCGGCGCATCCCAGCGCCTGCTGCAGCGCGCGCAGCGAACGTTCGCGTTCCGCGGCCGCGACCAGGCGGTCCAGCGTCGCGCGGCTCGCCTCGTCCAGCCGCATCCGCATCGGCAGGCGCTGCCCGGAAAAGACCGCGTACTCGGCCGGCGCGGCCAGCAGGCGGCACAGCAGCGCGGTCGTCAGCCTCGGCATGTCCACCGGCACCACCAGCAGCGTTCCGTCCGGCAACGCCGCCGCGGCGCTGTGCAGGCCGCCCAGCGGGCCCAGGCCGGGCCGCCGGTCGGCGATCGCGTCGTACTGCGGATAGTCGCCGCTGACCACGACCCGATGCGCGCCGGCGCTGCGCAGGAGGTCCTGCATGTGCTCGATCAGCGGCCGCCCCTGCCAGTCCAGCCCGGCCTTGTCGCGGCCCATGCGCGTGGAACCGCCGCCGGCCAGCACCAGCCCGGTCCAGGCTTGCCGGTCCGGCAGGCTCATGCGTGCGGCTCCTGGAACCGCACCGGCTGCCAGTGCCCGGGCCCGAAGACGTCCACGCAATCGCCCTCGGCGGCTTCGGCCACGCCTTCGGGCAAGGCCGCCCAGGCATTGGCGGCCAGCATCGGCATCAGCCGGAACGACTCCTGCCCCGGCAGGACGCCGACGCGCAGTTGTCCCCCGTCGTCGCAGCGCAGGTGCGCGCGCGCGTAGAAACGCAGGCCCTCGCGCTTGCCCACGCGCCCTTCCAGGCGCGCGCGCAGCGGCGTTTCCGCAGGCAGGCCGAGCATCTCGCGCAACGCCGGTTCGACGAAGAAGCGCGATCCCACCGCGCTGGCGACCGGGTTGCCCGGCAGGCCGAAGAACAACGGGCCTTCGTCCAGTTCGGCGAACAGCAACGGCTTGCCGGGCCGGATCGCGACCTTGTGGAAGCCGATCCGCGCGCGCCGGGCGCGCAATGCCTCGGGCACGAAGTCGTAATGCCCCATCGAGACCGCGCCGGTGCTCACCACCAGGTCCACGCCCAGCGCCAGCACGCGATCGAGGATGCGCTGGAACGCCGGCGCGTCGTCGTCGACCACGCCGTGCCATGCCACGTCGGCGCCGGCCGCCTGCAATTGCGCGACCAGGAAAGGCCGGTTGCTGTCGCGGATCTGGCCTGGCTGCAGCGCCGCCGCCGGATCGGCCACCAGCTCGCGGCCGGTGGCGATCACCGCGACCCGCGGCCGCCGCCGCGCGGCCACCTGCGCCACGCCCAATGCCGCGAGCAACATCAGCTGCGGCGCGAGCACGCGCGTGCCGGCATCGATCACGGTACTGCCGGCGGCCACGTCCTCGCCGCGCCGGCGCAGGTGCTGGCCCGGCGTCGCCGGGTCCAGCAGCCGGATCGTCCCCGGGCCGGCCCCGGTCTGCGCCAAGACCTGCACGCGTTCCACCGGCACCACCGTATCGAGGCCGTCCGGCAACTGCGCCCCCGTCATGATTTCCCATGCGCCGCCCGTGGCGGCACGCCCGCGGTCGCCGGCCGCCTGGCGGCCGTCCACGCGCAGCTCGGTGCCCGCCGGCACCACCAGCCCACGGGCCTGCAGCGCGAAGCCGTCCATCGCGGCGTTGTCGAACGGCGGCAACCAAGCGCCGCTGACCACCGGTTCGGCCAGTACCCGGCCCTGCGCCTCGGCCGGCGCCAGCGATTCCGCCGGCATGCGCGGCGCGGCGCGGCGCACGATCGCCAGCGCTTCGTCGCAGCCGATCATCGGCGGTCGGCGTCATCGCGCCCGTGCAAGGCCTGTCCGGACCGCTCGTTCCTCGCCTGCAACTCCATCGTTCTCCTCCGATCGCATCGCCAGCGGCCACGCCTGCGCCAACGCGCCCCCTACCAGGATCACGCCGGGCGAGCCGGTGTCCAGCCCTTCGGCCAGCGCCGCCAATCCGTCCAGCGTGGTCAGGTGCGCCTGCTGGTCGGGCCGGCTGGCATTCTGCACCACCGCCGCCAGAGTGCTGCCCGGGAGATGCCGGCGCAAGCCGTCGGCCACGGCGCCGGCGCGGCGCATGCCCATGTAGATCGCCAGGGTGGTGCCGGTGGCGGCCAGCACGCCCCAGTCCGGCTCGCCATGGTCCTGGGTATGCGCCGTGACGAAGGTGACGCCGTGGCAATGCTCGCGATGGGTCAGGGAGATGCCGAGCCCGGCGGCGGCGGCGAACGCCGCGCTGACGCCGTTGACGATGCGCACCCCGATGCCGGCGCGGCGCAGGAACTCGATCTCCTCGCCGGCCCGGCCGAACATCAGCGCATCGCCGCCCTTGACCCGCACCACGCGCAGTCCCTGCAGGGCATAGCGGCGCATCAGCCGGCAGATGAAGTCCTGCGGCGTGGAACGGCAGCCGCCGCGCTTGCCGACGCGGATCACCCGCGCCCGGGGCGCCAGCTCGACGATCTCCGGATCGACCAGTTCGTCCAGCAGCAGCACCTGCGCCGCGGCCAGCGCCTTGGCCGCCTTGAGCGTGAGCAGCTCCAGGTCGCCGGGGCCGGCGGACAGCAGCACGACCTCGCGCGGACGGGATTCGGTGATCGGCATGGCGTTATTCCTGGCGTAGGGGCTTGGACTTGGGGATCAGGCCGGCTGGGCCTGTTGCTGGTACATCCGTGCGAGTTGCGGGACGCAGGAGCCGCAGACGCTGCCGCAGCCCAGGCGTTGCTTGAGCGCGGCGACATCCGCGCCGCGCTGCAGTTCGGCCTGGATCGCCGATTCGGTGACCTGGCGGCAGCTGCACACGACCGGGTCGCGGCGCGCGCCGGCGCCCTGCGAGAACACCGACAGCCGCGTGCCTTGCCATGGCTGCCCGGACAGCGCGGCGTCGAGCAGGCCCTGGCTGGCGGCGCTGCGCTGGGGCTCGGCCAGCAGCAGGCCGTCGATATGGCTGTGGCCGTCGTGCACGCGCCAGCCGACGCGGCGGATCAGGCCGCGGCGCGCGTCGCGGTATTCCAGCGTGTCGGGGCCGGCCGGCAGGTCCAGCGCATCCACCAGCCGCTGCATCCAGGCCGCATCCGGCGCCGTGGCGCAGGCCGCGCGCAGCACCGTCCAATGGCCGAGCTCGGGCGCGCCCGGCTCGGCATGCAGGCCCAGGCCGGCGTAGCCGCACTCGCGCAGCAGCGGTTGCAGCGCGCGTTGCAGCGCCAGCGCGTCGCCGCGCCGCGCCGCCAGCAGGTGCCAGCCGAACTCGGCCTTTTCCACGCGCACTGCCGCATGCTTGAGCTCGGGCTGTTGCGAGCGCGCGTCCACCGCCGGGATGCTGACCTCGTTGATGCCGCCGCTGGACAGGAATTGGCCGCTCCAATGCATCGCGGCGAACACGCACCCCGAGCGCACCTCGTCGGACAGCGCCAGCGGCAGCACCAGTTCGCCGCGCTTGCTGCTCACGCGCACCAGCTCGCCGGCCTGCAACCCGCGTCGCGCCGCGTCCTCCGGGTGCATGCGCAGGCCCGGCTCGGGGCTGTGCGCGAACAGCGCCGGCACGCGCCCGCTGCGCGACATGCCATGCCACTGGTCGCGCAGGCGGCCGGTCAGCAGGCGCAGCGGATAGCGTGCGGAGGTCGCCTCGGCGACCGGACGGTAGGCGGTGGCGTGGAAGCGCGCGCGGCCGTCGGCGGTGGCGAAGATCCCGTCGGTATAGCGGCGTGCCAGGCCCTGGCGGGCGCCGGCGGGGAACGGCCACTGCTGTGGGCCGTCGCTCTCCAGCCTGGCGTAGTCGAGCCCGCCGATGTCGAGGTCGCGGCCGAGGGTGAGGCTGCGGTGTTCTTCGAAGATCGCGGCGGGCGTGTCGAAGCCGAACAATGTCGGCGCGGCTGAGGTGCCGTCCCACGAATTTCTGGTCTCGTCATTCCCGCGAAAGCGGGCATCCATGGACTTCACTTGCAAAGCGCCAACGTCCATGGATTCCCGCTTTCGCGGGAATGACGAAGAAGAAGCATTGGGGTTCTCCAGCTTCGCCTCCATCCGCCGCGCCACTTCGCGCGCGATCCACCAGTCCGCGCGCGCCTGCCCCGGCGGCGCGACCGCGGCGCGCACGCGGGTGATGCGGCGCTCGGAGTTGGTCACCGTGCCCTCCTTCTCGCCCCAGCTCGAGGCCGGCAGCAATGCATCGGCGTAGGGCACGGTGTCGGTGCCGGCGAAGGCCTCCTGCACCACCACGTATTCGGCCCGTTGCAGCGCCTCGCGCACGCCGGCGATGTCCGGCATCGAGTGCACGGGGTTGGTGCAGGCGATCCAGACCGCCTTGATGCGCCCCTCGCGCAAGCCTTCGAACAGCTTCACCGCGGCCGCGCCCGGCCGCGGCGAGATCCGTCCTTCGGGCAGGCCCCACAGGCGTTCCAGCTCGGCGCGGTCCGCGTCGCTGCCGATCTCGCGGTGCGCGGCCAGCATCGTCGCCATCCCGCCGACCTCGCGCCCGCCCATCGCGTTGGGCTGGCCGGTCAGCGAGAACGGCCCGGCGCCCGGCTTGCCGATCTGGCCGGTGGCCAGGTGCAGGTTGATCAGCGCCAGGTTCTTGTCGGTGCCGTGGGCCGATTGGTTCAGGCCCATGCAGTACAGCGACAGCGCCGCGGGGCTGCGCCCGAACCATTCCGCCGCCTGGACCAGGTCTTCCGGCGGGATGCCGCAGATCTCCGCGCTCATGCGCGGGGTGTAGTCCCGCAGCAGGCGCTTGAGGTCGACGAACCCTTCCGTATGCGCGGCGACGAATTCCGGGTCCACCAGGCCCTCCCAGACGAGGTGGTGCAACATGCCGTTGAACAGCGCGACATCGGTGCCCGGCTGGATCGCCAGGTGCAGGTCGGCCATCGCGGCGGTGTCGGTGCGGCGCGGATCGACCACGATCCAGCGCACCTGCGGATCCTCGGCGCGCGCCTGCTCCAGGCGGCGGAACAATACCGGGTGGGCATAGGCCATGTTGCTGCCGGCGAACAGCACGGTCCGGGCCCGCTCCAGGTCCTCGTAGCAGGTCGGCGGGCCGTCTGCGCCGAGCGCGAGCTTGTAGCCGGTCACCGCGCTGGACATGCACAGCCGCGAGTTGGTGTCGATGTTGTTGGTGCCGACCAGGCCCTTGGCCAGCTTGTTGAAGACGTAGTAGTCCTCGGTCAGCAGCTGGCCGGAGAGATAGAACGCGACCGCGTCCGGCCCGTGCCGGCGCACGATGCCGGCCAGCCGCGCCGCCACCGTGTCCAGCGCTTCGTCCCAGTCGACCGGCCGCCGCGGCGCCTGGCGCTGCGAACGCAGCTCCGGCACCAGCACCCGCCCGGCGTGGCCGGCGACGGTCTGCGGCAGGCTGCGGCCCTTGCTGCAAAGCCGGCCATGGTTGGCCGGGTGCTGCGGGTCGCCTTCGATCCCGACGATGCGCTCCCCCTGCGCATCGGCCTCGCTGTGGATCAGCACGCCGCAACCCACGCCGCAGTAGCAGCAGGTCGAGCGCGTGGTGCGGCGGACCGCGCCCGCCGCCTCCACAGCCGCCTCCGGCGGCGCTGCCGGCGTGGCGCCTTCGCTCATGCCGGTTCCAGCGCCTGCGGCTGCAGCGCTTCGCGCGGCACGATCCACACCGCGCCGTCCTCGACCTTCACCGGGTAGCGCGGCGTGCAGCCCACGTCCGGCGCGCAGGCCTGGCCGCTGTCCAGCCCGATGTTCCAGCCGTGCAGCGGGCAGGTCACGCTCTCGCCGCTGACGATGCCCTGCGACAGCGGCCCGCCCTTGTGCGGGCAGCGGTCGCGCAGCGCGAACACCTTGTCGCCCGCGGTGCGGAACAACGCGATCGGCGCCATTCCCTCGATCTCCAGCACGCGCGCGCCCAGCGGCGGCAATTCGTCCAGCGCGCACACGCGTATCCAGCGGCCCGTGCCCATGCTCATTCCTCCACCGTCGCGGCCGGTGCGGCGATCCGCAGCGGCTGGTATTCCCGGTTGCGCTCGCCGGCGACGCGCGCGCTCCACGGATCGGCCAATCCGTCCAGCGAATACAGCAGGCGCTCGTAGAGCGCGCGCCGGCTCCCGGCGTCGTCGACCACCTTCTGCTTGACGTAATCCAGTCCCACCCGCGCGATGTAGTGCACGGTGCGGTCGAGGTAGTACGCCTCCTCGCGGTACAGCTGCAGGAACGCCCCGGTGTACTCCTTCACTTCCTCGGCGGTCCTGACCTTGACCAGGAAGCGCGCGACCTCGGTCTTGATGCCGCCGTTGCCGCCGACGTGGATCTCCCAGCCCGAGTCCACCGCGATGATGCCCACGTCCTTGATGCCGGATTCGGCGCAGTTGCGCGGGCAGCCGGACACCGCCAGCTTGACCTTGTGCGGGCTCCACATGTTGGCCAGCATCGTCTCCAGGTCGATGCCCATCTGCGTGCTGTTCTGGGTGCCGAAGCGGCAGAACTCGCTGCCCACGCAGGTCTTCACCGTGCGGATCGACTTGCCGTAGGCGTGGCCGGACTTCATGCCGAGGTCGCGCCAGACGTCGACCAGGTCCTCCTTCTTGACCCCGAGCAGGTCGATGCGCTGGCCGCCGGTGACCTTGACCATCGGGATCGCGTACTTGTCGGCGACGTCGGCGATGCGGCGCAGCTCGGAGGGGTTGGTCACCCCGCCCTTCATCTGCGGCACCACCGAGAACGTGCCGTCCTTCTGGATGTTGGCGTGCGCGCGCTCGTTGATGAAGCGCGACTGCGGGTCGTCCACCGCCTCGTGCGGCCACGTCGAGAGCATGTAGTAGTTCAGGGCCGGGCGGCAGGTCGCGCAGCCGTTGGGCGTGCGCCATTCCAGGAACGCATAGGCCTGGACGTGGCTGAGCAGCCGGTGCTCGCGCACGGCCTTGCGCAGTTCGCCGTGGCTCAGGTCGGTGCAACCGCACACCGCCTTGGTCTTGGGCGTCTCCTGGAAGTTCGAGCCCAGGCAGTTCATCAGGATCTGCTCGACCAGGCCGGTGCACGAGCCGCACGAGCTGGCGGCCTTGGTGCGCTTCTTGACCTCGTCCACCGTGAACAAGCCCTGCTCGCGCACCGCCTTGACGATCGTGCCCTTGCACACGCCGTTGCAGCCGCAGACCTCGTCGCCGTCGGCCATCGCGCTGGCGCGGTCCTGGCCGGCGGTGCCGGCATCGCCGAGCGCGGTCTCGCCGAAGATCAGCTGGTCGCGCTGGTCCTGCACCGGCGTGCCGTCCTTGAGCAGCTTGAAGTACCAGCCGCCGTCGCCGGTGTCGCCGTACAGGCAGGCGCCGACCAGTTTGTCGTCGCGGATCACCAGCTTCTTGTAGACGCCGCCGGCCGGGTCGGACAGCACGATCTCCTCGGCGCCGTCGCCGCCCATGAAATCGCCGGCCGAGAACAGGTCGATGCCGGTGACCTTGAGCTTGGTCGAGGCCACCGAGCCCTTGTAGATGCCGATGCCGAACTGCGCCAGGTGGTTGGCGCAGACCTTGGCCTGCTCGAACAGCGGCGCGACCAGCCCGTAGGCGATGCCGCGGTGATTGGCGCACTCGCCGACCGCGTACACGCGCGGGTCGAAGCTCTGCAGGCTGTCGTTGACCACGATGCCGCGCGAGCAATGGATGCCGGCCTCCTCGGCCAGCCGGGTGTTCGGACGGATGCCGGCGGCCATCACCACCAGGTCGGCCGGGATCTCGCTGCCGTCGGCGAAACGCACGCCGACCACTTCGCCGGCCTCGTTGCCGAGGATCGCGCTGGTGGACGTCTCCAGGCGGAAACGCAGGCCGCGCTCGCTCAAGGATTTCTGCAGCAGGCCGCTTGCGACCGGATCGAGCTGGCGCTCCAGCAGCCAGCCGGCCAGGTGCACGACGGTCACGTCCATCCCGCGCAGCTTCAGGCCGTTGGCGGCCTCCAGCCCGAGCAGGCCGCCGCCGATCACCACCGCGTGGCGCTTGCTGCGCGCGGTCTCGATCATGGTGCGGGTGTCGTGCATGTCGCGGTAGCCGATCACGCCCTTCAGGTCCTTGCCCGGCACCGGCAGCACGAACGGCAGCGAGCCGGTGGCGATCAGCAGGCGGTCGTACTCGGCCTCGGTGCCGTCGGCGGCGATCACCCGCCGGCGCACCCGGTCGATCCGCACGACCTCCTTGCCCAGGTGCAGGCGGATGCCGTTCTCGGCGTACCACGACAGGGGGTTGAGCACGATGTCGTCGAAGTCCTGCTCGCCGGCCAGCACCGGCGAGAGCAGGATGCGGTTGTAGTTCGGGTGCGGCTCGGCGCCGAACACGGTGATGTCGTACATGCCCGGCGCGAGCTTGAGCAGCTCCTCCAGCGTGCGGATGCCGGCCATGCCGTTGCCGATGACGACCAGTCTGGGTTGTTTCATGGCGTCCTCACCTCAGACCCGCGCCGCGCCGGCGGCGGCCCACTGGCTGCGCCATTCGCGCTTCACCCCGGCCAGCAACGCCCAGCCGCCGAGCGCGAACAGCGCGAACAGCCACATGCCGGGCGCGTAGCTGCCGGTGTGCTGCTTGAGCACGCCGAGCCCGGCGGCGAGCGCGAAGCCGCCGATGCCGCCGGCCATGCCGATCAGCCCGGCCATCACCCCCGATCTCCTGCCCGAAGCGCTGCGGCACCAACTGGAACACCGCGCCGTTGCCGGCCCCCAGGCACAGCAGCGTGAGCACGAACAGCGCGAGGGTGATCCATGCGCCGCCGACGCCGAACCCGGCCAACGCCACCAGCACGGCCACCAGCAGATAGACGCCCAGCAGCGACCGCGTGCCGCCCACGCGGTCGGCGATCACCCCGCCCAGCGGCCGCATCACCGAACCGGCCAGCACGCAGGCGGCGGTGGCCCAGCCGGCATGCTTGGCATCGAAGCCGAACTGGTCGTGGAAGTAGCCCGGCAGCGCACTGGCGAATCCGGCGAAGCCGCCGAAGGTGATCGCATAGAAGAACATGAAGCGCCACGAATCGCGGTTGCCGACCAGTACCCTGCCGTAGTCGGCCCAGTGCTTGCGCGCCACCGGCACCGGCGCGTCCTTCGCCGTCAGCACGAACACCAGCAACGTCAGCGCCAATGGGATGCAGGCCAGTCCGAACACGTCGCGGTAGCCGAACATCGCCGCCAGCACCGGTGCGAACAACGCGGCCAGCACCGTGCCGGAGTTGCCCGCGCCGGCGATGCCCATCGCCGTGCCCTGGTGCTCCGGCGGATACCAGCGCGAGGCCAGCGGCAACGCCACCGCGAACGACGCGCCGGCGATGCCCAGCAGCATGCCCAGCGCCACCACCTGGCCCAGGCTGTGGACGCCGAGCTGCCATGCGCCCAGCAGGCTGGCGATCACCGCCACTTGCGCCAGCACGCCGGCGCGCTTGGCGCCGATGCGGTCGGCCAGCATGCCCAGGAACAGCCGCAGCACCGCGCCGCACAGGATCGGCACGGCGACCATGAAGGCGCGCTGCTGCGTATCCAGCCCCAGCGCCTCGGCGATCGGGACCTGCAGCGGACCGAGCAGGTACCAGACCATGAAGCTCAAGTCGAAGTACAGGAACGACGCGAACAGCGTGGGCGTATGCCCCGATCGCCAGAAAGAGCGATTCATGCATGCATCTCCGGATCAGCGTTGGCGAAAAAAAACGGCGCCCCTCCGGTTCGCACCGGAAGGACGCCGTTGTCCTGGACACCCCGGACCGCCGTTGGCCTGGTGCGTCGAATGGTTTGTATGCGCAGACGCCGTTGCCTGCGCAGGACGTATCAAGCAATCAGCGTGCCAAGTTTTCGCGCCTTGGCGACAGCGGCTCAATTCGTTGATTCACAAGGCTTTCAAGATGCCTCTCTGAATCGGCCAGCATGTTTCGCCTGCATTCCACGCCCCGTATTCGGGCGTAACGCACCATACTTGTGCGCCGCAGAATGGCAGCCCCGTGTGCTTCCGCCCCCGGCACGCTCGAACTCGTCATTCCCGCGAAAGCGGGAATGGCGAATCAAAGTTTTCTGTGAATCGCCTCAAGCCAGACACGATCAACTAACCCAATCGAACAACCGCACCACCCGCCTTTCCTCATTCGGCACGGCCACCCCCACGCGCTCGGCAGCATGTCGATAGTTTTCCAATCGATGGATATCGCGCAGCAATCCATCTTCGTCCAGCAACGGACCACACCAGCCCCAGCGCCGGAACTGAGCCAGGAACCATTCGCCGTCCGAAAGCCACGGCATGTTCACCCTGCCGCCACGATGGAACGCCAATGCCGCCGGGTCGTCACCGCCCACCAGGCAGGCGGCCAGATGCTCCACCGGCCGGCCGATGACCTCCGCCTCGGAAAGCCACTGTGCGCAACGCACGCGATTGGCCGGATCGGCATCCAGCCAGCGGCAGGCCGCCAGTACACAGGCCGTCAGACGTTCGACCAGCTCCGGCTGCAGCGCGGCGAAATCGCGCCGGCAAGCCAGTACTTTTTCTGGATGCCCCGGCCAGAGTTCGCCGCTGCGGATCACCCGCCGGCCCACGCCCTGCATCTCCGCGACCGCAGCCCACGGCTCGCCCGAGCAATAGCCGTCGATCGCACCCGCCGCCAGCGCTCCAGGCATCTGCGGCGGCGGGATCGTCACCACCTCGACGTCCCGCATCGGCGCCACGCCCGAGGCCGCCATCCAGTAGTACAGCCACAGCGCGTGCGTGCCGGTGGGAAAGGTCTGCGCGAACACCGCCGGCCGGCCCAGGTCCCGCAGCGCCTGCGGCAAGCTACGCCCGGCCGCCAGCGCATCCGCCAGTCCCGAGGACAGCGTGATCGCCTGGCCGTTGTGATTGAGCGTCATCAGCAGCGCCATCGGCGCACGCGGCCCGGCCACGCCCAGTTCGATGCCGTAGACCAGGCCCGCCAGCGCATGCGCCGCCTCGACCTCGCCGGACAGCAGGCGGTCGCGCACCGCGGCCCAGGAGGCCTGGCGGTGCAGTTGCAGGCGCAGGCCCTGGGCGCGGTCCAGACCGAGCCGGCTGGCCGCCACCAGGGGCGCGCAGTCGATCAACGGCATGTAGGCCACGCGCAGCAGGGGCAGATCGATTTCGCTCATGTCCTCATCCCAACAGGTCGGCCATGGCCACGATGCGGCGCGCCACCTCGGCCAACTTGAGTCCTTGCTTCATCGCCTGCTGGCGCAGCGCCGCGTAGGCATCGGCCTCGGACAGGCCGCGCTTGTGCATCAGCAAGCCCTTGGCGCGCTCGATCAGCTTGCGGTCCTCCAGCGCCTGCTGCACCTCGTCCAGGCGGCGGCGCATGCCGCTTTCCTGCTCGAAGCGCGCCAGGGCCACCTGCACCACCGGCGCCAGCCGCGCCGGCGACAGGCCGTCGACCACGTAGGCCGTCACGCCGGCGCCGACGGCGGCGCGGATCAGCTGGTCGTTGCCGTCGCCGGAGAACATCACCACCGGACGCGGCGCATGGCTGTGCAGCATCGCCAGTTGCTCCAGGGTGTCGCGCGAAGGGGATTCCACGTCGATCACCACCACGTCCGGCTGGCGCTGCTGCACCGCGTGCAGCAGCGCGGCCGTGGTCGCGACGTCCTCCAACACCTCGTAGCCGGCCCGCTCGAGCGCCTCGCGCAACTGCCCGATCGGCTTTTCGGTATCGTTGACCAGCAGGACACGCATTGGCGAAGGGCGGAGGCGTGGACGTCGCTCGATGGTGCCATGCAACATAGCGTCCGCGCGAGCACCCCGGAGTCCGCATGCCCCTGTTTCCCCTCTTTGCCGACCTGCGCGGCCGCACCGTGCTGGTGATCGGCGGCGGCGAGGTCGCCAGCCGCAAGATCAAGGCGCTGCTGCACGCAGGCGCGCACGTCGTGGTGCATGCCCGCGAGTGGATCCCCGAACTGCAGGACCTGCTCGACCGGCGGCAGTTGCAGCGCCTGGACGGCGAGTTCGATCCGGCCTGGATCGACGCGGCCTGGCTGGTGGTGGCCGCGACCGACGACGCCGCGCTCAACCGCCGGGTGGCCGAGGCCGCGGGCGCGCGCAGGCGCTGGGTCAACGTGGTCGACGACGCCGAGCTGTCCAGCTACCAGGTCCCGGCGATCGTCGACCGCGACCCGGTCCTGGTCGCCATCTCCTCCGCGGGCGCAGCGCCGATGCTGGCGCGGCGCCTGCGCGAGCGGCTGGAGACCGAGCTCGACCATTCGCTGGGCGCGCTGGCCGACCTGTTCTCCCGCCATCGCGCGCGCATCCGCGAGCGCTTGCCGGACATGGCGCTGCGCCGGCGCTGGTTCGAGCGGGTGCTCGACGGCGAGGTGCCCGTGCTGTTGCGCAATGGCGACGCCGAGCGGGCGCGGCAAGCCTTCGAGGCCGCCCTGGACGCTGCCGGCGACCTGCCCGTGCGCGGCAGCGCGGCACTCGTGGGGTGCGGCGACGGCGATCCCGGCCTGCTGACCTTGAAGGCGCTGCGCCAGTTGAACCTGGCCGACCTGATCCTGGCCGCTCCCGACGTCGCGCCCGCGATCCTGGACCTGGCGCGGCGCGATGCCGAGGCGCATCGCGTCGCCCCTGACGCGGCGACGCTGCTGCCGCAGGTGCTGGCCTCGGTCGAGGCCGGCCGCAAGGTGGTCTGCCTGCGCGCGGGCGCCGGCTTCGTCGACGAAGCCGGCCGTGGCTTGCTGCTCGCCCTGCAAGAGCGCGGCATCGCCTGCGAACTCGTGCCCGGCGCGGTCGGACCGGCCACGATCGATTGAGACGGCACCCGGCTTTCGGTCCCTTGCGAAGGCCGGCGCGTTCAGAGCAGGCTCGGCTGCACCGCCGACGAAGGCGCCGTCAGTTCCGCCAACCCCGGCAGGCGCTCGCGCAGGCCCGCGTGGAAACGCAGCGCCTGTTCGGCGGCGCGATGGTTGTCGGGCGTATGCAGGAACACGTAAGGGCAACGCCCCTCCTCGATCCAGCCGGCCACCTTGTCCAGCCACGGTTCCAGCCAGGGCTGGTTCGCGTCCAGGTCGGGGCCGCCGATGAAGCGCACCTGCGGCGACGTACCGAAAGCCGCCGCGCGTACCGGCAGCCTCGGCTTGCGGGCCTGCGCATGCGCCACCGCCGGGTCTTCCGGGCTGCACGCGAACAGCGCGCGCGAATCGAAGCAAATGCGTTCCACGCCACGCGCATGCAGCATGCGGTTGAGCGCCCGCTCCTCGTCGCCGCGGGCATAGAACGCGGGATGGCGCACTTCCACCGCGAGCGCATGCGCGGCGAAACGGTCGAGCCAGGCCGCCAGCTCGTCCAGCCGCGCCGGGCCGAACCCGGCCGGCAGCTGCAACCACAACGGCGCCACCCGCGCTCCCAGCGGCGCCAGCAATGCCAGGAACCGCTCCGTCGCCTCGAACCGCTCGCGCAGGTCGCCCTCGTGGCTGACGTCCCGCGGCAGCTTGGCGCAGAAGCGGAAATCCCCCGGCATGGTCGCCGCCCAGCGCTGCACGGTGGCCGCTGCCGGCCTGGCATGGAAGGTGGTGTTGCCTTCCACCGCGTTGAAGGTGTGCACGTAGTGGCCGAGGCTGTCGGCCATCCGCAGGCCGGCCGGGTAGAGGCTGCCGCGCCAGGCCGGCTCGTTCCACGACGGGCAGCCGAGGCGGTAAGGCAGGCGATCGGGGGCGTCGGGCACGGCGAACGATGGGCTGGATCGAGCCTGGATCATCCTGCAACGAAAAAGCCCCGCGCAAGGCGCGGGGCTCGGTTGTACCGCAGCGACGGCGCGATCAGTCGCCCTGCTGCTTCTGCATGTGCTCCCAGCGTTCCTGCGCATCGATGGTGCGCTCGGCGGTCAGGCGCGCTTCCAGGCGCTCCAGGCCGATTTCCTCGCCGGTGTCGACGCAATAGCCGTAGTCGCCGGCATCCAGGCGCTTGAGCGTGCTGTCGATCTTGCCGATCAGCTTGCGGTAGCGGTCGCGGGTACGCAGTTCCAGCGAGTTCTCGGTCTCGCGGGTCGCGCGCTCGGCCTCGTCGCCGATGTCGCGCACTTCCTCGCGCAGGTTCTCGATGGTCTGCTTGGACTCCTCGACCAGGTCGGCGCGCCACTGCAGCAGCCGCTGGCGGAAGTACTCCTGCTGCAGCGGGCTCATGTATTCCTCGTCCGGCGCGGGCTTGTAGCCGGCGGGGAGGATCGGACGGCCGGTGGCCTCGTCGATCTTGTACTCGACCACCCTGAACTTGCTGGGCCGGGCCGGGGTATTGGGCTTGGAGGTCACCGCGACGGCGACCTTGCCGACCGGACGGGTCGCGGCGGGCTTGGCGGACGATTCGGTCTTGCTGGGGGTTTTCGCTGAGGATTTCGAAACAGGCACGGGATTCTTGCTTGAGGGGGTTGCAGGCTTGGCGGACGGCTTGGCGGCTTCGACCGCCTTGGGAGCCGGGGCGGGAGCCTTGGCCGGAACGGACTGGACCGGCGCAGGCTTGCTGGCCGGCTTCGGTGCGAGTTTGGCAGCCACCGGCTTGGCGATGGTAGCCGGGGCCGGTGTCGCCTTCTTGACCGCCGGCTTCTTGGCGGCGGGGGCGACCTTGGTCGCGGTCTTCTTTACGGGCTTGGCCGGTGCGGCCGCCGCCTTCTTGACGGGAGCGGCCTTCTTCGCAGGCGCCTTCTTGGCGGCCGGTTGCTTGGCGGCAGCCGGCTTCTTGGCCGCCTTGGCGACCGGCTTGGAAGCGGACTTCACCGCCGCGACCTTCTTCACAACAGGCTTGGCGGGCTTCTTGGCGGCCTTGGCGGCCTTCTTTGCAGGTGTTTTAGCAGCCACGAAACGCTCTTCCTTGTTTCCCCCGGGGCCCGGGAAAGCGGGACTTTATAGCCCACCGCGAGCAGTGACGGCAACCTCGCATTTAGGTTCTGTACTCATAAAGGTTGCGTCTGAGGTCGAGGCTTGATTCAAGGCTTCCGAAGGGAGCTTCGGATGGCGCGCTACGATTTGAGCGAAACGGAGTGGCGGCTGATTGGGCCGCTCCTTTCCAATAAGCCGAGGGGCGTGGCGCGGGTGGACGACCGGCGCGTGATCAACGGCATCTTTTACGTACTACGAACGGGCTCGCCGTGGCGTGACCTGCCTGAGCGCTACGGCCCGTATACGACGGTCTACAACCGCTACAATCGCTGGGCGAAGGCGGGGATTTGGCTGGCGATCTTCGAGACCTTGGCAGCCAAGTCCCCTCAGTCGATGCAAATGATCGACAGTTCCATCATCCGCGCACACCAGCACGCCGCGGGTGGAAAAAAGGGGGCCCGGATCACGCCATTGGCCGTTCTCGTGGAGGACTGAGCACCAAGATCCACGCTGTGGTCGATCAGGATGGTCTACCAGTGCGCCTGCTGATCTCGCCCGGACAAGCGTCCGACATGGGCGCGGTGCCCGATCTTCTCGCGGGCCTGCCGACCGCGACCAACGTCATCGCCGATCGCGGTTACGACTCAAACGCCGTGCTGGATCTGATCAAGCGCTCGGGAGCTGAAGCCAGCATACCGAGCTGTTCACGCCGCATCGTCAGACGCTCCATCGACCCCGCCGTCTACAGACAGCGAAACCAGGTCGAGCGCTTCTTCTGCCGCCTCAAACACTTCCGCCGCGTGGCCACACGCTTCGACAAGCTCGCCAGGAACTTCCTGGCCGCAGTCCTGCTCGCCTCAACTCGACTGTGGCTCAGAGCTTATGAGTCCACGACCTAGGCGATAGGCTCCGGCGCTGTCCTGATCGAATTCAAGGTTTCAGCAGCGATTTCCGCAATGTTCAGCAGTTCGTTGGCGGGCGCTCCATCTCGAGCCTGTATCGACATCCCCTGGACGACGCTTCCAACGTAGCGGGCCCACCCGGAAGGGTCGATGTCGGGTCGAACCTGACCCTTGGCAATGCCGTCCTCCAATCGTGCTCGGACCATGCTTACGCTACCCGCGCGCAATTCGCGCCCGAGTATCACAAGCGGGCTCGGGTTGGCATCGGCCGGCGTCGTCGTAATCATGCAGCCTGGGATTCCGGTCGTACGGCCAAAGGCGGCGGCCGACTCTCGCAGAACCCTGATGACCGAATCGATCGCATTTTCCTCTTCGGTGAGGGCCTTGACCACATAGCCGCCGATGGTCGACCCATAAAAATCGAGCGCTTCCCGATACAGCGCCTCTTTGGAGCCGAAAGCCGCGTAGAGGCTCTGCGCGGATATTCCCATCGCGTCCGTCAGCATCGGGATCGACGTCCCCTCGTAGCCCGACGCCCAGAACACCTGCATGGCACGCTCCAGCACAGTTTCGCGCTCGAAGGCAGGGGGGCGACCACGGCCGCGTTTTATTTTCACATCACCCATTGTGGTTATTCTCTGACTGGACTATATATCGCATCGACCGTTGTGATATATGGAGCGCCGTGTGATGCACAATCCCTATCTCGTCTCAGCTGACCAACCGATCGCGGCTCTGACCCGTGACGAAGCTATCTCCGACTCGACCCGTGCAGTGAACGCGAAACTCGCGCAGGACCTGGCGTCGATGAAGCCGATGGAAGGACTGCAGGAGATGCGCGAAGCATATGTGAAGGGGGAACTGGGACTGCCAGCGTCACCCAAGTCCTCTCGCGCAAGGACCATGATGATCGAAGGACCGGGCGGCCCGATCGAACTCCGTATCCTTGTTCCAAACGAAGTGCGCGGAGTTTATCTCCACATCCACGGTGGCGGCTGGATCGCCGGCAGCAACGACACGTGGGACGACCAGCTCGAACTCTTCGGCCGGGAGGCCGGAATGGCTACCGTCAGCTTCAACTATCGGCTGGCGCCGGAGCACCCGGCTCCTGCAGCGATCGACGACAGCGTTGCCGTCGCGTCCTGGTTGATCGACAACGCTGCTGCCGAATTCGGCACCTCGTGGCTGGCGATTGGCGGTGAGTCCGCTGGCTCCAATCTCGCGGCCTTGACCCTGCTGCGCTTGCGCGACCAGGGTAAGGGAGGTGCCTTCAAGGCGGCCAGCCTACTGTTTGGCTGCTTCGACCTATCCCTTACCCCAAGTGTATTCCGAGCGCAGGGAGCGCCGTTCGTGAGCCTGGACGCCATGCGCCAGTTCACTTCAGCATTCGCGGGTGACACGGATCTAAAGGATCCCAGCATCTCGCCGCTTTACGCCGACCTGCATGATCTGCCCCCCGCCTTGTTCAGCGTCGGGTCCGTGGATCCGCTTATCGACGACAGCCTATTCATGCACATGCGCTGGCAGGCGGCAGGTAATGTGTCTCAGCTCGCAATCTACCCGGGCGGCACTCATGGGTTCAACTCGTTCGATAGCGAAATTGCTCTGGCAGGTAATCGCGGGATCGCCGCGTTCCTCGCTGCAGTTCGGGCAGATCCTGAAGGCTTCGGGTTCAAACCGTCAGCCTCGGCGGATGAAAGATCGCGATCAGTTCTAGGTAGTGGACTCATAAGTTCGCAACCACAGTTTGGCTGATGCGAGTGCGACTGCGGCGAGGAAGTTTCTCGCCAGTTTGTCATATCGTGTCGCGATCCGTCGGAAGTGCTTGAGCTTGCAGAAGAAGCGTTCGACGAGATTGCGGCTTCGGTAGATGCTTGGATCGACCGACCGTTGAACCTTGCGGTCGCGCTGCGTCGGAATGTGCGCCCGCCCGCCGCGCTCATTGACCAGATCGATCAGGTATTGCCAGTCGTAGCCTCGATCGGCGACGACGATGGCGGCGGTCGGAAGGGCTTGCAGCAGATCGGGTGCGGAGGCCTTGTCGGAAGCCTGCCCAGCCGTGAGTGCGAGACGGACCGGCAGTCCCTTCTCGTCGACCACGACATGGATCTTGCTGGTCAGTCCTCCACGAGAACGGCCGATGGCGTGATCCGGACCCCCTTTTTACCGCCGGCGGCATGCTGGTGGGCGCGGACGATGGAACTGTCGATCAACTGCATCGACTGCGGCGAGGCAGCCGCCAAGGCTTCGAAAATCCGTAGCCAGACACCAGCCTTGGCCCATCGATTGTAGCGGTTATAGGACGTCGTATAGGGGCCGTAGCGCTCGGGCAGGTCGCGCCAGGGCGAGCCGGTGCGCAGAATATAGAAAATCCCGTTCAGGACGCGCCGGTCGTCCGCCCGCGCCACACCACGAGGCTTGTTGGGAAGCAGCGGCGCGATCAGCGCCCACTCCCGGTCCGTAAGATCGAAACGTGCCATTCAAGCTCCTCCTCAAGGAGCTTGAATCACGATCCAACTTCAAACGGAATCCTACTTATGAGTACAGAACCTAGAGCGTGTTGCGGAATCCCGCGCCGGCCACCGGCGCCGCGGCGGCGGCCACGCACGCCTGGTCCCGACGCGCCCCGGCCCGCTCGCGCCGGCCCCCGAGTCCATGACGCGCTGCGGGAGTGGCATATCATGGCGCGGTGATCGCTCGCCTGCTCATCGCCCTGCTGCGTTTCTATAAACGCTTCATCAGCCCCCTGCTGGGGCCGCGCTGCCGTTTCGAGCCGAGCTGCTCCCAGTACGCGATGACCGCCATCGGCCTGCACGGGCCGCTGCGCGGCAGCTGGCTCGCCGCACGCCGCCTGGCGCGCTGCCACCCGTTCCACCCGGGCGGCTTCGATCCGGTACCCGAGCATCTTCCCCCTTGCCGCTGCACAGGAAAACACCCATGACCCGCACTCTCATCCTCAATGCCCGGCTGGTCAACGAAGGCCGGCAGTTCGGAGCCGACCTGCGCATCGGCCGCGACGGCCGGATCGAGCGCATCGATTCGCAGATCACGCCCGGCCAGGACGACGTCGTGGTCGACGCCGGCGGGCGCTGGCTGCTGCCCGGGATGATCGACGACCAGGTGCACTTCCGCGAGCCCGGCCTCACCCACAAGGGCGACATCGCGACCGAGTCGGCCGCGGCGGTCGCCGGCGGCCTGACCAGCTTCATGGACATGCCCAACACCAACCCGCCCACGCTCGACGCCGCCGCGCTGCAGGCCAAGTACGACGCCGCGGCCGGCCGCGCCTGGGGCAACTACGGCTTCTACCTGGGCGCCAGCAACGACAACCTGGCGGCGATCCAGGCGCTGGACCCGAAGACCGCGCCCGGCATCAAGGTGTTCATGGGCGCCTCGACCGGCAACATGCTGGTGGACAATCCCGAGACGCTCGACGCGATCTTCCGCGACGCGCCGACGCCGATCATCACCCACTGCGAGGACACGCCGACCATCGACGCCACGCTGGCCGCGTTCAAGCAGAAGCACGGCGACGCGCTGACCCCGGACATGCATCCGGACATCCGCTCGCGCGAGGCCTGCCTGAAATCCTCGCAGCTGGCCACTTCGCTGGCGAAGAAGCACGGCACCCGCCTGCACGTGCTGCACATCTCCACCGCCGACGAACTGGCCCTGTTCGAACGCGGCCCGCTGGTGGACGGCAACGGCAAGCTGCGCAAGCGCATCACCGCCGAGACCTGCATCCATTTCCTGCGCTTCGACCGCGCCGACTACGCGCGCCTGGGCAACCTGATCAAGTGCAACCCGGCGATCAAGGACGCCGCCGACCGCCAGGCGCTGACCGCCGCGCTGGCCGAGGACGTGATCGACGTGCTCGCCACCGACCACGCCCCGCACACCTGGGAAGAGAAGCACAAGCCCTACGTGCAGGCGCCGTCCGGCCTGCCGCTGGTGCAGTACGCGCTGGTCGCCGCGCTGGAGCTGGTGCACGAGGGCAAGCTCGACATCGCCACGGTGGTGCGCAAGTTCGCGCACGCGCCGGCGCAACTGTTCGACGTGGCCGAGCGCGGCTTCCTGCGCGAGGGCTACTGGGCCGACCTGGTGCTGGTGGAGGACATCCCGTTCACGGTGAAGCGCGAGGACGTGCTGTCCAAGTGCGGCTGGTCGCCGTTCGAGGGCACCACGTTCCGTTCGCGCGTGGCCTCCACCTGGGTCAACGGCCAGCAGGTCTGGAACGGCCGCGAACTGGTCGGCGCGCCGGCCGGGCAGCGCCTGACGTTCGCGCGTTGATGCGCCGCCGGTTCGTGCTGGCCGCGCTGGCGGCCGCGACGCTGGCCGCTCCGCTCGCACCCGCCGCCCATGCGCAGGTGGCGCCGGCCGACGCGCGCGTGGTGTTCCCGGCCAGCGCGTCGCAGGGCGCGCTGGTGATCGGCAAGGTACCGCCCGGCAGCCGGGTCGAATACGCCGGCCGCAGCCTGCGCGTGAGCGGCTATGGCAGCGTCGTGTTCGGCATCGGCCGCAACGAGCAGGGACCGGTGCAGGTGCGCATCGTCCGTCCCGACGGCGGCAGCGAGACCGCCAGCATCGCGGTCGCGCCGCGCGACTGGCCGGTCGAGTACGTCAACGGCGTGCCGCCCAAGACGGTCAATCCGCCGCCGGAGATCGCCGAGCGGATCCGCCGCGAGCAGGCCCAGGTCACCGCGGCGCGCGAGCGCGACGACGCGCGCACCGACTTCGCCCAGCCGTTCATCTGGCCGGTACGGGGCCGGATCAGCGGCCGCTTCGGCAATGCGCGCGTCTACAACGGCCAGGCCGCCGGTTCGGGACACTCGGGCATGGACATCGCGGCGCCGGCCGGCACGCCGGTGAAGGCCCCGGCCGCCGGCGTGGTCACCTTCGCCGCGCCCGACCTCTACCTGACCGGCGGCACGCTGCTGCTCGACCACGGCTTCGGCGTCAGCTCCAACTTCCTGCACCTGTCGCGCGTCGACGTGAAGGTCGGCGACCGTGTCGAACAAGGCCAGGTGATCGGTGCGGTCGGTGCGACCGGGCGCGCGACCGGGCCGCATCTGCATTGGGGGATGAATTGGTTCGATGTCCGAATCGACCCTTTGCTGGTGCTGGAACGCACCAAGTAACCGTTCACCATCGCGGCGCGCGGCGGCGCGTTCATCATCCCCATCGCCATACCTCTGCCTGGCGCGGTTCGATGTCC
>BNBA01000019.1 GCA_014654535.1 Xanthomonas boreopolis
GCAGCGCGCCAGTGCCTTCAAGAACTGGCTGCACCACTACAACTGGCATCGGCCTCATGCCAGCCTTGGCTACAAACCGCCCATCTCCCGTATCCCACTGAACAACGTGCTGGGTTTACACAACTAGAGCGTCATTGCTGCCAGGACCTTGTGGATCTTAGCTTTGAAGGTGTCGGGAGCGCGAGAACCCTTTTGCGGATGGCCTCGGTAAGTTGTTGATTCCCTGAGGTACAAAAGCACGGCGCAAAAAAGGGGCGGGATGGTGGTCCCGCCCCTGGATGCCGGCGGTGGGATCTTCAGTCGCCCAGCGTGAGCAGGGAGGCGTTGCCGCCGGCCGCGGTGGTGTTGATGGTGACGACCTTTTCGGTGGCGAAGCGCTGCAGGTAGTGCGGGCCGCCGGCCTTGGGGCCGGTGCCGGACAGGCCCTGGCCGCCGAACGGTTGGACGCCGACCACGGCGCCGATCTGGTTGCGGTTGACGTAGACGTTGCCGACCGCGACCCGGCTGGCGATGCGCTCGACGGTCTCGTCGATGCGGGAGTGGATGCCGAGGGTCAGGCCATAGCCGGTGGCGTTGATCTGGTCGATCACCGCGTCGAGCTGGTCGGCCTTCCAGCGGATGACGTGCAGGATCGGGCCGAACACCTCGCGCTGCAGCTGCGAGAGCGACTGCAGTTCGTAGGCGCGCGGCGCGAAGAACGTGCCGTGGGCCAGCGCGTCGCCCGCCTGGGCCTGGGCGATCAGGCGGGCCTCGCGGTCCATGCGCGCGGCGTGGTCCTGCAGGATCTTCAGGGCATCGGCGTCGATGACCGGACCGACGTCGGTGGACAGCAGGCCGGGATCGCCGACCTTCAGTTCGGCCATCGCGCCGGCCAGCATGGTCATCACCTTGTCGGCGATGTCGTCCTGCACGAACAGCACGCGGGCGGCCGAGCAGCGCTGGCCGGCGGAGATGAAGGCGCTGGCGATCGCGTCCTTGACCACCGCCTCGGGCAGCGAGGAGGAGTCGGCGATGAAGGCGTTCTGGCCCCCGGTCTCGGCGATCAGCACGCCGATGGCGGCGTCGCGCGCGGCCATGGCGCGATTGATCGCGCGTGCGGTTTCGGTCGAGCCGGTGAAGGCGACGCCGGCCACGCGCGGGTCCCGGGTCAGGGCGGCGCCGACGGTGGCGCCGTCGCCGGGCAGGTACTGCAGCACGGCTTCCGGTACGCCGGCCTCGTGCAGCAGCTTGACCGCGGCGAAGCCGACCAGGTTGGTCTGCTCGGCCGGCTTGGCGATCACGCCGTTGCCGGCGGCGAGGGCGGCGCTGACCTGGCCGAGGAAGATCGCCAGCGGGAAGTTCCATGGGCTGATGCAGACGAATACGCCGCGGCCGTGCAGCTGCAGCTCGTTGGATTCGCCGGTCGGCCCGGGCAGGCGCTCGGGGGCGCCGAACTGGGCGCGGGCCTGGCCGGCGTAGTAGCGGAGGAAATCGACGGCTTCGCGGACCTCGGCCACCGAGTCGGGCAGGGTCTTGCCGGCTTCCTTGACGCACAGGGCCATGAACTCGGGCATGCGCGCCTCCAGCAGGTCGGCGGCGTGCTCGAGGATGGTGGCGCGGCTGGCGGCCGGGGTGCGGTCCCAGGCCGGCTGCGCGGCGACGGCGTTGACCAGGGCCTTCTCGACGGTGGCGGGATCGGCCGGCTGCCAATGGCCGACGACCTGGCGGCGGTCGGCGGGGCTGGTGACCGGTTGCGCGTCGGTGGCGACGACGGCGCCCGGCACCAGCGGAGCGGCCTTCCACGGCTTGACCGTGGCGTTGAGCTGCTCGGCGAGCTGGCGCAGTTCGTTGTCGTTGGCGAGGTTGGCGCCCATGGAGTTCTTCCTGTTCTGGTTCTGGCTGCGCAGCAGGTCGAGCGGCAGCGGGATCTTGGGATGCGGGATGGAGGCGAACGAGGACACGGCTTCGACCGGGTCGCGGATCAGGTCCTCGATCGGCACCTTCTCGTCGCTGATGCGGTTGACGAAGCTGGAGTTGGCGCCGTTCTCGAGCAGGCGCCGCACCAGGTAGGGCAGCAGGTCCTCGTGCGAGCCGACCGGCGCGTAGACGCGGCAGGGCAGGTCGAGGCGGTCGGCCGGCACCACCTCGGCGTACAGGTCGTCGCCCATGCCGTGCAGCTTCTGGTGCTCGTAGGTGCGGCCGTTGGCGATCGTGCGCACCGCGGCGATCGTGTGGGCGTTGTGGGTCGCGAACATGGGGTAGATCGCGTCCGCGTGGCCGAACAGGCGCTTGGCGCAGGCCAGGTAGGAGACGTCGGTGTTCTGCTTGCGGGTGAACACCGGGTAGCCGGGCAGGCCTTCGATCTGGGCGCGCTTGATCTCCGCGTCCCAGTAGGCGCCCTTGACCAGGCGCACCTGCAGGCGCCGGCCGATGCGGCGGGCCAGGTCGGCCAGGTAGTCGATCGTGTAGGGCGTGCGCTTCTGGTAGGCCTGCACGACCACGCCGAAGCCCTCCCAGCCGGCGAGCGACGGATCGCTGACCACGGCCTCGATGATGTCCAGCGACAACTCCAGGCGGTCGGTCTCCTCGGCGTCGACGGTGCAGCCGATGCCGTAGGACTTGGCCAGCCGGGCCAGTTCGAGCACCGCCGGCACCAGGTCGCGCATCACGCGGGCGCGCTGGGCGTGCTCGTAGCGCGGGTAGAGGGCGGACAGCTTGATGGAGATGCCGTGCGAGGCGGTCACGTCGCCATCGGCCTTGCCGCCGCGGGCGAGGTTGTCGCTGCCGATCGCGTGGATCGCGCGCCGGTAGTCGTCGAGGTAGCGCTTGGCGTCCTTCATGGTCAGCGCGGCTTCGCCGAGCATGTCGAACGAATAGCGGTAGCTGGCGTTCTCGCCCTTGTGCGAGCGGGCCAGGGCTTCCTCGATGGTGCGCCCCATCACGAACTGGTGGCCCATGATCTTCATGGCCTGGCGCACGGCCAGGCGCACCACCGGCTCGCCGATGCGCGCGACCAGGCGCTTGAACGCGCCCGGCACGTCGGCGCGGGTGAGGTCGTTGATCTGCACGATGCGGCCGGTGAGCATCAGGCCCCAGGTCGAAGCGTTGACCAGGACCGAATCGCTGCCGCCGAGGTGTTTCTTCCAGTCGGCGTCGCCGAGCTTGTCGCGGATCAGCTTGTCGGCGGTCTCCTGGTCGGGGATGCGCAGCAGCGCCTCCGCCACGCACATCAGCAGCACGCCCTCCTCGCTGCCGAGGTCGTACTGGCGCATGAAGGCTTCCACCGCGCTCTGGTTGGCGGCGCGGGCGCGCACGCGGGTGACCAGGTCGGCGGCGAGCGCCTGCACCTTGGCCTGCTCGGCGGCGGGGAGGCGGGCCTGCTCGAGCAGTTCGCGGACGTGTTCGGTCTCGTCCTTCAGCCAGGCCGCGGTGATCGCCGCGCGCAACGCCGGCGGGGAGGGGGAGAGCTCGGGGGCGAGCAGGGCAGACGGGGCGCCAGGCTGGGGCGCGCCGGGTTCGGGCAATGCGTTCATGCGAAAAACCGCCAATGGAATGGGCGCAATTCTAGGACCGGGGCCGCGGCCTCCACTTGTGCGGAAACGGCAGCTTTCCTGACGTTTTGTGCATGGCGCCCGCGCCCGGGGCGCAAGGCGGGCCGCCGGGGAAAGCACTGATTCGCGGCGGGTTTCTGGTTGCGGTGCAGCATGGAAAAGCGGCCCCGGAGCCTTGCCCCGCGTGTTCAGCCGGGGCTAACATCGAACCCGTTTCCCGCGGCAAGCGCGGTTGCGACATGATCGAGGTGCTGCCCGTATCAGCGGATGGATCAGGTACGCAGCTGCGGCTGCGGCCCCCACGGGCGATGACGGCCCGGCAGTTCGTCATGTTGTTTGCCGCCCTGACGGGGGCGATGTGGCTGGTGGCTGGCCTGGGTTGGTGGGCCGGCAACGTGTTCGCGCCGCTCTTCGCCTTGCTGCACAGTGTCCTGGTGGCATATGCACTGCGCGAACTGTGGCGCAGTGGCGAGCGTGAAGAGGCGATCCGGGTGGGGCCGGCCGTAGTCGAAGTCTTCCAGCCCCCCCGATCTCCCCCCACGTTCCGGGCGCATCCGCATTGGGTGCGGCTGCAGTTGGAAGGTGACGAAAAACTGGTGTTGGTGAGCAGCGGGAGGCAGGTCGAGGTCGGCAGTTTCCTCGGTCCGGCCGAACGCAGCGAACTGGCGACAACGCTTGAAGGCTTGCTCGCGGCCGCCGATGGCCGCAACCGATGACGCAAGGGTCTAGGCAATGAAGCAACGCAACGGCTGGGGCGGCAGGTGGGGAAGGGCGGTGATCGCGGCGGGGCTGGCGTCGTGGGCGTCGGGCGCATGGGCGCAGGCCGCCGACCCGAAGGAATGGCAGCTCAACATGGGCCGCGGCGTGACCCATACGGCGCGGATGGCCTACGAGGCGCACATGGTGGCGCTGTGGGTCTGCGTGGTGATCGGCGTGATCGTGTTCGGCGCGATGGGCTATGCGATCTTCAAGTTCCGCAAGTCCAAGGGCGCGGTCGCCGCGCAGTTCAGCCACAACACCAAGGCCGAGATCGTCTGGACGGTGATCCCGGTGCTGGTCCTGATCGCGATGGCCTGGCCGGCCACCGCCAAGCTGATCGCGATGTACGACACGCGCGATTCGGAAATGACCATCAAGGTCACCGGCTACCAGTGGATGTGGAAGTACGAGTACCTGGGCGAGAACGTCGAGTTCACCAGCCGCCTGGCGCGCGAATCCGACCGCATCCGCCAGAGCGGCGAG
Organism: Xanthomonas boreopolis; assembly: GCA_014654535.1. Taxonomy (GTDB): domain Bacteria; phylum Pseudomonadota; class Gammaproteobacteria; order Xanthomonadales; family Xanthomonadaceae; genus Pseudomonas_S; species Pseudomonas_S boreopolis. The sequence continues at coordinate 4,773 of BNBA01000019.1, forward strand.
CGGCCGACCGCGGCCTCGCAGCCGCACTACCTGCTCGACGTGGACAACCGGCTGGTGCTGCCGGTGGATACCAAGATCCGCTTCGTCATCACCTCCGACGACGTGATCCACGCGTGGTGGGTGCCGGCGCTGGGCTGGAAGCAGGACGCCATCCCCGGGATCATCAACGAGGCCTGGACCAACATCGAGGTGCCCGGCGTCTATCGCGGCCAGTGCGCCGAACTGTGCGGCAAGGACCACGGCTTCATGCCGATCGTGGTCGAGGCGCTGCCGAAGGACGAGTTCAAGCGCTGGCTGGCCGCGCGCAAGCCGGCGCCCGCCGAGGCCGCCCCGGCGGCCCCCGCGGCCCCCGCGGCGCAGCCGGCCCCCGCCGCGGAACCGGCGGCGCCGGACGCTCCCGCGCCGGAACCGACCGGCACCTGATCCCCTCTCCGCACGCTCCGACTTCGCAAGGGTAGTCGCACGCCATGGCACATACCGCAGTCGATCACCACGGGCACCACCAGCAGGGCTTCTTCGAGCGCTGGTTCTTCTCCACCAACCACAAGGACATCGGCACGCTGTACCTGCTGTTTTCCTTCGTGATGTTCATCATCGGCGCGGCCATGAGCGTGGTGATCCGCGCCGAGTTGATGCAGCCGGGCCTGCAGTACGTCAGGCCCGAGTTCTTCAACCAGATGACCACCGTGCATGCGCTGGTGATGATCTTCGGCGGGGTGATGCCGGCGTTCGTCGGGCTGGCGAACTGGATGATCCCGCTGCAGATCGGCGCGCCGGACATGGCGCTGCCGCGCATGAACAACTGGTCGTTCTGGCTGCTGCCGGTGGCGTTCACCCTGCTGCTGCTGACGCTGTTCCTGCCCGGCGGCGCGCCGGCCGCGGGCTGGACGCTGTACCCGCCGCTGTCGCTGCAGGGCGGCTACAACGTGGCGTTCTCGGTGTTCGCGATCCACGTGGCCGGCATCAGCTCGATCATGGGCGCGATCAACATCATCGCCACGGTGCTGAACATGCGCGCGCCCGGCATCGACCTGCTGAAGATGCCGATCTTCTGCTGGGCCTGGCTGATCACCGCGTTCCTGCTGATCGCGGTGATGCCGGTGCTGGCCGGCGCGGTGACGATGCTGCTGACCGACAAGTTCTTCGGCACCAGCTTCTTCAATGCCGCCGGCGGCGGCGACCCGGTGATGTACCAGCACATCTTCTGGTTCTTCGGGCATCCCGAGGTCTACATCATGATCCTGCCGGCGTTCGGCGTGATCAGCGAGATCATCCCGACCTTCAGCCGCAAGCCGCTGTTCGGCTACCAGGCGATGGTGTACGCGATCGCGGCGATCGCGTTCCTGAGCTTCATCGTCTGGGCCCACCACATGTTCACCGTGGGCATGCCGCTGGGCGGCGAGATCTACTTCATGTTCGCGACGATGCTGATCTCGATCCCGACCGGCGTGAAGGTGTTCAACTGGGTCAGCACGATGTGGAGGGGCTCGCTGACCTTCGAGGCGCCGATGCTGTGGGCGGTGGCGTTCGTGATCCTGTTCTCCATCGGCGGCTTCTCCGGCCTGATGCTGGCGATCGTGCCGGCGGACTTCCAGTACCACGACACCTACTTCGTGGTGGCGCATTTCCACTACGTGCTGGTCACCGGCGCGGTGTTCGCGCTGATCGCGGCGGTGTACTACTGGTGGCCGAAGTGGACCGGGCGCATGTACAACGAGGCGGCCGCCAAGTTCCACTTCTGGTGGACGGTGGTGTTCGTCAACCTGCTGTTCTTCCCGCAGCACTTCCTCGGCCTGGCCGGCATGCCGCGCCGCATCCCGGACTACAACGTGGTGTTCGCCGACTGGAACCTGGTCAGCTCGATCGGCGCGTTCGGCATGTTCGTCACGCCGTTCCTGATGGCCGGCATCCTGCTGTCCTCGCTGCGCGGCGGCGCCAAGGCTTCCGACCGCGCCTGGGAAGGCGCCCGCGGCCTGGAATGGACCGTGCCCTCGCCGGCGCCTGCGCATACCTTCACCGTGCCGCCGGTGATCAAGCCGGGAGACCTCGCGCATGAAGACGTCGGCCACTGACGCGCCCGCGCAGGCGAGCACGGTGACGAGGCTGCTCTCGGCGGCGGAACGGCAGGCGCAGCAGCGCCGCGCGGCCCGTCGCACGGCATGGGCGGTCGGGCTGGTCGCGCTGGCGATCTACGCCGGCTTCATCCTCTCGGGAGTGATCGGGCGATGAACGCGCCGCAGCCCGCGCCGCGTTCCCCGACCGCCGGCCTGATGCGGCTGCTCGGCGTGGTGCTGGCGGTGTTCGTGCTGACGTTCTCGCTGGTGCCGCTGTACCGGATCGCCTGCGAGAAGGTGTTCGGGATCCGCATCGAGCGCGGGCCGGGCGCCTACCAGGCCGGCAAGCCGCTGGCGGGCAAGCGCACGGTGCGGGTGGAGTTCGACGGCAGCGTCAACTCGCGCCTGCCGTGGTCGTTCTATCCCGAGCAGCAGTCGATGGAAGTGGTGCCCGGCGAGCTCAACGAGGCGCTGTACTTCGCGCGCAACGACAGCGACCACGCGGTGGTCGGCAGCGCGGTGCCGTCGGTGGCGCCGGCGCGCGCCTCGGGCTACTTCAGCAAGACCGAATGCTTCTGCTTCACCGCGCAGACGTTGCAGGCTGGCGAGACGCGCGACATGCCGCTGCGCTTCATCGTCGATCCGAACCTGCCGGACGACGTCAAGACGATCACGCTTTCGTACGCGTTCTACCGCAACGACGCGTTGACCTCGGAGCTGCAGGGCGGCAACGCCGGCAGCGTGCCGAAGGCGGCGCCCTGACCACCACGGATGCAGACCGAACCGGGAACCACCATGGCCCAGCACACTTCCGACGCCAACGTTTACTTCGTACCGAGCCAGAGCCGGTGGCCGTTCGTCGGCTCGATCGCGATGTTCGTGACGATGATCGGCGTGGCGAGCTGGCTGAACGATGCGGCCTGGGGGCGCTGGACGTTCTTCGCCGGCATCGCGATGCTGGCGGCGACGCTGTTCATGTGGTTCGGCGACGTGATCCGCGAATCCAATTCCGGCGCCTACAACCGGCAGGTGGACGGTTCGTTCCGGATGGGGATGGTGTGGTTCATCTTCTCCGAGGTGATGTTCTTCGGCGCGTTCTTCGGCGCGCTGTTCTACACGCGCACCTTCGTGCTGCCCTGGCTGGGCGGCAGCGGCGACGGCGTGATGACCAACGAGCTGTTGTGGAACGGCTACTCGGCCGTCTGGCCAACCAACGGGCCGGGGCAGATCGGCGGGCAGTTCCAGACCATCCCGGCCTGGGGCCTGCCGCTGGTCAACACGCTGATCCTGCTCAGCTCCGGCGTGACGCTCACCATCGCCCATCATGCGCTGAAGGCCGGGCAGCGCACGAAGCTGCTGGTGTGGCAGGCGGCGACGGTGCTGCTGGGTTGCGTCTTCCTGTACTTCCAGGCCGAGGAGTACATGCATGCCTACAAGGAGCTCAACCTGACGTTGGGCTCGGGCATCTACGGCTCGACCTTCTTCATGCTGACCGGCTTCCACGGCATGCACGTGGCGCTCGGCACGATCATGCTGATCGTGATGTGGCTGCGCGCCGCGCGCGGCCATTTCACCCGCGACAACCACTTCGCGTTCGAAGCGGCGGCCTGGTACTGGCACTTCGTCGACGTGGTGTGGCTGGCGCTGTTCCTGTTCGTGTACGTGCTTTAAGGGCAGGGGCCGGGAATACGGGATGGAAGACGGCAAGCGCTCTGGCGGATCCCTGCGCCCGCCCCGCCGGCGGCCTCTTCAGCCGCCGATCCCGTGCGGCTTGATCAAGCCGGTATAGATGCCGAGCACCACCAGCAGGATCAGCGCCACCGAGAGGCCGATGCGCCAGGTCAGTGCCCTGACCGTGCGCTTGGTCTGGCCGCGGTCGTTGAGCAGGTAGTACAGGCCGGCGCCGAGGTTCCAGACGATGGCGATCAGGAACGCGACAATCAGCAGGGTCTTGAGCGAATCGTTCACGGTGGTCCCGGTGTCCGGTGCGGTGGAGCCATTGCAGCCGCTTTCGGGACGTTTGTCATGATGCGCCAGCACACGCGCATGGGGTTGTGGCTCCTGGCCTTGGCGGTGGCGGCCGGGTTCGCCGGGCTCGGCCACTGGCAGTGGCAGCGCATGCAGGCCAAGCAACGATTGCTGGACACGGCGGCGCACGTGCGCGACCGCACCGTGGCGTTGCCGCAGGCGCTGGCGCGACCGCCGGCGCTGGCCTGGGTCGAGGGCCGCGGCCGGTTCCTGCCGCAGCGCATCCTGCTGGACAACCAGACCCGCGACGGGCGGGCCGGCGTGCGTGTCTACCAGCCGTTCGAGGTGCAAGGCGCCCCTGCGCTGGTGCTGGTCGACCTGGGCTGGCTGGCGTTGCCGCCGGACCGGCGCCTGCCTTCGATACCGCCCGTGGCGGGGCCGGCCGAATTGCGCGGCCTGTTGGCGCCGCCGCCGTCGGCCGGGCTGGCGCTGGGCCCGGCGATGGCCCCGGCCGGGCAGGCGTCCACCTGGCTGGCGACGCGGATCGACCCGGACGCGGTCGCTCAGGCGTTGGGCGGGCGCGACATTTCGTCGCAGGTGCTGCGCCTGGATCCGGCCCTGCCGCTCGGCTACGCGCGCGACCTCGACCTGCTGCCCAACACGTTGCCGCCCGCGCGGCACTTGGCCTACGCGGTGCAGTGGTTCGGCCTGGCGCTGGCGGTGCTGGTCACCGCCGGCGTGCTGGAGGGGCGCCGGCGGCGCCAGGCGAGGCGGGCGGGGAAATCCACGGCATGAGAAAATCCCCGGCATGACTTCCTCCCCAACGGCCATGCCGCGTTCGGTCAAGCGCGGCCGCAGGATGCTGATCGCCCTGTTCGTGCTGTTCTTCGGCTCGATGTTCGTGGCCGGGGCGCTGCGCTTCTCGGGTTGGCAGCCGGCGGCCATGCGCAACCACGGCGAACTGTTGTCGCCGCCCGGCGACCTGCGTGCGCTGACCCCGCAGCTGGCCGGCGGCGGCGACTATGCCTGGGCGCCGTCCGAGCGGTTGTGGCGGATCGCGCTGGCGCCGCCGGCGGACTGCGTGCAGGCCTGCCTGGCGCTGGCGGAGGACCTGGACAAGGTATGGCAGCTGCTCGGCCACAATGCCGACAAGGTGCACGTGCTGTGGATCGGGACGCCGCCGGCGGGCCTGCCGGCGCTGCCGGAGTTGCGCGTGGTGCGCGACGATCCGCGCCTGCGGCGGCAACTGCCACGCCTGGACGAGGCCGGCGGCGTGCCGGTGTACGTGATCGACCCCAACGGTTTCGTGATCCTGCGCTATGCGCCCGGCTTCGACCCGGCCGGCCTGCGCGCGGACCTGGCGAAGCTGTTGAAACTGATGTGAGCCCTCTCCCGCGATGAACCCGATTTCCCGTCCGGCGTTGGCCCGGCACTTCCACCGCATGGTCTGGCTGGCGACGCTGTTCACGGCCTCCACGATCATGTTCGGCGCGTTCGTGCGCCTGTCCGATGCCGGACTGAGCTGCCCGGACTGGCCGACCTGCTACGGCCGCGCGACCTGGCCGGCGGCGCCGGCCGAGGTGGCCGACCATGCGGCGACCAGGATCCGCCCGCTGGAGACGCACAAGGCCTGGCGCGAGCAGGTGCACCGCTTCCTGGCCGGGTCGCTCGGAATCGAAGTGCTGGCGATCACCCTGCTGGCGGTGCGCCGGCGGCGCTTCGGCGTGGCCCAGGTGGTGGCCGCCTCGCTGCTGGTGGCGGCGGCGATCCCGATCTACATGCATGGCGATCACGTCGCCGCCAGTGCGCTGGCGATCGCCGGCGAGGCGATCCTGCTGCTGGCGGCGCTGCGCTGGTCCAACATCGACATGGCGCGCGCGGCGGTGCTGACGCTGGCGGTGGTGATCTTCCAGGCGCTGCTCGGCATGTGGACGGTGACCTGGCTGCTCAAGCCGATCGTGGTGATGGGCCACCTGTTGGGCGCCCTGCTGATGTTCGGACTGCTGGTCTGGATGGCCTGGCGCGCGACCCACCTGCCGATCACCGTGGCCGATGCCGGGCGACTGAAGTGGCTGGTGCGCGCCGGCATCGCGGTGCTGACGCTGCAGATCGCGCTCGGCGGCTGGGTCAGCGCGAACTACGCGGCGCTGGCCTGCGGCGGCGGCACCTGGTCGGCCGACAACTTCCCGCGCTGCGTCGGCCAGTGGTGGCCGCCGCACGACTTCGCCGAAGGCTTCACCCTGTGGCGCGGCATCGGCGTGGACTACGAAGGCGGCGTGCTCGATGGCGCCTCGCGCATCGCGATCCAGATGGCGCACCGGCTGTGGGCGGTGGCGACCGCGCTGTACCTGTGGTGGCTGGCATGGCGGCTGTATCGCCAGCCGGGCCTGCGGGGCTGGGCGGTGGCGCTGGCGTTGCTGGTGGCGGTACAGGTCGCGCTGGGCGTCCTCAACGTCAAGCTTGCGCTGCCGCTGGAAGTGGCGGTGATGCACAACGGGGGCGCGGTCGCGCTGATGTTCGTGCTGGTGTCGCTGGTGGCACGGCTGCGCGCGCCGGAGCCGGCATGAGCGCCAGCGTCCGCGACTACTGGGACCTGACCAAGCCCAAGGTGGTCGGCCTGATCGTGTTCACCGCGCTGGTGGGCATGGCGCTGGCCATCCCGGGCATGCCGAGCGCGCAGCAGGCGCGCGCGGGCGCCGTCGGCTTCTTCGGCATCTGGCTGGCGGCGGCGGCCGCGGCGGCGATCAACCAGCTGCTCGATGCGCGCATCGACGCGCAGATGGCGCGCACCTCGTGGCGCCCGCTGGTGGTGGGCAAGGTCAAGCCGTGGCAGGTGCTGGTGTTCGCCAGCGCGCTGATCGTGGTCTCGATGGCGATGCTGGTGCTGTGGGTGAACACGATCACCGCGGTGCTGACCTTCGCCTCGCTGATCGGCTATGCGGTGATCTACACCGTGTACCTCAAGCGGGCGACATCGCAGAACATCGTGATCGGCGGGCTGGCCGGCGCGATGCCGCCGATGCTGGGGTGGGCCGCGGTGACGGGGCTGCCGAGCGCGGCGGACTGGATCAACTCGGCGCTGCTGGTGGCGATCATCTTCGTGTGGACGCCGCCGCATTTCTGGGCGCTGGCGATCTTCCGCCGCGCCGACTACGCCAAGGCGGCGATCCCGATGCTGCCGGTCACCCACGGCGTGGAGCATACGCGGCGGCAGATCATGGCCTACACCATCGGGCTGACGGTGGTGACGCTGTTGCCGGTCGCCACCGGCATGAGCGGGGTGTTCTATCTGGGCGGCGCGCTGGTGCTGGACGCGGTGTTCCTCTGGTATGCCTGGCGCATGCTCGATCCGCCGGACGAGCTGTTCTCGATGAAGACGTTCGGCTACTCGGTGGTGTACCTGATGGCGCTGTTCGCGTTCCTGCTGGTCGACCACTGGCTGCTGGCGCTGGCCTGAGCCCCCGGCGGCGTCAGGCCTTGTGCCGGGCGTAGCGCGCGGCCACGAACGCGCAGACGATCAACTGCAGCTGGTGGTAGATCATCACCGGCAACACGATCGCGCCCAGGCTGCCGCCGGCGAACATCACCTTGGCCATCGGTACGCCGGTGGCCAGGCTCTTCTTGGAGCCGCAGAACACGATCGGGATCTCGTCGGCGCGCGCAAAGCCCAGCCCGCGGGCGATCCAGGTGATCAGCACCATCGCCACCGCCAGCAGCACCGCCGCCACCGCCAGCACGCCCAGCAGCGCAGGCAGGGGCGTCTTGTGCCACAGGCCTTCGATCACGGCCTCGCTGAAGGCGGTGTAGACCACCAGCAGGATGGTGCCCTGGTCGGTGTAGCGCAGGATCGCGCGGCGGCGTTCCACCCACCGGCCGATCCACGGGCGCAGGAAGTGCCCGGCCAGGAACGGCACCAGCAGCTGCAGCAGGATCTTGCCGATCGCCTGCGCCGGGTGCTCCATGCTGCCCTGCGCGCCGACCAGCAGGGTCATCAGCAAGGGCGTGAGGAACACGCCGAGCAGGCTCGACAGCGAGGCGGCGCAGACCGCCGCCGGCACGTTGCCGCCGGCCATCGAGGTGAACGCGATCGAGGATTGCACGGTGGAGGGCAGCGCGCACAGGAACAGCACGCCGACGAACAGGTCCGGGGTGAGCAGCGCGTGCGACAGCGGCTTGGAGAGCAGCCCCAGCAGCGGATACAGCACGAAGGTGCAGGCCAGGATGACCAGGTGCAGCCGCCAGTGCAGCGCGCCGGCCTTGACCGCCTCGCGCGAGAGGCGCGCGCCGTGCAGGAAGAACAGGGCGGCGATGGCGAAGTCGGTGAAGCCGTCCATCGCCACGGCGGCGCGCCCGGACACCGGCAGCAGCGAGGCCAGGGCGATCGTGCACAGCAGCGCGAGGGTGAAGGAATCGATGCGCAACCGCGCCAGCCAGTTCTTCATCGGGCGTCCTTGGAGGTACGGGGTCCGGGCATTCTAAAGGCCATTCTTTCCCGCGCCTTTCCCGCGGCGCGGGCGTGCAGGGCGAGCCCGTTCCTCAGCGCTGGTTCGCGCGGGCCTTGAGCAGCTCGCGCAGCTCGTACTTGTCGGCCTCGTCCAGGCCTTGCGCGCGCTGCTTGGCCTGCAACTCTTCCAGCCGCTGCAGCAGCAGCTGGCGTTCGAGCTGCACGACGGCGTCGTGCAGTTCCTGCGTCCAGCTGGCCTCGTCGCCGGGCAGCGCCTGCGCGGCGAGCTTCTGCAGCGCGGCCAGCTCCTGGCGCTCGGCGAAGTGCTCCAGCAAGGCGCCGGTGCTGATGTCGGGGCGCTGTTCGACCAGCTCCAGCAACTCGATCAGCAGGTCGACGCCGGGCTGGCGCAGGCCGGCGAAGGCGTGGTGGCCTTCCAGCGACAGGGCCAGCGAGGGCTTTTGCAGCAGGATGGCGATCGCCGCGCGCACCAGGCTGCGCTTCTGCGCCGGCGCGACGGAGCGCGGCGGCCGCGGCGCAGGCGCCGACGGCGCGCCGGCCGTCGCGCTTCCGACGCCGGTCAGCCGCGCCAGTTCCTGTTTCATCAGGTCGCCGAACGCGCCGTCGGGGATCTGCGCCAGCATGGGGCGGGCACGCTCCGCCAGCCGCGCCCGGCCGTCGAGCGTGGCCAGGTTGATCTCGCGCGCGAGCTCGTCGAAGAAGAACTGCGACAGCGGCGTGGCCTGCTTCAATCGCGCGTCGAACGCTTCCTTGCCTTCCTTGCGCACGATCGTATCCGGGTCCTCGCCTTCCGGCAGGAACAGGAAGAAGGCCTGGCGGCCGTCCTTCATGCGCGGCAGCACCGATTCGAGCGCGCGCCAGCCGGCCTTGCGCCCGGCGTTGTCGCCGTCGAAGCAGAAGTACACGTCGGGCGCGTTGCGGAACAGCAACTCGGCGTGCTCGGGCGTGGTCGCCGTGCCCAGCGTCGCCACCGCCTGGGTGACGCCGAACTGGAACAGCGAGACCACGTCCATGTAGCCTTCGACCACGACCAGCCGCTCGATCTTCTGGTGCGCCTGGCGCACCTGCCACAGCCCGTACAGCTCGCGTCCCTTGTGGAACAGCGCGGTTTCCGGCGAGTTCAGGTACTTGGGCCCGTCGTCCTTCTCCAGCACGCGCCCGCCGAAGGCGATCACGCGCCCGCGGCGGTCGAAGATCGGGAACATCACCCGGTCGCGGAACTTGTCGTAGACGTGGCCGCGATCGTTCTTGGAGAACAGCCCGGCGCGGTCGAGCAGCTTCATGCGGCGCGCATCGGTGCCGAGCGTGTCCTTCAACGCGCTGTAGCCGTCCGGCGCATAGCCGATCTGGAAGCGCGCGCGGGTGTCGGCATCGACGCCGCGGCCCTCCAGGTAGGCGCGCGCCTTGTCGCTGCCCTCCAGGTGCTTCTGGAAGAAGCGCGAGGCGGCATCCAGCGCGGCGTACAGGTCGCGGCTGTCGTCCTGCTGGGCGGCGCTGCGCTGCGGGGCGTCGCGCGGCACTTCCATGCCGGCGCGCTTGGCCAGCTCGTCGACCGCGTCGAGGAACTCGAGGCGGTCGTAGTTCATCAGGAAGCTGATGGCGGTGCCGTGCGCCCCGCAGCCGAAGCAATGGTAGAACTGCTTGGTCGGCGAGACGGTGAACGAGGCCGAGCGTTCGTCGTGGAACGGGCAGCGCGCCGAATACTCCTTGCCCTGGCGCTTGAGCGGCACGCGCGCGCTGATGACCTCGACGATGTCCGTCCGGGCCAATAGGTCGTCGATGAAGGCGTCGGGAATGCGTGCCATGGCAGGCCAATAGGATGCCACGCCCGTCAAGCGCCGGCCGGGCGGCGCGGCCCCTGGGACGGTGAGTGCGGGGCGCCGGGTCTGGAAGGGCCCCTCAGGAACCCTGTGGGCGAACGCCGCCATCGGGCGCATCCGCCTTCCCCACGCGCTCGTCGATGACCGCGGTGATCAGCGCGCCGACGAAGAACACCAGGATCGCGTAGTACAGCCACACCAGCAGCAGGACCAGCGCGCCCATCGAGCCGTAGGCGCTGCCCGGCGCGGCCTGCGCCAGGTACAGGCCGATCAGGTAGCGGCCGAGCGCGAACAGCAGGGCCGTGATCGCCCCGCCCAGGATCGCCTGGCGCCATTCCACGCGCCGGTCCGGCAGGTAGTGGTACAGGAACGCGAACGCGGCCGCGTACAGCAGCAGCGTGGTGGCATAGCCGACCACGGGCAGCAACGAGGGCAACTGCGCGAAGGCGACCTGCAGCGCGGTGGTGGCGATCATCGAGACGATGAGCAGGAATCCCAGCGCCAGCACCACGCCCATCGAGAACACGCGCTTCTTGAGCCAGGCCTTGATGCCGCTGAGCTGCTGGCGGCTGCTGTGGAAGATGAGGTTGAGCGCGCCCTGCAGCTGGGCGAACACCACGGTCGCGCCGACGAACAGCAGCAGCGTGCTCCACAGTCCGGCCAGCGAGCCGATACTGGGCTGGGCCGTGGCGTTGCGGATGATGGTGGTGGCCACCGCGGCGGCATTGGCGCCGGCCATCTGCGCGATCTGGTCGACCAGCGATTGCTGCGCGGGCGGGTACAGCGACGCGGTCAGCCACAGCAGCAGCACCAGCAGCGGCGCCATCGACAGCAGCGCGTAGAACGACAGCGAAGCCGCCTGCGTCATCAGGTCGATCTCGATGAAGCGTTGCGCCAACGCGGCCGGGAGGCTGCGCCGGGCGCGCTCGGAAAGCCGCAGCAGGCGCGGGGACAGGCGTGGAACCATGCGCGAAACCGGAAAGCGGGCGACGCGCAGGTTCTAGCAGGAACCGGCACAAGGGCGGATGAAATCGCGCCTGAAGCACGAAACCCGCCGGGATGGCGGGTTTCGTGTACTCGATTGGCGCCGATTGTGGGAGGGGCTTCAGCCCCGACAGGCTTTCCCGGCCGTCTGTCGGGGCTGAAGCCCCTCCCACAGGGGATGGCTGAAGCCCGGGTTCGCGCCCCCGGCCGCCGCTCAGAAACGCCAGTTCAGGCTCAGCGTGTAGTTGCGCGGTGCGCCGTAGTAGCCGCTGTAGCGCAGGGTGTTGATGTACTTCTCGTCGGTGATGTTGTTGACGTTGACCTGGACCGTGGCATTGGGCAGGAAGTCCCAGGCGGCGAACGCGTTGAGCACCGCGTAGCTGCCCTGGCGCACGGTATGGCCGCTGGATTCCACGTTGAAGATCTCGCTCTGCCAGCGCCCGCCGATGCCCAGCGATAGCGCCTTGTAGTTCGGCAGGCGGCCGCTGAGCAGCAGGTTGGCGGTGCGGCGCGGCACCCACGAGTAGGTGTCGTCGCCATTCAGGCCGTCCAGCTTCAGTGCGGTGTAGCCGAAGACCAGGTCGAGGTCGTCGGTGAGCTTGCCGACCGCCTCGAACTCGACGCCCTTGGACTTCACGTCGACGCCGGCGTAGATGCTCTGGCCGAATTCGTTGTACTCGCCAGTCGCGGTGGCCAGCCCTTCCTGGTCGGCCTTGAACACGGCCAGCGTGGTCAGCAGGCGCTTGTCCAGCCAGTCGGCCTTGACGCCGACCTCGTAGTTCACGCCCTTGCTGGGATCGAGGTAGCGATCATCCGCGCCCACCTGGTCCTGAGGCTGGTAGAGATCGGAGTAGCTGACGTAGCCAAGGACGTTGTCGCTGAAATCGAAGGTCAGGCCGCCGTAGGGGCTGGTGTGGCTGGTGGTCAGGTCGGCGTTGACTCCCGAGGAAACACCCTCGCGGATGTATTCGGCGTAGTTGACGCCGACGATGGCCTTGAGCCGGTCGTTCAGCGCGATCCGGGTGGCGCCGAACGCGCGCTTCAGACGCTGGGTCAATTCGGCATAGAGCGCCTCATCGCTCCAGGTCGGCTCGGCGATGGCGCTGGTGGCGTACGGGAAACTGGGCAGGAGTTCCCCCCAGGCGTAATCCAGCGCGCTGCGCTCCCAGTTGTTGGTTTCGCTGCGGGCGAGGCTGACACCCAGCATCGCGTCGTGCTCACGGCCGAACGCCTCGAAATGCCCGTTCAAGGTCGCCGTGCCCAGGTGCGCGACCACCCTGTCCCTGCCCGCCCACGGATAGCCGACCAGGCCCTGGTTGGTCTCCGGATCGAGGCCGGTGCCGGTTCCATCGTAGGCGTAGAACATCTTTTCCGTGCCGGTGCTGCGGCGGTAGTTGTACGCCACCTTCAACTGCCAGTCCTCGCCGAGCTGGTGGGTATATTCGGCGAAGCCGTTCTGGTTGTTGGTGTTCCAGAACGTCCAGTCCTGGGTGGTGGTGGCGCTGGTCGGCCACTCGGCCTGGGTGCCGTCGCTGTAGATCCAGGCCAGCGCGCCCCACATGATGCCGTCGGACTTGGCGCTCTGCGCCGAATAGCCCAGCGTCAGCGTACCGTTCTCGCCAATCTGCCCGTCTACCACGCCGTAGAAGAAGTCGCGCTTGTTCTCGTTGGCGCGCAGGTACGACTCGCCGTCCTCATGCGCGGCGACGAAGCGCGCGGCCCAGCGGCCGTCCTGGGTCAGCGGCGAGGAGTAGTCGGCCTGCGCGCGCACGGTGCCCCACGAGCCGTAGCTGATGCCGGCTTCGCCCTGTTCCTCGTTGGTCGGACGCTTGCGCACATAGTTGATGGTGCCGGCGGCATTGCCGACGCCGGTGAGCAGGCCGTTGGCGCCGCGGATCACTTCGACCTTCTCGTAGCCGTAGGCGTCCTGCGCGCCGGTGGCGATGCCCCAGCCGTTGGGCAGGCCGACGCCGTCGATCTGGGTGTTCTGGATGTCGAAGCCGCGCGAGGAATAGGTCGTGCGGTTGGTTTCCCACTCGTCGACCTGGATGCCGGTGGCCAGCTTCAGCGCGTCGTTGACGCTGGTGGCGCCGAACTGCCGCATATGCTCGCCGCTCACCACGCTGATCGACTGCGGGGTGTCCTTGATCGTCAGGTCGAGGTTGGTGGCGCCGTTGCTGACGCGCTCGGCGCGCTGGGCGACGACCAGCACCGCATCCAGGTCGGCGGGAGTGGCGTTCGCGGCGGTCTGCGCGTGGGCGTGGAAGGCGGCCAGCAGGGCGATGGCCAGCAGCGACGCGCGCGGCAGCCCGGCAGTACGGGGGGAGGAAACGGACATGGAGGGATTTCCGGATGGGTTGTGGGCCAGACGCCGCGGCCGTGCCGGCGTCCATCACGGAAATTTTACATGATAATGATTCTTGTTGTCGCTGGTCGTGGGGGCCGGCGGCAGCGTCATCGCGCCGCAGGCTGCGGCGCCGCGCACCGGGGCGGGGGTCAGCCCGCCAGCGCCTGCTTGACCAGCCGGGACACCAGGCCCATGTCGGCCTGGCCGGCCAGCTTCGGCTTCAGCGCGCCCATCAGCTTGCCCATGTCGGCCGGGCCGGTGGCGCCGGTCTGCGCGATCGCGGCCTGGATCGCGGCGGCGATCTCGGCCTCGCCGAGCTTGGCCGGCAGGTAGCGCTCGATCACCACGATCTCCTCGCGTTCGACCTTGGCCAGGTCCTCGCGTCCGGCGCCTTCGTACTGGCTCACCGAGTCCTTGCGCTGCTTGACCATCTTGTCGAGCACGGCGATCACGGCGGCATCGTCGAGTTCGATGCGTTCGTCCACTTCCTTCTGCTTGATCGCGGCGTTGATCAGGCGGATCACGCCGAGGCTGTGCTTGTCGCCCGCCTTCATGGCGGCCTTCATGTCGTCGGTGAGCCGTTGCTTGAGGGACATGGTGTTTCCGGCTTCGGGAATGGAACAGACGCCAATTCTAAACCCGGCACGGGAGGTGCCGGATCGTCGCGAAAGGCTCACAGAAAAGCCGGCGACGCTTGCGCGTGCCGGCTCTTGTCCTGCGCATCCGCCGGTCGCGCCGGGGCGCGGCACCCGCGGATCGGGCTATGCCAGGCTCAGTACAGGCGCTGACGCTTGGTGACGTCGCGCGAGGAGCGGCGCAGCTGGCGCTTCACGGCCGCGGCGGCCTTGCGCTTGCGCTCCTGGGTCGGCTTTTCGTAGAACTCGCGCTTGCGGGTCTCGGCCAGGACGCCGGCCTTCTCGCAAGTGCGCTTGAAACGGCGGAGCGCAAACTCGAAGGGCTCGTTCTCGCGGACTTTGACGCTGGGCATGGGTTCTCCAGGGATTTGGGGTACCACCCGGCGGGCCGGATGGGCGCGAGCGAACTCGCATGACGTTATACCGGGTTCCCCCGGCGAGCCGTGCATTATAGCGGCTCCTGGCCGCACTGCAAGCCGCCCGGTTTGGCGTGGCCGGGAAACGGGTCCAGAATGGTACCCATGAAAGTCCTCGGCATCGAATCCTCCTGCGACGAGACCGGCGTGGCGGTCTACGACACCGCGCAGCCCCCCGGGCAAGGGTTGCTGGCCCACCACGTCTACAGCCAGATCGCCCTGCACGCCGAGTACGGCGGGGTGGTGCCCGAACTGGCCAGCCGCGACCACGTGCGCAAGCTGCTGCCGCTGGTGCGGCAGACCCTGGCCGATGCCGGGCTGGGCAGCCACGAGCTGGACGGCGTGGCCTATACCGCCGGCCCGGGCCTGGTCGGGGCGCTGCTGGCGGGCGCGGCGGTGGCGCGGTCGCTGGCCTGGGCGCTGGAGCTGCCGGCGATCGGCGTGCACCACATGGAGGGCCACCTGCTGGCGCCGCTGATGGAGGACGACCCGCCCGAGCCGCCGTTCGTGGCGCTGCTGGTCTCCGGGGGGCACACCCAGCTGGTGTCGGTGGAGGCGATCGGCCGCTACCGCCTGCTCGGCGAGACCCTGGACGATGCGGCCGGCGAGGCCTTCGACAAGACCGCCAAGTTGATGGGCCTGCCGTACCCGGGCGGCCCGCAGCTGGCGGCGCTGGCCGAACGCGGCACTCCCGGCAAGTACCGTTTCGCCCGGCCGATGACCGACCGGCCGGGGCTGGATTTCAGTTTCTCGGGGCTGAAGACCCAGGTGCTGCTGGCCTGGCAGGCCAGCGACCAGGCCGAGCAGACCCGGGCCGACATCGCGCGCGGTTTCGAGGACGCGGTGGTCGATACGCTGGCGATCAAGTGCGAGCGCGCGCTGGACGAGGCCGGTTGCGACACGCTGGTGGTCGCCGGTGGCGTCGGCGCGAACAAGCGCCTGCGCGCGAAGCTGCAGGCGATGTGCGCGCAGCGCGGCGGCCGCGCCTGTTTCCCGCGGCCGTCGCTGTGCACCGACAACGGCGCGATGATCGCCTTCGCCGGCGCGCTGCGCCTGCAGGCGGGCCAGCGCAACGATGCGGCAATCCATGTCACGCCGCGCTGGGACATGGCGATGCTGCCGCCGTTGGCGACAGCAGGGGATTCGGGACCGGGGATCCGTGATTCGTAGAACGCTCCGCTCCTGCCCTCGACCCCTCTCCAATCCCGAGTCTGCCAATCCCTGCTCCCCATGGACAAAGTCTTCATCGAAGGTCTCGAAATCGACGCACTCATCGGCATCTACGATTGGGAGCGGCGCATCCGCCAGACGCTGCGCTTCGACCTGGAGATGGGCTTCGACAACCGCCGGCCGGCGGCCAGCGACGACATCGCCGACACGCTCAACTACAAGGCGGTGAGCAAGCGCCTGGTCGAGTTCGTCGAACGGTCGGATTTCGGCCTGGTGGAAACGCTGGCCGAGCGGTGCGCGCAGATCGTGCTGCACGAGTTCGACGTGCGCTGGCTGCGGTTGAAGCTGAGCAAGCCCGGCGCCGTGCGCGGCGCCAGCGCGGTCGGCGTGGTCATCGAGCGCAGCCGCGACTGACGCCCGCGGCCGACCGGCCGCGACCCGCCCGAGAGGCGCCGCCGGCGCCAGGCATCATCGGCCCGCCCGGCTGCAATGGCGCGGCAGGCGGGCGAGGAAAGGAGGTTTTCATGCTGGATATCGCCACGCCCGTGCACGGCCTGGAGCGCCTGCAACGATGGCTCGCGCCCTATCCCTGGGCCTACGACGCGCTGGTGGTCGCCGGCCTGCTGCTGCTGGCCTGGGGCGCCAACTGGCTGACCAAGCGCGTGCTGCTGCGCGGGTTGCAGAAGCTGCTGGGACGGATCGCCGGCGGCGCCTCGCAGCACGACCAGGGCGTGCGCCTGCAGGTGGTGCCGCGCCTGGCCAACGTGGTGCCGGCGCTGGTGCTGTCGGCCGGCATCGGCGCGGCGCCGCACCTGCCGGAGATCGTCGTGGCCGCGGTCGGGAAGCTGTGCCATGCGTTCATCGTGCTGACGGTGGCGCTGGCGATCTCGCGCGCGCTGGACGTGGCCAACCAGGCCTACGAACGCCGTGCCGACGCGCGCGACCGGCCGATCAAGGGCTACCTGCAGGTGGCCAAGATCATCCTGTTCACCCTGGTCGGCCTGTCGATCGTGGCGACGCTGGCGGGCGTGGACTTCGCCAAGGTGGTGACCGGCCTGGGCGCGATCACCGCGGTGCTGATCCTGGTGTTCCAGGACACCCTGCTGTCGCTGGTGGCCAGCGTGCAGATCAGCAACGACGGCCGCGTGCGCCTGGGCGACTGGATCGAGATGCCGAGCCAGAACGCCGACGGCGACGTGATCGACATCGCCCTGCACACGGTGACGGTGCAGAACTTCGACAAGACCATCACCACGATCCCCACCAAGAAGCTGATCAGCGATTCGTTCAAGAACTGGCGCGGCATGACCGAGGCCGGCGGCCGGCGGATCAAGCGCTCCCTCTACCTGGACCAGCACAGCGTGCGTTTCCTCGAGGACGAGGAGGTCGAGCGGATGCGCCAGCTGGAGGTGCTGCGCGACTACCTGGACCGCAAGCGCGGCGAGATCGCCGAGTGGAACGCGCAGCTGGACAGCCGCGGCGCGGCCCGGGTCAATGCGCGCCGGGTCACCAATCTGGGCACGTTCCGCGCCTACGTCGAGCAGTACCTGCGCGCGCACCCGCAGGTGCATCCGCAGATGACCCTGCTGGTGCGCCAGCTGCAGCCGACCACCACCGGCTTGCCGCTGGAGGTGTACTGCTTCGCCAACGACACGCGCTGGGCCCGGTACGAGCAGATCCAGGCGGACATCTTCGACCACCTGCTGGCGATGCTGCCGCTGTTCGGCCTGCGCGTGTTCCAGGAATCCAGCGACGCCATGCTGATGGCCGGCGCGCGGGTCCAGGCCGCCGCGCCCGGCTCTTGACGCTCCGGCGGGCAAGGTGCATGTTGCAGCACAGCATGCCGCGCGGCACCGCGCCGCCGGATGCGGACAGCATGGGGCGCGATGGACTGGAGCAGGTACCGTACGGCCACCTATGACGAGCTGATCCAGGCCGACGGCGCCTCGCGCCCGGCCGCCCGGCCGGTCGTCGAATACCTCTCCAGCCTCTCCGGGCGCGAAATCTCCGAACGCCAGCTCGCCGCCGACGTCGCCGCGCGGGTCATGGGCATCACCTTCACGGTCTATTCCGACGGCCGCAACGTCGATCGCACGCTGCCGTTCGACCTGATCCCGCGCACCATCCCGCTCAGCGAGTGGCGCCGCACCGAGGCCGGGCTGAAGCAGCGCATGCAGGCGCTCAATATGTTCATCGGCGACCTGTACGGCGCGCAGCGCATCGTCAAGGACAAGGTGTTCCCGGCGATGCTGCTGGCCGAGTCGGTGAACTTCCGCCCGCAATGCGTGGGCATCGCGCCGCCGCTGGGCGTGTGGGCGCACATCTGCGGCTCGGACCTGGTGCGCGATGCCGACGGCACCCTGTATGCGCTGGAGGACAACCTGCGGATCCCTTCCGGGGTGAGCTACATGCTGGAGAACCGGCAGGTGGCCAAGCGGGTGTTCCCGGAACTGTTCGAGACCACGGCGATCCTGCCGGTCGACGAGTACCCGTCGCAGCTGTACGACACGCTGGCCGCGCTCAGCCCGCGTCCCGGCGACGTGCCGGTGATCGCGCTGCTGACCCCGGGGGTGTTCAACAGCGCCTATTTCGAGCATGCCTACCTGGCGCAGGCGATGGGCATCGAGCTGGTCGAGGGCGACGACCTGTTCGTCGCCGACGACGACTGCACCTACATGCGCACGGTGTACGGCCCGCGCAGGGTCGACGTGGTCTACCGGCGCATCGACGATGCCTTCATCGACCCGGAAGCGTTCCGGCCCGACTCGGTGCTGGGCGTGCCGGGGCTGATCCGCAGCTGGCGCGCCGGCAAGGTGGCGCTGGCCAACGCGCCCGGCGCGGGCGTGGCCGACGACAAGGTGGTGTTCGCCTACGTGCCGGCGATGATCCGCTACTACCTCGACCAGGAACCGATCCTGCCGAACGTGCCGAGCTACCTGTGCCACGACGACGAGGACCGGCGATACGTGCTCGAACACCTGGAGGAGCTGGTGGTGAAACCGGCCAACGAATCCGGCGGCTACGGCATGCTGATCGGGCCGCGCTCGACCAAGCGCCAGCGCGAGCAGTTCCGCAGGCTGATCGAGGCCGACCCGCGCAACTACATGGCGCAGCCGACGCTGAACCTGTCCACCGCGCCGATCGTCACCGAGGACGGGCCGGCGCCGCGGCACCTGGACCTGCGCCCGTTCATCCTCTCGCGCGAGGACACCTACGTGACCACCGGCGGGCTGACCCGGGTGGCGATGCAGGAGGGCTCGCTGGTGGTGAATTCCTCGCAGGGCGGGGGCGCCAAGGACACCTGGGTGGTCGACCTGGACGAAGAGGAAGGGGGCTGAGCCGGTGCTTTCGCGCGTCGCCGACAACCTCTACTGGTTCAGCCGCTACCTGCGCCGCGCCGAGAACACCGCGCGGCTGGTCAGCGTGGGCAGCCTGCTGCAGCTGGACCTGCCGCGCTCGGTGCGCTTCGCGTGGCGGCCCATGATCGATACGGTCGGCGCGGGCGAGTTGTTCAACCTGTGGTTTCCCAACGCCGGCGACGACGTCGGCGATACCGACGTGGTGCGATTCCTGCTGCTGGACGAGCGCAATCCTTCCTCGCTGCGCAGCTCGCTGGAGAACGCGCGGGAGATCCTGCGCCGCATCCGCGACACGCTGCCGCAGGAGGCCTGGGAGGCGGTCAACGACCTGCACCTGCACATCGGCGCGGAGGGCGAGCGCTGCGTCGGCCGGCGCTACCGGATGGAATTCCTCAATCGCATCACCGACGCCTGCCTGAAGGTGTCCGGGCTGTTGACCGCCAACGTCAGCCGCGACATCGGCTTCCAGTTCATGCGCCTGGGCACGGCGATCGAACAGGCCGACATGACCACGCGCATCATCGACGCGGCCGCCTCCGGCCTGGTCACGCCGCGCCAGGCGGACGATCGCGAGGCGTACCGGAACATGCAGTGGATGAACGCGCTGCGCGCGCTGGCGGCCTACCAGATGTACCGCCGCCACGTGCGCCAGCGGGTCAGCGGCGAGCAGGCGCTGCGCTTCCTGCTGCAGAACAACGAATTCCCGCGCAGCGTGCAGTTCTGCCTGAGCCGCGCGGCGCACATCCTGCCGGGCATGCCGCCGCGGCCCGCGGTCGAGCGCGCATTGATGCGGGTGTCGGGGATGATCCGCAACGCCGATCCGGTGTGGTTGGCGGCGCACGAGCCGACGGTGTTCATGGACGAGATCCAGCTGCGGCTGGGCGAGCTGCACGGGGCGATCGCCGAGGCGTACTTCAGTTCGTAGGCGCGCGGGGACGAGCCGGGGTCCGTTTTGCACCTGTGGCGTTCGGTGGGTGGGAGCCTTGGTCGAGAACGCCCTTGTCGGGACGGAAGTCCCTCCCACGGGAGCGCTGCCCCCGAGGACCGGCTTCCGGTGTCCGGCCCGGCATCTGGATGCCGCTCAGTGCGTAAGCGTATGCTGGACGGCTGCGTTGCCCTGCGTCCGCCGCCCGCCGGCGGGGGCCGGAAAGGCGAACACAATTCACCCCTTGGCCTGCCCGGAAGGCTAGAATCGGCGGCCATGTAAACGTTTTCTCAAGGAAGCCATGGCTGCTGCTGACCGAATCGAAGCCCTGATCGCCCGCATGACCGTCGAGGAGAAGGTCGGCCAGTTGGGGGCATTCGCCGACATGGTGCGGCCGTTCGCTCCGGACGTGAACCCGGAGGCCAACGTGCGCAATGCCGACGAGGTGCTGGCCCAGGTCCGTGCCGGCCGGGTCGGCTCGCTGTTCAATGGCGTGGGCGCCGAGCTGGGGCGGCAGATCCAGAAGGTGGCGGTGGAGGAGAGCCGGCTCGGCATCCCGGTGGTCCTGGCGGCCGACGTGATCCACGGCATGCGCACGGTGTTCCCGATCCCGCTCGGCGAGGCCGCCAGCTTCGAGCCGGAGCTGGCCGAGAAGACCGCGCGCGCCACCGCGGTCGAGGCCACCGCCGCCGGCATCCACTGGACCTACGCGCCGGCGGTGGACATCGCCCGCGACCAGCGCTGGGGCCGCGGTGCCGAGGGCGCCGGCGAGGACACCGTGCTGGGCGCCGCGTTCGCGGTCGCGCGCGTACGCGGCTTCCAGGGTACGGACCTGCGCGCGCCCGATTCGCTGCTGGCGACCCCCAAGCACTTCGCCGCCTACGGCGCGGTCGCCGCCGGCATGGAGTACAACACCGTCGACATCGCCCCGCAGACCCTGCGCGACGTGCACCTGCCGCCGTTCAAGGCCGCCTTCGATGCCGGCGCGATCGCGGTGATGACCTCCTTCAACGACATCAACGGCGTGCCGGCCAGCGCCAACCGCGAGCTGCTGACCGATATCCTGCGCGGCGAATGGAAGTTCCCGGGCGTGGTGGTCTCCGACTACACGGCCGACATGGAACTGGTCGCGCACGGCTATGCCGCCGACGACCGCGACGCGACCCGGAAGGCGTTCCTGGCCGGGTTGGACATCAGCCTGCAGAGCGGGTTCTACGCCGCGCACCTGCCGGGCCTGGTCGAGAGCGGCGAGGTGCCGATGGAAGCCCTCGATGCCGCAGTGCGCCGCGTGCTGTGGCTCAAGGAGCGGATCGGCCTGTTCGACGATCCGTACCGCTCGCTCGACCCGGCGCGCGAAGCCGACGCCTCGCACATCCCGGCGCACGACCTGCTCGCGCGCGAGGCGGCCAAGCGGTCGATCGTGCTGCTGAAGAACGAAGGCGGCGTGCTGCCGTTGAGGTCGAGCGGCCAGAAGATCGCGCTGATCGGCCCGTTCGTGCGCGACCGCGACAACATCGAAGGCTGCTGGACGCTGTTCGGCGACAAGTCGCGCTACGTGACGCTGGAGGCCGGCATGCGCTCGGCGATCGGCGACCCGGCCGACCTGATCATCGAGCCGGGCTGCGGGATGGAGGAGGCGATCGACGGCGGCCTGCAGGCGGCGGTGCTGGCGGCGCAGTCGGCCGACGTGGTGGTGCTGGCGCTGGGCGAGCCGCAGCGCTACAGCGGCGAGGCGCAGTCGCGCACCGACATCGTGCTGCCGCCGGTGCAGCAGGCGCTGGCCGAGGCGGTGGCGGCGACCGGCAAGCCGGTGGTGGTGCTGTTGCGCAACGGCCGCGCGCTGGCGCTGGCCGGCGCGGTGCGCAACGCCGCCGCGATCGTGGTGACCTGGTACCTGGGCACCCAGACCGGCCATGGCGTGGCCGACGTGCTGTTCGGCCACTACAGCCCTTCCGGCCGCCTGCCGGTCAGCTTCCCGCAGGCGACCGGCCAGCAGCCGTTCTTCTACAACCACATGCGCACCGGCCGTCCGGAACTGCCGACGATGTCCGAGTACAAGGCACGCTGGCGCGAGATGTCGAACGAGCCGCTGTACCCGTTCGGGCATGGCCTGGGCTACACCACGTTCGAGTACGGCGTCCCGCGGCTGTCCAGCGAGAAGCTGGGTTGGGACGACACGCTGGTGGTGACCACGCGCCTGACCAACACAGGTGCCCGCGCCGGCGAGGAAGTGGTGCAGCTGTACGTGCACGACCGCGTCGCCAGCCGGGTGCGGCCGGTGCGCGAGCTGAAGGCGTTCCGCAAGGTGCTGCTGCAGCCGGGCGAGAGCACCGAGGTGGTGTTCTCGCTGGACCGCCACGCGCTGGCATTCACTAACCCCAAGGGCGAGTCCGGCGCCGAGCCGGGCGTGTTCGACCTGTGGGTGTGCGCCTCGTCGAAGAGCGGGGAGCCGGTGCAGTTCGAATTGCTCGCCGAGTGAGGCGGGCGGTCGCCGCGCCGCAATGCGGGCGCGGCGTAAACCGCGCCCGCGGTCCGGAGCGGGACAATGCCGACGCCGCTCCCGCATGTGCAGGAAAGACCGCTCTCGAGGTCCGCCCTGGCCCATGGGCCGGCGCGCGCGGGAGACTACGGCCGGTTCGCGGGCCGGGCACCGGCAAGGCTCGTCGCGGCGCGTGCCGCTCCTACGTGGTTCAGGCCTTCGGCGTGAGCTTCAACAAGCGCCCCCGGCTGCCGTCGCGTTCGTCCTCCAGCAGCCAGAGCGCGCCGTCCGGGCCTTGCTCGACCTCGCGGATGCGCGCGCCCATGTCGTAGCGTTCGGCTTCGCGCGCCTGCTCGCCATCGAAGGCCACCCGCACCAGCACCTGCGAGGACAGGCCGCCGATGAAGCCATCGCCCTTCCATTGCGGGAACAGCGTGCCGCTGTAGATCACGAAACCGGCCGGGGAGATCACCGGGTTCCAGGTGATCTTCGGCGCGGCGAATTCCGGACGCGTGTCGTGGTCGGGGATCGGGCGGCCGCCGTAGTGGTCGCCATTGGAGACGATCGGGTAGCCGTAGTTGGCGCCGCGCTCGATCAGGTTGAGCTCGTCGCCGCCCTGCGGCCCCATCTCGTGCACCCACAGCCGGCCCTGCGCGTCGAAGGCGATGCCGAGCGCGTTGCGATGGCCCAGCGACCAGACCTGCGCGGCCACGCCGCCGCGGGACGCGAACGGGTTGTCGGCCGGTACCCGGCCGTCGTCCTCGAGGCGGACGATCTTGCCGAGGTTGCCGCCCATGTCCTGCGCCGGGTCGAACTTCTGCCGCTCGCTGGAGGTGATCCACAGCTTGCCGTCCGGGCCGAACGCGAGCCGGTGGCCGTAGTGGCCGCGGCCCTCGACCTTGGGTACCTGCCGCCAGATCACCTGCAGGTCCGACAGCGCGCCACCGCCGGCGTCGTCCAAGGCCAGCCTGGCGCGGGCGACCGCCGCGCCGCGGGTATCGCCTTCGCCGGCTTCGGCGTAGCTCAGGTAGATCCAGCCGTTGCGGGCGAAGTTCGGGTGCGGCAGCACGTCGCCGAAGCCGCCCTGGCCGCCGTAGGCCACCTCCGGGACGCCGGTGACCTCGCCGGTACGGCGGGTGGCCGGGTCGAAACGCTTGAGCGCGCCGCGCTTCTCGCTGACCAGCAGCGTGCCGTCCGGCAGGAAGCTCATCGCCCAGGGCTCGTCGAACTTGCCGAACTCGGTGGCGGCGAACGGCCATTGCGCGCGCGCCACCGCGGCCGGCGCGACCGTTTCGGCGGCGCAGGCGCCGGTGGACAGGGCAAGCAGGGTGGACAAGGCGATGATCGAAGCGCGGGTCATGGTCTCTCCGGAGGCAACCAAGGGACGGATTGGCGGACGGGGCGGCCGCGACGCCGGCGACGGATGCGCCGGCAGGGGAGGGTGGTTTACCTTACACGCCCCGCCGGGCCCGTGAGGCCTCGGCATCGGCCACGGAAAACGGAGTTTCGATCATGCAGAACGTGTCACGGACCTCGCCGGCCTTCATCGCCGCCTCGTGGGTCGCCTTGCTGCTGGGCAGCGTGGCCTACCTGGTCGGCCTGTGGAATGCCCAGATGCAGCTGAACGAGAAGGGCTACTACTTCACTCTGCTGCTGTTCGGGCTGTTCGCCGCCGTGTCGTTGCAGAAGAGCGTGCGCGATCGGCTGGAGGGCGTGCCGGTCACCGCCCTTTACTACGCCCTGTGCTGGTTCGGCCTGCTCGCGGCGCTGGTGCTGCTGGCGATCGGCCTGTTCAACGCCACCTTGCTGCCGAGCGAGAAGGGCTTCTACGCGATGTCCTTCGCCCTGGCGCTGTTCGGTGCGGTGGCCGTGCAGAAGAACACCCGCGACGCATTGGCGCAGCGCGAAGAAGGCGAGCCGGCGCAGCGCGTATCGCCGCCGCTGGACTGAGCCGGAGGATCCGGCCGGCTCAGCGCCGGCCGTCCTGCCCGGCGATCTCGCGGGCGCTCTCCCAACCCCGCCGGACCGCGTGGCGGGCCTTGCTCCACGACAGCGAGCGCGGGCCGCGCTGCGCATCCCAGTTGCGGTGCAGTTCCGGTTCGATCTCGTCGTAGGCGCGCTCCGAGCCCCGGATGCGCGCCTCGTGGCCGGCCAGGTAGGCCGGCTCGTAATCCTCGAACAGTTCGCCGTCGGTGTAGTACGGCTCGCCGTTGAAGCGTTCGCGCCAGTAGCGCGACACCAGTTCGCGGGTGCCGTCTTCCGGCACGCGCCCGGGGACCTGGTAGGAAACATTCATGGCGGCATTCCTCCGCGAGGACGGGCTTCCACCCTAGAGGGCCGGTGGTTAAACCCGGCGGCAGGACGGGTGACGGCGCAATGAAGCCCGCGGGCGCGCGGCGGCCGGTCGGCGTAGCATCGCCGCACCGCCCGAGGATTCCGCGATGGCTGCGCAACCGTTGACGATGCTGACGCCGTACCTGGCCATGGCCGGCGTGGGCTGGCTGTACTACCGCCGGCTGCGGCGCCATTTTGGCTACCAGCGCTGGCAACCGCGGCGCACCTGGTTCCGGGTGGCCTTGTTGGGCGTGGTGATCGTGTGCCTGGCGCTGGTCGGCTGGGCGCTGCCGCGCCTCGTGCCCGGCATGGCGCTGGGCGCTCTGGCGGGCGTGGCGCTCGGCCTGCTGGCCCTGCGCCATACCCGCGTCGAGTTGCGCGACGGCGTGCCCGGCTATACGCCCAATCCGTGGATCGGCGGTGCGCTGAGCGTGCTGCTGCTGGCGCGCCTGGCCTGGCGCTGGAGCCAGGGCGAGCTGTCCGGCGGCCTGCAGCAGCCTGCGCAGGCCAGCCCGCTGACGCTGGCGCTCGCCACGGCGCTGGTCGCCTACTCGCTGACCCAGTGCATCGGCCTGCTGCGCCGGATGCGGGCGCTGGCTGCGGTCAGGTAGCGGCCGAGGCGGCTTCGTAGGGCAAGGCGGTGGCGCCGGCGGACAGGATCGCCGGCTCGGCGGACGCGAGTACGTCATCCTCGGCGTCCACCACCAGCAGGATGCGGCCGGCTTCGATCTCGCCCTCGAAGCGGCGCCGGACCGGATCGGGGACGGTCGCGCCCACCAGCGCCGAGGACCAGGTGCCCACCAGGGCACCGGCCAGGGTCATCACGCCGACCCCGGCCAGGGTGAGGCCGAGCGGCGGGACCGCCACCGCGACCAGCCCGGCCAGGAGGCCTGCGGCCCCGCCGCCTGCGGCGCCGCGCAACGCCGCGGGCAGGAAATCCGTCCTGGCTTCCTTGCGGTCGTCGGGTATCGCCTGCAGCTCGATGTTCGAGCGTGCGATCAACGACAGGGCGTCGTTGTCCACGCCCGCCTCGCGGGCCGACTGCAACGCGCGCTGTGCAGTGTCCACGTCGGGTGCGCTGTAGACACGGCGGGTCTTCATCGAGGCTCCTCCGCATCGGGACGATGCGGCCACCTTCATCGGCGCCGGGTTACCGGCCCGTGATGCGGCGTGAGCCCCGTGCGAGGGCGCCGGGGCCTAGCGCCGCGGGAACAGGTAGATCACCGTCCCCACCAGGATCGCCACGGCGGCGGCGAGCAGGTTCTGCCAGCTCGCGCTGGCCAGCAGCGCCAGCGTCAGCAACAGCGCCAGCACCGGGATCAGCGGGCCGCCCGGCAGGCGTACCGCGTCCTTGCGGTCGCGGTAGCGGCGCGCCAGCACCAGCACCGCCGCGGCAGTGCCGAGATAGGCCAGCAGCCGGGTGACCATCGACAGCAGCGCGAGCTGCTC
This sequence comes from Xanthomonas boreopolis, assembly GCA_014654535.1. Lineage (GTDB taxonomy): Bacteria > Pseudomonadota > Gammaproteobacteria > Xanthomonadales > Xanthomonadaceae > Pseudomonas_S > Pseudomonas_S boreopolis. The sequence continues at coordinate 31,178 of BNBA01000019.1, forward strand.
GAAGGAACCGCTCAGCGCCAGCGCCAGCGAGATCGCGAACTGGATCAGCACCGCCACGTATGGCGTACGGAAGCGCGGGTGCACCGCCGCCACCCATTTCGGCCCGTAGCCGTCCTGCGCCAGCGCGAACAGGAAGCGCGGCCCGAGCATCACGGTGTTGCTGGTGGTGCCGAGGATCGAGATGGTGGCGCCGACGGTGAGCAGCAGCGCCAGCCCTTCGCCGCCGAAGCGCGCGGCGGCGTCCGCCAGCGGCGTGGCCGAGTCCGTCAGGTTCGGCAGCGTGCCCTGCGCGACCACCTGCACCAGCACGTAGAGCGAAGTGACGGTGACGATCATCACCATCAGCGCGAACGGCACGTCGCGGCGCGGATTGCGGTACTCGCCGGCGGCGGCCGGGATGTTCTCGAAGCCGGCATAGGCGAACAGCAGCAGCAAGGCGGCTTGGCCGAGATTGCCGTAGTCGTGCAGGTCCGGGCGCGGCCCGCCCAGCGCCTGCCCCCAATCGACGTAGAACAGCCCGAGCGCGACGAACACCAGCAGCGGCACCAGCTTGCCGATCACGAGGACCACCCCGGTGCGCGCGGCCGAGCGCACGCCGATCACGTTGATCGCGGTCAGCGCGCCGAGCGAGCCGACCACCACCAGCAGGCGGCCGCCGCCCTCGGCCGCGGCCGGCCAGAACCGCGCGACTGCATCGGCGAGCGCGTTGCCGAGCGCGGCGGCCGAACTGATGCGGGTCAGCCAGATGGTCCAGCCGACCTGGAAGCCGGCGAAGGGCCCGAATGCCTCGCGCGCGTACAGGTAGCTGCCGCCGGGCTTGTCGAAATAACTGGCGGCCTGCGCATAGCACGACACCAGCAGCGCGACCGCGAGCCCCGCCAGCACCACCGACGCCAGGCTGAAGGCGCCCAGGTGCAGGAACACCAGCGCCGGCATCAGGTAGATGCCGCTGCCGATCACGTCGTTGATCGAGAGCCCGACGATCTGCCAGCGGCTGACCGCGCGCAGCAGTTGCGGCTTGTCGCCGGTGGCGGGGGCGCTCATGGCCGGGCCTCCAGCGTCGGCAGCGCCCAGGCGCGTTGCAGCCGCCTGTATTCGGCCTGCGGCAGCAGCACGAAGCGCGGCCGGGCCGCGGGGTCGAGCCAGGCGAGCAGGCGCTGCATGTCGGCCGGTTCCATCGCGGTGCAGCCGGCGGTGGCCTCGCCGGGCGTGCGCCACAGGTGGGCGAAGATGCAGCTGCCATGGCCGGGCACGGCGCGCGGGTTGTGCTGGATCACGAAGCCTTCGCGATAGCGGATGTCGCCGTCGCGGTGCAGGTCCATCCGCATCGGTTCGCTGGAGCCCTCGACCGCATCCGCGCCCACCTGCGCGGCATCGACGATGCGGTTGTAGAGCGGCGAATCCGGCACGTCCATGCACCAGTGCGTGGCCCGCATCGCCTGGTAGGGCATGGCGCTGTCGATGCGGTCGGCGTAGCCGAACGCAGGCCCGAGATCGAACACGCCGGCCGGACTGCGGCCATCGCCCTCGCGTTTGCGCGGGCCGCCGGACTGCGGCGGGTGGACGCCGTCGCCCCAGGCGCTGCCGTTGTGCCCGACCGCCACCGCGAAGGCCGGGGCCGCCGCGCGCCAGCCGTCGCCCTGCCGCTCGAAGGCATGCAGCTCGCCCCGGGGCGCGTCCCAATCGGTGGTGACCACGACCACGAGTTGCCGGGCGGCCGCGGTCGGCGCGGTGGCGGCCAGGGCCGGGGCCGGGGCGCAGGCGAGCATCGCCAGCGGGGCCAGCAGGCGCAGCAGCAGGAAGGCGTGGCGGATCATGCGGGCTCCGGGGCGTCAGGATTCGAGCAGGCGCTGTACCCGCGCCAGGTTGGTGGCCAGTTCGTGGTGCCGGCCCGGGTTGGCCTGGCACAGCAGCACGAACACGAAGTCGAGCAGATATTGCAGGGAGGCACGATAGAGCAGTTGCGCGATGTGCGCGGCGGGGTCGTGCGCGGAGACCGCGAGCGAGGCGTCGGCCATCGCGCGCAGCGGGTTGGCGGTGTGGCGGGTGATCGAGACCAGCTTGCCGCCGGCGGCCTTGAACTCGCGGGCGACGTGGGTGAGCTGGGGCAGCTGGCCGAATTCGGAGAACATCAGCAGCACGTCGCCGTCGCGCACGGCGGAGAGGTTGGACATCAGCAGGATCGGGTCGGCGTGGTGCACGCTGAGCACGCCGAGCAGCGACAGGCGCATGGCGAACTCGCGCGCGAACAGGCCGTCGTCGCCGATGCCGCAGACGAACACCTTGCCGGCCCGGTCGAGCAGTCCGACGATGGCCTCGATGTCGGGCCGCGGGTTGAGCAGGCGGGTTTCTTCCTCGGAGGCGGCCTTGCTCTCGCGCAAGGCCAGGTCGAGGCGGTGGTAGGCGTCGCCGTTCTCCTCGCGCGCGGCCTGGCCGGGCGCCGGGTTGCCGGCGCGCGCGACGGCCTCGCCGATCGAGTACTTCAGGTCGGGGTAGCCCTTGAAGCCGAGCTTCTGGCTGAACTTGACCACGCTGGACTGGCTGATGCCGAGGGCGCTGGCCAGTTGCTGGGACGAGTAGTCGCGCAGCAGGTGGGCGTTGTCGAGGATGAAATCGGCGATGCGGCGTTCGATCGCCGACATGCCGTCGCGCTCGGAGCGGATTTTCACCAGGGGCGGCATGGGAGGGATGGGGTCTCCGCGTGGCATCGGGTCAATCTAGCGGGTTTGGTGGTATCGCTGTTGCTTATCTTCCGCGGCAGCGGCGTCGTAGTCGATGAAACTGCTTTTTCGCCTTTCGGCGAGTCACTTTTCTTTGCATGTGCAAAGAAAAGTAACCAACCTTCGCGCCCGCAGCTGTGCTGCGCGTCCGCGGAGTCAATGGGATTTTCGGACGCGACCTCCTGTCGCGGCCGAAAACGGCGCACTCGTCCGCTACGCGGACGAGCCCGGGGCATTCGCCGCGCGGCGAATGCCCGCCCGCCGGGGCGAAGCAGTGCTTCGCCTTTTCCGGCGAGCCCATGTGTCCCGCCCTTCGGGTTTTTCCCATTGTCTCCGCCGCTGCGGAGGGGCCCTGGCAAGTCACAAGCTCAAAGCAAAATCACGAGCAACAGCAACAGCAACAGCAACAGCAACAGCAACAGCAACAGCAACAGCGCTGCGCGCTCGCAGCATGCGGCTTACGGGCGCGGCTAGGTCACGGCTTCAACATCTCCAGCCCGCGGATCTCGCGGATGCCCAGGCCCGGCGCATCGGTGATGCTGATCTCCGATTCGTTGAAGATCACGCCGCCCTCGACGGGATTGAACTGGCCCAGCGACGGGCCGTCCAGGTCGACCTTGGTGATCACGTCGGACTTGGCCACCGCCAGGTGCACCGCCGCGGCGACGCTGATGCTCGACTCGATCATGCAGCCGATCATGCACGGCACGCCGTACAGGCCGGCGATGTCGGCGATGCGGATCGCGTTGGACAGCCCGCCGGTCTTCATCAGCTTGATGTTGATGATGTCCGCGGCGCGCTTGCGGATCAGCTCGAACACCTGCTGCGGCGCGAACACGCTCTCGTCGGCCATCACCGGCGTGTTGACGCGCTCGGTGACGTACTTGAGCCCGTCGATGTCGGCGGCCTTGACCGGCTGCTCCAGCAGTTCCAGCACCACGCCGGCGTCCTCCAGCGCGCGCATCGCGTGCACCGCCTGCTTGGCGGTCCAGCCCTGGTTGGCGTCCAGCCGCAGCAGGGCGCGGCCCTCGACCGCGGCGTGGATCGCCTTGACCCGTTCCACGTCCAGGCCGATGTCCTTGCCGACCTTGATCTTCAGCGAGTCGAAGCCGCGCTCCACCGCCGACAGCGAGTCGGCCACCATCTTGTCGATGTGGTCCACGCTGATGGTGATGTCGGTGGTGATCACCGGGTCGCCGCCGCCGAGCATCCGGTACAGCGGCGCGCCGTACAGTTGCGCCCACAGGTCGTAGACGGCGATCTCCACCGCCGCCTTGGCGCTGGTGTTGCGTTCCATCGACGACTGCACCAGCGCGGTGATGCGGTTGAGGTCGGCGATGTCCTGGCCGATCAGGCGCGGCTTGATGTGGCGCTCGATCGCCTCGACGATCGAGCCCAGGGTGTCGCCGGTGATCGGCGGCGTCGGCGGCGCCTCGCCATGGCCGACGTGGCCGCTGTCGGTGCGGATCAGCACCACCACGTCCTCGACCGTTTCCACGGTGCGCAGGGCGGTCTTGAACGGCGTCTTGAGCGGCACGCGCAGCATGCCGAGCTGGATGTCGGTGATCTTCATTCGTGGGTGCGGGGTCGGATGCGCTGGATGTTGGTGATGAGGTCGACGTAGTCGCTGGTGTCGCTGGCCAGCATCGGCTCGAGCGGGGTGACCGACACGCCGTTGAGGTGGCCGGCGACGCGCTTGCCGTCCGGGCCGGCCCAGCCGCCGCCGGCGGTGTCGTGGATCATGTAGGCCAGGCCGCCGTCGTGGCCCAGCGCGACCATCACGTGCCCCGGGATGTAGACCAGGTCGCCGACCTGGAGACGCTTCACCGCCGCCATCCGCACGGCCTTGCCGTCGCGCTTGTCGAAGGCGATGCGGTCCAGCGCCGGGCTGACCGCCTGCGCGCTGGTGTTGCGCGGCATCAGCACGCCGAAGCTGCGGTAGATCTCCGAGACGAAGCCGCTGCAATCGCGCGTGCCGTAGTCGTGGCCCCAGCCGTAGCGCTCGCCCAGGAACTTGAAGGCCTGCGCGACGAGGTTGCGCGGGGTCAGCGGCAGGTAGTCGGCGGCGGTGTCGGCGGTGCGCGGCAGCAGCGCCGGCACCAAGGCCAGGCTGCCGTCGTCGTTGCGGACCGGCAGCTGGATCACCCACGAGGTGTAGGGCATCTGCCCGTTGACCGGCTGCCCGGGCGGCCAATCGGCCAGCACCGGCACGCGCACGCCCATGTCCAGTTGCAGGCGCGAAACCTGCGGCTGTTCCGGCGTGTAGGCGGTGAACGCGGTGGCGCCGGTGACGACGCGGTAGGGGCCTTGCCGGCCGTAGCCGAACACCTGCTCGGCGCTGCCGAGGGCGACGTTGCGCTTCTCGGTCCAGGCGAAGTAGCGCTCGCTGGCGACGAACAGCCACTGGCCGTCGCGGCTTTCGTGCAGCACGGCGACCGTATCGCCCGGGAACAGCGCCGATTCCTGGAAGCGGTCGATGTCGGTGTCGCCGACGCGGCTGAACGCCCGCAGGGCGGTGGGAAAAGTGCGCAGTGCGGCGCGGCGCGTCACCAGCCCGTATTGCAGCGGGCGCGCGGCGGGCACCGCGTCGAGCGCCAGCGCGTCGACCAGGCCGTCGAGCGTGGCCGCGTCCAGAGGCCGGCCCTGCGCGTCGTAGAGCGTGCGTGCGGGACGCGCGGAGAGCTTGCCGACCTGTTCGCGCACCCAGGCCGCCGGCAGCGGCGAAGGCAGCGCGCGCAGGTCATGGATGGCCGGGTCCCGTTCGCGCATGCGCGCGTTCTGCGCGGCGATGCCGGCGCGGTCGAGGATCACCCGGTCGGGTTCGGGCTGGCGCGCGATCCAGTAGTCCGGCGACAGCTGCGCGGGCGCGACCGCCACCACGCCGGTGGCCGGATCGATCGCCGGCGCCGGGACAGCGGCCTGGCGGGCGCTGGCGGGCAGCAGGCAGGCGGCCAGCAGCCATCCGGCCGCCGCGCGTGTCCAATGGAGGGTCCCGCGGCGTGGTTTCGCTTGAATCGTCATGGCAGCCCCCCGAAGCGTGTTCAAGAATATTTATTCGATACTTCCGTAATTGCAAGAATAAATTATTGACCAACGGTGCCGGTGCGTGTTACACCGCCGTTACCACCTGCACCGGGGAAGTGTCGTCGTGGATCTGCGTCGTGACCAGCATTGCCCACCGGCCCTGCGCGGAGTCCGTGCGCTGGGTTGCGCCCTGCTGTTGGCGGCGGCGCCGTTGGGAGCCACCGGGGCGCAGGCGCCGGCCGAGCTGGTGGCGCAGGTCGATGCCGGCCACTTCCGCGAGGCCGAGGCGCGCATCGAGCAGGCCTTGGCCGAGCCCGGGCTGAGCGCGGCGCAGCGCGACGCCTATCTGTTCCAGCGCGAGCGCATGCGCCGGATGCGGCTGGACTTCGGCCTCGACGAGGCGGCGGTCAAGCAGCGCCTGCGCAAGTGGATCCCGGATTTCCGCGATTCGGATTTCGCGGCCTGGGATGCCGCCGGCCTGCTCGAGCACCTCGACATCGACGGCGAGCGCCGCTATTTCAACCGCGCGCCCTCCAACCTGTTCCGGCTCGACGCGGCGGCGCGCGCGCGGCGCGGACCGGACGCGCCGAAGATGACCGACGGCCCCTACGAACGCCTGAACCCGCATCACCGCGCGGTGGTCGCGGCGGCGGCCGCGCGGCCGGGCGCGACCAGCGTGCTGCCGCAGCGGGTGCGCATCACCCAGTCGCTGACGGTGAAGGCCGACGCGGTGCCGGCCGGCGAGACGATCCGTGCCTGGATCCCGTATCCGCGCGCGATCCCAGGCCAGCAGGACGACATCCGCTTCCTCGCCAGCGTGCCGGCCGGCGCGCGCGTGGCACCCGAGTCCGCGTGGCAGCGCACCGCCTACCTGGAGCGCAAGGCCGTGGCCGGCACGCCCACCGAGTTCTCGGTGAGCTACGAAGCGACGATCCAGGCGCGCCGCTTCGCGATCGATCCTGGCAAGGTGCAGGCGACGCCGGCCGATCCCGCGCTGCGGCCCTACCTGGCCGAGCGCCCGCCGCACATCGTGTTCACCCCGGCGTTGCGCGCGTTCTCGCGGCAGGTCGTGGGCGGGGAGACCAACCCCTACCGGATCGCGCGCAAGCTGTTCGCGGCGGTGGACCGCATCCCCTGGGCCGGCGCGCGCGAGTACTCGACGATCAGCAACATCAGCGACTACGCGCTGCATGCCGGCCATGCCGACTGCGGCCAGCAGACCCTGCTGCTGATGACGCTGCTGCGCATGAACGGCATCCCGGCGCGCTGGCAGTCCGGATGGACGTTCTCCGACAACGCCACCGGGTACGCGAACCTGCACGATTGGGGCTGGCTGTACCTGGCGCCCTATGGGTGGGTGCCGATGGACGTGACCACCGGCGCGCTCGACAGCGACGATCCGGCGCTGCGCGATTTCTACTTCGGCGGCCTGGACGGCTTCCGCATCGCCTTCAACGACGACTACGGCCAGCCGTTGTGGCCGGCCAAGGCGCATTTCCGCTCCGACGACGTCGACTCGCAGCGCGGCGAGGCCGAATGGCGCGGCGGCAACCTCTATTTCGACCAGTGGGACTACCACTTCGACTGGCAGCTGCTGCCGGGCGGCTAGGGCCGGCGACGGCCACCACTTCAACGACTGCAGGAGAGAGCAGGGGATGAATGGCAAGCGTTTGCACAAGGCGGCGTTGTACGTCGCGCTGGGGGCATGTCTAGGGGCGGTCGCGCCGATGGCCGCCGCCCAGGACGGCGCCGTGATCGGGCGTTTGCTCAACGAGAGCGGGCGCTCGCTGGACGGGGCCACGGTCACCGTGAGCAACCCGGCCACCGGGTTCGCGCGCAGCGCGAGCGTCAATGCCGACGGCAGCTACCGCATTCCGGCGCTTTCGCCGGGCCGCTACCGGATGACGCTGTCGGTAGACGGCGCCGCGCCGGTCGCGGTCGGCGAGGTCACGGTCACGCTCGGCAACGCGACCACGGTCAACGTGCCGGTCGGCGCGATCAGCACGCTGGGCGCGGTGGAGGTGCGCGCGCCGCAGGTGGTGTCGATGGTGGACGTGAGCTCGACCGAGTCGGCGATGAACGTCAGCCGGCAGGACGTGGCCCGCATCCCGGTGGACCAGGACCTGAAGTCGGTGGCGATGCTCGCGCCGGGCGTGGTGTCGGGCAAGTCCTCGCTGGGCGCGCAGGGCATCTCCTTCGGCGGTTCCTCGGTGGCGGAGAATTCGGTCTACATCGACGGCCTGAACGTCACCGACTTCTACAACCGGGTCGGCTTCTCCTCCGCGCCGTTCGCGTTCTTCCAGGAATTCCAGGTCAAGACCGGCGGCTACTCGGTGGAATTCGGCCGCACCACCGGCGGCGTGATCAACGCGGTCACCCGCTCGGGCACCAACGACTTCCATGCCGGCGTGGAGATGACCGCCGAGCCCAGCGCGTGGGGCCTGGGCGGGCGCGACTACTTCCTGGACAACGGCGAGCCCTACTACATCTCCAGCCGCGACGGCGGTACCCACAACAAGCTCAACGTCTACGCCTCCGGCGCGCTGGTCAAGGACCGCCTGTTCTTCTTCGGCATGTACGAGGCGCGCGACAACCGCGACTTCAACACCAGCAACGACGGCGCGACCTTCAACGACGCCAGCGCCGACAACGGCTTCTGGGGCGGCAAGCTGGACTGGCAGATCACGGACGACCACAGCCTGTCGCTGCTCGCCTTCTCCGACAAGAACGAGACCACCGCCGAGGTCTACGGCTACGACTACGCGACCGCCACCAAGGGCGGCCTCAGCAACCGGATCTACACCAACACCGGCGGCAACAACTGGGCGCTCACCTACAACGGCCGGCTCGGCGACAACTTCGTCATGAAGGCGATGGTGGGCGACAACAAGCGCGACTACTCGAACAAGAGCCAGACCGACATCGAGTGCAACCGCGTGGTCTCCGAATCCGGCATCGCGCCGGCGGGCATCCCGCTCGGCTGCACCACCAACTCGGCGGTGGAATCGCGCCTGGACGAACGCCAGGCCGCGCGCCTGGATTTCGAGTGGACATTGGGCGACCACCTGCTGCGCTTCGGCCTGGACCGCGAGAAGAACACCTCCGACTACCAGCGCCGGTATCCCGGCCCCGGCGGGTTCTACTACAACGTGTACGGCACCAGCCCCGGCGCCACCCTGGTCAACGGCGGCACCGTGCCGGCCGGCGTGAACGCCTACGTGCGCGCGCGCCGCTACGAGATCGCCGGCGAGTTCGAGACCGACAATTCCGCCTACTACCTGGAGGACAACTGGTCGGTCACGCCCAACCTGCTGCTGAACCTGGGCGTGCGCCTGGAGCAGTTCGACAACAAGGACAGCGAGGGCCGCAGCTACATCAAGATGGACGACATGATCGCGCCGCGCTTCGGCGCCTCGTGGGACATCCGCGGCGACGGCACGATGAAGCTGTTCGGCAACGTCGGCCGCTACTTCCTGCCGGTCGCCAACGTCATCAACATCAAGCAGGCCGGCGGCCTGCTCGACGAGCGCACCTACTACGCGCTGGCCGGCTGGGAGACCCGCGAGCTCAACGGCTCGCGCTACCAGGTGCCGGTGCTGGGCGCGCAGATCGGCCCGGTCGACGATTCGCAGGGCGACGGCACGGTCGGCGACCTGCGCTCGGAAGTGGACCGCGACATGGACCCGGTCTACCAGGACGAGGCGATCCTCGGCTTCCAGCAATCGATCGACGAGGCCTGGTCGTACGGCGTGCGCGCGATCTACCGCAAGCTGCACAACGCCATCGACGACATGGAGATCAGCGCCACCGGCGCCTGCGGGCCGGACGGCTACATCGGCTGGGTGATGGCCAACCCGGGCAAGAAGGTCACGGTCTGGGGCGACACCAACTGCGATGGCGATGCCGACGGCTGGGTCACCGTGGACACGGCCAAGGAAGGCTGGGCGATGTATCGCCAGGACGGCGTCGACGCCGACGGCGACCCGATCATGACCTACATCGGCCAGCGCGGCTGGGACAAGCCCAGGCGCGACTACAAGGCGCTGGAACTGCAACTGGACCGCGCCTGGGACGGCAAGTGGTCGATGAACGCCTCGTACACGCTGGCCTACGGCCGCGGTAACGCCGAGGGGCCGGTCAACTCGGACACCGACTTCGCCGACACCGGCCGCACCGAGAACTTCGACGATCCCTTCGTCAACCTCCGCGGCTACGGCTACCTGGCCAACGACCGCCGCCACCAGGTCAAGCTGCGCGGCGCCTATGCCATCACCGACCATTGGCTGGTCGGGGCCACGCTGGATGCGCGCTCGGGCGGGCCGGTGACCGGCTTCGGCGTCGGCAATCCCTACGACGCCACGGTCTACCACAGCTACTACGTGTGCGTGGAGAACTGCGATTCGCCGTACTCGGCCGAGCGCGTCTACGCGCATTCGGGCCGCGGCGGCTACGGCCGCCTGCCCTGGAGCTACGAGCTCGGCGCGAGCGTGGCCTGGCTCAAGTCGTTCGGCGAGGCCGACCTGAAGGTGAAGTTCGCGGTCTACAACCTCACCAACCAGCAGAAGAAGCTGTCGGTGAACCAGGAACTGGAAGGCGCGGTCGGCGGCCGCAATGCCCTGTTCCTGTATCCGGAAAGCTTCCAGGCGCCGCGCTACGCGCAACTCGTGGTGTCGCTGGATTACTGAGCGCGGGCGCGGCGGCCGCCGGCGGGTTATCGTCCGGCGGCCTCCGCGGGAAAGGACGAAGATGAGCGCATCCGAACGCCGGCGCCGGTACCGGCACGCCTGGGCGGGATTGTTGGCGCTGGCCGCGACGGCGACGGCCATGGCCGGTCCCGGGCGCACCGCCGCGTACGACCGCCTGTTCGAGCAGGCCATGGCCGAGTACCGCCTGCCGGGACTGGCGGTGGGCGTGATCGAGGACGGTCGCGTGGTCTACCAGCGCACCGCCGGCGAGCGCGTCGCCGGCAGCGGCGAGGCGATCGATGCCGATACGCTGTTCAAGATCGCCTCCAACAGCAAGGCGATGACCGCCGGCGTGCTGGCGCGGCTGGTGGACCAGGGCCGGCTCGCCTGGGACGATCCGGTGACCAAGTACCTGCCGCGGTTCCGCATGTACGACCCGTGGGTGACCCGCAACATCCAGGTGCGCGACCTGCTGATCCACAACAGCGGCCTGGGCCTCGGCGCCGGCGACCTGATGCTGTGGCCGGAGCCCAACGACTTCACCCGGGCCGACATCCTCGCCGGGCTCGCCCACCTCCGGCCGACCCACAGCTTCCGCGCGCATTACGCCTACGACAACCTGCTGTACGTGGTCGCCGGCGAGGTCGCCGCGGCGGTGGGCGGCCAGCCGTACGAGCGGCTGGTGCGCGAACAGGTGTTCGGCCCGCTCGGGATGGATCGCTGCCAGGTCGGCGCCTGGGACCGCGACGCGGTCGGCAACGTCGCCCAGCCGCACGGCCGCGACGGCGCGCGCAACGTGCCGGTGCGCGTGGACGGGGCCCATATCCCCGACATGCCGTCGATGGCGGCGGGCGGCATCCGCTGCAGCCTTCGCGACATGCTGGCCTGGATGCGGCGTGCCTGGCTGGCACCGGACCCGGCCGCGCCCTGGCTCTCCGAGGCGCAGCGCCGCGCGGTCTGGAGCCTGGCCACGCCGATGCCGATCAGCCAGCGCATGCGCGACTGGGACGGCACCCGCCTGTACGGCTATGGCTACGGTTGGCGGCTCTCGGACGTGGACGGCGAGTGGAAGGTCGCGCACACCGGCACGCTGATGGGCATGTATTCCTCGCTGGTGCTGCTGCCGGACCGGCGCAGCGGCTTCGTGATCCTGATCAACGGCGAGGGCGAGGCGGCGCGCACCGCGCTCGGCGAAGCCCTGCAGAAGACCTTCACCCGGCCCGGCTCGCCCGAACTGGACGTGCGCCACTATGCGCGCCTGCTGCGCGCCGAGCGCGAGGCGCCGAAGCCCGCCGCGGCGCGGGCGCCCGACACCTCCGACCGGCGCGACGCGACGCCGGCCGAACTCGCGCGCTGGCAGGGCGTGTACCGCGACCCCTGGTTCGGCGAGGCCTCGCTGTGTCCCGCCGGCGACGGCGTGCGCTTCGCCGCGGTGCGCTCGCCGATGCTGCGCGGCAAGGTGATGCGCTCGGGCGGGCGCTGGCTGGTGGATTGGGACGAGGCCAGCGTGGATGCGGAGCCGTGGCTGGCGTTCGCCGGCGCGGATGCCTCGTCGGGAGCTACGATCAGGCTCGCCGCGATCGATCCGGACGCCGACTTCAGCTACGACTATGCCGACCTGCATTTCACCCGCGTGGCGGACTGCCCCTAGCGTGCGGATCCTCCGCAAGAGCGCGGCACGTCCCTGTGCCGGCTACCTTCTCGCCCTGTCGCTCGCCGGTGCGGCCCATGCAGCGCCGGCGGTCTCGCCCGCGCGCGACGCCGCGCAGGCCGGCATGCTCGACGTGGCCACGCTCGCACCCGGCTTCGTCGTCGACATGCGCTATGCCACGCCGGACAACTTCACTCGCCGCACCGTGCCTGGCTACGAAGCGCCGCGCTGCCTGCTGCTGGAGCCCGCGGCCGAGGCGCTGGCGCGCGTGCAGCGCACGCTGCAGGTCCAGGGCTATGCGCTGCGCCTGTACGACTGCTACCGGCCGGTGCGCGCAGTGCAGGCGTTCGTCGCCTGGGCACGCGCGCCCGACGACCGGGCCGCCAAGGCGGTGCACTATCCCGGGGTGGACAAGCGCGACCTGTTCGCCCGCGGCTACATCGCCGAAACCTCCGGCCACAGCCGCGGCGCCACCGTCGACCTCGGCCTGCTCGATTGCCGGCAGGGGCCATGCCGCGACGTGGACATGGGCACCGGCTTCGATTTCTTCGATCCGCTGGCCAACACCGACTCGCCGCGCGCGACGCCCGCGCAGCATCGCCATCGCCGGCAACTGCTGGAGGCGATGCGGGCGGAGGGCTTCGCCAACTACCCGATGGAGTGGTGGCACTTCACCTACAGGCCGGAACCGGCGCCGGATACCGCCTACGACTTCCCGATCCGGTGACCGCCATGCCTGGCATGCACGCCTTCGTTGCCATTTCCTGCCCGTACTGCGGCGAGTCGATCGACATCGCCGTCGATGCCTCGGTCGAGCGCCAGCGCTACATCGAGGACTGCCAGGTGTGCTGCCGGCCGATGGTCGTCGACGTGGCCGTGGACGAGGACGGCGAGATCGGGGTGACGGCGCGTTCGGAAGACGACGCCTGAGTCGCGCGGCCGCGTGCCGCCCCTACAATGGCGTTCCTCCCTCCGGATGCTCGCGAATGAACCTGCCGCTGCACTATGGCCTGCTCGGATCGCTGGAAGCGGGCCTGATCGCCTTCCTGGTCGGGCTGCTGGTGTTCGCCCTGTGGGAACGGCTGTGCCGCCGCACCGGGCTCTCGCACGGGCATGCGCTGGGCTGGGCCTGCGTGATCGCCACCGCGATCGCCGCCGGCTGGGACATCTGGAACCTGTTCTACACCAGCATCGTGCGGCTGGAGTCGCCGCTGTACGCCCGCATCGCGCTCGCCAGCATCCACGACCCGGACGAACTGGGCGCGCGCGTGGTGCTGGAAGTGATCGGCGCGCTCGCCGGCGTCGCCCTCGGCTGGCGCTTGTTCAGTGCCCGATCAGGAACCGACGAACGCTGAAGGCGCGGAATCCGGCCTGGAAAAATGCGCGCCGGCTCGCAATTGCGGAAGCGTTGAATGCGCGCGTTACCGATGGCTCACCTGTCGCTAACTTCGGCCTAGCCGCATTCGCGGGCGAGGTGGTTAAAACCCTGTTCTGCCTTCGACCGGGCAGCAAGGCACGTTCATGCGCGGGCGGTACGTTGCTCCCGTGCACGGTCGCCGTGCATTCCACGAATCGAAGGAGACCACCTATGAACACCCGCAATCGCAAGTCGCTGATCGCCATCACCGCCGCGCTGGCCGCGGCCCTGGCGCTGCCGGCCATGGCCCAGAGCACCGCCCAACAGGATCCGGCCGCTGCTGCGGCGGCGTCGGCCCAGTCGGGCCAGTCCTCGGGTGGCGGCCAGACCTGGGCCAGCGTCGATACCGACAGCGACGGCGCCATCAGCAAGCAGGAGGCCCAGGTCAACGCCGGCCTCGCGCAGATCTTCGACCAGGCCGACAGCAACGGCGACGGCAAGCTGACGCCGGACGAGTACAAGGCCTTCGTCGCCAAGCAGCAGAGCGGCGACAACAGCGCGCCGCCGCAGCAGCAGAACTGATTCCCCGGGCCCAGGAGGATCGAACGGGAGTGGCCTGGCCACTCCCTTTTTTTCCGCCGGCCCGCCCCGGGAATCGCCATCGGCTCCCCGCGCGCGGGGCCGCGCCGGGCCTGGAGCGGTTCTGGAAGAACGCCAACTCATCGGCTCCCCGCGCGCGGGGCCGCGCCCTACAATGGACCGATGAAAAGCATCGGCACACGCGACGGCCACGCGATCCAACTGGTCGGCTTCGACGGCGACGACACGCTCTGGAAGAGCGAGGACTACTACCGCACCGCCGAGGCGGAGTTCGAGGCCGTGCTCGGCCACTACATCGACCTGCGCGACCAGCGCATGCAGCAGCACCTGCTCGCGGTCGAACGGCGCAACCTCAAGATCTTCGGCTATGGCGCCAAGGGCATGACCCTGTCGATGATCGAGACCGCGATCGAGCTGACCGACGCGCGCATCTCCGCGCGCGACATCCAGAAGGTGCTGGAGATCGGCCGCGCCACGCTGCAGCACCCGGTGGAGGTGATCGCCGGCGTGCGCGAGGCGGTGGCGGAGATCGCGCGCGAGTTCGAGGTGGTGCTGATCACCAAGGGCGACCTGTTCCACCAGGAGCAGAAGATCGCCCAGTCCGGTCTGTCGGACCTGTTCCGGCGCATCGAGGTGGTATCGGAAAAGGACCCGCAGACCTATGCGCGGGTGCTGGCCGAGTTCGACCTGCCGGCGCGGCGCTTCGCGATGATCGGCAACTCGCTGCGCTCGGACATCGAGCCGGTGCTGGCGCTGGGCGGGTGGGGCATCCATACCCCTTACCACGTCACCTGGGCGCACGAGAGCGAGCATGGCGTGGCGGCCGGCGACCCGCGCCTGCGCGAGGTGCCTGCCGCCTCGGGCTGGCCCGCGGCCGTACATGCGCTAGACTTGGCGGCAGGGGCGTCCGGCGGCTGAGCCGCGCGCCCGGACCGAAGGATGCCGAGGCCGGCGCACGTCCGGCCCGCGTAATGGAAGACAGGCGGAGAATGCCATGGCAAGGATATGGACGTTGCTGCTGGGGATCGCCCTGGTGCAGCCGTTGTGGGCGGCGGAGCTGGAAGAAGAACGGGTCAACCCCAGCGAGGTCACCTTCGAGAAAGGGGTGCCGGTCTACTACGAAGGCGGCAGGTCGGTACGGCTGAAGACGCGCCAGGAAGGCGGCGAGACCATCTACTACCGGCTGGTGCGCTACGACGCGCAGGAAGGCTACGTGGACCAGGACGGCCGCAGCATCGCCGCCGACGGCAACTACGTGTCGCCGCAGACGCCGATCCGCGGCTTCGCCGCCGGTCGCGCCAGCAGCCGCGTGCGCTACTACGGCGCCGGCCTGTACGGGCCGGATTACTACCAGAGCCCCTACAACCGCGACGCGCGCAAGCACTACTCCGGGCCGGGCTACTACGGCAGCTGCGACTGGCGGGGGTGCCGCGAGGTGCACTACCTGGTGCCGGTCTACGGATATCCGTACTGAGGTCCTGGCATCGGCGCCCGCGCGGGACTGGCCGTACGCGCGGGCTGCGGCATCATCGGCGCATGATCCCCGCGCACCCCGCTGCCGGCGCAGGCCTACGCGCCCGGCGCCGGCGATGCCCGGATCGACCGCCAGTTCGGCGACATCAACGCCTACGCTCTCCGCCATCCGGACAGCTTCCCGGACGAGGCGGCGCGTTATGCCAATGTCCGCACGGCTATGTCCAGGCCTTGCCGGAGCAGCGGCGCCGGCCGCCGGGCAAATGCATTCGGCCGCCGAGCCCGGAAGCACTCGCCGTCGGCGTGTCATCGTCGAGCGACTGGTTCGACAGGCGCATGATGCGTCACGAACGTCGACGATGCGGCTGACGGCGCGCGCCGCAAGCAAGCCGATCAGATCGAAACCGAGGCGCGCTGTTGCCGGCGCTGCATGGTCATCAGCAGCATCACCGTCAGCAAGGCCGTGGCCACGACGAAAATGCCCATGCCCAGGTAGTCGCCGCCCAGCCCGCCAGCGGTGCTCAGCGCGACATCCTCGCCATTGGGCACGAAGCTCGCGGCGTACATGCCGGTGTAGTGCATGCCGCACACGGCCACGCCCATCACCAGCGCGCTGCCGAGCATCTGCACCCAGCCGCGCAGGTTGAAGGCCAGCCACAGCGCCACCGTCGAGGCGACCACGGCGATGACCACGGACACACCGACGATGCCCATGTCGTAATGGGTCGTTGCCGGCATCTTCATCGCGGCCATGCCGGTGTAGTGCATGCCGGCCACGCCCAGGCCCATGCACAGTCCCGCCATCAGCAGCTTGCCCCAGCCGAATACGCCGGAGCCCGCCAGGACCAGGCCGACCATGCACGAGGCGATGCCGACCACCGCCGACAGCGCGGTCAGGCCCAGGTCGTAAGTCACCTGGATTTCCATCCGGCACGCCAGCATGGCGATGAAGTGCATGGCCCAGATCGCGCCGGCCCCCAACGCCACGCCGCTGGCGGTCACCGCCTGCCAGCGTTGCGCAGCGGTCCGCGCGGCCGGGATGCCGATCGCGATCTGCAGCGCGGTGAACGAGCCGAGGACCGAAACCAAGTACGACAACAGCATCAGGATCGGATCGTGGACGCAGTGGATCGCATGGTCGTGCGGCATGGTGGATTTCCCCTCGGCTCGTTGCGGTGGTGGCTGGCCAGGGACAGGCCTGGTCAGACGTGGAATACGAACTTGCAGCAGCTCGCGCCGTTGGCGCGGCAGGACACTTCGCTGACCCGCACCAGGCCCAGATTGCCGGCCTCGTTGAGTGCGCCCTCGAGGAAGCCGCGCAGGAAATGGCATTGCGGCGCGGTGACCGCCGGCCCCGGGATGGCGAACGGACTGCTGTGGGTCCTCAGCGCGTCTTCCTCCAGCTCTGCGGGCAGCAACTGGCGCAGCGCCGGCAACGCGATGTGGCGGATCGAACCGGCCATCGGTAGACGTGCGCCCAGGGCGAAATCGCGCTTGTACACCCAGGCGCCGACGCGGGTGCCCATATAGCGCAGGGTCGATTCGCGCTGGGCCGGCTCCAGGCTGCGCTCGAGGCTCAGTACCTGGCCGAACACCTGCGGATAGTCCTTGGCGATCTGCTGCAACAGGGACTCGACCCGCCTCTGGTCGAAGGCCATCTTGGCCGAGGCCTGGGCTTGCATGGGGGGCGAGGCCGGCGCCACGGCGGCCGCAACGGGGGCTTCCCTGTGCAGCGGCGATGCTGCCTGCAAGGTGGCCGGAGCACTGGCGTCGTAGGCGTTGGCCTCCAGGCTCTGCACCATCCAGTGCGTGCCCAGTTGTTCCTCCATCTGCATGAGATTGGCCTCAGGCCCCTGCACGACCATGATCATGATCACGCCGGTCTCGGTGTTGGCGCGGCGGTGGCGCAGCAGGTTGAAGCGATTGGCGATCAGTACCTCGCCCAGCGCTATCAGCAAACCATCCCGACGATCGGAAACGATCTTCAGTTCTATATCGACGAGCTGGTCCATGATTCCCCGTGTCGTACGCCACACCCGCGTGGGGGCGCCGCCTGCGCCGCGCGTTTCTGTAGAAAAACGGCTCCTTCGCAGCGCCGTAAGAAATAGCACGAAGCATGAATGCAATAACGCGACGGCCCGCACACTGGTCTGCAAGTGTCCGTGAGTGTCATCACGGTTCGGCAGGCGGGGAATCGGGGCGCGCGCAGGTTGGGAAACGGCAGATCACGAAGCGGATCGGCGATGGATGCGCTCCGGGGCGTGTCATGAACTTTCGGGGCGGGATGCGCGGGCGTCGGCAGTGCGGGACCGATGTCGCGTGGTGCGGCCTGGCCGGCGGCCAGGCGAGTCGCGCGGCGCGGGCTCCGCCGATGTCCCGCCCTCCGGGAAGTAGCCTGGGCGTGCCGATGCTGCGTTGCGCGCCTTGCCAGGCGGCCAGCCTGGGTTGTTGCGCCGATACGCCCCAGGCCGCTTTCCCCATCCCCGAGTTCAGGACAGGCTCCAGGCTTACACCCGGCGGTTCGTGCGGCATTATTGCTACATGAGCTTCCGCATGCTTCCCGTCGTGTCCGCACTCGCGCTGGCGTCCGCTCCGGGCGCGTCGTGGGCCCAGCAGGCCACGGCAGGGACCACGCCGGCGCCCGTAGCCATCTACGCGCCCGACACCGGCGACGCCTGGATCGACCGCCAGCTCGGCGACATCGACGCCTACGCGCGCCGCTATCCGGACAGTTTCCTGGACGAGGTGGCGCGCTACGCCAATGTCCGCCGCGGCTACGTCGAGGCGTTGCTGGAGCAGCAGCGCTGGCCGCCGGGCGACATCTACTTCGCCTGCGCCTGGGCGTTCGCGACGAACCTGTCCTGCCGCGAGACGGTGCGCGCCTGGAGCCGCGACCATCGCGATGGCTGGAAGGGCGTGGTCGGGCGCTTGCCGATCGCGCCCGACAACCTGCATTACCGCGCGGTACGCCACGCCATCGTCGCCAGCTACGACCGCTGGGACCGCCCCATCCGGCTCGATGCGGTGCTGCTGCGCCAGCTGGGCGACCACGCGCAGCGCCTCGAACGCGCCCGGCAGGCGGCCCAGGCCGCCGAGGCGGCCGACAAGCAGAGGCTCTAGGGCCGGGTTTGCTGCTGTGCGGCTGGCCCGGCCGCGGCCGCCTCGGCGAAAATGGCGGTCCCTGCCGGATATCCGGCTTCGCCCGAGTGGTTCGATGAGCGACACCTCCTTCGTTTCCCCCGACGAGATACGCAGCCTGTTCGCGCAGGCGATGTCGGACATGTACCGTGCCGAAGTGCCGTTGTACGGCACGCTGCTGGAACTGGTGGCGCAGGTCAACGCCGACACCCTGGCGTCCGACCCGGCGCTGGCGGAACGGTTGCAGCGCAACGACGAGCGCGCGCGGCTGGACCTGGAGCGGCACGGCGCGATCCGCGTCGGCACTGCGCAGGAACTGGCCACGCTGCGGCGGCTGTTCGCGGTGATGGGCATGCAGCCGGTGGGCTACTACGACCTGTCGGTGGCCGGCGTGCCGGTGCATTCCACCGCGTTCCGCCCGGTGCGGGCCGAGTCGCTGGCGCGCAATCCGTTCCGCGTGTTCACCTCGCTGCTGCGCCTGGAGCTGATCGAGGACGAGGCATTGCGCGCCCAGGCGGCGGCGATCCTGGCCAAGCGCCGGATCTTCACCGACGGCGCACTGGCGCTGGTCGAACAGGCCGAGCGCGAGGGCGGGTTGCGTCGCGGCGACGCCGAGCGGTTCGTTGCCGAGGCGCTGGAGACCTTCCGCTGGCATCGCGACGCGACGGTCTCGCTGCAGACCTACCGCGCGCTGAGCGATGCGCACCGGCTGATCGCCGACGTGGTCTGCTTCCATGGCCCGCACATCAACCATCTCACCCCGCGCACGCTCGACATCGATGCCGCGCAGGCGGAAATGCAGCGCCGCGGCATCGATGCCAAGGCGGTGATCGAAGGCCCGCCGCGCCGGCGTTGCCCGATCCTGCTGCGCCAGACCAGCTTCAAGGCGCTGGAGGAGGCGGTGGACTTCCCGGAATCGGGCGGCGCGCGCGCCGGTACCCATACCGCGCGCTTCGGCGAGATCGAGCAGCGCGGCCTGGCGCTGACGCCGAAGGGACGCGCGCTGTACGACGCGCTGCTGGCGCAGGCGCGCGACGCCGGCCGCGCCGGCAGCACCGGCGACGACTACGTGGCCCGGCTGGAAAGCGCGTTCGCGGGTTTCCCGGACGATTACGACACGCTGCGCCGCGAAGGCCTGGGCTATTTCCGCTATCGGCTCACCGACGCGGGCCGGGCCGATCCCGCCGCCGCGGCGGCGTTGCCGGCCGAGGCGGCGATCGCGGCGGGGCTGGTCGGCGCCGATCCGGTGGTCTACGAGGATTTCCTGCCGGTCAGCGCGGCCGGCATCTTCCAGTCCAATCTCGGCGGTACCGAGCAGCGTGCGTATGCGGCGCACGCCAACCGCGAGGCGTTCGAGCAGGCGCTGGGCGCGCCGGTGGCGGACGAGTTCGCGATCTACGCGGGGATCGAGCGCGATTCGCTGGCGGCACTGGGGCAGGGCGATCGCGTTAGGGCGTGATCGGTCCGTCCTTGGCCGTCTCTGGCGTCGTCCCCGGGAATGTGGGGTGCGGGGCGCAGGGTCGCTGTTTGCTAGCCACTGGTTCGGGCAGCATTGAGTTCCATCGAGCTATGCCTGATGACCGGGGTCGAAGATCCAGCGACTTTGACGTTATCTGGCCGGCCCACGCAATCTCACCGTTCTATGGAATCTCTCCATCGTCATTCCCGCGAAGGCGGGAAGCGCTTTTCAGCAGCCGAATGGCTGATCATCCAGGGACTTTGCTCTTGGCTTTTGGGTCTTTGGCGAGTAAAGCCCAAAGCTTTCGCCTTGCGGCGAGTTACCTTTCTTTGCTTGTGCAAAGAAAGGTAACCCAAAGAAAGCACACCCCGCCTTCGCGCCCGCAGCTTTGCTGCGGGTCCGCGGAGTCAATGGGATTTTCGGACGCGACATCCTGTCGCGGCCGAAAACGGCGCACATCCTTGTGCACCGCCCTTCGGGTATTTCCCATTGTCTCCGCCGCTTCGGAGGGGCCCCGATAAGTCAAAGTCAAAAGCTCGAAGCAAAATCACGAGCAACGGCAACAGCAACAGCTGCAATCGCAGTTGTTGCCGCAGCCGCAACCATTACGCTTGCACCCGCCTGAACGTCGGAGCGCCATGTGCGAGGGCCCGGGGGCGCAGACCCAGCGGCTTTCGCCGGCTTGGTCGCAAGCATCATTGCGTTCCACTCACACGGGAACGAAAAAAAACACCCAAGACCAGGGCATCTCAAGCAAAAACGGCCGCTCTTGGGCGGCCGTGGCTGCATCAGTTCTGCAGTGCCAGTTTTGCCTGCCGCCGTGCGCGGCGGCGGGCGCGCCAATCCTTCCAGTGCTGGGCCAGGCACGAGAAGATCACGTACAGCGCCGGGGTGCTGAGCAGGGTCAGGCTCTGCGAGATCAGCAGGCCGCCGATCATCGCGATGCCGAGCGGGCGGCGCAGCTCGGCGCCTTCGCCCAGGCCGACCGCCAGCGGCACCGCGGCCAGGATCGCCACCATCGTGGTCATCATGATCGGGCGGAAGCGCACGATCGACGCTTCGCGCGCCGCCTCGCGCGGGTTCTTGCCGTGCTCGCGCTGCGCCACCAGCGCGAAGTCGATCATCATGATCGCGTTCTTCTTGACGATGCCGATCAGCAGCACCAGCGCGATCGTCGAGATCACCGAAAGCTCGGTATTGGTGACGAACAGCGCCAGCAGCGCGCCCATGCCGGCCGCGGGCAGCGTGGAGAGGATCGTGACCGGGTGGATCAGGCTCTCGTAGAGCATGCCGAGCACGATGTAGACGGTGAGGATCGCCGCCAGCAGCAGCACCATCATCGAGTTCGGGTTGAGCTGCACGTTGAAGCCGCCGCCGTCGCTGATGCGGATGTCGCCGGGCATGCGCAACCCGTTCACGGTCGCGTCGATGATCGCCTGCGCCTCGCCCATGCTCACGCCCGGGGCGAGGTTGTAGCTGAGGTCCATCGTCGTGTACTGGTTGTCGTGCGTGATCTGCGGCGGCGCCAGCCCGGGTTCCTGGTGCGCGACCGCGGTGATCGGCACCATCTCGCCGTTGCGGTTGGGCACGTAGATCTGGTCCAGCGCGGCCGGCGTGGCGGTCTGCGACGGCAGCGCGTTGACCACCACGCTGTACTGGTTCATGTCCGAGTAGATCGTCGAGATCGAGCGCTGGCCGAACGCGCCGTACAGCGCGCCGTCGATGGTGCCGATCGAGATGCCGAGCCGCGCGGCCTTGGCGCGGTCGATGACGATGTTCTGGCGCAGGCCGGCGGTATCCACGTCGCTGCCGACGTCGCGCAGCTTGGGGTTCTTCTTCAGCGCCGCCACCAGCTTGGGCAGCCATTCCTGCAGCTGCGCCAGGTCGTTGCCCTGCAGCGAGACGCGGTACTGCGCGCCCTGGCTGGTGCCGCCGCCGCCGTCGCTGGGCAGGTCCTGGATCGCGCGCAGGCGCAGGTCCAGGTCGGGATAGCGGTCGGCCTTGGCGCTGAGCCGCGCCACCACCTGGTCGGTGGTCTCGCGCCGGCCCTCGGCGCGGGTCTTCAGCTCGATGTTGAACGAGGCGCTGGAGCCCTGGCGGCTGGAGCCCAGCCGCGCGCCGACGATCTTCACCGCCGGGTCGGCCATCAGCATGTCGGTGATGCGGCGCTGCCGCTCGACCATGTCGGCGAAGGACACCGTGGCGCTGGAACTGGCGCGGCCCCAGACCAGGCCGGTGTCCTGCGGCGGGAAGTTGCCCTTCTTGACCGCGCCGAACAGGAACACGGTGGCGCCGATCAGCGCCAGCGGGGTCAGCGACAGCAGCAGCGCGTGCCGCAGCGAGAAGTCCAGCGCCACCGTGTACACGCGCAGCATGCGCTGGTGCATGCGTTCCAGCCACGCGCCGACCCGGCCGGGCTCGGCGCTGGCATGGGCCGACAGGAACCGGCTGCACAGCGCCGGGGTCAGCGTCAGCGAAACCAGCATGGAGACCACGATCGCCGCCACCAGGGTGACGGTGAACTCGCGGAAGAACGCGCCGATCATGCCGCTGGCGAACAGCAGCGGGATGAACACCGCAACCAGCGAGGCGGTGATCGAGACGATGGTGAAGCCGATCTCGCGCGCGCCGGCGAGCGCGGCCTGCATCCGCGGCATGCCCTCGTCGAGGTGGCGCGAGATGTTCTCGATCACCACGATCGCGTCGTCGACCACAAAGCCGATCGCGATCACCAGGGCCAGCAGGCTGAGGTTGTTGAGGCTGAAGCCGAGCACGTACATCACCAGCGCCGAGCCGGCCAGCGACAGCGGCACGGTCACCGCCGCGATCAGCGTCGGCGCCAGCCGGCGCAGGAACAGCGCCATGGTCAGCACCACCATCGCCAGCGAGATCAGCAGCGTCGCCTGCACCTCGTGCAGCGAGGCGCGGATGGTGGGAGTGCGGTCGAAGTACGGGGTCAGCGTGGTGCCGGGCTGCAGGTAGGTGCGCAGCTCCGGGATGGCGGCCTTCACGCGGTCCACGGTCTCGACCATGTTGGCGCCGGCGCGGGTGAACACGTACATCACCACCGCCGACTTGCCGCCGAACCAGGCGGCCTGGTAGGCGTCCTGCTGGCCGTCGTAGACGCGGGCGATGTCGCCCAGGCGCACCACGCGGCCGTTGGACTGGCTGGCGATGGCGAGTTGGGCGAAGTCGGCGGCCTTGGCGACGGAATCGTTCACCACGATCGCGGTGGTGCTCTTGCCGTCGGACAGGAAGCCGGTCGGCGAGGTGACGTTGGCCGCGCGCACCGCGTTGCGCAGGTCGTCCGGGGTCAGCCCCATCGCGCTCATCGCGCGCAGGTCCACGTCCACGCGCACCGCCGGCGTGGACGCGCCGGCGATGTCGACCGAGGCCACGCCGGTGATCTGGCGCAGGCGCTGCGCCAGCAGCGAGTCGGCGACGTTGTACAGGTCGTCGGCGGATTGGGTGTCGGAGGTGAGCGCGAGCGCGATCACCGGGTCGTCGTTCGGGTTGGCCTTCTGGTACGACGGCGTGCCGAGGCCCGAGGGCAGGTCGGCCTGCGCAGCGTTGATCGCGGTCTGCACGTCCTGCGCGGCCGAATCGATGTTGCGGTTGCTCTGGAAGATCATGAACACCATGCTCCGGCTCTCCGAGCTGGAGGAGCGCATGCGGTCGATGCCGGGCAACTGCCCGAGGTGGCGTTCCAGCGGCGCGGTGACGGTGGAGGCCATCGTGGCCGCGTCGGCGCCGGCCTGCGTGGCCTGCACGAAGATCACCGGGATCTGGATGTTCGGCAGCGCCGCCACGCTCAGGCGCAGGTAGCACATCAGGCCGATCACGAACAGGCCGATCGCCAGCAGCGAAGTGCCGATCGGGCGCTTGATGAAGGGCGCGGAGAGGTTCATGGGGCCAGGACCCGCGGGGAAGCCGGGCCCCGGGTCCCGCCGGCGACCGTGTTCATGCCCGTCCCTCCGCCGGCACCGGCGCGCGCCGCTCGCGCCAGGCGCGCACGCGCTCGGAGAAGCGCTCCATGTACAGGTAGATCACCGGCGTGGTGTAGAGCGTGACCAGCTGCGACAGCAGCAGGCCGCCGACGATCGAGATGCCGAGCGGGCGGCGCAGCTCCGAGCCGATGCCGGTGCCCAGTGCCAGCGGCAGCGCGCCCAGCATCGCCGCGGCGGTGGTCATCATGATCGGGCGGAAGCGCAGCAGGCAGGCGCGGCGGATCGCGTCGTGCGCGCTGGCGCCGGCGCGGCGCGCCTCGATCGCGAAGTCGATCATCATGATCGCGTTCTTCTTGACGATGCCGATCAGCAGCACGATGCCGACGATGCCGTCCACCGACAGGCTCAGCCCGCACAGCATCAGCGCCAGCAGCGCGCCGACGCCGGCCGGCGGCAGCGTGGAGATGATCGTGAACGGGTGGATGTAGCTCTCGTAGAGCACGCCGAGCACGATGTAGATCACCACGATCGCCGCGATCAGCAGCCACACCACGTCGGTCTGGCTGCCGGTGAACTCGGCGGCCTTGCCGACGAACTGCGCGTGCACCTGGGTCGGGAGCTTCAGGTCCTGCCTGGCCTGCTCGATCGCCTTGACCGCCTGCGACAGCGAATAGCCCGGCGCGAGATTGAAGGAGATCGTCACCGCCGGCAGCTGCTGCTGGTGGCTGACCACCAGCGGCGTGCTCGCCATCTTCGCCGTGGCCAGCGCCGAGAGCGGGATGATGCTGCCCGAACCGACGGTGATGCCGGTGTTGCGCTCGCCCACGCCGGTGGCGGTGGAGGAGTTGGACGAGGTCACCTGGCCGAAGCTGGTCGCGTTGGTGCCGGTCAGCGCGCCGGTGCCGTTGCTGGCCACCGCGAGCTGGTTCATCAGCGCGGTGCTGGTGCGGAATTCCGGCGCCACCTCCAGCACGACGCGGTACTGGTTGAGCTCGGTGAAGATGGTGGAGATCTGGCGCTGGCCGAAGGCGTCGTAGAGCGTGTCGTCGATGGTCTGCATCGGCACGCCGAGCATGCTGGCCTTGTCGCGGTCGACGGTGACTTCCAGGGCGTTGCCGCGGCTGGCCAGGTTGTTGTCGACGTCGGCCAGCTGCGGCAGCTTGCGCATGGCCTCGGTCATCCGCGTCGCCCACTCGGCCAGTTCGGCGCTGTCCACGTCGGAGAGCGAGAACTGGTACTCGGTGGCGGCCACGCGGGTGTCCAGGGTGACGTCCTGCACCGGCTTGAGGTACAGCGCCACGCCCGGGATGTCCTTCACCGCCGCCTGCAGCCGCGGCAGGATGTCCTCCAGCGCCTCGCGCTCGCTGCGCTCCTTCAGCACGATCGACAGTTGGCCCTGGTTGAGGGTCGGGTTCATGGAGCCGGCGCCGATGAAGGCGGCCACGCCGGTCACCGCGGGATCCTTGCGCAACGCCTCGGCCACCGCCTGGGTGCGCTGCTCCATCTGCGGGAAGGCGACGTTCTGGTCGGCCTGCACCACGCCGGTGATCAGGCCGGTGTCCTGCTCGGGCAGCAGGCCCTTGGGAATGACGACGTACAGCAGCACGGTCAGCGCCACGGTGGCGATCGCCACCCACAGGGTCAGGCGCTGGCGGCCCAGCACCCAGTCCAGGGTGCGCTCGTACAGCGCCACGGTGCGCGACCACAGCGTGGTCTTGCCGGCCGCGGCGGCGCGCTCGTGCGCGTCCTCGCCCTCGGGCAGCGCGTCGGGCCTGAGCAGGTAGGCGCACATCATCGGCGTCAGCGTCAGCGACACCAGCATCGAGATCACCACCGCGATGCTGAGCACCCAGGCGAACTCGTGGAACAGCCGGCCGGTCACGCCCGGCATCAGGATCAGCGGCAGGAACACCGCCACCAGCGACACCGTCAGCGACAGCACGGTGAAGCCGATCTGGCGCGCGCCGATCTCCGCCGCCTCGCGGCCGCTCTTGCCCTGTTCGATGTAGCGGACGATGTTCTCGATCATCACGATCGCGTCGTCGACCACGAAGCCGGTCGCCACCACCAGCGCCATCAGCGACAGGTTGTCCAGCGACATGCCGGCGAAGGCCATCACGCCGAAGGTGCCGGCCAGCGACAGCGGCACCGCCACCGACGGGATGATCGTGGCCCACAGCCGGCGCAGGAACACGAAGATCACCGCCACCACCAGACCGATGGTGAGGATCAGCGTGAACTTCACCTCGTGCACCGAGGCGCGGATCGTCTCGGTGCGGTCGGAGAAGACGTCCAGCTTGACGTCGGCCGGCAGCACCGCGCGCAGCTGCGGCAGGATCGCGCGCACCTGCTCGACGGTCTGCACGATGTTGGCGCCGGGCTGGCGGCGGATCTCCAGCAGCACCGCCTGCTTGCCGTCGGCCCAGGCGGCGAGCTGGTCGTTCTCCACGCCGTCCACCACCTGCGCCACGTCCGACAGCCGCACCGGGCGGCCGTTGCTGTAGCTGATGATGGTGTCGCGGTATTCGGCCGCGTCGGTGAGCTGGTCGTTGGTGCCGATGCTGTAGGACTGGGTCTTGCCGTTGAGCGAGCCCTTGGGCGCGCTGACGTTGGTCTGGGTCAGCGCGCTGCGCAGCGACTCCATGGTCAGGCCCATGTTCGACAGCTGCGCGGGATTGACCTGGATGCGCACCGCCGGGCGCACGTTGCCGGCGATCGAGACCAGGCCCACCCCCGGCACCTGCGACAGGCGCTGGGCCAGGATCGCGTCGGCGTAGCGGTTGATCTCGCGCAGCGGGAGCGTGTCGGAGGTGAGCTTGAGGGTGAGGATCGCCGCGTCGGCCGGGTTCACCCGGTTGTAGACCGGCTGGTACGGCAGCGACGAGGGCAGGGTGGCCTGGCGGATCGCGGCCTGCACGTCCTGCGCCGCGATGTCGATGTCCTTCTCCATCGAGAACTGCAGGATGATCGTCGACAGCCCCGCCGAGGAGTCGGACGTCATCATGTCCAGCCCGGAGATCTGTCCGAGCTGGCGTTCCAGCGGCGTGGTCACCAGCGAGGCCATCGTGCTGGCGTTGGCGCCGGGATACTGGGTGGTGACGACCAGGCTCGGCGCGTCGATTTCCGGCAGCGCCGAGACCGGCAGCTGGCGATAGCCCAGGATGCCCAGCAGCAGCACGCCGGCCATCAGCAGCGAGGTGGCGATCGGTCGGCGGATGAAGATCGTCGAGAAGCCCACGTGGCTCGTCCTTACGTCAGTCGGGGCCGGCGCGCATGGCGCCAGCACGCGGGCGGGGCGCTGCGCGCCGCCGCCGGGAGGGAATCAGCGCGGGCCACCGCCGCCACGGCGGCCGCCCGGGCCGCGGCCCTGCTTCTGCTGGGCGGCCTTCAGCTCGGCCTCGGTCGGCGGCGCCGGCGTCTCGCCCGGGGCCAGCGCGTTGACCTTGCTGCCCGGCTTCAGGCGGAACTGGCCTTCGGTGACGACCTTGTCGCCGGCCTTCAGGCCGCTGGCGATCTGCACGTGGCTGTCGTCGACCTCCACGCCCTGCACCACCGTCTGCATCCTGACCGTGTTGTCGGGCTGCACGACGTAGACGTAGTCGCCGTCCGGGCCGCGCTGCACGGCCTGCGCCGGCACCACCACGCCGCCGGGGATCGTGCGCAGCTGCAGCCGCACGTTGACGAACTGGCCCGGCCACAGCGCGTTGTCGGCATTGGCGAACACCGCGCGCGCGGCGAAGGTGCCGCTGTCGCTGCTGATGGTGTTGTCGATCACGTCGAGCTTGCCGTCCGCGCTGATCACGTGGGCGTCGCCGCGGTCGAGCGCGGCCACCGGCAGCGGCGCCTTGGCCTGGCCGTCCCGCACCGCCTGCAACTGGTTCTCGGGCAGGTTGAAGGAGACGTAGATCGGGTGGATCTGGGTCAGGGTGACGATGGTGGAGCTGGTGGAGACGACGTTGCCCACGTCCACGCCGCGGATGCCGGCGATGCCGTCGATGGGCGCGGTGATGCGGGTGTACTGCAGCTGCACCTGCGCGGCGCGCATCGAGGCGTCGTTGGCGGCCACCGCGGCCTCGTACTGGCTGACCTGGTTGCGCAGCGTGTCCAGGTCGGTCTTGGCCACGTAGGGCTGGTACTCCGGCGCGCTGGAGCGCGCGTAGTTGGACCGGGCCGTGGCCAGCTGCGCCTGGTTCTGGCGCTTGGCGGCGGCGGCCTCGTCGTAGCTGGCCTGCAGGGTGCGCGGGTCGATCTGCGCGAGCAGGTCGCCCTTCTTCACTTCCTGGCCTTCCTTGAAGTTGATGCTCAGCAGCTGGCCGCCCACCTGCGGCGTCACCGTGGCGGTGTTGAGCGCCTTCACCGTGCCCAGCGCGGTGGCGTAGACCGGCACGTCCTGGGTGGTCGCCGCCACCGCGGTGACGGGCACCGGGGCGGAGTTCTGGTCGCCGCTGGCGTCGGGCGCGCCCGGCGGCTTGCCCTGGGGCCCGCCACGCAGCATCCGCGCGCCGACGGCCAGCACGACGACCACTGCCACGACCAGCAGCGAGATCTTCCAGAAACGCGACATTCGACAACTCCTGATGGCGGGGGGGACGCGCGATCGGCACGGCCCGGCTGGCTGGGCGGTGGAAGCATATCGTCGGCCCCCGTCGTTTGGACCATGACGGATGGGATAGGCCGTAGACCTCCATCCGCCGGGTTGGTTCAGCCGTGGACCGGCACCCGACAAACGCATCGCTGCGGCATCGGTTGACGGCCGGGACGGCGGGGGATGCGACCCATGGGATCGGCTCAGGCCGCGACGGGCTCCACCGGGCCCCATGGTGACCGAAGCCGTTTGCGCCGCGATGTCGGGCAAGACACAGAGCGACGCCGGTCTATGGCCGGTTTCGGACATGGCCTACAGTGGAGCGGCTTGCCACCCCAAGGAGCCCGAATGCGTCCCTCTCGTCTGCTGGCCTGCTCGCTGTTGCTGGCCGCCCCCTCGCTCGCCCTGGCCCAGTCCGCCGAGCGCCCCGAAGTGACCGCCGCCGCCGACAAGCTGCAGGCGCAGGTGGTGCAGTGGCGTCGCGACTTCCACGAGCACCCCGAACTGTCCAACCGCGAGGTGCGGACCTCGGCCAAGGTCGCCGAGCACCTGCGCAAGCTCGGGCTGAAGCCGCGGACCGGCATCGCCCACCATGGCGTGGTGGCGATCATCAAGGGCGGCAGGCCCGGCCCGAGGATCGCCCTGCGCGCGGACATGGATGCGCTGCCGGTCACCGAGCAGACCGGCCTGCCGTTCGCCTCCAAGGCCACGTCCGAGTACCGGGGCGAGACCGTCGGGGTCATGCACGCCTGCGGCCACGACGCGCATACCGCGATCCTGCTCGGCGTGGCCGACGCGCTGGTCGCCATGCGCGAACGCTTGCCGGGCGAGGTGATGCTGATCTTCCAGCCGGCCGAGGAAGGCGCGCCCGGCAACGAGGAAGGCGGTGCGTCGCTGATGCTCAAGGAGGGGCTGTTCGCCGACTTCAAGCCGGAGGCGGTGTTCGGCCTGCACGTGTTCTCCAGCGTCCAGGCCGGCCAGATCGCGGTGCGCGGCGGCCCGCTGATGGCCGCCTCGGACCGCTTCAACATCAAGGTCGTCGGGCGCCAGACCCACGGCTCCGCGCCGTGGAACGGCATCGACCCGATCGTCGCCGCGGCCGACCTGATCGGCGCCGCGCAGACCGTGGTCAGCCGCCGCGCCAACATCGCCAGGCAGCCGGCGGTGGTCAGCTTCGGCGCGATCAAGGGCGGCATCCGCTACAACATCATCCCCGACGACGTGGAGATGGTCGGCACCATCCGCACCTTCGACGAGGGCATGCGCCAGCAGATCTTCGCCGACCTGAAGACCGTGGCCGAGCACACCGCGGCCGCGCACGGCGCCACCGCCGAGGCCCACGTGCCCGACCAGGACGGCAACCCCGCCACGGTCAACGACCCGGCGCTGACCGCCCGGATGCTGCCCAGCCTGCAGGCCGTGGTCGGCAAGGACAACGTCTACGAGCCGCCGCTGCAGATGGGGGCCGAGGACTTCTCGTTCTACGCGCGCGAGGTGCCCGGCCTGTTCTTCTTCGTCGGCGCCACCAGCCCCGGCATCGACCCGGCCACCGCGCCCAGCAACCACTCGCCGAAGTTCCTGCTCGACGAGAAGGCCCTGGACGTGGGCCTGCGCGCGCTGCTGCAGGTCTCCCTGGACTACCTGGAAGGCGCCCGGCCGGGCTGAGTCGGCACCTCGCGTGAGCGGCTCCGGCCGCGACGGGCTTTCGTGCGAATCCCACGCAAGGCCCGCACGTCCATGTGCGGGCGATTCAAGGGGAAAGCCCCGTCGCGCCGATGGCCCGAGGCTAGGTAGGCCGCCCCCACGGTTCAAGCGTTCCATACACCTTCCGGCCAGCCGCCGCCCCGTAGAATCGGCGGATGAACACCCCCCAGGATTCCAGCCTCGGCCGCGAGGTCGCGTACCCGGACCGCTACGATCCGGCCCTGCTGTTCCCGATCCCGCGCGCCGCGGCCCGCGCCGAGATCGGTATCGGCGCGGCGCTGCCGTTCTCCGGCCACGATCGCTGGCATGCCTACGAACTGGGGTGGCTCGACGCGCGCGGCAAGCCCTGCGTCGCCACCGCGACCCTGCAGGTGCCGTGCGATTCGCCCAGCCTGATCGAGTCCAAGTCGCTCAAGCTCTACCTGAACTCCCTCAACGGCGAGCGCTTCAACAGCGCCGAAGCGGTGCGCGCGCGCATCGCCACCGACCTGTCGGCGCGCGCCGGCCGGGAGGTGATCGTCGAGTTCGGCCTGCCGCCGGTGGATGCGGTCGGCGAGGGCGAGTCGATCGACGCGCTGGACGTGGCCATCGAGGACTACGGCCCGCCCAATGCCGGCTACCTGCACACCGATCCCACCGGCGGCACGGTCGAGGAAACGCTGGTGTCGGCCCTGCTGAAATCCAACTGCCCGGTCACCGGCCAGCCGGACTGGGCCAGCGTGTCCCTGCGCTACCGCGGCGAGCGGATCGACCGCGAGGGGCTGCTGCGCTACCTGGTGAGCTTCCGCGACCATGCAGAGTTCCACGAGCAGTGCGTCGAGCGCATCTTCCACGACGTGCAGCAGCGTTGCCGGCCGCAATGGCTGGCGGTGGAGGCGCGCTATACCCGCCGCGGCGGCCTGGACATCAATCCGCTGCGCGCCAGCCCGCAGCTGGCCTCGCCGCTGCCGGCGTTCCGCGACCCCCGGCAATGACCGGCGGTCCCCGCATGCCGGCCGGGTGAGCGGCCGGCATGCGCGGTAAGCCGGTTTCACGCCGGCGCGATCCCTTCTTAACATCCGCCGTGCGACCGTACCCGCCAGTCCGGTAACAAGGAACCGCTGGCGATGAGCAACGACAAGAAGGCCGATTTCTCGGATGTCACCTCCAAGGTCGACAGCACCGCCCAGGTAGTGCAGAAGGCCGATTTTTCCGATGTCTCCGCGCGGGTGGACAGCACCGCCGAAATCGTGGGCGAACAGTCCTATACCGTGCAGAAGGGCGATTCGCTGTCGAAGATCGCCAAGCACTTCTACGGCGACGGCAACGCCTGGAAGCGCATCTTCGAGGCCAACCGCGACGTGCTCGACGATCCCGACAAGATCTTCCCCGGCCAGAACCTGCGCATCCCCGCGAAGTCCTGATCCGACCACTCAAGGAGAACCACCATGCAGAAGACCCCGCTTTCCGGCGCCGTGATCCTGGGCCTGACCGCCGCGTTGGCCCTGGCAGGCTGCAAGAAGAAGGACGAGGCCAACGTCGACAGCACCGCCCCGGTCGCCAGCCAGCCGGCGACGCCTGCACCGTCCGAGCCCGCACCGGCCGCGGCGGCGGTGAGCGTCACGGGCGTGACCGTGGGCAACAACGCCGCCGCCGACAAGTCGGTCGCGCCGGTCGCCACGCTCGGCGCCAAGGACAAGATCATCGTCTCGGTGAAGACCGACGGTACCGCCAACAACGTGCCCGTGAACGTCAAGCTGACCTACCAGGACGGCCAGGCCGCCGGCGAGCAGAGCGCCACGCTCAACGCCACCGGCGCCGAAACCACCAACATCGAGTTCACCAAGGCCAGCGACTGGCCGGCGGGCAAGTACACCGCCGACGTGACCGTGGACGGCAAGCCGGCCGGCAGCCAGCAGTTCGAGGTGAAGTAGGGCTCAGGGAGCAGCACGCCCGCCGTCTCTCTCCCGGCGGGCGTTCTCGGCTGGAGGCGCAGCGCAAGCTGCGCCTCTTTTTTATGGATCGTTCGTGCGATCCCTTCGCGAAGCCCACGCGTCCATGGGCGGGGACCTACGGTGAAGTACGGGGGCATTCGCGCTTCAGGGCCGCGGATCGGTTTTCGATGCAACCTATCCGCATGGATGGAACGCTGGGTTCATGGCGGACTCGGCTTTACCCCATCGCCCCGCAGACGCGACAATGAAACGCTCGATCGACCCCGTTCCCGGCTGCGGCCGGCACGGCGGGCACAAGCGGCAGGCAGACGGCAACGCCTCCGCGGCCCGGTGCAGCAGCTCCATCCCTTCGCCGCGGTTTCCCTCCCGAACCAGTACGAGTCCACGCAGAAATGTCGAATACCCCGAAGATCATCTACACGCTCACCGACGAGGCACCGTTCCTGGCGACGCAGTCGCTGCTGCCGATCATCAAGGCCTATACCGGCACCGCCGGCATCGCGGTGGAAACGCGCGACATCTCGCTGGCCGGCCGCATCCTCTCGCAGTTCCCCGACTACCTGGACGACGCGCAGAAGATCGGCGACCACCTGGCCGAGCTGGGCGAACTGGCGACCCGGCCGGAAGCCAACATCATCAAGCTGCCGAACATCTCCGCCTCGGTGCCGCAGCTGAAGGCGGCCATCAAGGAACTGCAGGCGCAGGGCTACCGGCTGCCGGACTATCCGGACGAGCCGAAGGACGACAGGGAGAAGGACGTCAAGGCCCGCTACGACAAGGTCAAGGGCAGTGCGGTCAACCCGGTGCTGCGCGAAGGCAACTCAGACCGGCGCGCGCCGCTGTCGGTGAAGAACTACGCGCGCAAGCACCCGCACCGCATGGGCGCCTGGGACAAGGCCTCGAAGACCGCGGTGGCGCACATGGCCGGCGGCGACTTCTACGGCAGCGAGCTGTCGGCCACGCTCGCCAGCGCCGGTAGCCTGCGCATCGAGCTGCTCGGCAGCGACGGCGTCGTCACCGTGCTGAAGGAGAAGACCGCGGTGAAGGCCGGGGAGATCGTCGATGCCGCGGTGATGAGCCGCAAGGCGCTCGCCCAGTACGTCGACGATGCGATCGCCCGGGCGCGCGAGCAGGGCGTGCTGCTGTCGCTGCACCTGAAGGCGACGATGATGAAGGTCTCCGACCCGATCATGTTCGGCGTGGTGGTCGGCGAGTTCTACAAGGACGTGCTGGCCAAGCACGCCGACGTGCTCAGGCAGGTCGGCTTCGACCCCAACAACGGCATCGGCGACCTGTACGCGCGCATCGCCGCGCTGCCGGCCGACCAGCAGGAGGCGATCAAGGCCGACGTGCAGGCCGAGTACGCCAAGCGCCCGGCGCTGGCGATGGTGAATTCCGACAAGGGCATCACCAACCTGCACGTGCCGAGCGACGTGATCGTCGACGCCTCGATGCCGGCGATGATCCGCGACAGCGGCCGGATGTGGAACGCCGAGGGCAAGCTGCAGGACACGCTGGCGCTGATCCCCGACCGCAGCTATGCCACCATCTACCAGGCGGTGATCGACGACTGCAAGCTGCACGGCGCGTTCGACCCGGCCACGATGGGCAGCGTGCCCAACGTCGGCCTGATGGCGCAGAAGGCCGAGGAATACGGCAGCCACGACAAGACCTTCCAGATCCCGCGCGACGGCGTGGTGCGCGTGGTCGACGAGGCCGGCACGACGGTCTTCGAGCACGCGGTGGAAGCCGGCGACATCTGGCGCATGTGCCAGACCAAGGACGCGCCGATCCAGGACTGGGTCAAGCTGGCGGTCAACCGCGCCCGCCTGAGCGGCACCCCGGCGGTGTTCTGGCTGGACCCGCAGCGCGGCCACGACGCGCAGGTGATCGCCAAGGTCGAGAAGTACCTCAAGGACCACGACACCGCCGGCCTGGACATCCGCATCCTGCCGCCGGTGGAGGCGATGAAGTTCTCGCTGGAGCGCATCCGCAAGGGCCAGGACACCATCTCGGTCACCGGCAATGTGCTGCGCGACTACCTCACCGACCTGTTCCCGATCATGGAACTGGGCACCAGCGCCAAGATGCTGTCGATCGTGCCGCTGATGGCCGGCGGCGGGCTGTTCGAGACCGGCGCGGGCGGCTCGGCGCCCAAGCACGTGCAGCAGTTCGTCGAGGAGGACTACCTGCGCTGGGATTCGCTCGGCGAGTTCCTGGCGCTGGCCGCCTCGCTGGAGCACCTGGGCGAAACCTACGGCAACGCCCGCGCCAAGGTGCTGGCGCAGGCGCTGGACGCGGCCAACGGCCGGATCCTGGACAACAACAAGTCGCCGGCGCGCAAGGTCGGCGAGCTGGACAACCGCGGCAGCCATTTCTACCTGGCCCTGTACTGGGCGCAGGCGCTGGCCGCGCAGGACCAGGATGCCGAACTGAAGGCGAAGTTCGCGCCGCTGGCCAAGACGCTCGCGGACAACGAGCAGGCCATCATCGGCGAACTCAATGGCGCGCAGGGCAAGCCTGTGGACATCGCCGGTTACTACCACCCCGATCTGGCCAAGGTCGCGGCCGCGATGCGTCCGAGCCGGACCCTCAACGCCGCATTGGCGACGCTCGAGGGCTGATCCGGCGTCGTTCGCCGGATGCGCCGGACGGGAAAGCCCGCCTCTCCAAAGAGGCGGGCTTTTTTTTTGGGGCCGCTCTCGATCGATGTCACGACCCTGCCGACAAGGCGTCGGGCGAGGTCCCTCCCATATCGCGTTGCCGGGCGAATCGGCTCCTTTCCGTGCCGCCGCTACTGCTCACCGGAACGGCGATAGCGCCGTCATCGCACGGACCAGCAGCGCCGCGCGCCGCCGCTGGGCACGCTCGCGACGCCGCCGCGCGCGGCCTCGCTCGCGCTCGCCGGCGAGGCCCGAGGGTTCGGCGAGCTGGCGCGCAAGCTCGGCGCTAGCGATATGGCCGTGCATGAAAAGCAATCCGCTGAAGATGCCCATGTCCTTGCCTCCACTTGAGTGGAATCGACGATAAGCGCACGCTGGACAGGCAAAAAGTGACAATTGCGCAACCCATCCTTGAAGACGGCTCAAGGCTCGCCATGGCCAGACCACCGCTCCACGCTTTGCAGGGATTCGTGACCGCCGCGCGCCTGGGCAATCTTTCCCGGGCGGCCGAGGCGATGAACCTCACGGTCAGCGCGCTCAGCCACCAGATGCGCGGCCTGGAAGAACGGCTGGGCTATCCGTTGCTGGTGCGGCAGGCACGCGGCGTGACGCCCACGCCGGAGGGCCAGCGCCTGCTCGAACAGGTCGCGCCGCACCTGGACGCGATCGCGCAGGCGTTCCGTCCGTTCGCGGCGCGGCACGACGACGTGCTGACCTTGAGCATCGTGCCGTCGATGGCATCGGCCTGGCTGGTGCCGCGCCTGGGCGATTTCCTGGCGGCGTATCCCCAGGTCGAGATCAACCTGCTCTCCAGCGAGCACCTGGTGGATTTCGAGCGGCAACTGCAGGTCGACGCCGCGCTGCGCATCGGCGGCGGGCGCTGGCCGGGCGTCACCGCCGAGCCGCTGTTCGACGATTGGCTGGTGCCGATGGCCAGCCCGGCGCTGGTCCGTCGCATGGGCGGGATCGGCAAGCGGCCGCTTTCGGAATGGCCGTTGCTGGGCGATCCGGACGGCGAGTGGGAGCGCTGGTTCGCCGAGTTCGGCGGCAAGGCGCCGGCGCGCTATGCCGCGGTGTTCGACGATTCCGAATCGCACCACCGCGCGGCCATGGAGGGCGTGGGAGTGGCGCTGGGCCGAGTGACGCGCACGCGGCTGCTGATCGAATCCGGGCAGTTGGTGCCGCTTTCGCCGCAGCGGCTGAAGACCGCCTGGTCGCACTATCTGGTCTATCCGCCGCGCTCGGCCGGGCACCGGGGCTTCATGGCGTTCCGCGAGTGGTTGCACGCGCAGGCGCGCGAGCATGCGCGGCACATGCAGGAACCGGTGCGAAAGCCGTCGCGTCCACGCCGGCGCTAGGCGAAGGGGCGTGGGGTCGTGGACGGGGCCGCAGGAGGCGGACGCGGGTATTTTCCCGGGCGCGGCGAGCTCACGGATGGCCGCGCTGGCCATCCGTGGGCGTCGGCACGGCCTAGTACACTGCCGGCATGAACCTCGCGCCGATCCCGCCGCAGTCCGAACGCCGTGCCGAGGCCATCGGCCGGGCGATCTTCGAGGCGTTCGAGGACTACAACGCGCGCTTCTCCGAGATCACCGCGCGGGCCCGGCGCCGTTTCGAGACCCGCGACTGGAGCGGGGCGCGCGAGGATGCGGTGGAGCGCATCGCCCTGTACGACCAGTGCATCGCCGAATGCATGCTGCGCCTGCGCGCGGTGCTGATGGGGCAGGCGCACGACCGCGCGCTGTGGATCCGCGCGCGCGAGCACTACCAGGCGTCGATCGCGTCGCTGCTGGACCAGGAACTCTACAAGACCTTCTACAACACGCTGACGCGGCGCTATTTCCGTACCCGCGGCGTCGACCCGCGCATCGAGTTCGTCGCGCTCGACATCGAGCCCACCGACGCGATCACCCACCCGGTCGCCCGCCACGCGTACGCGGTCTCGCCCGGGCGATTGACCGAAATGCTGGTGCGGGTGCTCGGCGATTACCCGTTCGAGGTGCCTTATGCGCACCGCACGCGCTGCGCGGCGGCGATCGCGGTACGGCTGCAGGACGACCTGGCGCACTGGGGCGAACACCCGGTGCGCAGCGTGGAGTTGCTGGAGACGGTGTTCTACCGCGAGCGCCGTGCCTACCTGGTCGGGCGGGTGTTCGGCGAGCATCGCTTCTCGCCGTTCGTGATCGCGCTCGTCAACGACGAGCGCGGCCTGCGCGCGGAGGCGGTGCTGACGCGCCGCAGCGACGTCGCGCAGCTGTTCAGCAATTCGCGCAGCTACTTCCACGCGGACCTGGGAACCGTCGGCGACGCGGTGGTGTTCCTGCGCAGCCTGCTCGCGCACAAGCCGATCGACGAGCTGTACACGATGCTCGGGCGCGCCAAGCAGGGCAAGACCGAGCGCTATCGCACGTTCTTCCGGCATTTCGAGGCGAACGCCGCCGAGCAGCTGGTGCATGCCGAGGGCACGCCGGGCATGGTGATGGTGGTGTTCACCCTGCCGAGCTATCCCCTGGTGTTCAAGGTGATCCGCGACCGCTTCGCCTATCCCAAGCAGGTCAGCCGCGAACAGGTCGAGGAAAAGTACGAACTGGTCTTCCAGCTGGACCGCATCGGTCGCCTGCTCGACGCCCAGCCATACCGCTTCCTGCGCTTCCCGCGCGCGCGCTTCGCCCCGGCGCTGCTGGAGGAATTGCTGGGCAGTTGCGCCGGCAGCATCGCCGAGGATGGCGAGGACCTGATCATCACCCTGTGCTACGTGCAGCGCCGCTTGCGGCCGCTCAACCTGTACCTGCGCGAGCAGCCGGCCGAGAGCGCGCGTGCCGCGGCGATCGACTACGCGCAGGCGATCAAGGACATGGCGCGCAACAACATCTTTCCCGGCGACATGCTGCTGAAGAACTTCGGCATCACCCGCCACCAGCGCGCGGTGTTCTACGACTACGACGAGCTGTGCCTGATCACCGAATGCAACTTCCGCGACTGGCCCAGGCCGACCACGTACGAGGAGCAGATGGCGGCCGAGCCCTGGTTCCACGTAGCCCCGCGCGACGTGTTCCCCGAGCGTTTCCCGTTGTTCATGGGCCTGCCTGCCGCCCAGTTGGAAGCCGTGCGCGCGGTCCACGCCGAGCTGTTCGATCCGCAATGGTGGCGCGATCTGCAAGCCCGCCTGCGCGAGGACGACTATCCGGACACGCCGCCCTATGCCGACGCGCTGAAGCTGGCCTGATTGCCTGGGCGGACTGGAGTAGGGTCTAATCCGCTTCCATCACACAAGGAGTGCCGCATGGGGAACAAGGAGCGGAATGCAAAGATGTGGCGGAGCGGGCTGTTGCTGGTCGCGCTTGCGGTGGGAGCGATGCCGGCCATGGCGAACGGGCCCGGCGCCGTACGCAAGCAGATCGAGTCGAGTCTGCTGGTGGCCGGGAAGATCGATATCGAACCGGACGGCTCCGTGTCGAACGTCACTTTCGAACAACAGGAGAAGCTGCCCGAAGGCGTGGTGGGATTCGTGCGCGATTCGGCGCTGCAATGGAAGTTCGAGCCGATCGTGGTGGATGGCCGGCCGACCAGGGCGCGTGCGCCCATGAACGTGCGCGTGGTCGCCAAGAAGTTGCAGGACGACAGGTACAAGATCGAAATACGCAGCGCCAGCTTCGAGACCTATGATCCTGATAGCCGCGAAAGCATTACCAAGAACGTGATGGTCCCGCCGCGTTATCCGATGGGACCGGCGAAGGCGGGTATTGGCGGCGACGTGTACCTCTTGGTCAAGGTGGGCCGGGACGGGGCCGTCCAGGACGTCGTGGCCGAGCAGGTCAACCTGCGCATCGTGGCCTCAGAGGGCGAAATGCGGAAGCTGAGGAAAGTGTTCGCCGATAGCTCCATCGCGGCCGCGCGGCTCTGGACGTTCCATCCCCCATCGGAAGGCAAACGCGCCGATGCCCCCTTCTGGGTGGTGCGCATGCCTATTTCTTATCGGCTCAACAGCGAGACCCGCTTCGACGAGTACGGACGCTGGAACAGCTACGTGCCGGGACCGCGTGAGCCTGTGTCCTGGGGCTCGCAAGACGATCGAGCAGGTTTCTCGCCCGATGCGCTGGCCGAGGGCGGCGTCTACATGGCGAACCAGGAAGGCCCGCGCCTGCTGACGCCGCTGCAGGGCGGCTGACGGTTTCGCCACCCGGCGTTGAGGGGATCCACCATCTCGCCTTGTCGGTCGCGGGCCTGGAGCGCGCCGTCGCGTTCCACTGCGACCGGCTCGGAGTGTTCATGGACTGCCTGCCTCCAGTTGGAAGCGGTGCGCGCGTCCACGCCGACCTGTTCGATCCGTCGTGGTGATGCGATCCGCAAACCCGCCTGTGCGAGGACGACTGTCCGGACGCGACGCCCTGTGCCGACGCGCCGAAGCTGGCCTGGATTCGTACCCGCACCTTCCTGCGGGAGCGCCTTCACGCTTCAACGTTCCGGCCTGTGCAGCTCCAGGCCGAGCGCCATCGGCACCGCGAGCGCGTAGAGGACGAGGACCGTCAGCCAGATCGCGCCGGGCCATTGCGGGCGTAGGACGAAATACAGGGACGAGAACGCCAGCGGTGCGATCACGGATGCAAGGCTGGTCGTCGAGGCCAGCACGCCTTGGAACTGGCCTTGCCGGGCTTCGTCGACCTGCCGCGTCGCCAGCGATTGCAGCGCCGGGACGCCGATGCCGCCCAGGACGAACACCGGCATGATCGCAAAGACCATCCAGCCTTGGCGGGCGAACGCCATGACCACGAGCGCGATGCCCGCACCGGCGAGGCCGACCAGGATGCTGGCGCGTTCGCCGAACAGGCGCACCGCCGGAGCGGGAAGAAAAGCCTGCGCCAACGCTTGGCAAAGGCCGAAGGTTCCGAGCGAAAGGCCGATCCACAATCCGTTCCAGTGGAATGCGTCGTTGCCCCACAGTGCCCAGCACGTGCCGTAGGCCTCGCCGGTGGCGCTGAACAGGAAATAGATCGCGATGACCGGCCACAGGGATTTCATCGAGAACGCCCAGCGCAGCGGCCGCAGCGGATCGAGCGAGGCCAGGGCGAGCGGCTCGCGGACCGGCGTGCGCGACTCGGGCAGCGCGAACAGCGCCAGCAGCAGATTGCAACCGTTCAGTGCCGCCGCCAGGACGAAGGGCAGGCGCAGCCATCCGTCGCCAAGCGCGCCGCCGAGCACCGGGCCGAGGATGAAGCCGATGCCGAACATCGCGTTGAAGAGGCCGAAGCGGCGCGCGCGCTCGTTCTCGGGCGTGACGTCGGTGAGATAGGCCTGCGCGACCGAGCTGTTGGCACTGGTCAGGCCGGCGATGGCGCGGCCGATGAACAGCATCCACAGTTTCGGCGCGAAGGCCAGGAACAGGTAGTTGACCACGGCGCCCGCAAGCGAGACCAACAGCACCGGACGGCGGCCGAGGCGATCGCTGAGCGCGCCGAGCAGCGGTGCGAACACGAACTGCATCGCCGCGTACAGCGCGACCAGCAGGCCGATGCAAGGGGCGACGTCGGCGTCGTGGGTGACCTCCCGCAGCAGCGAAGGAAGGATGGGGAACACCAGGCCGATGCCGACGGCGTCGAGCAGGATGGTGGCGAAGATGACCAGGAGGGATTTGTTCATGGGAGGGTGGCAGGAAAGGGAAAACGAAAAGGGCCGGAGTCGGCATCGCTTTCGCGTGCGTGACTCCGGCCCTTTTGTGTCGTGGGGCTCGGCTTGCTCCGGTACCCGGTCGAGGGCACCGAACTCGCTATCGTCGGATTGTGGGGAAGCGCCTTACCGCTTCATCGAGGCGAAGAACTCGTCGTTGGACTTGGTGTTCTTCATCTTGTCGAGCATGAACTCCATCGCCGCGATCTCGTCCATCGGATGCAGCAGCTTGCGCAGGATCCAGATCTTCTGCAGCAGCTCCGGCTCGATCAGCAGGTCCTCGCGGCGGGTGCCGGAACGGTTGATGTCGATCGCCGGGTAGACGCGCTTCTCGGTGATGCGGCGGTTCAGGTGCACTTCGCTGTTGCCGGTGCCCTTGAACTCTTCGTAGATCACCTCGTCCATCTTGCTGCCGGTATCGACCAGCGCGGTGGCGATGATGGTCAGCGAGCCGCCTTCCTCGACGTTGCGCGCCGCGCCGAAGAAGCGCTTCGGGCGATGCAGGGCGTTGGCGTCCACGCCGCCGGTCAGCACCTTGCCGGAGCTGGGCACGACGTTGTTGTAGGCGCGCGCCAGGCGGGTGATCGAGTCGAGCAGGATCACCACGTCCTTCTTGTGCTCGACCAGGCGCTTGGCGCGCTCGATCACCATCTCGGCGACCTGCACGTGGCGTGCGGCCGGCTCGTCGAAGGTCGAGGAGATGACCTCGCCGCGCACGGTGCGCTGCATCTCGGTCACTTCCTCCGGGCGCTCGTCGATCAGCAGCACGATCAGGTGCACTTCCGGATGGTTGGTGGTGATCGCGGTCGCCACCTGCTGCATCATCATCGTCTTGCCCGCCTTGGGCGGGGAGACGATCAGCGCGCGCTGGCCCTTGCCCTGCGGCGCCATCAGGTCGAGGATGCGGCCGGTGATGTCCTCGGTCGAGCCGTCGCCGCGCTCCAGGCGGAAGCGCTTGCGCGGGAACAACGGGGTCAGGTTCTCGAACAGGACCTTGTTCTTGGACGCTTCCAGCGGCTCGCCATTGATGGTGTCGATCGTCGACAGCGCGAAGTAGCGCTCGCCGTCCTTCGGGAAGCGGATGCGGCCGGACAGGTAGTCGCCGGTGCGCAGGTTGAAGCGGCGGATCTGGCTGGGCGAGATGTAGGTGTCGTCCGGGCCGGCCAGGTAGCTGGCCTCCGCGGCGCGCAGGAAGCCGAAGCCGTCCGGCAGGATCTCCAGCACGCCATCGGCGGCCACGCCCTCGCCGTGGCGGGTCAGCACCTTCAGCAGCGCGAAGATCACGTCCTGCTTGCGTGCGCGGGCGACGCCGTCGTGGATGCTGAGCTGCTCGGCGATGTCCAGCAGCTTGTGCGCCGGCATCTTCTTCAGGTCGCTCAGCGAGTACTGCGGGAAGCCTTCCGGCACGCTGGGGTGGGGGCGCGGCACGAACGGCTCGCTGCCGTTGTCCTGGGGCAGGCCGTCGTTGTTGTTGCCGAAGCGCTCGCGATTGCGGTCGCGGCGGTTGCGGAAGCGGTCGCGGCGGTTGTTGCCCTGGCCGCCCTGCTGGTTCTGGTTGTTGAAGCGGTGCTGCTGCGACTGGCCGGACTGGCCGCCCTCGCGCTGCTGCGCCGGTTCGGCGCCGCCGCCTTCGCCGCCGGCAGCGGCCGCGGGCGGATTGGAAGCCGTCGCGGCCGGCGCAGGTCCGGAGGACTCGGGCGCCGGGGTCGGCGGCAACGGCAGGTGGGTCTGGGGAGTAGCGGTATCGGCGCCCTCGGCGGGGGCGGCCTTGGCAACACGGGGTTTGCGCACGCGCTTCTCGACGGGGGCGTCGACGCTCCCGGTTTCGGAAGAAGTATTCTCGGACAAGTGCTTGGTTCCTCGCTGTGAGATGCGAGCGCCCGGCAGGGCGGACAGTGGTTGGGAAATGGAGGTCTAGAAGGTGTTCTAGAGGACGCGGCGCCCGGGAAGGCGGCCGGATGGATCGACACTAACACTCGCCCGCGGAGCGGCGCAAGCCGCGCCGGGCGCGGCGGTTCAACTGCCAGCAAACCCGGGGGACCGCGCGACCGTCGGCCGGCAGCCCCCCCGCGACGGCTCAGGCGACCGCGCCGCCCAGGCTCTTGTCGATCATCTGGGTCAGCTGGCCCTTGCCGACCGCGCCGATCTGGGTGGCCTGGACCTGGCCATCCTTGAACAGCAGCAGCATCGGGATCGAGCGGACGTGGTACTTCACGGCCAGGGCGCGGTTCTCGTCCACGTTGACCTTGGCCACTTTCAGCTTGCCGTCGTAGGCGTCGGCCAGGTCGTCCAGCACCGGCGCGATCATCTTGCACGGGCCGCACCATTCGGCCCAGAAATCCACCAGCACCGGTTCCCCGGACTTGAGTACGGCGGCGTCGAAGTCGGCATCGCCGACGTGCAGAACCTTGTTGCTCACTTTCGGTCTCCTGGAACC
This sequence comes from Xanthomonas boreopolis, assembly GCA_014654535.1. Taxonomy (GTDB): domain Bacteria; phylum Pseudomonadota; class Gammaproteobacteria; order Xanthomonadales; family Xanthomonadaceae; genus Pseudomonas_S; species Pseudomonas_S boreopolis. Next base: position 74,219 of record BNBA01000019.1, read on the forward strand.
CTGGCGGAACCCGGAAAACGGGCTTGCCGCCGCATTGCGTTAAACTGGGGCATTGCGCGGCGGATTCAATGGCATCTCCTGAAGCCGCGCTGTCCGGCGCAAGGGCCGCAGTGTGCGACGCTGCCGGGATCGATGCAAGCCGCGCCGGGGTGGCCCCAGGCGCCCCACGAAGATGGAATGATGAGCGACAAACCGCTGACAGATTTGACTTTTTCCTCGTTCGAGCTGCACCCCTCGCTGCTCGCGGGGCTGGACGGGGCCGGTTTCACCCGCTGCACGCCGATCCAGGCCCTGACCCTGCCGGTCGCGCTAACCGGCCGCGACGTGGCCGGCCAGGCCCAGACCGGCACCGGCAAGACCTTGGCGTTCCTGGTGGCGGTCGTGAACCGGCTGCTGAGCCGCCCGGCGCTGGCCGACCGCAAGCCCGAGGACCCGCGCGCGCTGATCCTGGCGCCGACCCGCGAGCTGGCGATCCAGATCCACAAGGACGCCATGAAGTTCGGCGCCGACCTCGGCCTGCGCTTCGCGCTGGTCTACGGCGGCGTGGACTACGACAAGCAGCGCGAGCTGCTGCAGAAGGGCGTGGACGTGATCATCGCCACCCCGGGCCGGCTGATCGACTACGTCAAGCAGCACAAGGTGGTCTCGCTGCACGCCTGCGAGATCTGCGTGCTGGACGAGGCCGACCGGATGTTCGACCTGGGCTTCATCAAGGACATCCGCTTCCTGCTGCGGCGCATGCCCGAGCGCGGCACCCGCCAGACCCTGCTGTTCTCGGCCACGCTCAGCCACCGCGTGCTGGAGCTGGCCTACGAGCACATGAACGAGCCGGAGAAGCTCGTGGTCGAGGCCGAGACCGTCACCGCAGCGCGCGTGCGCCAGAAGATCTACTTCCCGGCCGACGAGGAGAAGATCCCGCTGCTGCTGGGCCTGCTCTCGCGCGGCGAGGGCGCGCGCACGATGGTGTTCGTCAACACCAAGGCGTTCGTCGAGCGGGTGGCGCGCGCGCTGGAGAAGGCCGGCTACCGGGTCGGCGTGCTCTCCGGCGACGTGCCGCAGAAGAAGCGCGAGACCCTGCTCAACCGCTTCCAGAAGGGGCAGCTGGAGATCCTGGTGGCGACCGACGTGGCCGCGCGCGGCCTGCACATCGACGGGGTCAAGTACGTCTACAACTACGACCTGCCGTTCGACGCCGAGGACTACGTGCACCGCATCGGCCGCACCGCGCGGCTGGGCGAGGAGGGCGACGCGATCAGCTTCGCCTGCGAACGCTACGCGATGAGCCTGCCGGACATCGAGGCCTACATCGAGCAGAAGATCCCGGTCGAGGCGGTCACGACCGAGCTGCTGACCGCGCTGCCGCGCCCGGAGCGCGCCGCGCCGGCCGAGGGCGAGGAGGCCGAGAGCGTCGGCGAGATCTTCCGCGAGGCGCGCGAACAGCGCGCCGCCGACGAGCAGCGCCGCGGTGGCCGCGGCGGCCGTAGCGGCGAACGCGTGCGTGGCGAGGGCGAGCGCCGTCCGCGCCGCCGCAAGCCGAAGCCGGAAGGCGAGGGGCAGGCGGCCGCGGTGGCTGAGCCGGCAGGGCCGGCCAGCGCCCCGGCGCCGGTCGTGGCCGAAGGGGGCGAGGAGCGCGCGCCGCGCAAGCGCCGGCGCCGCCGTCGCGGCCGTCCGGTCGAGGGCGCGGGCGAGGCCGCCGCCGGGCCGGCACCGGCGGCGCCGAGGCCGGTCCAGGTGGTCGCCACGCCGGTCAAGGCCGCGGCCAACGATTCGTTCCTGTCGCGGCTGGGCCGCAAGATCCGCGCGCTGGTCTCTGGCGGCTGAGCCGGGGCGCGACGAATGCACCGCCGGGCCGACCGTCGGCGGTGCATTCATGGAGCGCTCCGGCATAATTGCTGAATGAGCGTCCTGCGATTCGACAATGTCAGCAAGCAGTACCCGGGCGGGCACACCGCGCTGGAGGACGTGAGCTTCGAGGTCGCCCAGGGCGAGATGCTCTTCGTCACCGGCCACTCCGGCGCCGGCAAGAGCACGCTGCTGAAGCTGATCCACCTCAGCGAGCGCCCGACCCGCGGCGCGGTGATCTTCGGCGAGCGCAACCTGCTCAAGGTACGCGGCGGCAAGGTGCCGCTGCACCGGCGCGAGGTCGGCGTGGTCTACCAGGACCACCGCCTGCTGATGGACCGCAGCATCGCCGAGAACGTCGCCCTGCCGCTGATCCTGCGCGGCACGCGCCGCGGCGAGATCGGCAAGCGGGTGCGCTCGGCGCTGGAGCGGATCGGCCTGGCGCACCGCGAGAAGGCGCTGCCCTCGCAACTGTCCGCCGGCGAGCAGCAGCGCGTCGGCATCGCCCGCGCGATCGTCGGCGAGCCGAGCCTGCTGGTGGCCGACGAGCCGACCGGCAACCTCGACCCGACCCTGGCGGCCGAGATCATGCAGTTGTTCGCAGAGTTGCCGGCGCGCGGCACCAGCGTGCTGGTGGTCAGCCACGACCTGGCGCTGCTCAAGAAGATGCGCAAGCGCGTGCTGATCCTCGACCACGGGCGCCTGGCCGACGACATCTCGCCACAGGACCTGGCGGAGTGAGCACGCCCGTGAACAAACCCAACAACATCGAGGCCCGTGCCCCGTCGAGGCTGGGGATCTGGTTCGACCACCACCTCCACAGCATCGTCTTCAGCCTCGGCCGCGCGCTGCGCAAGCCGTGGGCGACGCTGTTGACGGTGCTGGTGATGGCGCTGGCGCTGGCCTTGCCGCTGGGGCTGTCGATCGCGCTGGACAATCTCAAGCACCTGGCCGGCAGCGTGCAGCAGTCGCGCGACATCAACGTGTTCCTGAAGACCAGCGTGGACGGATCCGCCGCCAGCCTGCTGGCCGAGTCGCTGCGCGGCCGCGCCGATGTGGCGGCGGTGGCGCTGCGCACGCCGGAGCAGGGCTTGGCCGAGCTGCGCGAAAGCGCGAAGCTGGACGCGGCGATCGACGCGCTCGGCGACAACCCGCTGCCGACGCTGCTGATCGTCACCCCGGCCGCCGATGGCGACGATGCGCGCCTGGCCGAGTCGCTGCAGGGCATGGTCCAGGTCGACCAGGTCCAGCACGATGCGCTGTGGCGCAAGCGCCTGGACGGCTGGCTGAAGTTCGGCGAGCGGCTGGTGCAGGTGCTGTCGGCGCTGCTCGGCGCCGGTGCCGTGCTGGTGGTCGGCAACACCGTGCGCCTGGACATCCAGTCGCGGCGCGAGGAAATCGGCGTGCTGCAGCTGCTCGGTGCCAGCGACGGCTTCATCCGCCGTCCGTTCCTGTACCTGGGCGCCTGGTACGGACTGGGCGCGGGCCTGGTCGCGCTCGGCCTGGTCGGCCTGTCCGGGCTGGCGCTGCGCGGGCCGCTGGCGGCGCTGGCCGACAGTTACGGCAGCAGCTTCGCGCTGCATGGGCTGGACCTGCTGCATTCCGGCTTCGTGCTGGTCGGCACGCTGGTGCTCGGCTGGCTGGGGGCCTGGCTGGTGACCGGGCACTTCCTGCGCCAGACCCGCCCGACCGAGACCTAGGGCCTGTTCGGCGCTGTTGGAATGGGCCACGCCGCGCCTGGGTGCGTGCGGGGCAAAGAAGAACGAGGGAATTCATGTCGATAAACGATCGAGTGATGACGCCGCACCGTGCGCACCCAGGCGCGGCCCTTCGTGTTGCCGCACGCGGCAACATGGCCCATCCCAACAGCGCCAACAGGCCCTAGCCCCATGCGCACGCCCGACCTCAAGCACCTGGTCAACGAGGCGCCCCGCGTGATGGTGGTGGACGGCTCCAAGCTGGTGCGCAAGCTGATCGCGGACGTGCTCACGCGCGAGCTGCCGGCGGTGCAGGTGGTCGGGTGCGCCAGCATCGCCGAGGCGCGCGAAGCGCTGGAGGCCGGCTCGGTGGACCTGGTCACCACCTCGCTGGCGCTGCCGGACGGCGACGGCCTGGCGCTGGCGCGCAGCGTGCGCGAGGCGGCCGGGCAGGCCTACGTGCCGGTGATCGTGGTGTCCGGCGACGCCCAGCAGCACCTGGTGGAGCGGCGCTTCACCGAGTACGTCACCGACTACTTCGACAAGGCGCTCGGCCACGAGGCGCTGGCGACCTTCATCCGCGGCTATGTGCAACCCGAGCCGGTCCCCGGCGCCAGCGTGCTCTACATCGAGGACAGCCGGGTCGTCGCCGAGGCCACCAAGCGCATGCTCGAGCGCCAGGGGCTGCAGGTGGTGCACGTGCTGACCGCCGAAGAGGCGTTCGCGCTGCTGACCGCCGAGTCCCTCGGCCGCACCCCGCGGCGCATCGACCTGGTGCTCACCGACGTGACCCTGAAGGGCGAGCTCAACGGCCGCGACGTGGTGCAGCGCATCCGCGTCGACTTCGCCTACGGCAAGCGCCGCCTGCCGGTGCTGGTGATGACCGGCGACGGCAATGCGCACAACCAGTCCGAACTGCTCAAGGCCGGCGCCAACGACCTGGTGCAGAAACCGATCGAGGAGCGCCTGCTGGTGACCAAGGTGCTGTTCCAGCTGCGGCTGGCACGGCTGGAAGACCGGGCCGTAACGCTATGAACGAAGTCGTGAACGAGGCCGCGGAGTCGCGGATCCAGTTGGAGCCTTCGTGGAAGGCGCGGGTGGGGGATTGGCTGCTGCGGCCGGAGATGCGCGAGCTGTCGGCGTTCCTGCGCCAGCGCAAGGCGGCCGGCGCGCGGATCTTCCCGCCCGGGCCGAGGATCTTCGCCGCCTTCGACGCCACCCCGTTCGAGCAGGTCAAGGTCGTGATCCTCGGCCAGGACCCCTACCACGGCTACGGCCAGGCGCACGGGCTGTGCTTCTCGGTGCTGCCGGACGTGCCCACCCCGCCGTCGCTGGTCAACATCTACAAGGAAATCGAGGACGACCTGGGCATTCCCCGCCCCGACCACGGCTACCTGATGCCGTGGGCGCGGCAAGGCGTGCTGCTGCTCAACGCGGTGCTGACGGTGGAGGAAGGCCGGGCCGGCAGCCACCAGAACCGGGGCTGGGAGGGTTTCACCGACCACGTGGTCGATACCCTCAACCGGGAGCGCGAGGGCCTGGTGTTCATGCTCTGGGGCAGCTATGCCCAGGCCAAGGGCAAGGTGATCGACACCCGCCGCCACCGCGTGCTGAAAGCGCCGCACCCCTCGCCGCTGTCGGCGCACCGGGGATTCCTCGGCTGCCGGCATTTCTCGATGGCCAACGAGTACCTGGCCCGGCACGGCGGCACGCCGATCGACTGGCGGCTGCCGCCCCGGCAGGCGCTGGACGGGACAACCTGAGTCGACGCCAACGGACCCAAGACCGTCACGGCGCCGCCGCCGGAACGGTGATAGGGTGGCGGCCGGGGTTTCCCGAGGACGGCGGCAGAACGGAAAAGGCCAAGCCCGGTTAACCATTCCATTCATGGAACGCTGGAACTTTTTCTGTACCCGGCAGTCCAATAGCCCGACTGCTAAGATGAGGTCCTATGAGCCAGAACGCCTCCACTGCCCTTGTGGCAAACAACCTCCCCGTCCCCAGCGCGCTGGGTTCGCTGGATGCCTACATCAATGCCGTGCACCAGATCCCGGTGCTGTCGGCCGATGAGGAACAGGAGCTGGCGCGCCGCTACCGCGACCACGAGGACCTCGACGCCGCGCGCGAGCTGGTGCACTCGCACCTGCGCTTCGTCGTGCACGTGGCCCGCGGCTACAACGGCTACGGCCTGCAGATGGGCGACCTGATCCAGGAAGGCAACATCGGCCTGATGAAGGCGGTGAAGCGCTTCGACCCGGACATGGGCGTGCGCCTGGTGTCCTTCGCGGTGCACTGGATCCGCGCCGAGATGCACGAGTTCATCCTGAAGAACTGGCGCATCGTCAAGGTCGCCACGACCAAGGCGCAGCGCAAGCTGTTCTTCAACCTGCGCAAGTCCAAGACCCGCCTGGGCTGGCTGAACGCCTCCGAGGTCAGCGCCGTCGCCAAGGACCTGAACGTGTCCGAGCGCGAGGTGCTGGAGATGGAATCGCGCCTGGCCGGCCGCGACATCGGTTTCGATGCGCCGTCCGACGAGGACGACGAGCACGCGCCGCCGTCGCCGGTGAGCTACCTCGTCGCCAACGACGAGGATCCGTCGATGGCCTACGAGCGCGCCGACAGCGAGGACCACCAGCTGGAGCTGCTGCGCGAGGGCATGGCCGGGCTGGATGCGCGTTCGCGCGACATCATCCGCCGCCGCTGGCTGGACTCGGAGTCGAAGGTGACGCTGCAGGAGCTGGCCGACGAGTACGGCGTGTCGGCCGAGCGCATCCGCCAGATCGAGGCGAACGCGCTGAAGAAGATGCGCGCCCTGTTCGCCGCCTGACCGGCACGACAGCGGCAATGGACGAACGGCCCGGAGCGATCCGGGCCGTTCGCGTTCATGGCGATGCCGGGCCGGCGGCACCGGCCTCAGGGGCGTTGCGGAGGGTCTTCCTCGTGCGGGCGGCCGAAGATGATCCGCGCGGCGCGCTGGTAGCTCCAGTACGCCATCGCCCAGTTGACCAGCACCACGAAGCGATTGCGGAAGCCGATCAGGAAGAACACGTGGGCGGCCAGCCAGAACCACCAGGCCAGCGGCCCCGATAGCTTGAGCCGGCCGAGGTGCACGATCGCCGCCATGCGCCCGATCGTGGCGAGGTTGCCGTAGTCCTTGTAGCGGAACGCGGGCGCCGGCCGGCCGGCGAGGCGGGCGCGCAGCGTGGCGGCGACGTGCCGGCCCATCTGCTTGGCGGCCGGGGCGACGCCGGGCACCGGCTTGCCGTCCTGCTGCACCGAGGCCAGGTCGCCGCCGACGAAGATCTCGGGATGGCCGGGCACGCTGAGGTCGGGCTCGACCAGCACGCGGCCGGCGCGGTCCAACGGCACGCCGAGGGTGCGCGCCAGCGGCGAGGCGGCCACGCCGGCGGCCCATACGACGGTGCGTGCCGCCACGAACTCGTCGCCCAGCCGGTAGCCGTGCTCGTCGATGTGCGTCACCGGCGTGCCGGTATGGACCTCCACGCCGAGCTTCCGCAGCTGGCGCTCGGCCTTGTCGGTGAGGTCGGGGGGGAAGGAGGGCAGCACGCGCGGGCCGGCTTCGATCAGGCGCACGCGGGCGTCGCGCGGATCGATGCTGCGGAACTCGTCCTTCAGCGTGTGGCGGGCGATCTCGGCCAGCGTGCCGGCGAGCTCGACCCCGGTCGGGCCGCCGCCGACGATCGCGAAGTTCAGCCAGGCCGCGCGGGCGGCGGGATCGGGCTCGGCTTCGGCGCGTTCGAACGCCACCAGCAGCTTGCGCCGCAGGTACAGCGCATCGTTGAGCGTCTTCAGGCCCGGCGCGTGCCCGGCCCACTGGTCGTTGCCGAAGTAGGCGTGGGTGGCCCCGGTCGCCAGGAGGAGATAGTCGTAGCCGAGGCGGTGGCCGTCGGTGAGGGCGACCTGGCGCCGGTCCGGGTCGATCGCGTCGACCTCGCCGAGCAGGACCTCGACGTTCCGCTGTCCGCGCAGGATATGGCGCAGCGGTGCGGCGATGTCCGGGGCGGACAGGCCGGCGGTGGCGACCTGGTACAGCAGCGGCTGGAACAGGTGGTGGTTGTGGCGATCGACCAGGGTGATGCGGATCGGCGCGTCGGCCAGGGCGCGGGTCGCCCAGAGCCCGGCGAAGCCGCCGCCGATGACGATCAGATGGGGGAGCGTGGGAGCCATCGTGCTGTATCGGGCAAGGGAGGATCGGGGGAGCGGCCTGGCCGGCTGGCCGCCGCGACTGCCCGCTAACGTAGCAGCTCGGGAGGAACCGCGGGGTGTTCGCGCCGCGTGCACATGCGCGGACGAGCCGCCTGTGTATGCTCGGCCGCGGGACGGGCATGGCGCCCGTGCGAGGAGCATGGCCGATGGCATCGGGCAACGGATCCGAGACGCGTATCGCGCTGCTGGTCGATGCGGACAATGCGCCGGCCGCGAAGATCGACGTGGTGCTCGCCGAGGTGGCGCGCTACGGCGTGGCCAACGTGCGGCGCGCCTACGGCAACTGGAAGAGCCCGCACCTGAAGGGCTGGGAGTCGGTGCTGCACGAGTACGCGATCCGCCCGATCCAGCAGTTCGCCTACAGCAGCGGCAAGAACGCCTCGGACATGGCGATGGTGATCGATGCGATGGACCTGCTGTACGCGCGCAACCTCGATGCCTTCGCGATCGTGTCGAGCGATGCGGATTTCACGCCGCTGGTGATGCGCCTGTTGACCGACGGCATGAAGGTCTATGGCTTCGGCGAGAAGAAGACGCCGTCCCCGTTCGTCAACGCCTGTTCGAAGTTCACCTACCTGGAGGCGCTGGGCGCGGATGCGGTGGACGAGCAGGATGCGACTTCGACGCGCAGGGGCGAGAAGGAGCTGCGCAACGATGCGCGGCTGGTGCAGTTGTTGCGCGGGGCGGTGGACGCGGAGTCGGAGGACGACGGGTGGGCGCACCTGGGGGCGGTGGGCAAGCAGATCGCCAACCAGGCGTCGTTCGACCCGCGCAATTACGGGTACCGGAAGTTGAGCGACCTGGTCAAGGCGATCGGGTTGTTCGAGATCAGGCAGGATGGATTGGTGATCTGGATCCGGGACAAGCCCCGGGTGCGGGGAAAGGTGGGGCGGGGGTAGTGGGTTAGCGGTATCGGGTTATGCCCGGCGAATTCAACTTTGATTCGCAACACAATTGCTGAATTCCTTGACGAAGACGTCGAGGGGCGTCTTGAATCCTAGTGTCTTGCGTGGTCGCGTGTTGAGCCGTTGCTCGACCCAGCGCAATTG
>BNBA01000020.1 GCA_014654535.1 Xanthomonas boreopolis
GACTCTCCCAGCGCGCCGCAGCCGAGGCGCTAGGCATGTCCCTGCCCGCATACCAGTCGCATGAGCGCGGCGTTTCGTACAGCACTGGCGAGCCTGTGCGCACGTCGCGGATAATGCTGCTCGCCTGCGCCGCGATCGAGCGCGGCGTCGAGCCGCTCGACTGAGCCAGCCCCCCTTACTCAAGGGGCGGTGGGCCATTGAACGGAATTGCCGGTCTGGGATAACGGCTGCATGAGCGACCGCCAGACGACCACAAACTCATCCAGGCCCAAGCGCTCCAACGCTGGGCGCCCGTCCAGCTTCAATCCAGAGGTGGCCGAACGGTTATGCATGCTGATCGCCCAGGGCGATAGCGTGGCTAGAGCCGCTGAGGCTGAGGGTATGCCGGATGCCAGAACCATCTTCCGATGGCTGGCTACGGACGACCCTGAAGGGAAGCTCGGGTTCGAGGCATTCCGCCAGCAATACGTGCGCGCGCGCGAAATAAGAGCGGATGCTAGGTTCGAGCGGGTGGACGACATCATGCTCAAGGTGGAGCAAGGGGAGATCGACCCAGCTGCTGCTAGGGTGATGCTCGATGCCATCAAATGGCAGGCCGGCAAGGAGAACGCCAAGCGTTATGGGGAGGCGGTCACGCTAAAGGGCGACAAGGACAGCCCGCTGCACTTGCGAACGGTGAGGGAACTAACGGACGAGGAGCTTGCCGCGATTGCCGCTGGTGGCCTACGTGGCACTGAATGAGCTTTCGAGGGAGGATGCTGCGGCGGAACTGTTGCGTAGGCGGCGCGCCCGGGAGTCCCTAACAGCGTTCAGTCAGGCTATTACGATCCCGGGAGCCCCCCTGTCCGACGATCCAAACCTGTGGTTGTTCGGGCCAATCGAGACCCAGATTGCAGCCCACCATAGACTGATCATGGCCGCGGTGGAAGAGTGCATCCGGAAGCCTATGGGGCGGCTAATGCTATTCCTCCCGCCCGGGTCAGCAAAATCAACTTACGCGAGTGTGGTTACGCCGCCATGGGCCATGGGGAAGTGGCCCGGGTTCAAGGTGATCCTAGCCAGCTATGCTGCTACTCCCGCGGAACGGGCATCGAAGCGATGCCGAGCGATCGTTAATAGCGCTGAATATGCAGCGATATGGCCGGACCGGGTGATGCTGAAGTCCGGAAGCGGCGCCGTGAACGAATGGGAACTGACTAACGACTCGGCGTTGCTGGCCGTTGGCGTGCTGGGAGCGGTTACGTCCGCACGTGCCGATCTGCTGATCATCGATGATCCCGTTGCCGGCCGGGAGGAGGCTAACTCGGAGACTGTCCGCAAGAAGACCCGCGAGGCGTACGACGACGACCTGCTTACGCGCCTGAAGCCGGGTGCGTCGGTGATTCTGATCCAGACGCGATGGCACCCAGAGGACCTTGCTGGCTCGATCTTGCCGGAGGATTACCAAGGAGAGAGTGGCGAGATTGTTTGCAGGGACGGACTTACATGGAACGTTATTTGCTTGCCTGCAAAGGCGGAACGTGCGGATGATCCGCTCGGGCGAAAGCCTGGACAGTATCTGTGGCCCGAATGGTTTCCTCCGGAGCATTGGGCTCAGTACGAGAAGAATCCTCGCACATGGTCGAGCCTGTATCAGCAGAGGCCGAGGCCAGACACTGGCAACCAGTTCGAGGCATCTTGGTTCGAGTGGTATGACGAGGCCGAATGCCCGGAACACCTACGAATCTATGGGGCCAGCGACTACGCAGTTACCAAGAAGTCGCTGGATAACAACCCTGACTGGACCGAGCATGGCATCGTCGGCGTGGATGAAAAGGGCGACATCTGGGTTCGCGACTGGTGGTACGGACAAGAGGAATCGGATGTAACGATTGCAGCCGAACTTGCGCTAGCGAAGCGCTGGAAGCCGGTAATGACCTACGGCGAGGCTGGTGTTATCGAGAAGGCAATCGGACCATTACGGCGGCGTCTCATGCGAGAGGCTGGCGTATTCGTCATGCGCGAATGGCTCCCGAGTGTATCCGACAAGGTGTCCAGGGTGGCTGGCTTCCGAGCCAGGGCGCATGCAGGGACTGTGCACCTCCCCCGCGGGAAGGCTTGGGCTAACCGCCTAGTAGATCAACTCGTGGCCTTCAACGGCCTCCCGGGCGGCCAGGATGATGGCGTAGACGTTCTCGGGCTCATTGGTCGAGCGCTTGACAACATCAGGGATGGCCGCAAGCCGTCCATTGAACGCAACTCCGGGGTGCGGCCCTATAGCAGGGCATGGCTGGAATCGACCGGCCAACAATCGCTTGCCGAACGAAGGAGACGGGTCCTGTGACTACGCTGATGCCTGCTGAGGGATTCGCGGATGCGTTGGCTGCCGAGCAGGCGGCCGAGGCTGAGCGCGAAGCCAAGGCGCAAGCGCTGGCCCAGGAAGAGGCGGACGTTGCCAACTGGCACAAGCGCATCAAAGAGTCGCGAGACTTCGACAAGGATGCCCGTAAGGGATATGCGCTCGACCGACAATATTGCCGAAACCTTGTCGATCCCGTCTACGACGTGTCTGTACCTATTGCAGGCACCTACGTAAATATCCTTACCTCGTTTCTGTATGCGCGTGATCCCGAGCCAGCCGTGCAGCCTGCCGAATCGGTGGGATCCAGCCGCGTCAAGGTGGCAAAGCAAGTCGGTCGCACGCTCGAAATAGTCATTACGTCGCTGTGGAAGCGCGGGCGCTTGAAGCACGCCGCCGACGCCATGGTGCGTTCGGGCCTGAGCATCGGCATCGGCTGGATCAAGGCGGCATGGCATCGCGAGACCGAGCGCGACCCGACCACCGACCAGCGCATCGCCGACCTGCGCGCCAAGCTCGAAGCCCTGTCGCTGATGGAAGCCGAGCTGGCTGAGGGCAACGCAGCCAACCCGGACCTGCTGGAGGCTCAGTACGAGCAGCAGATGCAGACGCTCGAAGCACAGGTCGAACACATCATCTACAACGGTCTGGTCTTCGACTTCGTGCGCGGCGAAGACATCCAGGTCTCCATGGACGTGGCCACCCTGAAGGACTACGCCATCTCGCCGTGGATCGCCCACCGCACGTTCATGCCGTACGACAAGGCGCAGGCAACATTCCCGGATCTACGGGACGAGCTTGGAAAGGCCGAGGCGTACTACCACGTCAAGCGCCAGTGCGAGCCCAACGCGGGCTTCTCGGCAGCCGATGGCGTCGTGGACGAACACGACGCTGAGGCGTTCCGAAGCGCTACTGCTGCCGGCCAAGGGGCGGATTCAGGCCCCCGCTACATCTGCATCTGGGAGATCTGGGACCTGACCACCGGTCTAGTGCACACCATCACGCCCGGCCTGCGCCGCAACCTGCGCCAGCCGTACACCCCCGACCAGCGCAGCACGCGCTTCTACCCGTTCTTCCAGTGGGCGCCCCTGTGGGTTGACGGTCAGCGGCATCCACAGTCGCTGGTAGATCGCTCTCGCTCGTTGCTGGATGAGTACAACCGCACCCGAACGAACTACCGCGAGCATCGCCGTCGCGCAATTCCGAAGCTCGGATTCGACCGTGGCGCCGTCGATAAGGATGACGCGGAGAAGCTAGAAGGTAGCGGCGTCGGAGAAATGGTCGGACTGGATCTAAAGGGGCAGTCCTCGAAGGATGTTCTGTTCCCCATCCAGTACAACCAGATCGACGCCGCGCTGTACGACACGGGGCCAATTCGTGCCGAGCTGGAGCTGATCTGGGGCATTCAGGAGGCGCTCGCTTCCAGCATCCAGACCGCAAAAACGGCAACTGAGGCCGATATCCAGCAGCAGGGCACAGAGGCCCGCCTCGGTTACAGCCGCGATAGCCTGGACGATGTCCTCAGCGAGATAGCGCAGTACACCGCCGAACTCGCGATGTCGCCCGCTGGACTGTCGCCCGACGAGGTGACGGATATTGCTGGACCGGAGGCGCTCTGGTTCAACGCGCCGCTTCCAGAGCTGGTATCTGCGCTGCTAAGCGTGGGCATTCGCGCCGGAAGCTCGGGGCGTCCTGCCTCGAACCTGCGCCGGCAGCAGTGGGGCGCGATCCTGCCTCAGCTACAGGAAGCCGTGATCAGCATTGGTCAGATGCGAGGGGCATCCCCATTGGACATTGCGAACAGTCTAGAGCAGCTCATGGTCGAGACCATCGAGCGCACGGGCGACACGTCCATCGATGCCTACAGTTTCATTCCTCAGGTTCCAGAGGTGGCGCCCGGGGGCGTAATGGCGTCCGCTGCCGTGCCAGAAGCTCCCCCTGCGGCCCCGCTGCCGGCCATCCCCGAATCCGAGATCCAGCCAACGATTCAGCCGCCTGCTATGGGCGTCGTCGCCCAGCCCCTTTGATCCGCCGCCAACAGAGGTTCAACCATGCATATTGAAGATCCAAACACCCCGGCTGTGCCGGATGAGCCCGCGGCCACTGCCGCAGAGACAGCCACCAGCCCGGAGGCCACTTCGGATTCGGCGCCGCCCGCGGACCAGGTAGACGCCTTCTCCGCCGGCGTTGAGGCCGCCCGTGAATTGGAGGCCAAGGAAGCTGCGCCCGTCGCCGCGCCGGCTGGAGAGGGTGCGCCACAGCCGGAGCCCCAGCCAGAGGCGGCTACTGGTGCAGATGGAGAGACACCGGTCGCCAAGCCAGAAGGCGGCAATGCTCCAGCGGCCGAGCCCACCCAACCCCAGAGCGTCGATGAAGAGGTAAAGCAGCTGGGGCTCAAGGAGCGTGCAGCCGAGCGCTTCCGCGATCTGCATTCGCGTGCGGAGGAAGGTATCCGCTACCGCCAGCAGGCCGAGCAGTGGCAGCAGGCGGTGGAAAGCACGGGGGCAACGCCGCAGCAGTTCGGGAGCGCCCTCCAGTACCTGGCCGCAATTAACTCGGGGGATCCAGCCCGAATGGGCGCTGCATACGACCAAATGCAGCAGGAGTTGCAGTGGTTGGGCAAGCAGCTTGGCCGCGAGGCCCCCGGGTTCGATCCGTTGAGCGCGCACCAAGACCTGGCCGCCCGCGTGAGCGCTGGCGAAATGACCCGGGAAGTGGCGCTGGAGCTAGCCCAGCATCGACAGCAGGGGCAATTGCATCAGAGCCATGTCCAGGCCCAGCAGGAGAAGGTGCAACAGGATGCCCAGTACCAGCAGGGACTGGCGTCGGTACAGCAGCTCGGAGCGCACCTGCGGGCCAGCGACCCGCAGTTCGACCAGAAATTGCAGCTTCTCGCGCCGGCGATCGACCTAATCCAGCGCACGTTGCCCCCGGCACAGTGGCAGCAGGAGATCCACAGGGCCTATCTCAACCTGCCTGCCACCGCAGTAGCGGCACCTCCTGCGGCTCCCGTTCGGTCCGCGCCGAACCCTATTCGGCCTGCTAGTGGTGCTCCCGTGGCACCCAAGATCACGGTTGAGAACGCCTTCGAGATCGGCGTTCAGCAGGCCAGGGCCCGCGGACTTTAACCACAAAGGGGCCTTTGGGCCCCTTCCTTCTTTCTAACCATTGACGGCATCCAGCGCAGTGGTATCGTGCATCGCGAGCGGCACATCTGCCGCCCCGCGTGTGACGTAAGCCGGGTTCGCCGCCGGTAGCGCTGTAACGAGCCTCGCGCCCTCGGAACGCGGAAAGACCCTCAGCCCGTCTGGGCTGGCCATCTTTCCTTCCGAGGCCACTATGCCGCTTACCACTGCGCAGCTCCTGCAAGGAGCCAATTATCAGTTGGAGTCGTTCGCGACCAACGACCCCATCGACCAGTTCACCACCCAGCGTCCGTTCGCCGATTGGCTGATCCAGAATCGTCAGGATTCCGTGTTCGGCAATGGCGTGTTCAACGAGAAGGTTCGGTTCACCAACGACTCGAACTACCAGAACTATACCGGCGACGATCAGGTTACCCACAATCGCAAGGACACCGTCCGCAAGGCGCCATTCCAGGCCTATGAGGCGTTCGACGGCTTCACCCTCAACGAAACCGAGCTGGCGAACAACGGCATCATCCTGACCGATGACCGCAATGCAGTGATGTCGGAAGCGGAGAGGATCCAGATCGTTAACCTGCTCCAGGAGAACTGGACCACCCTGAAGGACGGTTTCCAGGAGAACTGGGACATCGAGGTCCATCTGGACGGCTCGACCAACCCGAAGGCCGTTCCCGGTCTGGATGCACTGGTCAGCACCACCCCGAACGTCGGCACCATCGGCGGTATCGATGCCTCCACGGCGACCTACTGGCGCAACTTTGCCGACATGGGCATCAGCACCTCGACGGCGGGCAACCTGATTTCCCATCTTGAGACCCTGTGGCGCAAGTGCATCGCCTACGGAAAGATGGGCGCTCCGGATTTCATCCCGGTGGGCTCGGAGATGTACGACGCCATCCAGGCCGATGCCCTCAAGGTGATGAGCCGCCAGATTACGCTGGGCACATCCAGCACGGGCGGCGTGACGCTCGACCCCTCGACCAAGGCCCTGGCGTTCAAGGGCGTTCCTATCGTGTGGGATCCGACGTTCGACGCCCTGGACGACCTGCTGGGTCCGATCACGTATCCGTGGAAGAAGCGCGGCTATTTCCTGAATAGCAAGACCATCAAGCTGCGCCCGGTGAAGGGCCGCTGGATGATCCGCCGCACCCCTCCGCGCGTCTATGACCGCTTCACGCACTACTTCGGCATGACGGCCCATTACGGCATCACGGCGAAGAAGCGCAACAGCAACGCGGTCTTCTCGATCGCCTGACCCACTGAAGCCGGTGGCCACGCGCCACCGGCAGGAGACCGACATGCCGAACATCATCAATATCGTTACCGCTCGGGATATCACGGCTACCGGGGCTTCCACGCCGGTTCGCCTTGGCAAGACCCCGCTACTGGGTGGCTGGGGGCGTGAGGGCCTGCTGCATCTGGACGCCCCCGTAGGTGGCTCCGGTGTAGTGGCCGTCCAAGGTCACCCGTCAACCAGCAAGACGGCACCAGCAACCGGTGACTCGGGCTGGGCGACCATCGCCACCCTGAACGCAGCGTCGCCACTGCTGCAAGAAATCGCCGATCTGCCGAACTGGATCCGTATCAACGTGACCACGGCAGGCACCGGCACCCTCACCGCCACGTTGGAGGGCATCCAGTGAAGATCACGTTCGTTACCTTGCTCATCGACCGGGATGCGACCACGAAGATCCCGGTGCAGGTCCCGGAGTACGAGTTGCCGGTCCTGGAAGAGCTGTATGCCGTTGAGAACTTGCACGTGGTGCAAAGGGACCAGGTCAACATCGACAAGTTCGATGTGGATGAAGTCTTCGCCGTCCTGAGCAACAAGTATGCGCGCACCTCGGCCGGTGCCGAGGCCTTCAAAGCAGCGTACCGCAACAAGCGCGAGTTCGAGCGTGCGGTTGAGGTCCATGCGGAAGATTCGGACGAAGGAGAGGGGCAGGTGGATCTCGCCGCACTGGCGAGCGCCAATGCTCCGGAGGTGATTGCCGCTCTGGGCAGCCTGACCGATGAGGAGCTTGCCGAGCTAGCCGAGATCGAGAAGGCCGGAAAGAACCGGAAGGGCGTTCTCGATGCGATCAGCGCCACCTTGGGTGAAGGTGGCGGCGAGTAAGCCTGCTGGCGGCGGGCTGGCGGCCGGACGGGGCGACTCGGCCGGCCGTTTTTCTTCATGGAGGTACGTATGAGCGGAAATAACGCACCCATCATGGTCAAGGGCGGCAACGTTTACGACAGCCCGCTCGGGTATGACGCGCCCATCGAGTACGACACCGCCCGGGTAAGCATGGAAGGCGTCGGCGTTGACTGGTCGCTCAAGAAGTGCCGCCAAGAGATCATCCGGCGACTGGGATTTGTGGTCGAACCCGTCAAGGTGCAGCGGACGTTCGATCAGCTGCGCAAGACGGTCGCCGCGGCGCTTGGCTTCAGCCATGCAGGCACCCCAGTGCCGCGGACGATGGAATCGCTACGCAACGATCTTTTGCGTCGCCTTGGGTTCTCTGCCCAAGCCACGGCGGGATCATGGCCGCCTGGGATGAAGGAACTGCTGACGAACTTCCTGTATGAGGCTCAGGTAGCGCTCCAGCATCAATATCGCCTTGGTGTAGACATACCCCTCGGCCCCTTTTCTGCCGATAATGACGTGACTACCCTGGACCCATGGGCCGTGTTCCTGCTGGCGCTTGCCAACGCCAAGGCCCATCACGCGCAGCCGGATTCCAAGGTCTATTACGACCAACTGGGCGGCTACATCGCCACCGTAGCGAAGTCCTCGGATGTTGATCAGATCATCAATACCGCCCAGGATTCGCTATTGCAGCGCTATGCAATGGACCGGTACACCGATGGTACTGCGCCGCTTGTAAACGGCTCCGACAAGACCCTGATCGATGGCGTTGCTGTTGAGATGCAGGCTATTGCGGATGCGAAGGCGAAGTACGGCCAGAAGGATGCGGAGGCCTACTACGGGCGTCTTCAGGAGATGGCGCAGCGCCGGCCCTTCGACTTGGATGCGATGGTCGATAGCTTTATCCGCGACGCGCAGGACCAGCTATACCAGCAGTACAAGGAGCTGCGTACGGAGCGCTGGTGGACGGTCGAGTGTGTGCCAGGGGCCAATCTATACGATGTGCCGCTCGATCTGGATCAGTACCTCGACTTCCGGCGCATCACCTGGGCCGGGATCCTGGACGGCGGGCAGTGGACGCCTCTGATCGAGGGAATTGACCCTGTGCTGTACACCAGCACATCCCTAAGCAAACCCGCCTACTACCGCCTGACTGGCGTCATAGAAATATTCCCGGCACCTGACCGAGCATACACGATCAAGATCCGCGGCCACCTGGGGCTCAAATGGCTCAACGGGGACGACGATCTGCTGACTGTGAACAGCCGCGCGGTGTTCTTGCATGCCTTGGCGAATGCCAAGGCGCACTACCGACAGCCG
Source organism: Xanthomonas boreopolis (assembly GCA_014654535.1). Classification (GTDB taxonomy): domain Bacteria; phylum Pseudomonadota; class Gammaproteobacteria; order Xanthomonadales; family Xanthomonadaceae; genus Pseudomonas_S; species Pseudomonas_S boreopolis. The sequence continues at coordinate 8,933 of BNBA01000020.1, forward strand.
GACGCTGGGAACTACATGCAGCAGGCCCAGGCGTACGTGCGACAGCTGGTATCCGGAGCACACGGCACCAGGCGATACATCCCCGGAACCCGGCAGATCCCGCCCGCTCGGCGTCCGGTTCCTGTCGGTGGCTGGCCGGAGAGCTGACCCATGCGAGTCGCCTACCTCACGGCAGTTAAGGCCGGGATTACGCGCCTACGGGACAAAGGCGGCGCTTCCGAGGACGCGCTGTACGACCTGGTGAATGGATATGTGACGGCTGCCCGAACGATCCGCATGCGCCAGGCGGCACGGATTCACCTCGATCTACCTCCCGGAACGATCGGGCTGACCTCCTTCAAAGGGGCTTTCGTTGTCTACGCCGACCAGGTGATGCCGGCGGGCCCGGGCTACTCCGTGGTGGTGCTGAAGCATCCAAGCAATGCGGCGGCCACGCTGAAGGAGATTCATTTCTCGCTCCCCTTCCTTGGCTACCTGTATGTGGTGGCCGAGTTCTCGGACGGAAGCGTTTATCACTTCTGGCTGGAAGAGGGTAAGCCGTGGTCCCCGAACACCACCTACCTGCCGGACGCTTTGGTAAGCCCGACCACTCCAAATGGCCTTGCGTACCGTCTCGTGGACGACACGTCGGGTTTCACGTCCTGGGAGCCATACGCCACGCGGGCAGTAGGCAACGTGATCGTTCCTACGGTCAGCAACGGATTCCGGTACATCGTTACGGATATCAGCGAGACGGGCGCACGGTCTGGAGAGAGCGAGCCAACGTGGCCCACCCAGGTGGGCGGTACAGTGCACGAAGATGTGCCCATCGAAAACCCGTACAGCAATCCGGGCAGCGGTACGTCCAGCGCTTCCATTCCTGTCTGGTCCTCTGGAACGCTGTTCAGCCCGGGCGACATCGTACGCCCGACGGCGTGGCCATCACCTACTCCTACTGCGCCGACGAATGGGAACTTCTCCGCGGGTGCAACGGGCTGGGATTACGAGGGAGGCGCTGCCTTTGCTACCACGGGAGGCATGACGGATAACGGCAATTGCGTGCAGATGCCGGGATCCGTGAGCGATGGCGCCGCCGTTAACCAGGCCAGGTTTGTGGTGGCCGATGGGGCGAGCTTGACGGCTTCTTGCTTCATCAACCAGGGGTCAGCAGCAAACGGCGCGACTCGCGGATGGTGTGAGATCCGCTGGTATGACGTGAATGGGCTGATGTTGTCGTATACCCAAGGGAACATGATCACCACGGGGAACACGTACCAGCAGTCAACGGTGACCAGCTCTAAGCCGGATGGAGCCGCCTACGCCCGGGCCGTGATTGGCCTGTGGTCCGTTGCAGACCACAACCACGTCGTCTATGGCGACAATCTGACCGTGTCGGGAGCCGTGTCAGGGCTGCCGGCGGGCTTCATGTTCCGGGCGACCCAAGCTGCCCCGGGCCATACCGCTAACACGGAGCCGGCGTGGCCTAACTTGCTGGGCGCCACAGTAGTGGATGGCGGCGTCACCTGGGAAGCGGTCGCGATGACCCGCGTAACGTGGCAGGCGATTGCGCTATACATCAGCGGAGCAACCGAGCCGGTATGGCCGACGGTCATTGGTAGTACCGTGGTGGATGGGACGGTGACGTGGCAGGCGATTAGCCGCCGCATCGAGGACGAGAACTGTCCGAACAGCAAGGTCGTCGCCATTGCCGCGTCCAAAGTGTTCGCTGCCGACGGAGATACTGTCCGCTATAGCGCCACGGCGGCGCCGAAGGACTGGAGCAGCGCGGACGACGCAGGGTTCTTGCCTACTGGCCTCCAGAACTACGGCGCGAATCCGGTGGCGGCGATGGGGTTGTACCGGGGCAACCTGATCCCGTTCAACGCCGAAGCGTTCCAGCTATGGCAGGTGGACGAAGATCCTGCAAGTATGGCGCTCCTGGATGCGCTTCCGATGGGGAGCACCCAGCATCGCGCGATTGCGGCCGTTTCCAATGATCTGCTGTTCCTGAGCAGCCAAGGAGTCCGCACAGTCGGCATCGCGGCGAGCAGCACTAACTTCCAGGCGGGCGACGTAGGCATGCCTATCGACGTACTGGTGCAGGCATGGCTCGCACAGCCCGAAGTGGTGCCGCGAGCGCTCTACTACCCAGCGGCTGGGCAGTACTGGCTGATGTTCGCGAAGGACGGCCAGACCGAAGTTTTCGTATACACGATGACGCAGATTGGTCAGGTGGGGGCTTGGAGTCGATACCTGTTCCCATTCGAGGTGCATGCATGGGCTATCCAGGGGGATTCCCTCTACCTGCGATCGGCAAACCGGATTTACCGCATGGATGAAGGTGCCGTAGGCGATGAGCTGTCGGCCGGGGTATTCACCCCGTTCCAGGGCGTAATCCAGTGGCCGTGGCTCGACTTCGGCCAGCCCGGGGTCACGAAGATGATGTACGGGTTTGAGGTGGTGGGGCGAGGTCGAGTGCAGATCCAGATCGGCTACAACCAGACCAACGGAGGGGATTTCACGCCGGCATACGAGATCGACCCCGATACGCTGACCGGAGGGCCCATCCCCATGTCGGTTGCGGCACCTACGTTCGCAGTCCGACTGGTCTATGACGGCACCGAGGCATGGCAGTGGAATGCATTTGGCCTGTATCTGCAAGACATGAGGCCAATGTCGTGACCATTGATCAAAATGGGCTTCGCGACAGCATTTCCGCATGAATCGCGCCCGCCTACCTTCCAACATCGTGCGCTGCCGGCCGCTGCATTTGGTGCTGCTGGCCGAGCAGATGCGCGACTCCGAACAGGCGCAGTTCCTCGCGATTACCGGGGGCCAGACTTACGACCCGGATACCGCCGCACACGCACTCGTCGGGGCATGGGCTCGTTCGGCGCCGTATGCATTGACGGTCCTGCGTGATAACGGCTCGGTTGCTGCTGCCGGAGGCTTCGAATGCCTTGGAAACGGCATTTGGCAGTCCTGGATGGTCGGCACGGAGGAAGGATGGGCCGAGCAATGGCGCTCCATGACCAAGGCGACCCGGTGGCTCATGGATCAGGTGTTTCTGAACGGCGCTCGGCGTGTCCAGACCAATGCGCTTGCAAGCCGCGCCAAGGCAATCGAGTGGTTCGAGCGTTCCCTTGGGCTGCAACCTGAGGGCGTCTGGAGAGGTTACGGCGCCAATGGCGAGGACATCGCCCATTTTTCACGTATGCGAGGTGCCCCATGGGCGTGAGTAGCGGAAGCGGCGCAGCGAACACGGCGGCGCGAGCGGAAGGGTGGCGGACATCCAACATCAACCGCGCCGTGGGCCAGATCAACGATATCTACAACTCGGCTACGCGGCAGGCGGGGATTGACGATTTCCTGAGTGCAACGCGGCAGTTCTATACCAATGAACTTGAGCGCCAGAAGGGACAGGCGGACCGCAATCTCCGGTTTGCAATGGCGCGCAACGGGCTTACGGGCGGCTCTGCTGCGGTAGACGCCAATCGCCGGCTGGGTGAGGACTATCAGCGCGGCGTCTTGGATGCTGAGCGCCTGGCCCAGGGGGCGGTGGCCGATCTTCGAAATGCCGATGAGGCGGCGCGACAGAACCTGATCGCCCAGGCCGGCAGCGGGTACTCGCTGACCTCGGGGGCAAGCCAGGCGGCCAGCGCGTTGCAGAACAACCTCCAGGCGGCGCAGGGGAGCCTCAAGGCGGACGCCTTGGGCGACGTGTTCGGCAGCCTGTCCGATCTGTACGCGCGCAGTCGCGAGACGGCGGCGGATCGCCGCGGATTCCGCGATGTGTACGGATACTATCAGCCTGGATTCGGCTATGGGGGTAACCGCTAATGGGCGTCGAACTTGCTGCTGCCGCCGGCCTTGGTCTTCTGGGTGGCGGCCTCAACTACATCAATCAGCGCAACGTCGTCAGAGCGCAAGATCGTCAGTTGGCCTCCCAGATCCAGCGGCAGGCGGTGCGCCAGGAGCAGGCAGACGCGGCGGTTAACGACCTGCTGGCAAAGCGGGCGGTCAGTACTGGCGAGCCAGAGCGCATGAGTGTGGGCCAGCAGTACTTGGACCAGGTGCGTGCAGCTCAGGCCGCGGCCTCGCGCGGGCTTAACCAGTCCGGGGCAGTGAGCGACGCCTACCGGACGGCGGCCAACGACGCAGCCCTTGGCATCGGCGATTACGGCCAGACTGCCGCAAACCTCATGGCCCGGATCGATGCCCCCAGGCAGCAGCGCGTGCGCGAGGGACTGGAAGAGGGCGACCTGCGCTCGCGCTTGGGCCTGATTGGAAGAGAGGCCGGTGCCGATGACTACCTGTCTCAGCTACGGTTGCAGTCGATCCGCGAAAACCCCTGGCTAAGCGTGGCCGCTCAGGTTGCGCAGGGCGCCGCAGGCGGGATCGCCGCAAATGGCTTTGGCTCGGGCGGGAACCTGTACGGCACGGGCCAAGTCAATGCCGCCACTGCGGCGAACAATAACAAGCTGTTCCAGCAGCTCCAGGCCAAGTGGGGGTACTGACGTGGCGACGAACGGATGGGCCTCTCTTGGAGAAGCGCTGGCCGGCGGCGCGGCACGCAATGAGCTTGCATACCAGCAGGGGCAGACGCGAGCAGCGCAGCTAGCCAGCCTGTTGGCGGGAGCGCAGATCAAGCGTGATGAGGCCATGGCGCGGGACCAACTTCAGTCAAGTATTGGCGGCGTTGTTCCTGATCAAGCGCAAGCAAACTTCCTAGCGACGGCTCTACGTGGGGGCTTCGATCCGACGAAGGTGTCTGGCTATACCGGCGAACTTCAGGAGCAGGGGCTTCGTGGAGATGCCGTCGCGCGCGCCCTGGCTGGCGACTGGGGTGGCGCCAATGCCAACCTCATGGGCCTGGCCAGAGGGCCTGTAGAGTTGGCCGCAATCCAAGGCCAGAACCTCATCAACAATCGCCTGTTGCCGGGTGGCGGCGGCATTAGCACCACCGAGCAGGGGCGCGCCTCTATCGCTGCCGATGCCGCTCGCGCTACCGCTGCTTATGCCGCGGCCAATTCAGCTAACGCAGCGGCCCAGCGTGCCCGGGATGCGAACGACATCGCCAAGGCAACGTTTGCCCTCCAGAGCACGGGACAGTGGAACCCGAGCGGGGCTGCCGGAGCGGGCGGCGGCGGCGCAGGCCAAGCGCCGAAGCTTACCGAGCAGCAGTCCAAGGATGTTGTCTACTTCACGCGCGGCCGTGAGGCAAACGGGCTGCTTCAGGCTATGGCAGGGAACCTAACTGCGACGGGCGGCCAGCAGGGAATTCGGGGGATCTCGGATACGTTCCTGCGCGGGCTTCCATGGGTTGGGGATTCGCAGGCGGTTAACCCGCTCATCTCTAGCGAGCGCCAGCAGGCCGAACAGGCTGCACGAGAATTCCTGGCGGCGATCCTCCGCAAGGACACTGGCGCGGCCATCACCCAGCAGGAGTTCGACATCTACGGCCGGACTTATCTGCCCCAGGTTGGCGACTCGCCAGCCACGTTGCAGCAGAAAGCCCGTGCCCGCGAGACGGCTTTGCAGGCGATTGGGGCAGGGCTTGGCCCGGCGGCTGCCGTGGTTCCCGGGGGTGTGGACCTGCGAGCCGCCATGTCGGCTGGCGCTGCCACGAGTAACGCGCCTATCCAGGTACGCTCGGCACAGGACTACAACGCGCTGCCGAGTGGCTCGGAATACGTCGATCCGAATGGCGTTCGCCGGAGGAAGCCGTAATGGCAAACCCTTGGGACAATGATCCTATCGTAGGCGCCGATGCACAGCCGGCAGGGCTCCTCGCGCCAGGCAACATAGATCTGTCGAGGCGGCCCATCGTACGCAATCCAGACGGATCGATCTCCACCGTGCGCTCGATCTCGGCCAACTTCGATGGGCGCGAAGTCCTGCTGCCTACCGTGAGCGATGATGGACGGATCATGTCCGATCAGGAGGCTATAGACACCTATTTGCGCACAGGTCGGAATTTGGGGGCATTCGACACGCCCGAGCATGCGACGGCATATGCCCAGAATCTTCATAGCCAGCAGGAGCGCCAATACGCGCCGCAGCCCCAACCCGCTGCCCCTTGGGAGGCGGATCCTGTTGTAGGACCAGCGCCATCGTCCCCAAAGCAAGAAGGGTCCTTCCTGTCGAATCTACTTTCTGGCTTTGGTAAAGGCGTCGGTGATGCGGTGCTCGGGGCGCAGCAGGTGGCAGCAGATACTCAGACTCAGACCGGCCTAGGCGCTGCCATGGCAGCTCCGTTTTATGCTGGTGCAGCTGCGGTGCGCGGTGAAAATCCTCTCGTCGGAGCACTGAAGGGTCTCTATGGGACCGCTAAAGAAAGCTACGACTTGCGCCAAGAGGAATCTCAGAGGCGGGCAGAGTATGCGCCCCTAATGGGGACGGCAGGCGGCGTAATAGGGAGTATCGCGGGCAATGTCGCAGCGACTGCGCCTCTAGGAGCCATCAGCGTTGCCCCTCGGGGGGCCAATGCAGCCCGAGCTATTGGACAGGCCGCTGTTGGTGGTGGCTTGCAATCACTCCTGCAACCCATCACGAGTGACGATGAGCGTCTCCAGAACGCGGCGCTTGGCACCGCGCTAGGTGGCGGCCTATCCGCCCTTGGAAGGGGAGCCATGAGAGTTGCGGAAGAGGTGTTTCCTCCCAATGTAACTGCGCGAGCGCTGAACTTCTTCACCGGGCGCGCCAATCAGCAGCCATTTGCTCAAGAGGGGGAGGCTCTGGCGCAGCGTACTGGCATCAACTTGACTCCGGGTATGGTGTCTGGGAGTCGAGCGCAAACGGGTGCCGAGAACATGGCGCGTCAGTCTCTATTCTCGGCCGATACGGCATTCAAGGCGGATGAGAAAATCGCCAATCAGGCGATTGATTACGTAAACAGAGTCATGGACCGGATCAGCCCAGATTCGGTTTCCCCTCAGGCTATCGGGGAGCGCATTCAAGGAACCGTCCGCAAAGCTATAGACCAGATCGCGCAAAGCCGCGAGGAAACTGCAGCCAGGCAGTTTGGAGCAATCAGACGGATTGTGGGCGATGCACCTGTTGTGGATTACGCCAATACCAAACAAGCCCTGCAAGGGATCATTGACGACTACGCGGATGTAGTGGGCGCGGATGCGGCCAAGATTCGAACCCAGGCGCAGAGTCTACTCGATGAGATTGCCAAGAAGCCTGGATACTCTCTGGATGCTGCACGCCGCGCCCGTGGGGCCTATGGACGTGCAGCGCGTGGCTCCGAGAACATATTCGAGAATGTAAGCCCGGACGTTAACAGGCGTATCGCTGCTAGGCTTTATGGAGCTATGAGCGACGACCTCGATGCCGCTGGTTCAAAACTTGATGAATCGCTTGGGTTTGGAGCCAATGCGGTGGTCCCCAATGGTGTACAAGCTGTTCGTCCGAGTGAACTCCTGCGTCAGGCGAACGACGACTATCGGCGCCATAGTGATCTTCTGAAAGCCGTGGAAATGAGCCCATTGCGTCGGCTTCTGGGCGACCAGATCGATGTAGACGGCTTCATGACCGTCAACACCCTCCCACCGGAGACGGTGATCTCAAGGCTTGGCGCTATGAAGCCTAGCGAACTAGGAATGGTTAAGGATTTCATGGAGCGAAATGCACCAGATGCATGGCAACAGTACAAGCGGCTTCTGGTAGAGGACGCTTTGGCGTCAGCTCAAAGTGCTCCGGCATCTGCTGGCGCTCACACGCTCCCATTTAATGCAACCGGTTTCATTCGTGCGCTTGGTGGTGACAAGCCTGATAAGGTAGAGCGTCTCAAGCAGATCTACGCTCCCGGCGAGATGGATCAATTGATGGATGCCATGCAGGCGGCACGCCGGATGGGGGACAAGTTCGGTGCGAACTTTAGCGGGACTGGCCCTTATACCGAGGTCATGCAAGCACTCAAGGACTTCAGCGTTAAGGGGCTTTCTACCACGGCTGCGACGGCAACAGGATTCAATCGAATTGCCAGAATGATGGCGAACTCTGATGGCCGGCGGGCTCTTATCGAACTCTCCAAGCTTCCCCCAGGAAGCAAGCGGGCGAATGATCTTGTCGCCTACCTAGCGACTGTTTCCGCGGTTAGCACCAGTAATGACGAGCCCTTGGAGATCGACATTACGGGGGGAAGACGGGAATCCGAGGTGGCTCAGGAACGATGATTCCTGAGCTTCCACCAGGACTGTGCGTAAAGGAATACCCATATGAAGATGCATCCAATAGCGATCATGCACGCTAGGCCGATGAAGATGGTCCAGACCTTCCACCAGGCGAACCCATAGACACTCATCTGGTTGGCTCCGCTGACGGAGCCAGAGATGCCCATGAACACCGACCAGTTTCTGCACCAATTTCGGAACTTGTCTCGATCCAGCACGTCACGACTCCCGATTCTTAAAGGAATGCCTTCATTCCGGTGGATGATGCCGATGCTGCTTATTATCAATCCTTGGGCCGGCTCCGAAAGCTATAACCCAAGAAAGCCACAAAAATAACATCAGGATGGCGCCCTTGGATATTTCTCCAACCAGCATGTTGATGGTGATCTGCCCTAGGGTGAGGCTGCCGACCTCTAGGCTTTGATCTTTAAACACAATGTATGCGCCTATGGCTAGGAAGCCTCCAGCCATCACTCGGATAGAGCGGATTACAAAGCGTTTCAGCTTGTTAATAGTGTATTTAGCCCGTGAGCCACCATAGAGGCGGCTCGCGATCTCCTTGTCAATTTGTTGCTTAAGCCAATCCGTCATCGTCATTCCCTTGGGTCATCCCGGCCGTAGAGCGGATGGTAGCACCGGCAGGCCCTGACTCCAGCGGGGTTCTTCTTTGAATCCCATTGATCGTCCCGCCGCGGCAGGCACCGTAGCCCCATCGAATCCACGGGGGCCGCGATGGCAACGATTTCAGCAGAGGAGGCGGGCGGTGCGGCAGCTCTGGAGGCCAAAGGGAGCGCCATTGCCTACGCCATCTCTCTCATCAAGAAGTGGGAGGGTTGTCGGTTAGGGGCATACCCGGACCCCGCGACGGGGGGCGAACCGTGGACTATCGGCTATGGGGCTACCGGCCCTGGTATTGCGAAAGGCGTGCGCTGGACCCAGGCCCAGGCTGACGAACGGCTGGCGCAGGACGTGACCCGGTTTCTTAGGGGCGTGCAATCGGCGGTCAAGCGGCCGGCGACGGATGCCCAGTTGGGGGCTATGACGAGCCTCGCCTACAACATCGGTGCCAAGGCGTTCACCGGATCGACCCTGCTTCGTAAGTTCAACGCCGGGGACGTGGCTGGCGCCGCTGCTGAGTTCGTACGTTGGAATCGTGCAGGCGGCCGGGTCATGAAGGGTCTGACTAACCGGCGCCTGGACGAACAGAAGGTATTCCTCGGATGAGCGAGACCATGGACATTCTGGTGCGGATCCTGGCGATAGTCGTGCCGTGCCTAATGCTGGGTGTAGGCGCGCTTACGGGCTGGATTTGGATGCTGTGGCAGGACCACACGAAGCACAAGCTGTACGTGGCCGAGAACATGCTTAAGTCCGGAGCGCTGCAAGAAGTGAAGGACGAGCTGCATAGCCTGCGAGACGTGGTTTACCGGATCGCGATCAAGATGGAAGTCCCAGTGTTCTCGGAACCGGTGCGTACCCGATGAGCGATAGCGAGGAACTGTCTCGTGAGCTTCGGTCAGCGCTTGAGCGGATCGACGCTGCGCTGAACCGAGTTCATGGCTCTTCAGCAAACGGAAATGTGGTCCGTCTTGAGGGCGCCGGCACTGTCTGGAACGGAATTGCCATTGGTGTAGCGCTAGCTGGAATCGTTATGGGTAGCGTCTGGATCGCCCATGTGGCGACCAATGCGGATGTGGCTACGCGACAGTCAGAGGCATACCACAAGGCCGTTTACATGCTTGCGCCTCGGTTCGCCGAGGAAATCGACAAAGAACTTGATCGCCAGAAGGAGCGAGAGAAGAAATGAGCAGCCCGACCCCGATCATCACGCCGAAGCCGAAAAAGCAGGCAGCGACGAGTATCAAGCCGCAGGGCTTCGAGAGTCCCAAGGTCATGATCAAGAAGTACACGACCTATCTGTGGATCCTAGTTGCTGGCCTGCCGACCTTGTACACCAGCATCCTTGCGCTTGGCCCTGTGCCGGAGCGCATGAAGTCGATCCTGTGGGGCACCGCGGCGTTCGGCCTGTTGTGCTCGTGGATCCGGCAGCGCATTGAGGCACAACATGTCGTGCTGACCGAGGCTGATGCCGCTGCCGATTTGGCTGGCGCTCCGCGGCCGGACAACCCAGACGCCTAACCATGAACCGCATCGTGGCCGCTGTCGTCGCTTTCGCTCTCTGGTCCGCTGGAATGTTCGCGTCCGGCTGGGCGTGGCGCGGCGATCGCGCCGAGGGTGAAGAGGCCAAGCGGCATATCGCGGTGGCTGAGGCGGAATCCGCCAAGGTGCAGCAAGTCCGCCAAGTCGAGCACCAGCAAGCCGAGGCCATGGCCGAGATAGGAGCAAAGCATGAAGAAGATCGCCAGGCGGCCGCTGCCGTCCCCGATGCAGTTGTGGCTGAGCTGCGTGCTGGCACTCTCCGGCTGCGCAACGACCTCGCGACCTGCAACACCGCCCGTCTGTCCGAAGCCGCAGCCAGCGCCAGCCAACGTGATGAGGGCGCCCAACTACGAGCAGAGATTGCGGGATCTGTTGTTCGAATCGGCCGAGACGCCGACGACCAGCTCCGCGCCTGCCAAGCCGTAGTCAGGGCCTACGAAAGAGGCGCTCCGGGATGAGCAAGGTAAAGCTACAGGACAACCTCGGGCGCGTCGTGCAGATCAACAGCGACGCCACCAATGGCGCTACCGTTGGAGTGAACCTGTTCGGCCCGGATGGCAAGGTACTGAGTGCCGCTGACCTGGGCTTAGGGGGTTCCCCCACGGCGCGCTTCGGCTGGGGGCAGATCGATAACGTGCCGCGTACCCTGGATTCCATAAGCAGACTCGCTGGCATGGGTTTTTCTGCGCAGATTGCCCCGGGCGACTGGCGTCTGCGCACCCTGCGCGCCAGTGGCGGATTGCTGATGCGCAATGGGGATGGCCGCGAGGGAGACCCCATCGTGCAGATGATGCCGGTTATCGATTCTGGCGATGGCGCGGCACTTCGCAAGGTCACGATCGATGCCTACGGCAGGGTAATAGCCACCGCGGCACCTACTACGGATGATCTCCCCGAGGGGGGGGCAAATCTCTACTTCACCGATGCGCGTGCCGACTCCAGAGTGGGCGTTGGCATCGCCAACCACGTAGCCAATCCTGATCCGCATCCCCAGTACACAACCGTCGAGGAAGCCGCCGCGGCTGCACCGGTGCAGTCCGTAGTGGGAGAAAATGGTGATGTAACTGCTACGCAGATATCTACGGCGCTCGGCCTTGGAACTGTAGCCACGCACGATGCAGCCGAGTTTGTGGCAGTCGCTTCTCTCGCCAGTCTCCCCAATGCCCCCGATGATGCCGCCGCCGCCGCCGCAGGCGTCGCCGTAGGCGCGATGTACCGCAACGGTTCCGTCCTGTGCGTCCGTATTTCCTGAGGTAACCATGACCACCAAGTTCCCTTTCGAGCTAGACCATTTCGATAACCCTCAGCCTGACACCAGCCAATCGCAGGTTCGCACCCATTCGCAGCAACATGGCGATGCCAACGATGCCATTGAGGCAATCCAGGCTAAGGTCGGGATCAATCTCTCCGATGATCCTGAGTCGTTGGATTTCAAAGTAGGGGCATTGCAGAACGTGGCGGAGGCGCTTGATAGTGCCGCCTTCCAGCCTGTGTCTGCTTTTGCAACTTCCGCGCAGGGTGAGAAGGCGGATACGGCAGTTCAGCCAGACCAGCTACAAGCCACCGCATCCGAGCTAGATGGTCGGATCGATGATCTGGAAGCTGCCCAAGCCAGCAACGCAATCTACGTTGGCACATGGGCCGAACTATCCAGCGTAGCGGGCACCTTTATGGGTCAGGGGGCCTTTGTCACCACCGATCCTGGGACCCACACCGACCCGGTAAGTGGTGCAACCGTAAGCAACGCCGGCCAGTACCGTTGGACGGGGTCCGCTTGGGAATGGCTGCGCGGGGATGTATTGGCGGAGAAGGCCGATAAGACAGACGCACGATTCCCGATCGAAAGTGGCGTCCAGGGCATCGTGTTTGCGGTAACCGGGGCGAACGGAGAGGGGACCTGGCTGGAAGCCAATAGCGAAGACGGCGGCCCGACTGCGCAAAGCCTCGAGTTGCTCGATGACGCGACTGCGTTGCTTAGCAAAATCCCGGTCAATCCTCGCAATGTCGATGGGGTGCTGGCCGCGCTGGTCGGTGCCAACGGTGAATGGACGTGGTTGGAGGCCAATAGCGAGGATGGCGGCCCGACTGCGGAGAGCCTTGCGCTGCTGCAGGAACTGCTCGGTGGGAGCGGCACCTATGTCGATTCAAAGGTCGCGCATCCAGTTGCGGTCAAGCCGCGCTCTTCTCCAATTTTTTCCAAAGCCCAGAGCACGGCAAATTCCATCTATTGGCCGCAATTTGTGGTGGATGCGGATGGTTCGGTGTCGTTGTTCTATTCGACCGACCATGAAGGAGTCCACGCGAACTCGGGCATCTGGCGGGCTACAGCGGCAAGCCCGCTGGATGCATTCGTGGATGCCGGCAAGGTCTACCGGGATGACGGCGGCGGCAATCAAACCGAGACGCCCCATGTGTGGTGGGACGAGCGGGCGCAGGAGTGGCGCATGCTCTACCAGCAGGAAGGTGTCGGTACTGGTTCGCAGAGCACGTTGTGGGCACGCGCAGACACACTAGCTGGCCCGTGGGAGCGACGTGGGATTTGTGCGGACTGGGATGGTCGCTCGATGGGCGGCGGCCATACTGGCTATGCTAAGCGGTTCATGTATGCCGGTTCCGAGTACATGTTCTCGCTCTACGGCGGGGGCAATGTCAGCCGATTCGCGCTGTGGCGTCGTGATGACTCCAAGCCCATAGATTCGTTGTCGTGGATTCCCGATCCTCGTCAGATCGGTCGGCAGAAGCACCTCCTGCGCGATTACGGCATGGAGGTCACCGGCACCCCTGATGCCACGTTCTCGTCCGGCGCGATCGTCTCATCCATCTCCTGGAAGGGGATCAGCGGCGACCATTTCTTTTGGAAGGGCCGACTTTGGTGGATCGGCCTGATCGGCCCGTCGGCGGCTGGCGGCGTGGTAGTGGCCAACCAGGTCGGCGTTGCGCCGGTGCGTGAGGACCTCATGGGGCTTGCCGAGAAGCCGATCAACATCACGCCGCCGGCGCAGGCTTGGGAGGGGGAAGGCATCTCCGATTTCGGTTGTGTGACCGTCTGGAATGACCGGCTGTTCGTCCCGTACCGCGCAAATGGCAAGACGGGATCCTTTGGCGTCCTGGAGATTATCTGATGGCAATTCGCTTCGACCCACTCGGCCGGCTGGCTCTGGATCAACCCCGGTCAATTGACCTGGATTTCACCATGTTGGCCGAAATCCCGGCCGTGCTCACGGTCAACACTGCCGGAAACGCGGCAGCGGCGACCTACGTGCCGACGCCTGGCGGTAGCGGATCGAGTGGGCTAGTCATCAATGGGGGGACTGCGTCAAGCGCGTTCGCTGAGGTGAGCCTGCCCGAGATCGATCCTACCGATCTGCGCGCGATTGCGTTCTCGGCAGAGTTCCTGACGCCACCGACCTCCGAGACGACGCCCAATATTTTCATTATGGAGTTGATGGGGACGGGTGCCGGGTTCGGGCATGGCCGCTACACGTCGGGGTCCCTATCCGCGTGGTTTAAGGCGGTTGACGGAGTCGGACCGCGTTATGTCGAGACGTACACCGACCGCATCCAGGCACGCCGACGGTACAAGCTGGGCCTGATTGCCGACCTGGAGTCCACGGATCTTTACTCATTCGATGGGGAAATCCGAGATTTCCAGATCGCGGATCTTTGGCCTGCAGCGGGATTCGCACAGGCTCCATACACCGCGAAACTCCGCCTGCAGAACAACACCTCCGGGGCGGACTCGCAGATCACGCTCAAGAAAATCGCCCTTCACTGGTGGGAGAAATAATCCATGGCAACTACGATCATCAAGGCTACCGGTTCTGTGGCCAACCCGCGTTTCATGTCGCCACCGCCGCCCGATGTGGCGGTGACGCCTGATCAATCGTGGTTTGCAACACGATCCAAGATGACCCCGGTGGACGAGGATGGCTACAGTGCGCTGGAGCCCGTCGATGGCGATACGTATCCCGGCTTCGGCCTCGATGACGGCAACTACTACGCTCGCATGAACGGCTCCAGTGATTCGCTGTTGATTCCGGCAGCCGGCGGCGAATCCGGGGAATTCTCGCTCGCCATCGTCGGTAAATGGCGGATCGAACCGACGAAGAACGAGGTTCTTTTCACCGCGCCGGGTTACACGAACTTCACGGTTTACCTGCCGGCGAACTCGACGCAACTCACGCACTTCGGCAACATGATGACGATCAACAGGACGAAGCGGAATCTCTTCCTGTACTCCTACGTCAAAAATACCAGCGGAGTGTACGAGCGCCGGCTTTCCGTTTACGGTGTTGGCGAAATGGGGACGATCTCGACTAGCTCGATGGCGTTTGCGTATCCGCTGCGACTGGGCCGCAATATGGGCGATACTTACGGGGCCGGGGCCACGTTTGACCTGCAGTACGTAGCGCTGTGGAATCGCGGCATGGATGCAACGGAGCGCAATTCTGTGCGGGCCAGCCTGGCGGCATCGTTTGGCATCAGTGCCTAAAGTGGGCAGCGGGAGGGAGGCCCTGGAGTCGGGGAATTCTGACGCTGCTGCTGCCTGATCGCCGATAGCCCCGGCCATCGCGCCGGGGCACTCTATCTCTGCCGGACGCGGAGCCCATGGCTACTCAACCCGCGGCCCCTTGAGTAAGGGCGAGCCGGCTACCACGGCGATCGGGCCGGGGGCATAGACGCGCGGCGCGCTGAATTCTTCAGCGGGCTGTCTCGGTCTGTGAGACACGATCGGCGATCATGCCGGCCATGCCCCTCGATCCTCGCCTTCGCTGGACCAGGCGCTCGCAGTACGACGAGCCCGGCACCGCCCTTGAACTGGATGGGGAGCCTGTCGCCTGCCTGCTCGAGCGCATCGACGGCGGGTGGATCGCGCGGCTCGAGGTCCAGCGCAGCATGAGCCACCCGCTCGTCACGCGCAGGTGCAGCAGCAAGGCGTCCGGGCGCCGGGGCTGCGAGATGTGGGCCATGCGGCACCTCGATCGGCTGACTGCCGAGGTCGCACAGGTGAAGGCCAACAAGCCCGCGCGGCGCTGGTGCGCGCGGTCTGAGTAGCCGGGAAAATTCGCCATCCGGCAACGTGCGCTCAATGGTTCCACGCGATCCCGCCGGGAATTTTTCCTGACCTAAGTTGTTGATATTCAATATGCGCATATCCGCCTGTTAATCAGGGGGTCGTTGGTTCGAGTCCAACTTCGGGCGCCATATCCTGCAAAGGGCTGCGAGAGATCGCAGCCCTTTGTTTTTTTGGCTTCACCGGCCGCAGGGCAGGTTGCCTGTGGGGCGGGAGGTGCGGACGCGGCCGAGGTTGTTCACGACGATTTCGGCCATGAAGCGTTCATCCGAGCAGACCCGCACGCTCAGGTTTGTGCCCGCACTGCGGCCGTCCGGCAGGAAGCGGATGAGGCGGCGGCCCGGGCTCGAGAGCAGGCGCGTCGCGCCTGAGGCCGGCCGGTTCTCCCACCTGAGCACGGACGCGGCGTCGGCGGGCTGGGGTGTCCTGCCGGGATCGCGGTACATGATCCAGCCGCGGCTCCAGTCGGTGCCCTCCGTACAGCGGAGCCCGTCCGCGGAAGGACACACGGTGGTGGGGGTGCGATGGCTGATGGCCGCGCTGCGGGCGCTGGCGAACTGGGCGCTGAGCAGGTGCGTGGCGGTACGGGCCCGTTGCCGTTCGAGCGTGGCCTTGAAGGCGGGAATCCCGATGGCGACCAGGATGGCCAGCACGGCCATGGCCATCATGGATTCGATCAGCGTGAAGCCGGTGTCTCTGCCTGGCATTGCGACTGCTTCCCTGCGGTCCCGGTGCAGTGTCGGGGGCAGGGGCGCCGGCATGAATCGGTGAAGCAGTCCGGCGGGGGTAGGACTTCTGCCCACGAGGGCGTCGGCGAACGATGGCTATACTGGTCAATCGTCCAGAGCGGCACCCCCTTGCCATGAGCGACCGTTTCCAGTTGGTATCCCCCTATTCGCCCGCGGGCGACCAGCCCGCGGCGATCGAGAAGCTGGCCGCCAATTTCGAGGCCGGGCTGGCCAAGCAGGTACTGCTGGGCGTGACCGGCTCGGGCAAGACCTACACCATCGCCAACGTGGTGCAGCAGATCCAGAAGCCGACGCTGGTGATGGCGCCGAACAAGACGCTGGCGGCGCAGCTGTACGGCGAGTTCAAGGCGTTCTTCCCGCACAACGCGGTGGAGTATTTCGTCAGCTACTACGACTACTACCAGCCGGAGGCCTACGTGCCTTCGTCGGACACCTACATCGAGAAGGACAGCTCGATCAACGAGCACATCGAGCAGATGCGGCTGGCGGCGACCAAGACGCTGCTGTCGCGCCGCGACGCGCTGGTGGTGGCGACGGTGTCGGCGATCTACGGCCTGGGCGCGCCGGAGGATTACCTCTCGCTGCGGTTGATCCTGTCGGTCGGCGAGCACATCGACCAGCGCCAGCTGATCCGGCACCTGACCGACCTGCAGTACACGCGCAACGAGTTCGAACTGACCCGCGGCGCGTTCCGCGTGCGCGGGGAGGTGGTGGACGTGTTCCCGGCGGAGTCCGACACCGAGGCGCTGCGCATCGAGCTGTTCGACGGCGACATCGAGAACCTGACCCTGTTCGATCCGCTGACCGGCGAGACGCTGCGCAAGCTGCAGCGCTACACGGTGTATCCGAAGACCCACTACGCGACCACGCGCGAGCGCACGCTCAGCGCGATCGACACCATCAAGGCGGAACTGAAGGAGCGCCTGGAGCAGCTCTACGCGCAGAACAAGCTGGTCGAGGCCCAGCGACTGGCCCAGCGCACCCAGTTCGACCTGGAGATGATGGCCGAGGTGGGGTACTGCAACGGCATCGAGAACTATTCCCGGCACCTCACCGGCAAGGCGCCGGGCGAGCCGCCGCCGACGCTGTTCGACTACCTGCCGCCGGACGCGCTGCTGGTGATCGACGAATCGCACGTGACCATCCCGCAGATCGGCGCGATGTACAAGGGCGACCGCTCGCGCAAGGAGACGCTGGTGGAGTTCGGCTTCCGGTTGCCCTCGGCGCTGGACAACCGGCCGCTGCGCTTCGAGGAATGGGAGGCGCGTTCGCCGCGCAGCATCTACGTCTCGGCGACGCCGGGGCCGTACGAGTTGCGCGAGGGCGGGGACGAGATCACCGAACTGGTGGTCCGCCCGACCGGCCTCGTCGATCCGGAAGTGGAGATCCGGCCGGTCGCGACCCAGGTCGACGACCTGATGAGCGAGTGCAACGAGCGGATCAAGCTGGGCGACCGCGTGCTGGTCACCACGCTGACCAAGCGCATGGCCGAGAACCTGACCGAGTACCTCGGCGAGCACGGTATCCGCGTGCGCTACCTGCACTCGGACATCGATACGGTCGAGCGCGTGGAGATCATCCGCGACCTGCGCCTGGGCAAGTTCGACGTGCTGGTGGGCATCAACCTGCTGCGCGAGGGCCTGGACATGCCGGAGGTGTCGCTGGTGGCGATCCTGGATGCCGACAAGGAGGGCTTCCTGCGCTCCACCGGGTCGCTGATCCAGACCATCGGCCGTGCCGCGCGCAACCTGCGCGGCAAGGCGATCCTGTACGCGGACAAGGTCACCCGGTCGATGCAGGCGGCGATCGACGAAACCGACCGCCGCCGGCAGAAGCAGATCGAGTACAACGCCGAGCACGGCATCGTGCCCAAGTCGGTGGCGCGGCCGATCGCGGACATCCTGGAAGGCGCCCGGGACGAGGGGGCGGCGACCGGCAAGGGCAAGTCCAAGACGCGCCGGGCCGCGGAGGAACCCGCGGATTACCGCGCCCTGGGGCCGGCCGAGGCCGCCGCCCGGATCAAGGCGCTGGAGCAGCAGATGTACCAGCATGCCCGCGACCTGGAGTTCGAGGAGGCGGCCCGGATCCGCGACCAGATCCATCGCCTGAAAGAAGCCAGCCTGGGCTGAGGCGCCACGATCGGCCGGAATTTTCGTGTGGCTATTGTGAAGTGCCCGGGAGCTGGGCTAGAATGCGCGCCCCTGCAGAGAGCAACTCACTGCAGATGACGGGCGGTTAGCTCAGCGGTAGAGCACTACCTTGACATGGTAGGGGTCACAGGTTCGAACCCTGTACCGCCCACCACTCCGGACCAGGCAATACAAGGTTCCGGGTGGCTTCACGATCATCGATGCGATCTCCGCTGACCCAAGGTGACCCTGGTCGATCGGGGTAAGCGCGGTTGCGTATCGATCGTTTCCTGCCGATCCGCGCGTAGCGAACGCAGTCGCGCTCCCGTCGCCTGCCATCACGCGGGCTTGCCGGCACGTGGACGCGGAATTACGCCCACGGATGCTGCGATGGCCCTGTCGAGTCATCCCGAGCAGAGGTCATCATGCCGCGCATTTCGATAGGCATCCCGTTCGGCCATGCGCTCCGTGCGTGCGGACATGGCGCCTGCCGGGCCGGCCGCGGGCGCCCGTCGCCGAGGGGCGGCGCATGAGCCGGCGCAATCCCGGCCCGGAGCCGACGCCGCCGGATACCGAGCCCGTGTCGGAGAACGTCGATTCGCGTGGCCGTCCGCGGGATCCGGAACGGGTCGATGTCAACGATGAGTGGGAGCTGCGCTACTGGGCCCGGGAGCTCGGCTTGACGGAAGACCAGTTGCGCACGGCGGTGCGCGAGCTCGGCGACCTGGTCACGCGCCTGCGCCAGTACACGCCGCCGCACTGAAAGGCAGGCTCCCCGGCCTGCCCGATGCCGGTCCGCCGGCATGACCGAAGCGATATCGGGGCGTTCATGGATCTGCCCGCCTATCTTCTCTATCTCGCCTGGATCGTGGCCGGCCTGGGCGATTTCGCCCTGCATCGCCGCAGCGATCTGCCGCATACATCCGGCCTGGCCGAATCCCGCCTGCACCTGGCGCAGCTTTGCGTGGTCGGGTCCGGCGTGCTTGCCTGGTGGGCACTGGAGGCCACGTCGACCGCCTGGGGCGTGCTGGCCCTGGCCGCGCTTGCGCATGCCGTGCTCGGCTATGCCGATACGTGCACGGCGTACGGCAAGCGGGTTCTCTCGCCGTTGGAGCAGCACGTGCACAGCGTGCTCGATATCGCACCGTGGATCTTGTTGGGTTGGGCGGCGCTCGGCATGGACTGGCACGATGGGCGG
Source organism: Xanthomonas boreopolis (assembly GCA_014654535.1). Taxonomy (GTDB): domain Bacteria; phylum Pseudomonadota; class Gammaproteobacteria; order Xanthomonadales; family Xanthomonadaceae; genus Pseudomonas_S; species Pseudomonas_S boreopolis. Next base: position 28,402 of record BNBA01000020.1, read on the forward strand.
CTGCGCTTGGAGCCGCGTGCGCCTGGAGTCCTGCTGGCCCTGCTGGCGCCCGCGCTCCTGCCGGTGATGGCGGCATCCTGGGAGTTCGCCCAGGCCTGGCGCGTGGCGAAACGGTGAAAGCAGGCGCTGCGCCTCCGGGCTTCCTGGACGTCGTATCGATGGGGTCAGGTGCAGGGTAAGGCTTCGTTCCCAAGGGAAGACGCCCATGCCGCACCACAAAGACCCGGCCAGCCCGGCGCCGGACGAGCAAAAGCGCCGCGAGCAGCGGCTCCAGGACAAGCAACGCCAGCAACCGCAGGATCCACGCGAGCAACGCGAAGGAAATCCCGAGCAGCGGCAGATCCGTTGAGCTTCCGCCGGGCCGCGATGTCAGCCGTCGTCGCGGTCCGGCTTGGGCTTTTCCTCGGTGCTGGCATAGGTGCCGTGCTGGCCGAAGTTCGGTTGGGTGCGTCCATCGCGCTCGGGATGGCCTTCCGGTTCGCCTTCGCCCAGGCGGCCGCCGCGGCCGTGTCCGCGAGGGTGGAAGCCTTCCGGCGAGCGGCTTTCAGGGAGGGGCGCCGACGGCGGTTCGCGACGCGGATCGTTCGTTGCCGGAGAGCGTGGTTGGGGCTTGCGGGAAGACGTCATGGGGAACTCCAGTGATTCTTCATGTCGATCCGGTCGATCTGGTCGATCCGGACATGGGACGTGGTTGCGCGGTGAATCCCGGCAAAGGCGTGCCGGGAATCTTGATCCGGGCATGGCGTGCGGTGCGATGTCATGCCGGCCAAGGAGGTGGTTATGGATCGAGCGACAGTGCAGGTGGTCGATGAGGAAATGGCGCATTGGCAACAGGAGCACCGGAAAGGCGAACTGGGGTATTGCGAATTCGACCGGGTGCCGGCGAGGGTGGTGCGTGCCGCCTGCACGCAGTACCTGAGCGACCCAGGCCGGGACGAGCGCGAAGCGCTGCATGCGGTGTACGCCATGCTGGCGTTGCCGGAGGGATCGATGGACGCGGCGCTGGCCGCCTGGCTGGCGCCGCGCTGCCTGCGGCGCCTGCGCAGCCGGCGGCCATGACGGACGATGCCCTGTCGCCGTCCGGCGGTCCTGGCCGTGGATCCACCGGTCAACGCTTGGCCGTCACGCCTTCCGCCGCCTCGCGTTGGAGGAAGCGCTTGACCAGGCCGGTGTGGTGCTCCAGCAGCCAGTCCGCCATGGCTTGCTCCTCGGCCAGGATGTTCTCGCAGACGGTGGCGATCTCGCCATGGCCGGCCTCGCGGGCGACCACGATCAGCGCGCGATAGGAGGCGACCTCCATGTTCTCGAAGGCGTAGCTGATCCCGACGCCTTTGACCACCTCGTCGCTCATCATGGCGTTGCCGGTGGCGTGCACCTGCGCCATCAGGCTGGCGAACAGGCTTTTCGCGGTGGGCAGCGATCCGCCGAGGCGTTCGATGCAACCGCCGATGCGATCGGCCTGCAGGCGGGTTTCCTCGACGTGGCGTTCGACGCGTTGGCGCAAGTCGGGGTAGTTCTCGAGCCGGCCCGCAAACGCCTTCATCATCGTCTCGGCTTCCTGCTCCATCGCATAGGCGTCCTGCAGCCATTGCAGAAGGCGTTTCTCGTAATCGGTGCTCATCGCGTGGGTCCTCGGCTGGAAGTCCGGGATACCGTGGCGTGGCCGGGGTGGATGGAGCGTCGCCGGACGGTGGCCGCCGGCAGGCCTTTTCACGCCCCGGGCACGATGCCGCACGGCGAAGCGGGACGTTCCGGATCGACCATGGCGCGGCGCGTGGATCCCGGTCCGAGCGCTTCGCCGCGCCGCGCGGCGAAGGCATGAATACGTATGCGGACGGGCATCCTGAAACCGGCTCGACGCTAAGCTAGCGGGGTTTTCAAGGCGCCGTCCCGCGGGCGCCTCAGCCCGGAGGGGGGCGCTCGATGTCGCAGACTCCATGGTGGCGCGGAGCCGTCATCTACCAGATCTATCCACGCAGTTATCTCGATACCAACGGCGATGGCGTCGGCGATCTTCCCGGCATCATCGAGCGGCTGGACTATGTCGCTTCGCTGGGCGTGGACGCGATCTGGGTCTCGCCGTTCTTCAAGTCGCCGATGGCCGATTTCGGCTACGACATCGCCGATTACCGCGATGTCGATCCGCTGTTCGGCACGCTCGACGATTTCGACAGGCTGTTGGCCAAGGCGCACGCGCTCGGCCTGAAGGTGATGATCGACCAGGTGTTCAGCCATACCTCGGCCGACCATGCCTGGTTCCGCGAAAGCCGCGAGGACCGCAGCAATCCCAAGGCGGACTGGTACGTGTGGGCGGACGCGCGCGAGGACGGCATGCCTCCCAACAACTGGCTGTCGATCTTCGGCGGCGTGGCCTGGCAGTGGGAGCCGCGACGGCGCCAGTACTACCTGCACAACTTCCTGGCGTCGCAGCCGGACCTGAACTTCCATAATCCGGAAGTGCAGCAGGCCACGCTGGACTACGTGAAGTTCTGGCTGGACCGGGGCGTGGATGGGTTCCGGCTGGACTCGATCAACTTCTGCTTCCACGATCCCGCGCTGCGCGACAACCCGGCCAAGCCGATGGAGCTGCGGTTGGGGCGGGGCTTCAGCCCCGACAATCCGTACGCGTTCCAGTACCACTACTACAACAACACCCAGCCGGAGAACCTCGGGTTCCTCGAGCGCTTGCGCGGGTTGCTGGACCGGTACCCGGGTACGGTGACGCTCGGCGAGATTTCCTCGGAGGATTCGCTGGCGACCACCGCCGAGTACACCGCGCCGGGGCGCCTGCACATGGGCTACAGCTTCGAGCTGCTGGTGGACGATTTCAGCGCTTCCTACATCCGCGGGACGGTGGAGCGCCTGGAAGCGACGATGCGCGATGGCTGGCCGTGCTGGGCGATCTCCAACCACGACGTGCAGCGCGCGGTGACCCGCTGGGGCGGGAAGCCGGCGCGGCCCGAACTGGCGAAGATGCTGGTCGCGATGCTGTGCTCGCTGCGCGGCTCGGTCTGCGTGTACCAGGGCGAGGAACTCGGCCTGGGCGAGGCGGAAGTGCCGTTCGAGGCGCTGCAGGATCCCTACGGCATCACCTTCTGGCCCAACTTCAAGGGGCGCGACGGTTGCCGCACGCCGATGCCGTGGCGGGACGAGCCGCTCGCGGGCTTCACCACCGGCAAGCCGTGGCTGCCGATCGCGGCCGAGCACCGGACGCATGCGGTACAGGTGCAGGAGCCGGACCCGGGCTCGGTCCTGAACGCGTTCCGTGCGTTCCTGGCCTGGCGCAAGACCCAGCCTGCCTTGGTGGCCGGGGCAATCGAGTTCGTGGATGCGCCGGAACCGGTGCTGATGTTCCGGCGCGAGCTGCAGGGCGAGACGCTCCTGGTGGCGTTCAACCTTTCCTCCAGGCCCGTGGCGGTGTCGCTGCCGGCGGGGGAGTGGACGCAGGTCGAAGCGCCGGGGCCGACGTCCGGGGCGATCGCCGGAGACACTCTGGCGCTGCCGGAGTATGCGGCGTTCTTCGCCTGGCAGGCCTGAGGCCGGACGAACATCGCTGCACGAAGAAGGCCACGGATGTGCTCCGTGGCCTTTTGCTTTGACGCCGTTTGCGTTCGTTGTGGACGATTCCGCCGACACGGCAGCGGGGCTTGTCGCAGGAGGGACTTCAGTCCGACGCTTTGCGGTAGAGCCCGTCAGGACTGAAGTCCCTCCTGCGACAAGCAGGGGCCGTCGCGGTGGTGCTCGAAGCGGGGCGTCCAAAAAAAGCCCGCCGTGGTGAGCGGCGGGCCGTGCATGCATCCAGGCTGGAGGATCAGAAGCGGTAGTTCGCGCCCAGCAGGTAGGTGCGGCCGTACTCGTAGTACTTGTTGACGCGCTCGTTGAGCGAGTCGTTGTTGGAGCGGAACGGCTCGTTCTCCAGGTTGTTGACCTGCAGCAGCAGCGACAGGTTGGCCAGCCGGCCGCTCTGGAAGGTGTAGCCGAGCTGCAGATCGGTCACGGTTTCCTTGCCGAACATCACCTGCTCGCGGTCGCCGCCGTAGCCCTGCACCTCGCCCAGGAACTGCGAGCGGTGGCGGCTGCTGATGCGGGCCGAGAACCCGTGGCGCTCGTAGTAGGCGGTGATGCTGGAGACGTACTTGGAAAGGCCCGGCAGCGGCTGGGTGGTGCCCGGGCCGTCGGGGTGGATCTCGCTGGTGGTGTCGGAGTAGTTGGCGACGATGCCGAAGCCTTCCAGCGGCGACCACAGGATGTCCAGCGGCACCGACAATGCCAGCTCGTAGCCGCGGATCTTGCCGCCTTCGCCGTTGACCGGCTGGGTGTATTCGCCGATCGTGCTGGACGAGTACGAGGCCAGGGTCTCGGCCGAGATCGGCAGCTGGCTGAAGTCGTACTGGACGGTCTGGCTGTAGATGTAGGTCTTCAGGTCCTTGAAGAAGTACGCCGCGCTGAAATATCCCTTGTCGCCGGCGAAATACTTCTCGTAGGACAGGTCGTAGGCATCGGCGAGCCAGGGCTTGAGGTTCGGGTTGCCGCCGCTGCCGGTCCATTTCTGCTTGGTCTGGTCGTAGCTGAAGACCGCGTTGCCCGCCATCTGGTCCATGCGCGGGCGCGCCATCTGCCGCGAAGCGCCCAGCCGCAGCACCTGTTCGTGCGGGAAGCCGAACGACAGGTTCATGCTCGGCAGGTAGTTGGTGTAGGAGGTGCCCTGGGTATTGCTGTCCCCCAGCGCCACGCCGTCGAAGGTGGCGACGCCCTCCGATTCCTGGTCGACGTTGACCGCCTGGATGCCGACGTTGCCCTTGACCGACACCGGCCCGAGGTCTCCGTCGAGGTTGAGCTGCGCGTAGGCGGTGGCTACTTGCTCGTCGACCTGCCAGTTCTTGTTGCTGATGTCCGGGTCGTCCTTGCCGACCAGGTAGTAGACGCCGTCATTGAGCATCCCCAGCACGTCAAGGCGCAGCACCCGGCTGATGCCGGCGAAGTTGAAGTCGGTGCCCTTGACGTACGGGGTCGGCACGGCCATTTCGACGTTGTCGGTGCAGGCCGCGGTGGTGCACAGCGTGTACTCGGTGGAGGCGCGGCTCTTGCTCCGGTCGGTGAGGTTGGCGCCGAACTGCAGGTTGCTGATGAAGCCGCTGTCGAAGCTGCGCGACAGGTCCAGGCGCACGGCCGAGAGGGTGTCCTTGACCTGGAAATACTTCAGGTAGCCGGCCTGGGCGCGCGCGCCGCCCCAACTGCCCGGGTCGTAGAAGGTCAGGTTCGAGGCGTCGCCGTAGTCCGCGCCGAGGTAGCTGTCGTACCAGCCATTGCTGTTGTAGGTGAAGGTGCCGCTGTCGCTGGCATCGCCGGCCAGGCCGGCATAGCTTTCGAGCAGGGTCTCGTCGCGCTTGGCGCGCGAATAGCTGACGTCGGCGGTGGCGGTCCAGTGAGCGTTGATCGAGACCTTGTTGTTCCAGCCGACCGAGATCAGCTTGTCGTCGGTCTCGTTGTAGTCGTTGCGCACGACCACCGGAGAGATGTTGCTCCACTGCGAGGACACCGTGGTGCCGTTCTGGTACTCGGCGCTTTCCAGGGTGGAGCCGCTGCCGTAGGCCAGGCCGTACTGCAGGCCCCACTTGGATTCCTTGCGCTTGAACTCAGAATAGAACAGGTCGAGCGTGGACTCGAAGCGGTCGTTCGGCTTGAACTGCACGGTGGCCATCACGCCGTCGCGCTTGTTGTCGATCTCCGAGCGGTAGGCATTGCCGCCGCCGATGATGCCGTTGCTGTAGCCCCAGGACTCGTACTGCTTGCTCTGGCCGGGGCTGTCCATATGCGCCAGCCCGAGCACCACGCCCCAGGTGTCGTCGGCGAACTGGTCGATGTAGGAGGCGCTGAGGCGGTTGCCGTAGTCCTTCAGGTCGCCAAGGCGGTTCATGTCGCCGCGGACGTTGATCGCGACGGCGCGCTCGCCGTAGTCGAGCGGGCGCACCGTCTTCATGTTCACCGTGCCCGACAGGCCCTGGCCGACCAGCTCGGCGCTGGTGGTCTTGTGCACCACCACCTGGCTCATGAGCTCGGACGGATACTGGTCGAACTCCACGCCGCGGTTGTTGCCGAAGCTAACCTGCTCGCGGCCGTTGAGTAGCGCGGTCGAGAAGTCGCCGGCGAAGCCGCGGATGTTGATCTCCTGCGGGCGGCCGCCGTAGCGCTGCGCGGTCAGGCCGGGCAGGCGCGCGAGCGAGTCGGCGATGCTGGCGTCGGGCAGCTTGCCGATGTCCTCGGCCGAGATCGCCTCGACGATGGTGTTCTCGGCCTGCTTAGTGATGATCGAGGCCTCGATCGCACGGCGGATGCCGGTGACGGTGACCGAGTCGAGCTGCTTGATGGCGCCGTCGGCGGGCGGGTTGGCGGCTTCTTCGGCCTTGGCCTGCTGCTCGGACGCGGTGGTGTCGGCAGACGTGGTGGCGGACTGGGCCATGGCCAGCGTCGGCGTCAGGGCGACGGCCAGCGCGATGCTCAGCGCGCTGCGCTTGTGGTTCAACATTTTCCCCTCCCAGGCAATGTTGTGATGTCGAGTTGTGCGTCCGGGTGATTGTCTGGACGTGGGTTGCACGCAGCGGAATGGTCCGTTCGCGACTGGCACGTATGGTAGACAGCGGCATACCTCGCGCGTCCTTCTTGCATACGTATTCAATGGCCGCAGCCAGGGTGGAATCGATTTCACGAGGCACCATGGCGCCGCCGCGGGCGGAAGGGCATCGGTCCCGGGCGAGGCTGGAGCGCAGGAAGGGAGGAAACATGCGGACCATGAACAAGCTGGCGTGCCTGGCCGGCATGTGGCTGTCCGGCGCGGCCGTGGCGGCCGCGCCCACGGAGCCGGCACGCGACTGGCGCGATCAGGTCATCTATTTCGCGATGATCGATCGCTTCGACAACGGCGATCCGGGCAACGACGACCAGGGCGGCGGCGAATACGATCCGGCTGATCTGCGCCGCTTCAGCGGCGGCGATCTCGCCGGGCTGGCGCGGCGGCTCGACTACATCCAGGACCTGGGCGCGACCGCGTTGTGGATCACCCCGCCGGTAGCCAACCAGTGGTGGAACGCGCGTGCGCAGTACGGCGGCTACCACGGCTACTGGGCGCAGGACTTCACCCGGGTCGATCCGCACTTCGGCGACCTCGCGGCCTATCGCGCGCTGGCCGACGGCCTGCACGCGCGCGGCATGCGGCTGGTGCAGGACATCGTGGTCAACCACACCGCCGACCATTTCTCGTGCACCGCCCCCGGCCGTTGCGTGCGCCACGACGCCACGCGGGTGCGGCCGGCACCGCTGCAGCACAACGATCCGCGCGATCCGTGCGACCGCGCCCGCGGCATCTACCACTGGACGCCGGACATCGCCGATTTCGGCGAGCGCCGCCAGGAGCTGGACTACCAGCTGGCCGGCCTCGACGACCTCAATACCGAGAACCCCGAGGTGCGCCGCGCGCTGCGCCGCATCTACGGCGACTGGATCGGGCAGGTGGGGGTGGATGCGTTCCGCGTCGACACCGCGTTCTACGTGCCCGAGCGCTACTTCCGTGATTTCCTCTACAGCGACGACCCGCAGGCGCCGGGCATTCTGCGGCTGCGGCCGTTCGCAGGCGGCGCCGGCTTCCACGTGTTCGGCGAGGGCTTCGGCATCGACCGCGCGTTCGACGACACCCAGGCGCGGCGGATCGAGGCGTACACGCGCGACGCCGACGGCCCGTTGCTGCCGGGCATGCTCAACTTCCCGCTGTACGGCACGCTCGGCGAGGTATTTGCGCGCGGCCGGCCGGCCGCCGAGCTGGGCTGGCGCATCGAGGACATGCTGCGCGTGCATGCCGATCCGTGGCTGATGCCGACGTTCGTGGACAACCACGACGTCGAGCGGTTCCTGGCCGGAGGTAGCGAAGCGGCGTTGCGGCAGGCGCTGCTGGCAATCATGACGCTGCCCGGCATCCCGGTGATCTACTACGGCACCGAGCAGGGCTTCCGCGGCCAGCGCGACGCGATGTTCGCCGCCGGCTACGGCGCGGGCGGGCGCGACCACTTCGACCGCGACGCACCGCTCTACCGCTACCTGCAGCGCGCCATCGCGCTTCGCCGCGGGAACCGGGTGTTCTCGCGCGGGACGCCGCGCGTGCTGCGCGCCGAGGCGGCGGCGCCGGGCGCGCTGGTCTACCGGATGGACGCCGCGGACCAGAGCGCGCTGGTCGTGTTCAACACCGCGGACCGGCCGGTGCTACTGGACGGACTGCAGACCGGTCTGGCGGCGGGAACCCGGCTCGATGCGCTGTTCTCGATCGACGGCGAGGCGCCGGCGCAGCGCATTGGTGCGGGCGGGCGCCTGGACCTGGTGCTGCCGCCGCGTGCGGGCTGGGTGTGGCGTGCGACGCCGGCCAGCGGCGGCATCCCGCGCGCTCCGGATGCGATGACGATCACGATGCCTGGCGATCCGGACCAGGTGGGTGACTTCGAGGTGCGCGGCGTCGCGCCGGGCGCCGGTCCGGTGCGGCTGGTGATCGACGGCGACCTCGGCCGCGCCCAGGTCGCGCAGGCCGGCGACGACGGCCGCTGGTCGCTGCGGCTGCGCACCGACGCGCTGGTCGATCCGCAGGCAGGGCACCGGCTGGTCGCCTGGCAACCGGCGACCGGCGCGATGTCGGCGCCAGCGACGTTCCGGGTGGCGCGCGAGTGGCGGCTGCTGGCGCAGCAGGACGATCCCGAGGGCGACGACGCCGGGCCGGACGGGCGCTACCGCTATCCCGCCGATCCGGGCTGGAGCCGCGAGCGGCCCGGCGACCTGCGCCGCGTGCGGGCGCTGACCAGCGGCGGTTCGCTGCGGCTGGAACTGGAGACGCACAGCGTGGTCTCGGAATGGAACGCGCCGAACGGCTTCGACCACGTCGCCTTCACCGTCTACCTCGGCCTGCCGGGACGATCGGGCGCGACGCTGATGCCGCTGCAGAACGCGACGCTGCCCGACGGCCTGCACTGGAACTACCGGCTGCGCATCGGCGGCTGGGCCAACGCGCTGACCGGCGCCGACGGCGCCGCTGCCGATCATGAAGGCACGCCGGTGTCGCCCGGGGCGCAACTGGAGGTGGACAGGGCCGCGCGCCGCATCACGATCACGCTGCCGGCCGATGCGCTGGGCGATCCCGACGACCTGCGCGGCGCGACGGTGTACGTGACGACCTGGGACTACGACGGCGGATACCGCGAGCTCACCCCGGGAGGCGGCAGCGCGAGTTTCGGCGGTGCCGACGGCAGGGTGGCGCCGCGCGTGCTGGATGCGGCGTTGCTGAGGCTGCGGCCGGACTGAGAGAGGTCAACAAAACGCGTCATCTCCGCCGCAAGCGCACTGCTGTTCGGGGAAAATCTGCTCGTCGCCCCAGCGTGGGCGGGGGGCAGTGACTTTGCCGTGATAGCGCGCCGGCCCCAGCGGCACGAACCGGATCGCCTCGCCGCCGCCCGGCGCCAGTTTCAACTCCAACCGGTCCGCGCTGCCCACCTCGCGCGTTTCGCGCACGAATGCGAACGGGTTGCTGCGGTAGTCGGCGGTGTCGCCGTCGCGGTAGATCTCGGCGCGGTAGCGAACGCCCGGCTCGAGGAAGGAGAGATCGATCGGCAATACGCGGCCATGTTCGTCGGTGATGCTGCCGACGAACCAGTCGCGGCTATGGCGATCCTTGCGCGCGATCGTCACGTAGTCGCCGACCTCGCCGTTGAGCACGCGCGTATCGTCCCAGTCCACGGCGACGTCCTCGATGAAGCGGAACGCCTCGCGGTGCCGTTCGTAATGTTCCGGCAGGTCGGCGGCCATCTGGATCGGGCTGTAGATGGTCACGTACAGCGCCAGTTGGCGGGCGAGGGTGCTGGGGATCGGCTGGCCGCCGCGTCCCTTCAGGCTGAGGATGCCGGGGGTGTAGTCCATCGGCCCGGACAGCAGCCGCGTGAACACCAGGTCGACCTCGTGCGCGGGAGGATTGGGTGGTTGCCCCCAGGCGTTGTACTCCATGCCGCGCGCGCCCTCGCGCGAGAGCCAATTCGGATAGGTCCGGCGCAGGCCGGTGTCCTTGATCGGTTCGTGCGCATTGACCGACAGGTGCCGCCTGGCCGCTTCCTGCACCACCTTCAGGTGGTGGCGCGCCATGAACTGCCCGTCGTGCCACTCGCGCCACAGCGGGCCGCCGGCCGGGTTGCGCCGGTCGACCTGGCCGTCGTCGCAGACGTAGCCGGTCTTGAAGGTGTCCACGCCTAGCCGCGCGTACAGGTCGAGCGCGGCATCGAGCTGGTCCTCGTAGTGCTCGATGGCGCACCCGGTCTCGTGGTGGCCGATCAGGTGCACGCCTTTCTTCGCGGCGTAGGCGCTCAAGGCCTCGATGTCGAAATCCGGCGTGGGCCGGGTGAAGTCGAAGGCATAACCGTTGCCGACCCAGTCGCCATCCCAGCCCGGATTCCAGCCTTCCACCAGCACCCCGCGGAAACCATGGGCGGCCGCGAAGTCGATGTAGCGCTTGGTGTTGGCGGTGGTGGCGGCATGCCTGGGGCCGGTGGCCCAACTCTGCTGGTCGAGGTGCATCGACCACCACACGCCGACGTACTTGGCCGGATGCACCCAGCCCACGTCGCCCAGCACATTGGGTTCGTTGAGGTTGAGGATCAGGTCGGACTCGACCAGCCCGCCCGCGCGGTCGGCGATCTGCAGGGTGCGCCAGGGCGTATCGAACGGAAGGGCGCGCCGCACCTTCCAGCCTTCCGCGGACGGCGAGAGCTGCGCACGCAGGCGCTGGCCTTCGGTGCGGCGCAGCCACATGCCGGCGTAATCGACCAGCGCCGCCTCGTGGATGGCCACGTGCAGGCCGTCGCGGCTGCGCAGGGTGAGCGGCGTGTGCGCCAGCGGCACTTCGTCCAGCGGCGTGCGCCGGTACAGGTATTCGTAGTGGATGGGTTCGCCCGCCGGGATCCACCAGGCGGTGGATTCGGGGGCGATCGCGAATTCGGTCAGTTCGTCGTCGATGACCGCTTCGCGCATGGAGGCCTGCTCGGGGAAGCGGTAGCGGAAGCCAAGGCCGTCGTCGTAGACGCGGAATTCCACGTCCAGGCGCCTTTTCAGCCCGCCGCGCTCGGCCAGCCGCACCGTGAGCGCGTTGTAGCGGTTGCGCACATAGCGGCGTTCGCCCCAGGGCTGCTCCCAGGTCTCGTCGTGGTTGGACGCGGACTGGTCCAGCAGCACGAAGTCGCGGTCCAGGCGGCCATTGCGCAGCTGGAAGCCGAGCTGCGAGGGGGCCACCACCGTTTCGCCGAAGCGCTCCACCGTATAGCTGGGGCGTCCGCCGTCCAGCTGCAGCGACACGCGCAGCACGTGCCCGGGGGATTCGACGCTGGCGACCGTGGCGGGCTCGGCCTGCGCCGCGAGGGCGAACACGGTCAGGAGGATTGCCGACAGCATTCTTGCCGTCATCCCCGCGAAAGCGCACTGCTGTCCGGGGAAAGTCCGCTCGTCGCCCCCGCGCAGGCGGGGGCCCAGTGACTTTGCCGTGATCGGCGCGGAAGTCGCTGGATCCCCGCCTTCGCGGGGATGACGAGCGTTATCGGTTGTCCTACGGCAATGAAAAACGCGGCGATGCGGCGTCAGCGGCATGTCCCCTCCCAAGGCGGCCGGTGGCGTGGATGTGCCGGGAATATAGCGGCGCGACGCCGGTCCCCATCCAGGGATTCGATGAATACGTATGCAGCTGCGCATCGTCCCGCCGCCCGCGTCTACCATGTCGCACGGTGCCTCGGGAGGGGCCGTACGACCATCGCGCCGCGGTGCGGTGGAACACAACGGGCAAAGAGGGAGGGAGGCCAGCCGGCGCGTGCCGGTGCGCCGCTTCGATGCTGAAGATGACAGGTCTGGCCATCGCCCTGGCGATGATGGCAAGTGCATCCGTGCAGGCCGCGGATGTGGAATGGAACGGGCTCGGGGCCCAGGCCACCGCATTGCCGGACGGCGGCTTCGTGCTGGCCACGCCGCAAGGCGAACGGCGCATCGCGGCGCAACCGATGCGCAGCGAGACCGGCAGTGCCATGTTCGACGCGCTGTTCGCGCTGGCCCAGCAGGAGCTCGAGGCGGATCGGGTCGATGCGATCCGCGATCCCGCGTTCGATGAGGGCAAGCCGGTGGCATGCCGCTGCTTCGAGACCGGCGAGCGCTGGCCCTACGTGTGGACGCGGGACGTCAGCTATGCCACCGACCTGGCGCTGGCGCGGCTCGATCCGGAACGCGCGCGCGCATCGCTGCGGTTCAAGCTGTCCAGGGCGCGCGGCGAGCATGCCCCGGCCGGATTGTTCGTGGCGCAGGACACCGGCTCCGGCGGCAGTTGGCCGGTCAGCACCGACCGGGTGGTGTGGTTCCTCGCCGCCGAGGACCTGCTCGACGATCCCGCCTTCGCCGGCGAGGTCTGGCAGGCGCTGCAGGGCACGCTGGCCCAGGACCGCGAGTACGCGTTCGATCAGCGCATCGGGCTGTACCGCGGCGAGACCTCGTTCCTGGATTGGCGCGAGCAGACCTATCCGGGCTGGACCGCCTCCGACGTGCGCTTCATCGGCGAATCCTTCGCGCTGTCCACCAACGTGCTGCACTATCGCGCGCTGCGGCTGGGCGAGCGGTTGGCGAAGGCGCATGGCGACGCCGCGGCCGCGGGGCGCTACGGGCAGTGGGCCGGGGCGCTGCGCCGCGCGATCGACGTGCGCTTCTGGCGCGAGGAGCGCGGCCAGTACATGAGCTACATCGGCACGGCCGCGCATCCGGTGCCGTTCGAGAAGTACGACCTGCTGGGCCTGTCGCTGGGCATCGTGTCGGATGCGTTGCCGCGCGAGCGCGCCGCCGCCGCGCTCGCGCGCTACCCGGCCACCGCGGCCGGCAGCCCGGTGGTGTGGCCGCAGGAGCGCGAGCAGCCGATCTACCACAATCGCGCGCTGTGGCCGTTCGTGAGCGCCTATTCGCTGCGCGCCGCGCGCCGGCTCGACGATGCGCCGCGCATCGCGATGGAGATCGAATCGTTGCTGCGCGGCACGGCGCTGGCCGGCTCCAACATGGAGAACTACGAAATGCTCAGCCAGGCCGTCCACGTGGACGAAGGCCGGCTGAGCGGGCCGGTGGTGAACTCGCCGCGCCAGTTGTGGTCGGTGGCCGGCTACCTGTCGATGGTGATCGAAGGCGTGTTCGGCGTCGAAGCCGATGGCAGCGTGGCGCCGAAGTTGCCGGCACGGCTGGTGCCGCTGCTGTTCGGCGAACGCGACCGGATCGTGTTGCGGATGGACGGGCGGCGCTGGACGCTGCTGCGGCCGGCGCGGGACGCCGGCGACCTGCTGGTGGCCGGCCGGCTGGACCGGCGCGGCGACGAGACGATCGTGCACCTGGTCGGCGCACGGTCCCGGAATGCCGCGCCTCCCCCCCTGGCTGAGGCTCATTTCGCTCCCGAAACGCCGGCCGAGCCGCGGCTGCAGGCGGATGGCGCGGACTGGCGCGTGCAGGTCCCGGCCGACGCCACGCTGTACCTCGATGGCCGGCCATATCGCGGCGATGCCGCTGCCTTGCGCCTGCCGCGCGAGGGCATCGCGCACTGCCTGAGCCTGACCAGGCGCGATGCGCATTGGGAGTCGCTGCACGGTCCCACCGTCTGCACGGGCGCACAGGCCACGCTGGCGGGCGACCGGGCCTGGACCTGGCTGGCGCCCGCCGCCGGCCGCTACCGGGCATCGCTGCGCTATCGCAACGGCAACGGGCCGATCAACACCGGCGTGACCGCCGCGGTGAAACGGCTGGTCCTGCGCTGCGAAGGGCAGCCTCCGCAACGGCATGCCGTGGTGATGCCGCACAGCGTCGGCGAGCAGGATTCCACCCAGGCCGTGTTCGATGTCCCCACCGCGGGACGTTGCGGGTTCGCGCTGGAGGAGGGCTTCAACATGAGCGGCCTGGAGCATTTCGCGCACTACACCGGAGGCGCGGGAGGGCGCTCGGGCGTGCTCAATGCCGCCGACGTCGTGGCGCTGCAACTGGTACGCGTCGGCGCGGACGGAGCGGCGGACCAATGAACCGCAAGCCGACCCTGTCGTTCTGGCAGATATGGAACATGTGCTTCGGCTTCCTGGGCATCCAGTTCGGCTTCGCGCTGCAGAACGCCAACGCCAGCCGCATCTTCCAGACCCTGGGCGCCAACATCGACGACGTGCCGGGATTGTGGATCGCCGCGCCGCTCACGGGCCTGCTGGTGCAGCCGATCATCGGCCACCTGTCCGACCGCACCTGGAACCGCTTCGGCCGGCGCCGGCCGTACTTCATGATCGGCGCGGTGTTCACCACGCTGGCGCTGCTGGTGATGCCCAACTCGCCGGCGCTATGGATCGCGGCCGGCACGCTGTGGGTGCTCGACGCCTCGATCAACATCTCGATGGAGCCGTTCCGCGCCTTCGTCGGCGACCAGCTCGCGCCGGCGCAGCGCCCGACCGGCTATGCCATGCAGAGCTTCTTCATCGGCGTCGGCGCGGTCGTGGCGAGCTTCCTGCCCTGGCTGTTGGCGAAGTGGGGCGTCGCCAATACCGCGGCGCCGGGCGAGATGCCGGATACCGTGCGCTACGCCTTCTACCTCGGCGGCGCGGTGCTGTTCCTGTCGATCGCCTGGACGGTGCTCACCACCCGCGAGTATTCGCCGCAACAACTGGCTGCGTTCGACGACGCCGTGCCGCCGGAGGCGACGGGAGAAGCGCGGCCTGCCGGCCTGCCGTCGTCCGCGGCGGGCGCCGGCTGGGTGGGCGCCGGCCTGGCGCTGGCGGCCGCGATCGCCTGGCGCGAGGGCGACCGCATGCTCTACGTGCTGGCCGGGCTGCTGGCCGGCTACGGCCTGCTGCTGCTGGCGGCGCGGTGGATCCGTCGCGACCGCATGCTGGTCTCGATCGTGCACGACCTGGGCCGGATGCCGCAGGCGATGCGACGGCTGGCCTGGGTGCAGTTCTTCTCCTGGTTCGCGCTGTTCGCGATGTGGATCTACACCACCGCCGCGGTGACCCAGGTGCACTTCGGCGCGACCGATCCCGGTTCGGCCGCCTACAACGAAGGCGCCAACTGGGTCGGCGTGCTGTTCGGCGCCTACAACGGCTTTGCCGCGGTGGCCGCGCTGGTGATCCCGTGGATGGTCCGCGCGATGGGCCTGCGCTGGAGCCACCTGGTGAACCTCGCGCTCGGCGCGGCAGGCCTGTACTCGCTGCTGCTGATCCGCGATCCGCAATGGCTGCTGCTGTCGATGGTCGGCGTCGGCTTCGCCTGGGCCTCGATCCTGTCGCTGCCGTACGCGCTGCTGTCCGATTGCGTGCCCGCCGCCAAGATGGGCGTGTACATGGGCATCTTCAACTTCTTCATCGTGATCCCGCAGCTGGTCGCGGCCAGCGCGCTCGGCTTCGTGCTGAGGTATTGGCTGGGCGGCCAGCCGATCCAGGCCCTGGCGATCGGCGCGGCCAGCCTGGTGGTGGCGGGAATCTGCGTTCTGCGCGTGCCGGTCGTCGGGGAGAAAGCATGAGATCGAACAGGTGGGTGGCCATGGCGACGCTCGCCGCGCTGGCGGGGGCGGCCGGCGCGCAGCAGCGCGCGGACTACTACGGCACCCTGGAGCCGTTCGCCGCCAACGCGGTGTACTTCGTGGTCACCGACCGCTTCGTCAACGGCGATCCGTCCAACGACCACCGCGACCAGGGCGGGCGCCACCGCACCTTCGACATCCCGGTGCGCTGCCCCGACGGCATCGACGGCAACATCGGCTACCTCGGCGGCGACTTCAAGGGCGTGGTCGACAACGCGCGCTACATCCGCGACCTCGGCTTCGGCGCGGTCTGGATCACCCCGATCGTCGACAACCCGGACGAACCGTTCAGCGGCGGCAAGCCGGTCGGCTGCAGCAGCACGCTCAGCGACCAGGGCAAGACCGGCTACCACGGCTACTGGGGCGTCAACTTCTACAAGCTGGACGAGCACCTGCCCAGCCCGGGGCTGGACTTCGCCGGCTTCACCCGCGCCATGCACGCGCAGGGATTGAAGGTGGTGCTCGACATCGTCGGCAACCACGGCTCGCCGGCGTTCACGATGACCCGCAAGCAGGCCGGCTACGGGCAGGTCTTCGACCGCGACGGCAAGCTGCTGGCCGACCACCAGAACCTGCCGCCGCGGCAGCTCGATCCCAAGCACAATCCGCTGCACGCGTTCTACAACGACATCGGCCCGGTCGATCCCAAGGACGGCTCGATCTTCGACGGCAACCTCGCCGAGCTGGCCGATTTCGACCAGGACAACCCGGCGGTGCTGGACTATCTCGCCGGCGCCTACCTGCAATGGCTGGGGCAGGGCGCCGACGCGTTCCGCATCGACACCATCGGCTGGATGCCCGATGCGTTCTGGCACCGGTTCAGCGCGCGCATCCGGGCCGAAAAGCCGGGCTTCTTCATGTTCGGCGAGGCCTTCGACTACGACCCCGCCTCGATCGCCCGCCACACCTGGACCCGCAATGCCGGGGTCAGCGTGCTGGACTTCCCGCTGCGCGGCGCGTTGTCGGACGTGTTCGGCCGCAAGCGGGCCGGCTTCGAACGGCTGGCCGACGCGCTGTTCCTGCAGGACGGCCCGTATCGCAATCCGTACGAACTGATGACCTTCTACGACAACCACGACATGGCGCGCCTGGATGCCGACGACCACGGCTTCATCGACGCGCACAACTGGCTGTTCACGGCGCGCGGCATCCCGGTGATCTACTACGGCTCGGAGACCGGCTTCATGCGCGGCCGCGCCGAGCATGCCGGCAACCGCGCCTACTTCGGCCAGGAGCGCGTCGACATCGCCCCGCAGAGCCCGATCTTCGCGCCCTTGCGGCGGATCGCCCGCCTGCGCGAAACCACGCCCGCGCTGCAGCGCGGCCTGCAGGTCGACGTGGCGCTGCGGGGCGATCAGGCCGCCTTCTACCGGGTCTACCAGCACGGCGGCCAGGCCCAGACCGCGCTGGTGCTGCTCAACAAGGGCGATGCGCCACATCGCTTCCGGGTCGACCGTTACCTGCAGGCGGGGCGTTGGCGCGACGCGCTGGACGGCGGCGCGTTCGAGGCCGGCCGGAGCTTGGAAGCCGAGGTGGCGCCGCACGACGTCAAGGTGTTCGTGCTGGATGCCGCGGTGACCGAGCCGGCACTGGTCCGGCAGCTGGACCTGCAGATGCAGGCCCAGGCCGAGCGCGACCGGCGCGATGCGCGGTAGCCGCCGCGAACCGGCGCGCGCGGGCTAGCTAGCCGGCCTGCGACGAATCGCGCAGCACCAGCCGGGTCGGAATGGTGCGGTTCTCCGCGGGTTCGCCCCGGATCAGCGCGATCAGGCTCTCCACCAGCAGTGCGCCGGCCTGCTTGGTGTCCTGCTGCACGGTGGACAGGGCCGGCGCCATCGCGCCGGCGATCGGGATGTCGTCGAACCCGGTCACCGCGACGTCCTGCGGCACGCGCAGGCCCCGCTCGCGCAGCGCCCGCATCGCCCCGATCGCGATCAGGTCGCTGGCGGCGCAGATCGCATCGAACGGCACGCCCCGCGCCAGCAGCTCCGCGGCCGCCTCGTAGCCGGACTGCTCGGTGGTGATCGCATCGGCCTGCAGCGCGGCATCCGCCGACAGCCCGGCGCTTTCCAACGCCTCGCGATAGCCGCGCCAGCGCTCGAAGAACTCCGGGTAGTGGTTCGAGGCATGGCCGAGGAAGGCGATCCGGCGGCGGCCGCGCTCGATCAGGTGGCAGGTAATGTCCAGCCCGCCCTGGAAGTTGTCGCTGCCGATCGAGATGCCGGGCTGGTCGGGCAGGGCGGCGCCCCAGCGCACGAAGTGCGTGCCCTGTTCGACCAGTTGCTGCAGCCGGTGCCGGGCCTCCAGGTAGTCGCCGTAGCCGAGCAGGATCAGCCCGTCGGCCTTGTGGCTGTCCTCGTAGTCGGCGTGCCAGTCGGTGGACAGCTGCTGGAACGACACCAGCAGGTCGTAGCCGCGCATCGCGCAGGCGCGGGTGATCGAGCCCAGCATCGAGTGGAAGAACGGGTTGATCAGCGAATCGTCCGGGGTCGGGTCCTCGAAGAACAGCAACGCCAGGGTCCCGGCATTGCGCAGGCGCAGGCTGGAGGCGTTCTTGTCGACCTTGTAGTTCAGCTGCCGGGCGATCTCCAGGATCCGCTTGCGGGTCTCCGGGTTGACCATCGGGCTGCCGCGCAGCGCCCGCGACACCGTCGGCTGGGAAACCCCGGCCAGGTAGGCGATGTCGAGCGAGGTGGGCTTGCCCTTGATGGTCATGGCGGCCGAAGGCACGGAACGGGTCAGGCATCATGCCACGTCGCGCACCGCCGCCGGGATTGGTTTACCATTGCCGGGATCACCCTCCTGTACGGACAAGGTGGCCCGCGGAAACGCCGGCCGAGCGTGCGACATGAGCACTACCACCGCCCACCGCTGACCCATGCCGCAGGCCCCGCACAGGCGCCTTCCGGCGCCTTTTTTTGTGGGTCCCTGAACAGAGCTGCGCCTTCGCGCGGCTTTCCGAACGCAACCCCGCCGGCCCCGGCCAGGCATCGAGTTCCTCCCCGCCATGATCACCATCACGCTCCCCGACGGCAGCCGCCGCGAATTCGAAGGTCCCGTTTCCGTCATGCAGGTCGCCCAGTCGATCGGCGCCGGCCTGGCCAAGGCCACCATCGCCGGCTCGGTGGACGGCGTGCTGGTCGATGCCAGCGACGTCATCGACCACGATGCCAGCCTGCGCATCATCACCGCCAAGGACGAGGAGGGTGTGGAGATCATCCGCCACTCCTGCGCCCACCTGGTCGGCCACGCCGTCAAGCAGTTGTACCCGGACGTGAAGATGGTGATCGGCCCGGTGATCGCCGAGGGCTTCTACTACGACATCTACTCCGAGCGCCCGTTCACGCCGGAAGACCTGGCCGCGATCGAGAAGCGCATGGCCGAGCTGATCGCCCAGGACTACGACGTGGTCAAGAAGATGACCCCGCGCGCCGAGGTGGTCGAGATCTTCAAGGCGCGCGGCGAGGACTACAAGCTGCGCCTGATCGAGGACATGCCCGAGGACGTCAAGGCGATGGGCATGTACTACCACCAGGAATACGTGGACATGTGTCGCGGCCCGCACGTGCCGAACACGCGCTTCCTGAAGGCGTTCAAGCTGACCCGCATCTCCGGCGCCTACTGGCGCGGCGACGCGCAGAACGAGCAACTGCAGCGCATCTACGGCACCGCCTGGGCCGACAAGAAGCAGCTCGACGCCTATATCCAGCGCATCGAGGAAGCCGAGAAGCGCGACCACCGCAAGATCGGCAAGGCCCAGGACCTGTTCCACCTGCAGGAGGAAGGCCCGGGCCTGGTGTTCTGGCATCCCAAGGGCTGGGCGATCTGGCAGGTGGTCGAGCAGTACATGCGCCGGGTCTACCGCGAGAGCGGCTACGGCGAGGTGCGTTGCCCGCAGATCCTGGACGTGTCGCTGTGGCAGAAGTCCGGCCACTGGGACAACTACCAGGAGAACATGTTCTTCACCGAGTCGGAGAAGCGCACCTACGCGGTCAAGCCGATGAACTGCCCGGGCCACGTCCAGGTGTTCAACCAGGGCCTGCACAGCTACCGCGACCTGCCGATCCGCTACGGCGAGTTCGGCGCCTGCCACCGCAACGAGCCGTCCGGCGCGCTGCACGGCATCCTGCGCGTGCGCGGCTTCACCCAGGACGACGGCCACATCTTCTGCACCGAGGAGCAGATCGAGGCCGAGGTCACCGCGTTCCACCAGCAGGCGCTGAAGGTCTATTCCGACTTCGGCTTCGACGACATCCAGATCAAGATCGCGCTGCGCCCGGAAAAGCGCCTGGGCGACGATGCGACCTGGGACAAGGCCGAGGCCGCGCTGCGCTCGGCGTTGAGCCGCAACGGCGTGAGCTGGCAGGAACTGCCGGGCGAGGGCGCCTTCTACGGCCCGAAGATCGAGTACCACCTGAAGGACGCGATCGGCCGGACCTGGCAGCTGGGCACGGTGCAGGTCGATTTCATGATGCCGCAGCGCCTCGGAGCTGAATACGTCGACGAAAACAGCCAGAAGAGGCATCCGGTGATGCTGCACCGGGCCATCGTCGGCTCGATGGAGCGGTTCATCGGCATCCTGATCGAGCACCATGCCGGTGCGTTCCCGGCCTGGCTGGCCCCGGTGCAGGCGGTGGTGGCCAATATCACCGACGCGCAGGCCGAATACGTCGAGTCGGTCCGGAAAACCCTTGCAAATCAAGGCTTCCGGGTCGAGGCCGATTTGCGGAACGAGAAGATCGGCTATAAGATTCGCGAGCATACGCTGCAACGCGTGCCATACCTGCTGGTGGTCGGCGACCGCGAGAAGGAAAATGGCGCGGTCGCTGTGCGGACGCGGTCGGGCGAGGACCTGGGGACGATGTCGGTCTCCGCCTTCATCGAGCGCCTACGGGCAGAGCAGGCAGCCTAAGCCAACCCCGGCCGGTCTGGATGATCCGGAAGTGCCGGTTCGATTCCCCTGGGAGATTGCAACAATCAGTACCCCTGACAACAAACAGAACCGCAGGAACCATGAAATCCGTGTGCCGCGCGTGCGCGTGATCGGCAGCAACGGCGAAATGGTCGGCGTGTTGTCGCGCGACGAAGCGCTGTCGATGGCCGAGGACGAAGGCCTCGACCTGGTCGAGATCCAGCCGCAGGCCGATCCGCCGGTCTGCAAGATCATGGATTTCGGCAAGTTCAAGTTCGAACAGCAGAAAAAGGCCAACGAGGCCAAGAAGAAGACCAAGCAGGTCGAGATCAAGGAGCTCAAGTTCCGTCCGGTCACGGACGAGGGCGACTACCAGATCAAGCTGCGCAACATGCGCCGCTTCCTGGAGGAGGGCGACAAGGTCAAGGTCAACATCCGCTTCCGTGGCCGCGAGATGAGCCACCAGGAGCTGGGCCGCGAGATGGCGGCGCGGATCGAGGCCGACCTGGGCGACGAGATCGTCATCGAGTCGCGCCCGCGCCTGGAAGGGCGCCAGATGGTCATGATGATCGCCCCCAAGAAGAAGTCTTGAGGGCGCGCCCCCGGCCGGTGCCCGCACGTCCCGTGCGGGGATCCGGCGGGGCGGGACCCGCGTGGCCGCCCGTGTCCCGCACCGGGGCGCCGGCGCCAATGCGCTGATTTGCAAGACATTCCGCAATCTGGCATGATAGACGGCTCCGATTCGTCGGGGTGCCGCGCGAGCGGTACAGGACCGGCTCCGTTCCCTTGGGGAACAGGGGCTTACAAGCAGGCCGGGGCAAGGACGGAAAGCGTGGCAAGGCCACCGCCCTCGTCAGTGACATACACCATCAAGGACATAGCAATGCCCAAGATCAAGACCAACCGGGCGGCGGCCAAGCGTTTCCGCAAGACCGCCTCCGGCAAGTACAAGGCCGGCCACGCCAATCGTAGCCACATCCTCACCAAGAAGGCGACCAAGCGGAAGCGCAACCTGCGTCAGACGAACCACGTCCGCGCAGAAGACGCAGGCCGTCTGGACCGCATGCTTCCCTACCTCTGAGGACTGAACAATGGCACGAGTCAAGCGTGGCGTGCAGGCGCGCCGCCGTCACAAGAAGATCCTGACCCTGGCGAAGGGCTACTACAACGCCCGCCGCAAGGTCTTCCGCGTCGCCAAGCAGGCGGTCATCAAGGCGCAGCAGTACGCCTACATCGGCCGCAAGCAGAA
Source organism: Xanthomonas boreopolis (assembly GCA_014654535.1). Taxonomy (GTDB): domain Bacteria; phylum Pseudomonadota; class Gammaproteobacteria; order Xanthomonadales; family Xanthomonadaceae; genus Pseudomonas_S; species Pseudomonas_S boreopolis. The sequence continues at coordinate 50,194 of BNBA01000020.1, forward strand.
GAAGCGCAATTTCCGCTCGCTGTGGATCACCCGCATCAACGCGGCCGCCCGCATCAACGGCCTGAGCTACAGCCGTTTCATGAACGGCCTGCAGAAGGCCGGCATCACCCTGGACCGCAAGGTGCTGGCGGACATCGCCGTGCACGACGCGGCCGGTTTTGCCGCGCTGGCTGAGAAGGCGAAGGGCGCGCTGGCGGCTTGAGTGCGAGTCCCCTCGCGGGAACCCGCGCCTCCGTGCGCGGGCTCTTGCTAGGGAAACATCGCCGAAATCCGGGGGAAGGGCGCGAGCCCTTCCCCTTTTTCTTTGAGGCAAACGGATGCCGGAATCCATGAGCGACATCGAGACCCTGGGCAGTCAGGCGCTGGCGGACATCGCCGCCGCGCAGAATCCCGAGCAGTTGGAGGCGCTGCGCGTCGCGCTGCTGGGCAAGAGCGGCAGCATCACCGCGCAGCTCAAGCAGCTGGGCGCGCTGCCGGCCGAGCAGCGCAAGGCCGCCGGCGAGGCGATCAACGTGGTCCGCGATGCCGTCTCGACCGCGCTCGGCGAGCGCCGCGCGGTGCTGGAGGACGCCGCGCTGGATGCGCGCCTGGCCGGCGAGCGGATCGACGTGACCCTGCCGGGCCGGCGCGGCGAGCGCGGCGGCCTGCACCCGGTCACCCGCACGCTGGAGCGCATCGCCGAGATCTTCGGGCGGCTCGGCTACGAGCTGGCCGACGGCCCGGAGATCGAGGACGACTGGCACAACTTCGAGGCGCTGAATTTCCCGCCGCACCATCCCGCGCGGGCGATGCACGACACCTTCTACTTCGGCGACGGCCGCCTGCTGCGCACCCACACCTCCGGCGTGCAGGTGCGCTACATGGACGCGCACCGGCCGCCGCTGCGGATGATCGCCGCCGGCAAGGTCTACCGCAGCGACAGCGACCAGACCCATTCGCCGATGTTCCACCAGATCGAAGGCCTGCTGGTCGACGAGCATTCGACCTTCGCGGACCTGAAGGGCACGCTGTCGGAGTTCGTGCGCGCGTTCTTCGAGCGCGACTTCGAGATGCGCTTCCGTCCCAGCTATTTCCCGTTCGTCGAGCCGGGCGCCGAGGTGGACATCGCCTGGCAGCAGCCGGACGGCAGCACGCGCTGGCTGGAGGTGCTCGGCTGCGGCATGGTGCACCCGAACGTGCTGAAGAACTGCGGCATAGACCCGGAGCGCTACACCGGCTTCGCGTTCGGCTTGGGCGTGGAGCGCTTCGCGATGCTGCGCTATGGCGTCAACGACCTGCGCGCGTTCTTCGAGAACGACGTGAGGTTCCTGCGCCAGTTCGCCTGAATCACGTCCGGGACTCGGGACGGGGCTCGGACTCGCAGAAGCGCTACTGCTGCTGCCGGTCCGCGAGCCAGCCCCTCCGAATCCCGGGTCCCCAGTCCCGAGTCCCGGAAAGACCATGAAATTCTCCGAAAATTGGTTGCGCAGCCATGTCCCGACCAGCGCCTCGCGCGATGAACTGAGCGCGGTGTTGACCGCCATCGGCCTGGAGGTCGAAGAGGTCGCCGCGCTCGGCGAGGGCCTGCAGCAGGTGGTGGTGGCGCGCATCGTCGAGGCGGTCCGCCATCCGGAAGCCGACCGGCTGCAGGTCTGCAAGGTCGATGCCGGGCAGGGCGAGCCGTTGCAGATCGTCTGCGGTGCGCCGAACGCGCGCGCCGGGCTGGTCGCGCCGCTGGCGCTGGTGGGCGCCCAGGTCGGCGAGCTGAAGATCAAGCCGGCCAAGCTGCGCGGCGTGGAGTCCAACGGCATGCTGTGCTCGGCCAGGGAACTGGGCCTGGACAGCGACGGGTCGGGCCTGTTCGAGTTGCCGGACGACGCGCCGGTCGGCCAGCCGCTGGCCGAGTACCTGGGGCTGCCCGACGCCAGCATCGAGATCAAGCTCACCCCGAACCGCGCCGACTGCTTCAGCGTGCGCGGCATCGCCTACGACGTGGCGGCAGCCACCGGCAGCACCGTCAATCCCTTGCAGGCCGAACCGGTGCCCGCGCAGAGCGACAGCCGCCTGGAGGTCGAACTCCAGGCGGGCGCGCGCGTGCCGCGTTTCGTCGGCCGCGCCATCGATGGCGTCGATGCCGGCCGGCCGACGCCGCTGTGGATGGCCGAGCGCCTGCGCCGGGCGGGCCTGCGCCCGATCAGTTTCCTGGTCGACGTCACCCAGTACGTGATGCTGGAACTGGGCCAGCCGATGCATGCCTTCGACCGCGACACCTTGCAGGGTCCGGTGGTGGTGCGTCCCGCGCGCGCCGGGGAAACCGTCAAGCTGCTCGACGAGCGCACCGTCAGCCTGGACGAGGAGTTCCTCGTCGTGGCCGACAGCCAGGGCGGGGCCGGCGCACGCGCCGTCGCGCTGGGCGGCATCATGGGCGGCGCGGATACCCGTGTCACCACCGCCACCACCCGCGTTTTCCTGGAGGCGGCGCACTGGGTTCCCTCGGCGATCATCGGCCGCAGCCGCCGCCTGGGGCTGCATACCGACGCGGGGCACCGCTTCGAGCGCGGCGTGGACCCGCAGTTGCCGCGCATGGCGATCGAGTACGCCACCCGGCTGATCCTGGACGTGGCCGGCGGCGTGCCGGGGCCGGTGGTCGAGGCCGTGCGCGAGCAGGTCCTGGCCAGGCCGCAGCCGATCGGCCTGCGCCGCGCGCGCATCGCGCGCGTGCTGGGGATCGCCATCGAGGACGCCGAGGTGGAGCGCATCCTGCGCGCCCTGGGCATGCAGGTGGCCGCCTCCGGCGATGGCTGGCAGGTGACCGCGCCGGGCCGCCGCTTCGACATCGCGATCGAGGAAGACCTGATCGAGGAACTGGCGCGCATCCACGGCTACGGGAATATCCCGACCACGCTGCCCGGGGGCGCCGCGCGCGTCGCGATGCCGACCGAGACGCGGGTGGACGAGTGGAACGCGCGCCGCCAGCTGGTCGCGCGCGACCTGCAGGAGACCATCAACTACGCCTTCGTCGATGCCGGCTTGCTCGGGCACTGGCAGCTCGAGGCCGATACCGTCCCGCTCGCCAACCCGCTGTCGGCCGAGCTGGCGGTGATGCGGCCGCAGCTGCTGCCGGGCCTGGTGGCGGCGCTGGGCCGCAATGCCGCCCGCCAGCTGGGCCGGGTGCGCCTGTTCGAGCTGGGCAAGGTGTTCTCGCGCGCGGCCGAGGCCGGTGCCGCGCCGGTGGAGCGCCTGTGCGTGGCGGCAGCGGTCTGCGGCGATGCCCAGGCCCTGCAATGGGGCGAGCCGGCGCGCAAGGTCGATTTCCACGACCTGAAGGGCGACCTGGAATCGCTGGCCGCGGCGTCCGGCGCTCAGCTCGAGTACCGCCGTTCGGACCGCCCGTTCGGCCATCCGGGCCGTTCCGCCGACGTCTACCGCGACGGCGAGCGCATCGGCTGGATCGGCCAGTTGCATCCGCGCCTGGCGCGGGCGCTGGACCTGGACATGGACGTGTTCGGTTTCGAGCTGGAGTTCGAGGCCCTGGCGCGGCGCGCGCTGCCGCGGGCGGCCGAACTGTCGCGCTATCCCTCGGTGCGCCGCGACCTGGCCTTCCTGGTGCCGGAGGCGGTGGACTGGTCCGCCCTGGAGGCCACGGTGCGCGGGGCGGTCGGGCCGCTGCTGCGCGAGGTCCAGCTGTTCGACCGCTACGTCGGCACGGGGGTCGAGCCGGGCTTCAAGAGTCTGGCTATGGGCTTGATTTTGCAGGATAACTCGCGCACTCTGACCGACCGAGACGTGGATGCCGTCGTGAACGAGGTGGTGACCGTCATCGAGCGCGAGCACCGCGCCCGGATCCGTGGTTGAGGCGGTAGGCTGGGGGATGTGATGGCATTGACGAAAGCGGAAATGGCCGAACGGTTGTTCGACGAGGTCGGTCTGAACAAGCGCGAAGCCAAGGAGTTCGTGGACGCGTTCTTCGACGTGTTGCGCGACGCGCTGGAGCAGGGGCGGCAGGTGAAGCTGTCCGGTTTCGGCAACTTCGACCTGCGTCGCAAGAACCAGAGGCCCGGTCGCAATCCCAAGACCGGCGAGGAGATTCCGATTTCCGCCCGCACGGTGGTCACCTTCCGTCCGGGCCAGAAGCTCAAGGAGCGGGTGGAGGCATATGCTGGATCCGGGCAGTAACCGCGAACTTCCGCCGATTCCGGCCAAGCGCTACTTCACCATCGGTGAGGTCAGCGAGCTGTGCGACGTCAAGCCGCACGTGCTGCGCTACTGGGAGACCGAGTTCCCGAGCCTGGAACCGGTCAAGCGTCGCGGAAACCGCCGCTACTACCAGCGCCACGACGTGCTGATGGTGCGCCAGATCCGCAGCCTGCTCTACGAACAGGGCTATACCATCGGCGGCGCGCGCCTGCGCCTGGAAGGCGAGGGCGCCCGCCAGGAATCCGCGCTGAGCAACCAGATCATCCGGCAGGTGCGGATGGAGCTCGAGGAAGTCCTGCAGCTGTTGCGGCGTTGAACGTGCCGGGCGAGCTAGGAAAAGCCTTCACAAAGCCGCTATAATCGCCAGCCCGCCGAGAAGCGGGACACCTTCCGGGGTATAGCGCAGCCTGGTAGCGCACCAGTCTGGGGGACTGGTGGTCGTCGGTTCGAATCCGGCTACCCCGACCAAACCATCGAAGCGGCGGCCTGCATCGTGCAGGCCGCCGTTTTCGTTTGGCGGTCGGGCGCGCAACCGCATGCGCAGTTCTCCCGCGCGGGGGCGTCGGCTCCGCACCGATGCGCGTTCCATCGGCCGAGTTGCGCAACGCGCCCTCGCCATCGGCATGGATTGAGACATGCCGCGCACATTGCCCATGACCGGATGCGCGGCCGTCCGCGACGCGCGGATCAATGCAGCGAAGTGCGCAAAACGTCGCAGCTTCATGTGGTGAATACGTGAATGTGTGATCGCGGTCGTTCGATGCGCACAGCTTTCGCCACGCTTTCTTCGCATGGATATTCATGCGGCGTGAAGGCCTCGGGAACGAACTTGAACCCTGCCTACAACGCGCGTCAAAAAATCGACGCGAGAGCATTGCAGGACATCTTTTCTGTGCCATAGTGCGGCGCAACACGTAGCTCCGTTGTTGGTTCCGGCCGGGAGTGCCGGAATCGGAAATCCTCCGTAGACACCCGTTTCGACTGGCGCACCGGCGTCGGCCGAAGGGTGCCGGAGTTCCCGAACCCCACCCAACAAAGGCGGATAGACGCGACGCATGAAGACACCGATCGGAAGACCCGGACAAGGCGCGTGCCTGGCCCTGATCTGCTCGATACTCCTGGGCGCATGCAGCACGACCTCGCACATGGCGAGCCAGCTGCCGGAGCCCGATCCGCTCGCGCTGTCTACGGTGCAGCCCGAGTACCGGTTGGCCCCTGGCGACCTGCTGCTGGTGAAGGTGTTCCAGGTCGACGACCTGGAGCGCACGGTGCGCGTGGACAACCAGGGCCACATCACGCTGCCGCTGATCGGCGAGGTGCAGGCGTCCGGCGTGGGCGTGGTGGAACTGGAGAAGCAGATCGCCGATCGCTATCGCGCGGGCTACCTGCAGGACCCGCAGGTCTCGGTCTTCGTGCAGGAAGCCAACGGGCGCCGCGTCACCGTGACCGGCGCGGTGGACGAGCCGGGCATCTATCCCGTCGTCGGTTCCAACCTCACGCTGCAGCAGGCGCTGTCGCAGGCCAAGGGCGTGAGCAGCGTGGCGAGCCGGCGCAACATCATCGTGTTCCGCACCGTGCAGGGCCAGAAGATGGTCGCGCGGTTCGACCTGACCGACATCGAGGAGGGCAAGGCGCCCGATCCGGAGATCTACGGCGGCGACATCGTGGTCGTCTATCGCTCCGACGCGCGGCTGTTGTTGCGCACCGTGCTCGAGCTGACTCCCTTCGTCATGGTGTGGCGCGCCTACCGATGAGCATCCATCCCGAACATCGTTCCGTGCCGCATGGGCACCTGCAACCGGCGGACATGGGCCTGCGCGACTACTGGCAGGCGCTCTACGGCCAGCGCTGGCTGATCGTGCTGATCACCGTGGCGATCGTGGCGCTGGTGGCGCTGGCGACGTTCATGCTGACCCCGAGCTATCGCGCGAGCAGCACGCTGCAGATCGAGCGCGACACGCTCAACGTGGTCAACGTCGAAAGCCTGATGCCGGTGGAGTCGCCGCAGGACAAGGACTTCTACCAGACCCAGTACCAGCTGCTGCAGAGCCGCTCGCTCGCGCGCGCGGTCATCCGCGAGGCGAAGCTCGATCAGGAGCCGGCCTTCAAGCCGCTGGTCGACGAGGCCGTGGACAAGGTGCAGTCGGCCAGGCGCGAACGCGGCGGGGAACTGGTGAGCCGGCAGAGCATCGCCGAGCGCGTGCTGACCCCGGTGCTGCTGGCCGGGCTGGACATCGAGCCGGTGCTGAACTCGCGGCTGGTCTACATCAACTTCGATTCGCCCGATCCGGCGCTGGCTGCCAAGATCGCCAACGCCTATGCGCGCGTGTTCATCGTCAGCAACCAGGAACGGCGGCTGCGCGCGTCCGCGTTCGCGACCAAGTACCTGTCCGAGCGGCTGGAGCAGTTGCGCGGCAAGGTCGAGGAGTCGGAGAAGAACCTGGTCGATTACTCGAGCCAGGAGAAGATCGTGTCCGTCGGCGAGGACAAGCCGTCGTTGCCGGCGCAGAACCTTACCGAGCTGAATGCGATGCTCGCTTCGGCGCAGGACGCGCGGATCAAGGCGGAAGCGGCCTGGCGGCAGGCCGCGGCCGGTGACGGCATGAGCCTGCCGCAGACGATCGCCAACCCGCTGATCCAGACCCTGCGCGCCGAACAGGCCAAGATCGACGCGGAGTACCAGCAGAAGCTGGCGACCTTCAAGCCGCAGTATCCGGAGATGCAGCGGCTGCAGTCGCAGCGCGACGAGCTGCAGCGCCAGATCAACCGCGAGGTGCTGAACATCCGCGGTTCGCTCAAGGCGGCCTACGACGCCGCGAGCCGGCAGGAGCAATTGCTCGAAAGCCGGATCGCCAGCCTCAAGGGCGACGAGCTGGACCTGCAGTCGCGCAGCATCCGCTACAACATGCTCAAGCGCGAGGCCGATACCAACCGGCAGCTCTACGATGCCTTGCTGCAGCGCTACAAGGAGATCGGCGTGGCCGGGAACATCGGCAGCAACAACGTCTCGATCGTCGACGTGGCCGACGTTCCCAGTAAGCCTTCCTCGCCGAAGTGGCCGCTGAACCTGGCGATCGGGTTCATCTTCGGCGCATTCATCGCGGTGGCGTTCGCGTTGCTCCGGTATTTCCTGCGCGAGGAACAGCGGTGACGTCGATGAACGCAGCTCCGCGAGGTACAGCTTCGGTAACAGGAACTGACGATGATGAAGTGCGATCCGGCGAGAAGAGGAGGCATTCCATTACCCTGCGAGTCCGCGTGTTGAACGTTTGATCTGTTGATTGTCGAAGGGCTGTCGCATGGCCTGGGGTCGGTGTTAGGGGCGCCGCAGCGGTGTGCGACAGACGAATCGAGACCCGGTAAACCGGCGTGTCCCCCTGCATGCCGGCCGACGGGTTTGGAGGACCACCCCATGCTCTTGGCAGACCTCAGTAGTGCGACCTACACGTCTTCGTCGCGACGTCTCCTCTCGAAATACTCGGCGGCGGCCGACCTGGCCCTGCGGGTGCTCGATCTCGCCGTCGTCGTCGCCTCCGGCCTGGCGGCGTACCGCGTGCTCTACGGTACCTGGGTGCCGGAGGCCGCCTATCGCGTGGCGATCGGCACCACCTTGCTGTACGCGGTGATCTGCTTCGCGGTGTTCCCGTTGTACCGGAGCTGGCGCGGTCGTGGCCTGCGCAAGGAGCTGCTGGTGCTCGGCGCGGCGTTCGCCGGCATCTTCGCGCTGTTCTCCGTGCATGCGCTCATCGTCCAGTTCGGCCAGGCCGTGTCGCGGCTCTGGATCGGGCTGTGGTTCGCCGGCGGGTTGGCCGTGCTGGTGCTGGCGCGCACCGGCCTGCGCACGTTCCTGAACCGCCTGCGCGCGCGCGGCATGGACGTGCAACGCGTCGTCGTGGTCGGGTTGCGCCACCCGGTGCTGAAGATCCATCGCTACCTGGACCGCAACCCGTGGGTCGGCATGAACGTGGTGGGCTATTTCACCAGCCGCTACGACCTGGCGCTGCCGGAAGAGCGCTCCGCGATCCCGTGCCTCGGCGCGCCTGACGAACTGGTGGCCTATCTCGACCAGAACCGCGTGGAGCAGGTCTGGATCTCGCTGCCGCTGGGCGAGCGCGACAGGATCAAGCAGTTGCTCGAGAAGCTCGAACGCTACCCGATCAACGTCAAGCTGGTGCCGGACCTGTTCGACTTCGGCATGCTCAACCAGTCGGCCGAGCAGATCGGCACGGTGCCGGTGATCAACCTGCGCCAGGGCGGCGTGGACCGCGACAACTATTTCGTGGTGGCCAAGGCCCTGCAGGACAAGATCGTGGCGGTGCTGGCGCTGATGCTGCTGTGGCCGCTGATGCTGGCGATCGCCGTCGGCGTGAAGCTGAGCTCGCCCGGCCCGGTGTTCTTCCGCCAGCGCCGCAACGGCCTGGGCGGGCGCGAGTTCCACATGATGAAGTTCCGCTCGATGCGCGTGCATGACGACAGCGGCCCGCAGATCGTGCAGGCCACGCGCAACGACCCGCGCATCACCCGCTTCGGCGCCTTCCTGCGCAGGACCAGCCTGGACGAGCTGCCGCAGATCTTCAACGTGCTGGGCGGCAGCATGTCGATCGTCGGGCCGCGCCCGCACGCGGCCCAGCACAATACCCATTACGAGAAGCTGATCCACCGCTACATGCAGCGCCACTACGTCAAGCCGGGCATCACCGGCTGGGCGCAGGTGAACGGCTTCCGCGGCGAGACCCCCGACCTGCGGACGATGAAGAAGCGCATCCAGTACGACCTAGACTACATCCGCCGTTGGTCGCTGTGGCTGGACATCCGCATCATCGTGCTGACCGCGGTACGCGTGCTCGGCCAGAAGAACGCCTACTGACGGCCATGGAGAAAGGGCACCCCGCCAGCGCCCCGCCAGGACCGCCGCGACCGCCGGAAACCCCGGTGGCCGCGGCGGAGACCGCGCGGCTGGGGCGCACGCGCTGGATGAACTTCGGCATCGAGGTGCTGATGTTGCTGGCCGTGGGCTACAACATCGTGCTGGCCGTGATCAACGCGAAGGTGTTCACGGTCCGGCCGGCGATGACGTATGCCGTCGAGTTCCTGATCTACGCGGCCTGCTTCGCGATCGGGATCTGGTCGCTGGAGCGCAGGCGGCTGGCGCTGGTGGTGAGCGGGCTCGGACTGGTGGTGGCGTTGATGCTGGTGCGGTTCCTGTTCTCCTGGCAGGTGGATCCCAAGTTCTTCCGCGACGCGCTGATCGCCTTCGCCTTCCTCGTCCTGGGCGCGTCGTACCGCGGCTCCCTGCCCAAGCTGTTCCTGCGTATGACCGTGGTGGTGGCGCTGGTGGCCCTGTTCGAGCTCGCCACGCCGGACGTGTACGGGGACGTCGTCAACCCGAAGAGCTACTTCGTCAACGCCCGCGGCGCCAGCGCCGAGGGTTTCTGGAACCAGGACAGCAATCTCTACGTCAGCGCCACGCGGCCGGGCGAGCGCAACTTCCTGCCGGGTTCCAACCTGCCGCGCGCCTCTTCGGTGTTCGTCGAGCCGGTGACGATGGGCAACTACATCATCTTCTTCGCGGCGATCGTGCTGGCGTTCGCGCGCTGGTTCAAGCCGCCGGCACTGCTGTTGTCGATCGGATTGATCGGCTTTCTGATCGTCGCCTCGGACGGACGGCTCGCCGCCGGCACCTGCGTGCTGATGCTGCTGCTGGCGCCGTTCCTGTTGCGACTCGATCAGCGCCTGGCGTTCCTGCTGTTCTTCCTGGTGCTGGCCGGAGGATGGCTGCTGGTCTGGGTCTCGGGCATCACCGCGTACGAGGACACCACGCTCGGCCGGATCTTCTTCACCGTCGATTCCATCAACCATCTCCCGTTCGCGACGTGGATGGGATTGGATCCCGGGGCGGCGTACCGCTACTTCGACAGCGGCATCTCCTATTTCATCGCATCGCAGTCGGTGGTCGGCGTGCTGGCGTTCCTGCTGGCCTATTCCTTCCTGCTGACGCTGCCCACGCGCGAGGGGCAACTGTTCAAGAACCTGGCGATCTTCGCCTTCGCGCTGAGCCTGCTGGTGTCCAACGGCTATTTCTCGATCAAGACATCGGCGCTGTGGTGGTTCGCCTGCGGCTGCCTGTGGCAGATGCAGGCCATGCCGGCGGCGAGCGCGATGCGGGCGGACAGGGCCGTACGCTCGCCCACGTCCATCGCCGGAGGGAAGGACCACGTTCCGGCGGGGGCGCTGCCATGAGCGACGTGCTGCGGGTGGGGAACGCGGTCCTCCCGGCACACCGTGCGGCGACGCCGGTGCGCGTGCGCGACCTCAGGATCGACGCCGCCAAGGCCCTGGCCATCGTGCTGGTGGTGCTCGGCCACGCCAAGGGCATACCGCAGGCATTCACGATCCTGGTCTACAGCTTCCACGTGCCGCTGTTCTTCTTCGTCTCCGGCTGGGTGGGGGAGGGACATGGGTCGGCGCGCGCGGGCTGGAAGGCGTGGAAGAAGCTCGCCCGCACGCTGCTGGTGCCGTACGTGTGCTTCTTCGCGCTGGGCTACGCGTACTGGCTGCTGACCCGCAACATCGGCGAGAAGGCCGCGCGCTGGGGCGACCGGCCTTGGTGGGAGCCGCTGCAGGGATTGGTGAGCGGCATCGGGCCCGAGTTGTACGTGCAGCCGGCGTTGTGGTTCCTGCCGGCCCTGTTCGTCACGACGCTGGCCTATCTTTACCTGCGGCGGCGCGTCGTGCCGGGGTGGATGGCGCTGGGCGCCGGCGTGGTGTCGTGGCTGTGGATCGGTTGGTTCCCGGGACTGGGGCTGCGGCTCCCGTTCGCGCTGGACGTGCTGCCGGTGGCGCTCTTCTTCTTCTCCGCGGGCGCCCTGTGCTCGTATGCGGGCTGGCTGCTGCCGCGCACTCCGGCCGGCAACCTGGTGGGCCTGGTGGTGCTGGGCCTGCCCTGGCTGGTATTGGCCTGGCGCAACGGGCGGGTGGACATCAACCAGCTGGAGTTCGGGTACTCCCGCATCGTGTTCCTGGTCGCGGCCCTGCTGGGGACGGCGATGACGCTGTGCGCCGCGCAGCTGCTGGCGCGGTGGCGCTGGGTGCAGTGGATCGGCCGCAACACGCTGCTGGTGCTGTGCACGCATCTGCTGGTGTTCTTCGTGCTTTCCGGGGTGGCTTCGCTGCTGGGTGGCTTCGGCCCCGGCGGTCCGGGGCCGGCCTGGGCATTGTTCGTGTCGGTCGTGGCATTGCTCGCCTGCATGCCCATGCGCGCGGTGCTGATGCGGTGGGCGCCGTGGTCGCTGGGGGCCAGGCCGGCCGCAGCGGGTACGGCCGCCTGATCCGTTCGTTTTGGAGGAGAGAGAAGGCCTGATGAAAGTCGTGCACGTGGTCCGCCAGTTCCATCCTTCCATCGGTGGCATGGAAGAGGTGGTGCTCAACATCGCGCGCCAGCATCGCGCGGTGGCGGACGACGACGTGCGCGTGGTGACGCTGGACCGGCTGTTCACCGCACCGGCGACGACGCTGGCGCGCGAGGCGCACTACGAGGACCTGCCGGTGACGAGGATCCCCTATCGCGGATCCACGCGTTACCCGCTGGCGCCCTCGGTGCTGGCGGCGCTGGGGGCCGCCGACCTGGTGCACGTGCATGGCATCGATTTCTTCTACGACTTCCTCGCCGTGTCGCGGCCGCTGCACGGCAAGCCGATGGTGGTCTCGACCCATGGCGGCTTCTTCCATACCGGCTATGCGTCCAGGCTCAAGAAGGTGTGGTTCAACACGCTGACGCGCGCTTCCGCGCTGGCCTATCGCCGGGTGATCGCGACCAGCGAGAACGACGGCGACATGTTCTCGCGCGTGGTGGCCCCGGCGCGGCTGCGCGTGATCGAGAACGGCGTGGACGTGGGCAAGTACGCCGGGCAGGGGGCGCAGGTCCCCGGCCGCACCCTGATCTACTTCGGGCGCTGGTCGGTCAACAAGGGCCTGATGGAAACGCTGGACCTGCTGAAGGCGCTGATCGCGCTCGATCCGGCCTGGCGGCTGATCGTGGCCGGCCGCGAGTACGACTTCAGCGAGGCCGACATCCGCGCGGCCATCGCGACCCGCGGGTTGGCCGCGCACGTCGATCTGCACGTTTCGCCTAGCCAGGAGCAGTTGCGCCTGCTGATGCGCCAGGCGCAGCTGTTCGTCTGCCTGTCGCGGCACGAGGGATTCGGGATCGCGGCGGTCGAGGCGATGAGCGCGGGACTGATTCCCGTGCTGAGCGACATTCCCCCGTTCGCGCGGCTTTCGGGCGAGTCGGGGCAGGGCATCCTGGTCGATCGCGACGACCCGATCGGGGCGGCCGTGCGCGTGGAGCGGCTGGCGCTGGAGCTGGAGCGAGATTTCGGCCGGCGCCGCGAAGCCGCCATGGCCTACGTCGAGCGCTACGACTGGCGGCATGTCGTGGGGCGCTACCTCGACGAGTACCGGAGCGCGCTCGGCCAGCGGCACCCGCAGGAGGCGCTGCGATGAATGCCATGACGATGGCGCGCGAAGCGACGCTTCCCGAGATCACCGTGCTGTTCTCCACCGAGCAGCCGGGGGAGAAGACCAATCCGTACCTGACCCAGCTCTACGCTGCCCTGCCGGAGCGGGTGACGCCGCGGTTCTTCTCGATGCGCGACGCGCTGCTGTCGCGCTACGACGTGTTGCACCTGCACTGGCCCGAGTACCTGCTGCGCCATCCGACCCGCCTGGGCACTCTGGCCAAGCAGTGCGCGGTCGCGCTGCTGCTGCTGCGCCTGAAGCTGGGCGGCACGCCGATCGTGCGTACCCTGCACAACGTCGCCCCGCACGAGGATCATGGCGCGATCGAGCGCGCGTTGCTCGGGTGGATGGACCGCATGACCCGGCGCTGGATCCGCATCAATGCCGCCACGCCGGTGCGGCCGCCTTTCACCGACACGATCCTGCACGGGCATTACCGCGACTGGTTCGCGCGCTTGCCCCAGGCCGCGAGCGTGCCGGGCAGGCTGCTCCACTTCGGGCTGATCCGCCCCTACAAGGGCGTGGAGGCGCTGCTGGATGCGATGGGCGACGTCGGCCGGGCCGGGGTTTCGCTGCGCATCGTCGGCAACCCCGCCACGCCGCAGATGCGCGAGCGCGTGGAGCGGGCCTGCGCGGAGGACGATCGTATCAGCGCGCTGCTCGCCTACGTGGAGGAGCCGGTGCTGGCCAGGGAGGTCAGCCAGGCCGAGCTGGTGGTGCTGCCGTACCGCCAGATGCACAACAGCGGCACGTTGCTGCTGGCGCTGTCGCTGGCGCGGCCGGTCCTCGCGCCGTGGAGCGAATCCAACGCCGCGCTCGCCGAGGAGGTCGGCCCGGGCTGGGTATTCCTGTACGAGGGCGATTTCGAGCCCGCGTTGCTGGAATCCACGCTGGACAAGGTGCGCGGCACGCCACGCGGCAGCGCTCCCGATCTTTCGCAGCGGGACTGGCCGAGGATCGGCCGGCTGCATTACCGCACCTATCTGGAGGCGCTGGGCCTGGACGGGGACGCCGCGCAATGAGTACGGAGGCTTCGACGATGGCACCACCCACTCCGCCACGAAGCCTGGCTTCGCGTGCCGCCGGCGGCGCGGCCGTGACGATGGCCGGGCAGGCGGCCAAGATGGCGGTGCAGTTCGGCGGGATCGTGCTGTTGGCGCGATTGCTGACGCCGCACGACTACGGCCTGATGGCCATGGTCACCGCGATCGTCGGCGTGGCCGAGATCCTGCGCGACTTCGGCCTGTCCTCGGCCGCGATCCAGGCCCGCCACGTCAGCCGCGAACAGCGCGATAACCTGTTCTGGATCAACAGCGGCATCGGCCTGGTGCTGTCGGTCGCGGTGTTCGCGTCGGCGCATGCGATCGCCTCCTTCTACGCCGAACCGGCGCTGGTGACGATCTCGCAGGCGCTGGCGGTGACCTTCCTGCTGAACGGCATGACCACGCAGTACCGCGCCCACCTCAGCCGCGGGCTCAGGTTCGGGCAAGTGGCGCTGAGCGACGTCGGGGCGCAGGTCGTGGGCCTGGCCGCCGGCGTCGCCGCCGCGCTGCTGGGCTGGGGCTATTGGGCGCTGGTGCTGCAGCAGGTCGTGCAGGCGTTCGTGAACCTGGCCATCGCCGCGGCCTGTTCGCGCTGGCTGCCGCGCGGCTACCGGCGCGATGCGGCGATGGGCGGCTTTCTCAGCTTCGGCTGGAACCTGATGGCCGCGCAGTTGCTCGGCTACGCCAGCCGCAACGTCGGCCAGGTGATCATCGGTGCCCGCACCGGGGCCGAGGCGCTCGGCCTGTACAACCGCGCGTTCCAGCTGCTGATGATGCCGCTCAACCAGATCAATGCGCCGGCCACGACGGTGGCGCTGCCGGTGCTGTCGCAGTTGCAGGACGAGCGCGAGCGCTTCGGTGCGTTCCTGGTGCGCGGGCAGACGGTGATGGTGCACCTGATCGTGGCGCTGTTCGCGTTCGCATGCGCCCAGGCGCTGCCGCTGATCGTGCTGGTGCTCGGCGAGCAGTGGCGCGACGCGGTGCCGTTGTTCCAGGTACTGACGCTGGGCGGCATCTTCCAGGCCGCGGCCTACGCGGCCTACTGGGTGTTCCTCGCCAAGGGCCTGATGCGGCAGCAACTGGTCTATTCGGTGGTGTCGAGGGTACTGCTGATCGCCTGCATCCTGGTCGGCTCCTGGTGGGGCGTGATGGGCGTGGCGGCAAGCTACTCGATCGGCCTGTTGCTGCTGTGGCCGCTGTCGCTGGTCTGGATCGGACGGATATCCGACGCCCCCGCCGCGGCGCTGTTCAACAACGGCTTGCGCGCGTTGGCCGGCTACGGTGCGGCGGCGGCGCTCTCCTGGTACGTGTCGTGGAGGATCGGCGGGCCGCTCTGGCAGGTGCTGGGGATCGGCTGCGCGGCGATGGCGCTGGGATGCGTCGCCGTGTTCCTGGCCTGGCCGGCCTTCCGCCGCGACGTGATGGCCATCGTCGACATCCGCAAGCTGATGCGGGAAGGAGGAGCACGCCGATGAACACCGCCGCTCGTCTCCAGCCCGTGGGAGTCCAACCATGAACGCGATCCGCACCGACGGCGTCCCGAGCCCGCGGCGCCCGCGCTATCTCGTGCTTTCCGCGCACGACTACCGCACGCCGCGCCGCGCCAACATCCACTTCATCGCCGACGAACTCGCGCGCCGCGGCAAGACCCGGTTCTTCTCGCTGCGCTACAGCCTGCTGTCGCGGGTGAAGGGCGATGCGCGGCTGCCCCTGGACGACACCGCCAACCGCGTCGTCGAACACAACGGGGTGGAGTGCTACCTGTGGCGCACCGCGGTCCATCCGTTCAACACGCGCCGGCCCTGGCTGCGCCCGGTCGAGGACGCCATGTTCCGTTGGTACGCCTCGCATCCGCCCCGCGCCTTGGTGGACTGGATCAGGGACTCGGACGTGATCGTGTTCGAGAGCGGCTATGCGATCGCCTTCATCGAGCTGGCCAAGCGGCTCAATCCGAACGCCCGCCTGGTGTATCGCGCTTCCGACGGGCTCAGCACGATCAACGTGGCGTCGTGGATCGAACGGACCTTCGACCGGGTCGCGCCGGCGATGGACGTGATCGCGCTGGTGTCGCCGGCGATGGCGGCGGAGATTTCCAGCCGCGACAACGTGTTCCACGTCGGGCACGGCGTCGACCACGACCTGGACAGCCTGGGCGACCCGTCGCCCTACGGCGAGGGCACGCATGCCGTGTCGGTGGGCTCGATGCTGTTCGATCCCGGCTTCTTCGTCGTGGCGGGCCGGGCTTTCCCGGAGGTCACCTTCCACGTGATCGGTTCCGGCATGGGGCGGCACCCGGACTACGGCGACAACATCGTGGTCTACGGCGAGATGAAGCACGCCGAGACGATCCGCTACATCAAGCACGCGCGCTTCGGCATCGCGCCCTATGCCTCCGAGCAGGTGCCGGACTACCTCGCCGACAGTTCGATGAAGCTGTTGCAGTACGACTTCTTCGGCCTGCCGGCGGTGTGCCCGCATCGCGTGGTCGGCGGCTACCGCGCGCGCTTCGGCTACACGCCCGGCGACGCGGACTCGGTGGTCGCCGCGATCGGCAAGGCGCTGGAGGCGCCGCGCGTGCGCTACCGGCAATGCCTGAGCTGGGCGGAGACGACCGATCGCGTGCTCGATCCTGCCGCCTATCCCGAAACCCGTCTCGTGCAGGCCGCTCCGACGGCCAGCGGCGATGGCCTGCGAACGGCGCCCGCCTGACCAGCGGCCTCCTCCTCCTCCCCCCCCGTCAGAAAGAAACCCGATGCCGAACCCGTTGTTGCAGAAATGGCTGGACCGTGCCGAGCGCCAGGCGCTGTTCTGGTGGCAGCCCAAGAGCGGCCGCGTCAACATGGGCGATTACCTGTCCAAGGTGATCGTGTCCAGCGTGCTGGCGCTGCAGGACAAGGTGCTGATCGAGAAGCGCCAGACCGGGAACAAGCTGGTCGCGATCGGCTCGGTGCTGCATTTCGCCAATACCGGCGACACCGTCTGGGGCAGCGGCATCAACGGCAAGATCCCGGCCGAGCGCAATGCCTTCGGCATGCTCGACGTGCGCGCGGTGCGCGGGCCGAAGACGCGCGAGTTCCTGCTGGCGCGCGGCATCCCGGTCCCGGAGGTCTACGGCGATCCGGGCCTGCTGATGCCGAAGTTCTTTCCCGCCGATGCGCTCGGCCCGCCCGAACCGCGCCGCTTCGTGGTCGTGCCGCATTTCAACGAGCCGCGCGAGAAGTACGCGGCCTGGTCCGAGCACCTGGTGTTCCCGGAAGGCAAGCCGGCCGCGTTCGCGGCGCGGCTGCAGGGCGCGGAGCTGGTCGTGAGCAGCTCGCTGCACGGGCTGATCCTGGCCGAGGCCTACGGCATCCCGGCGGTCTACCTGGACTGGGGCAACGGCGAGGACCGCTTCAAGTACGACGACTACTACCTCGGCACGGGAAGGCCGGGTTGGCACGCCGGCGCCAGCGTGGAGGAATGCCTCCAGCTCGGCGGCAATGGTGCATTCGACCTGTCGCGGCTGCAGGCGCAGCTGCTGGCGGCGTTCCCGTACGACCTGTGGTGACTCCATGAACATCGAAACGTCCACTGCAAAGAAGAACCGCCGTAGCCGCGGCTCCCGCGCGCCGGTCCAGGGCGGATGCCGCCCCGGTCCGGCGTGCTGCCAGGCCCGGACGACGGTACGCCTTCACCACAGCCAGGATGGCCCCCCCACGCCCGGAAGGATCGAGTGCCATGCCTAAGACCCTGCTCCATCGCATGCTCGAAAGTGCCGAGCGCCGTGCATTGTTCTGGTGGCAGCCGCGTAACGGGGAAGTCAACGTCGGCGCCCATCTGTCGAAGGTCATCGTCAGCTCCATGCTGGCGCTGCGGGGGAAAGAGCTGATCAACAAGCGCGACCCGACCCGCCGCCTGCTGGCGACGGGATCGATCCTGCATTTCGCGCGCCAGGGCGACACGATCTGGGGGAGCAGCGGCGACAGCCGGGTCGTTTCGGAAATCGACGGCATAACGTATCTGGACGTGCGCGCGGTGCTCGGCCCGCGCACGCGCGAGCTGCTGCTCAAGTGCGGCATCCGGGCGCCGGAGGTCTACGGCGATCCCGGCCTGCTGATGCCGCGCTTCTTCCCGGCCGACGCGCTCGGTCCGCGCCAGCGCCGGCCCTACGTGGTCGTGCCGCATTTCAACGAGCCGCCGGCGAAGTACAAGGCCTACGCGGAGCACCTGGTGTTCCCGAACGTCAAGACGATCACCTTCGTGCGCAAGCTGCTGGGCGCGGAACTGGTCATCAGCAGTTCGTTGCACGGCCTCGTGCTGGCCGAGGCCTACGGTATCCCCGCCGTGTACCTGGATTGGGGCAATGGCGACGACCGCCTGAAGTACGACGACTACTACCTGGGCACCGGG
Organism: Xanthomonas boreopolis; assembly: GCA_014654535.1. Classification (GTDB taxonomy): domain Bacteria; phylum Pseudomonadota; class Gammaproteobacteria; order Xanthomonadales; family Xanthomonadaceae; genus Pseudomonas_S; species Pseudomonas_S boreopolis. The sequence goes on from BNBA01000020.1 coordinate 68,319, forward strand.
CGTCCGCAATGGCACCTGGGTCGCTCGGTGGAAGAGTGCCTGGCGTTGGGAGGGAACGCCTCGTTCGACCTGGCCGCCGCGCAGGAGCGGTTGCTGGATTCGTTTCCCTATGACCTATGGTGACCCCAATGACTGACAAGTACCGTGGAAATCGTGCATCGACGATGAGCGGCGACATGCCGGTCGCTCGTGGCCGGTTCGAGGTCGGCGAACTCGTGCCCCTGGGCGGCTTTCCCGTGTTGTCCACCACCCAGGAGGCGTTCGCGGAAGACCTGTTCCGCGCGATGGAACGGCGGCAGCGCCGCCGGATCTGCTTCGCCAACACCAACTTCGTGGTGAAGTGCCAATCGCTGCGCGGGCGGATGACCGGGCCTTCCTGGCGCATCGTCAACGATGGCATCGGCATGGACCTGGGGGCGCTGCTGATCCATGGCCGCCGCTTCGCCCAGAACCTCAACGGCACCGACCTGATCCCCTACCTGTGCAAGCGCTCGCCGCGTCCGCTCAGGTTCTTCCTGCTCGGTTCCGGCGCAGGCATCGCCTTCGAGGCCGCCGACCTGCTGCGGGGCATGGGCCAGGACGTGGTCGGCACCTGCGACGGCTACCGCGAGTTCCAGGCCGGCGAGGAGAACCTGGTCGACCGCATCAACGCCAGCGATGCCGACGTGCTGCTGGTCGCGTTCGGCAACCCGCTCCAGGAATGCTGGATCGTCGAGCACGGCGCGCAGCTGCGCACGCCGCTGGTGTTCGGCGTGGGCGCGCTGCTGGACTTCCTGTCCGGCAACGCCCAGCGCGCCCCGGCCTGGGTGCGGCGCGTGCACGGCGAGTGGCTGTTCCGCCTGTTCAACGAACCGAAGCGGCTGATCAAGCGCTACAGCTGGGACCTGCTGCTGTTCTTCGCCGTCTGCCTGCGCTCCGGCAAGCGGGTGTCGCGCAAGATGCAGACCAAAGCGTGATGCGGCTGCGGGAGCCGGAACGCCGGGGCCCGCCATGGGGCCTGGGGCGGGCTGCGCCGCCGCGCAGGCCCCCGAAGTCCACGGCACGCTCTAAGATCGGGCAATGGACGACATCGCCGCGGAACTCATCGAGCGCTTCGACCTGCAGCCGCATCCGGAAGGCGGGCACTACCGGCGCATCCACGAGTCGAGGGTGCGCAATGGAGCGCGTCCGGCCGTCACCGGCATCCGCTTCCTGCTGGCGCGTGGCGAGGCGAGCCGTTGGCATCGCGTCGACGGCGACGAGTGCTGGCACTGGCAGCAGGGCGGCGTGCTGGAGTTGCTGACGCTCGATGCGCACGGCGGTGCGGTGCGGCGGCAACGGCTGGGCCCCTACGGCGGCGGCGTCGAGCCGATGCGCGTGGTGCCGGCCGGCGTGTGGCAGGCGGCGCGTCCGTTGGGCGATTTCGCCTTGGTGGCGTGTACGGTGTCGCCGGGATTCGCCTGGGAAGGGTTCGCGTTGATGGCGCCGGACGATCCGCTCGCGACGCCATTGCGCCGGGCGGGCGTGTGGTTCGACTGAGCCGGGCAACGATTCGCTAACGCCGCCCGCCGGGGAATCGGCTAGCTTTCCCGGCCGGAATCGCCATGGATCGCGCCGGGGGAGGGCGCAAGCGGCATGAAGCAGGGACTGGGCATCGCGTTGTGGTTGGCGGCATTCGCCGCGGGGGCGCAGGCCGCGGAGCCGCCTCCCGTGCCGGCGCGGGAGGCCGCCATCGTCGACCTGGACGCGATGGTGGTGCGGGGCGTGCAGCCCGGTCCCGGCCTGTGGAAAGTCAGCAAGGGCGAGCACGTGCTTTGGATCCTGGGCACGGTGTCGCCGCTGCCGAGCGATATCGAATGGAAGCCGGACGAAGTCGAGTCCGCCATCGCGCAATCGCAGCAGGTGCTGCTTTCGCCCGCGTTGGCGTTCGACGCCGACGTCGGGTTCTTCGGCAGGCTGGCGCTGGCGCCTTCGGCGCTGAAGGCGATGAAGAACGAGGACGGCGCCGAGCTGCGCGACGTCCTGCCGCCGGATCTCTACGCGCGCTGGCAGGTGCAGAAGCAGCACTATCTCGGGCGCGACCGTGGCGTGGAGAGGAAGCGGCCGATGGTCGCGGCCGGGGAGCTGTACGAGGCGGCGGCGAAGAAATCGGGTCTCGGCCGCAAGCTGCTGGTCGGGCCGGTGGTGGAGCGGGCCGCCAAGGCGGCCGGCATCAAGCCTACCCCGACCCGGCTGGTGCTGAAGATCGAGGACCCCAGGGCGGCCATCAAGGAATTCCGCGCAGGCGGCATGGACGACGTGGAATGCTTCCGCAGCGTGCTGACGGCGGTCGAGCGCGACCTGCCGACCATGGTCGAACGCGCCAACGCATGGGCGATGGGCGACATCGAGGCCTTGCGCCGCCTGCCGCGCGAGGACCCGCGCGGCGTGTGCACGCGCGCCCTGTCGCAATCGGGCTTCGCCAGGGGCCGGGGATACGGCGATCTCAGCGAGAAGCTGGCGCAGCACTGGCTGGCATTGGCCGAGGCCGCGCTGCAGAAGAACGGGAGCACCTTCGCCTTGCTGCCGATCAGCGAATTGCTCGCGCCGCAGGGCTACCTGGCCCGGCTGCAGGAGCGCGGCTACGTCGTGGAAGCGCCCTGACCGGTCGATGGCGGTCCGGGCTGGCCGCCGGGTCTGCCGGCTTTCCCGATGCGATCCCCGCTCGTCATTCCCGCTTTCGCGGGAACGACGGATAGAGCGCATGCGAGGTCATAACGTCCGGCCCCTCGATCAACCTGCCGCGCTGAGCGGGCCGCTGGCCACCGCGAGCGCGGGCCAGCGCTTGAGCACCGAGGCGCGGATGCCGGCCGCATCGATGCCGGCCTCGGCAAGCAGGTCCTCGCGGCTGGCGTGGTGCTGGAAGGCGTCCGGCAGGCCCAGGTGCAGCACCGGCAGCAGCACGCCTTCGGCATTGAGCAGTTCGGACACGCCGGAACCCGCACCGCCGGCGACCACGTTGTCCTCGACGGTGACGAAGCCCTCGTGCGTCTTCGCCAGCTCCAGCACCAGCGCACGGTCGAGCGGGCGGACGAAGCGCATGTTGACCACGGTGAGGCCGAGCTCGCGGCCCACCTGCTCGGCGGCGGCGACGGTCGCGCCGAACGCCAGCAGCGCCACGCGCGAACCGGATGCGCGCAGCTGCGCCTTGCCGATCGGCAGGGTCGAGAGATCGCTGCCGGGCGCGACGCCCGGACCGGTGCCGCGCGGGTAGCGCACCGCGGCCGGACCCTTGTATTCCAGGCCGGTGGTGAGCATCTGCCGGCACTCGGCCTCGTCGGCGGGCGCCATCACCACCATGTTCGGCACGCAGCGCAGGAAGCTCAGGTCGAGGTTGCCCGCGTGCGTGGCTCCGTCCGGGCCGACCACGCCGCCGCGGTCGATCGCGAACAGCACGTCCAGCTTCTGGATCGCCACGTCGTGCACCAGTTGGTCGTAGGCGCGCTGCAGGAAGGTCGAATAGATCGCCACGACCGGCTTCGCGCCCTGGGTCGCCATGCCGGCCGCCAGCGTCACCGCGTGCTGCTCGGCGATCGCCACGTCGAAATAGCGCTCCGGGTATTCCTTGCTGAAGCGGACCAGGCCCGAGCCCTCGCGCATCGCCGGGGTGATGCCCAGCAAGCGCGGCTCGGCCTTGGCGGCATCGCACAGCCAGTCGCCGAACACGTCGGTATAGGTCGGCTTCTTCGCCCCGCCCTTGGCGACCAGGCCCTTCTCGGGATCGAACGGGCCGACCGCGTGGTAGCCGATCTGGTCGCCCTCGGCCAGCTCGTAGCCCTTGCCCTTGGTGGTGATCACGTGCAGCAGCTTGGGCCCCTTCAGGCCCTTGAGCGTCTTCAGCGTGGACAGCAGCGCCGGCAGGTCGTGGCCGTCGATCGGGCCGGTGTAGTGGAAGCCCATTTCCTCGAACAGCGTGGACGGCACGAACATGCCTTTCCAGTGTTCCTCCCAGCGCTTGACGAAGCGCGCGGTCGAGCTGTTCTTCTTGTCGCCGAGGATCTTCTTGCCGCCCTCGCGGATCGCGTTGAGGGTGCGGCTGCCGCTCATGCGGCCGAGCATCTTGGTCAACCCGCCGACCGCCTCGGAGATCGACATGCGGTTGTCGTTGAGGATCACCAGCAGGTTCGGCTCGGGGTCCATGCCGCCGGCGTGGTTGAGCGCCTCGTAGGCCATGCCGGCGGTCATCGCGCCGTCGCCGATCACCGCCACCACCTTGCGCTCGTCGCCGCGCTGCTGCGCCGCGATCGCCATGCCCAGGGCCGCCGAGATCGAGGTCGAGGAGTGGCCGACGCCGAAGGTGTCGTACTCGCTCTCCTCGCGCTTGGGGAACGGCGCCACGCCGTCCTTCTGCTTGACCGTGTGGATGCTGTCGCGGCGCCCGGTGAGGATCTTGTGCGGGTAGGTCTGGTGGCCCACGTCCCAGACCAACTGGTCCACCGGGGTCTGGTACAGGTAGTGCAGGGCGACGGTCAGCTCGATCACCCCCAGCCCGGCGGCGAAATGCCCGCCGCTGCGGCCGACCGACTCGATCAGGTAGGCCCGCAACTCGTCGGCCACGGCGGGGAGCTCGGCCTCCTCGAACCTGCGCAGGTCGTCGGGGGTCTGGATGCGCGCCAGGCGCGGATAGCGGGTGGAATCGATCATCGTCTTGGCTTTCAGCTGAAGCGGCATTTTCGCCCCCCGGGTCGGGGTGGGGCAAGCAAACCGGTTCAGGTGCCAGCGCGGGGTGACGCGCGGGAAAACGCCGCGTGAAGCGAGGCCCGTCCCGCCGGGATTCCGGCGCAACCTCAGCCGAGCCGGCGCAGCGCCTGGCGGGGCAGCTGCGCCTTCAGGAAGGCCATCTGGTCGGCCAGGATGTTGCGGTTGGAGAGGATCAGGTGCTCGATCCAGCTGGGTCGGTAGGGCACCGCCAGCAGCGGCATGTTGGCCTGCTGCGGGGTACGGTTGGCCTTGCGCGAATTGCAGTGGAAGCAGGCGGTGACCACGTTCTCCCAGGTGTCCTTGCCGCCCTTGGAGATCGGCATCACGTGGTCGCGAGTCAGGTGCGGGCGGCTGAAGTGCTGGCCGCAATACAGGCACAGCTGCGAATCGCGGGCGAACAGCGCGGTGTTGGTCAGCGACGGGGTCGGGTCGAGCGCGCGCGCATGGGCGTGGCCGCGGGCCGCGATGATCGGGTGGAGTTCGAGCACGCTGCGCTCGCCGGTCGCGCGCGAGATGCCGCCGTGGATCTGCAGGCAGGGCTCGCCGAGGGTCCAGGACACCGCGTCGCGGGCGTACAGGCAGGCGGCGTCCTGCCAGTTGATCCAGTCCAGCACCCGGCCGTGCGCGTCGAGCGACAGGAATCGCATCGAGCCGACGGGGCGGGAAAGGGAAGGGAAGTCCGCCGGAGCGGAAAGGACCGGCGCTGCGCAGGCTCCGGTGTCGATCAGATCACGCGAGGTAGTGTCTGTCTCCATCGGGAAGACAGCTTATACCCCATTGTTGACAATTTGTGTATGGCTGTTCAGGGGGAAGGTCGGGGCTCGGGTTTGGGACTTGGCAGAGCGACAGGCCTGCTGAGCCAGGTTTGTTGTGGGAGGGACTTCAGTCCCGACAGTCGGCGGCAAGGCCCTGTCGGGATTGAAGTCCCTCCCACAGAAGAGGGGAGGCAGGAAATCCGCGCAAAGCATCAGGTCGCTTGACGACCGGACCCGGGCAAAGATGCTTTTCCCGAATCCCGAATCCCGAATCCCGAATCCCGAATCCCGAATCCCGAATCCCGAATCCCCGCTCAGCCGAACAGCGCCTCGTCCAGTGCCATCAGCGGCTTGGCCCCGGCGCGAATGTTGGCGGCATGGGTCAGGGTGCGTGGCAGGATGCGGGCGTAGTAGAAGCGCGCGGTTTCCAGCTTGGCGCGCTTGAAGCCCTCATCGTGCGCCGAGGCGTTGGCGGCGGCGACGCTGCGCGCCCACCAATAGGCCAGCACCACGTAGCCGGAATAGAACAGGTAGTCGTAGCTGGCCGCACCGATCTCCTCCGGATCCTTCGCGGCGCGTTCCAGGACGTCGCGGGTCAGCATCGCCCATTCGCTGGCCTTGTCGCGCAGCGGCTTGATGAACTCCGCCAGGGCCGCGTCGCCTTCGCATGCGCGCGCGAACTCCTCGACCTCGGCCAGGAACAGCTTCAGCCCGGCGGCCTGGGTGGAGGCGGTCTTGCGACCCATCAGGTCCAGGGCCTGGATGCCGGTGGTGCCTTCGTACAGCGTGGTGATGCGCGCGTCGCGCGCCAACTGCTCCATGCCGTGTTCGCGGATGTAGCCGTGCCCGCCGAAGCACTGCAACGCGTGGTAGGTGTTCTCGATGGCCCATTCGGTCTGGCAGGCCTTCGAGATCGGGGTCAGGAAGCTCACCAGCGTGTCGGCGCGCTCGCGCTCGGCCGGATCCTGCGAGCGGTGGGCGACGTCGATCAGCGTGGCGGCGTGCAGCGCGAGCAGGCGGCTGCCCTCCGTCAGCGACTTGATCGTCAGCAGCATGCGGCGCACGTCCGGCTGCACGACGATCGGGTCGGCCGGCTTGTCCGGGAACCTGGCGCCGGCCAGCGAGCGCGACTGCAGGCGCTCGCGCGCGTAGCGCAGCGCGTTCTGGTAGGCGCGCTCGGACAGGCCGATGCCTTGCAGGCCCACCCCCAGGCGCGCGGTGTTCATCATGGTGAACATCGCCTGCAGGCCCTTATGCGGCTGGCCGACCAGCCAACCCTGGGCACCGTCGAAGTTCATCACGCAGGTGACCGAACCCTTGATGCCCATCTTGTGCTCGATCGAGCCGCAGTGCAGCGCGTTGCGCTCGCCGACGGCACCGTCGCGGCCGACCTTGAACTTCGGGGTGACGAACAAGGAAATGCCCTTGGCGCCCGGAGGCGCGTCGGGCAGCTTGGCGAGCACCAGGTGGACGATGTTGTCGGTCAGGTCGTGCTCGCCGGCGGTGATGAAGATCTTGGTGCCGGTGATCGCGTAGCTGCCGTCGGCGTTCGGTTCGGCGCGCGTCTTCAGCAGGCCCAGGTCGGTGCCGCAGTGCGGCTCGGTCAGGCACATCGTGCCGGTCCAGCGGCCCTCGATCAGTGGCTTGAGGAAGACTTCCTGCTGCCATGCCTCGCCGTGCTGCTTCAACGCCTCGACCGCGCCGTGCGAGAGCAGCGGGAAGTTGCCCCAGGCCAGGTTGGCGGCGTTGACCATCTCGTTGAGCGGGATGCCCAGCGTATGCGGCAGTCCTTGGCCCCCGAGTTCCGGCGCCGCGGTCAGGCCGGTCCAGCCGCCCTCGACGAACTGCTCGTAGGCCTGCTTGAACCCCGGCGGCGTGGTGACCTCGTGCGTGGCCTTGTCGAAGGCGCAGCCGATCTCGTCGCCCACGCCGTTGAGCGGCGCCAGCACGGTGCCGGCGAAGCGCGCGGCTTCCTCGAGCACGGCATCGACGATGTCGCGGCTGGCCTCGGCATGGCCCAGGCGGGAGAACAAGGCTTCGACGCCGAGCACGTCGTACAGGGCGAAGCGCAGGTCGGCAAGCGGTGCGGAATAGCTGCTCATGGTGTTCCCGGAGTTTGCGTGCCCGTGGCCCGGGCGTGGATGGTTCAGCGCAGGACGCCGTCCAGTCCCGGTGCGGGGCTGAGCGTGTTGCGCGCATCGACGTCGAATTCGCGCTGCTTCTTCTCCTCGGGCGTGGCCCAGACCTTGCCCTTCAGTTCGTAGGGCAGCGAGCGCCGCCCGGCGAGCACGTCGGCGACGGCGAGCTTGGCGAACGAGGAGGGTTGCAGGGCGACCTGCACGACATCGGCGGTTTCCGGGCCGATCGAAATGCCGATGGCCTGGTCGATCTTGCCCGCGCTCTGGTCGGAGAGCAGGACATCGAGGGAAACCCGCTCGAAGCGCATCGGGATGCTGCTGTAGTTCTGCAGGCGCAGGTCCAGCGACCAACTGCCGTCGGCCCGCACGGTGAGCTGCTGGATGCTGGCGGTGGGCTCGGACACCCGCCGCACCATGCCGCCGCCGCAGCCAGCCAATGCCAGCGCGACCACTACCAGGATCAAGCTTCGGTAAAAACGCATGCCGCATGCCCCTCGATGGCTGAGAAACGGCCTCAAGGATACTACGGCGTATGGGGCGGGCGCCGTGGCGGCGGTGCGCTCAGTCCAAGGGAGCGGCCACGACCAGGTCCGACAGGTCGTAGCCCATGCGGACGGCCTCGTCCTTGAGCTGCTCCAGCTGCACGCGCGACATCCGCGGCGAGCGCGAGAGGATCCACAGGTATTTGCGGTCCGGCTCGCCGACCACGGCCCACCGGTAGTCCGGATCCAACACCAGCACCCAATAGTCGGCCCACACGAACGGTACCCAACCCAGCCAGTCCGGGGCGAAGCGCACCTGGAGCCGAGCAGGGTGCCCAGGCACCCGGCGCGCCACGCCTTGCGCTTCGATCTGCGTTCCATCGTGCGTGACGCATGCGTTGCGCACGCCGATCAGGCCATCGTCGCGCAAGGTGTACTGTGCGGTGATATCGCGGCTGCACTTCTTCTGGAACGAGACCGGCAGGTGTGCGATCTCGTGCCATTGGCCTGCATAGCGCGAGATGTCGAGTCGCTCCACCGCGACGACCGGTTCGGCGGCGATGGCGGCAGGCGCGAAGGCGAGCAGGCTGGAGAGCAGCAGCGGACGAAGACGCATCGGCACACTCCGATCGGATGCCGCGACGCTAGGCGAAGCGATCTTCGTCTCGCGTGAACGAAAGGGCGGGCCGCCGGCTTGTCGATGGTGCCCGGATACGAAAAAAGCGCCTTCCGGCGCTTCTTCGATCATGGTGGCCGGGGAGGGAATCGAACCCCCGACACGGGGATTTTCAATCCCCTGCTCTACCAACTGAGCTACCCGGCCACTTCGCCGCAATGCAGTGCCTGCGTTGCGAGGATGCGCATCATAACGACCGTCCGCGGATAGGGCAAGCCTTTGTTGCGGATTTGCTTCGAGAAGGATGGCGAGGGTTCTCGTGCCTGCTTGTTCTGCGATCTCCCGGGTATCGACGCGTGGTGGAGCGCAAGGCGCTGCGGGCCACCGATGGATTTGGCCTTGATTCCGCGATGAGGATGACGGGCCGTTGGCTTTCCTGGCCGCACGGATGCGGCGGTGCATACGCCGCTCGTCGTTCAGGTCGCGGGCGCGACCGTTTGCGGGCTCGGGTTGGCCTGGGGCAGAGGATGCCGGCTGCTCGGGCAGGCGCGGCCGAGGACCTGGGAGAACGTCGCCAGGGCCTCGACGATGGCGGGCTCTTCGTCCGGGTAGGTGGTCAACAGCAGCTCGTGCGCCCGCTGGTAGGCCATGTTGAACAGCCGCGGATCCCCGGCTGTGGCGGCCTGGAGCAGGGCATAGGCCTGCGAGTAGGCGTGTTGGCGGGCGGATTCCGGTTCCATGAGTCGGACTTTAAGGATGCTGGTCTCACCAGCTGAGACGGCAGTGGTTGGTAGGGGGCTAGAGCGTGTTATGAACTTTGATCCGGCTCGGCTATCGTAAGCGGATGAAGCCGCCACGCCCGTATCCGACCGACGTCACCGATGAAGAGTGGGCGTTCGCCGCGCCCTACCTGACGCTGATGGAC
>BNBA01000021.1 GCA_014654535.1 Xanthomonas boreopolis
TTCGCGGGCATGGGCAAGCTGCGCATCCGTTTCGAACGCCGGATCGATATCCATCTGGCCCTGCTGTCTCTCGCCTGCTCGGTCATCTGTCTTCGCCATCTTCCCGGGTTTTGTTAGCCGCTCTTAGGACGGATTCAGTTATCCGAAACCGCACACATTTTTTGCGCCGTCGTGCCCACCCGGAGCCGGTAGCAGGCGCACGTTTCCGAGTGATTACAATGCCGGGATTCATCCCGCGAGCCAATGGCATGATGCTTCCGCTTGCGGTGGCGACGTGCGGCTGCCCCGAGTCCACGACGTTTGAAGGTACGCACTTTCCCGCCCTTCATTTTCGGCATAGCATCGCGCTGCCTGCTTCCGGCGCGATCGCGCTCACCGCCCATCACTCATCCACGACGATGCGCCGCCTCATGCTGATCGCGTTGCTGATCCCCGCCACCTGCGGCATCGCGCAGGCACGGCAGGATCCTGGCCACGGCAAGACAGGGAAGATCCCGGATCGGCATTGCATCGACATCGAGGTCAACGGCGAACGGGTGCGGGACTACGACTGCCTGAGCGGCTTGCTCATGCCCTCCACGGGCGACGCCGCGCGGTCGCCCGCGCAGTTGCGTTCGGAGGAGATCGCAAGGCGTCCTTCGACCGCGCTGGGGCTGGCCAATCCGGAAGCCACGCGCCAGCGGATGGGCAATACCTTCGGCAAGTCCACGTTGCCGCAGCGCCCGCCAACGGCACCGCCGGTGCTGCCGCCGGCGATCCGCAAACCGTGATCGCGCGCCGCCGGGCGTGAGCGTCAGCCGCCGGGGGCGGCGTCCGCGTCGAAATCCGGGTTGGGCTGCAGGGTCAACTGCATCACCAGCGGCTGCGGCATGTCCTCGGGCGGCGGCTCGGGAAGCGGGCTCGCCGCCAGGATCGCGCGCAGGTCGGCATCGGCCTGGACGTCGCCCAGGCTGCCGAATTCGCTGCGCTCCACCGTGCCGCGCGGGGAGATCCACAAGCGCACCACCACCGGCAACGGCGTGGCGCTTCGCGCCTGCCGTGTCTCCAGCCAGGCATGCAGGCGCGTGACCAGGTCGCCGCCGCCTTCGCTCAATCTGGCCTGCAGGGCATTCCCGGTCGTTGCCGCATAGTCGATCCAGCTCGCGGGCACGGCCTCCTCCGCCTGGGCAGCCAGCGCTCCCACCGCCAGCAAGCCTGCTGCCCATAGGCGCACACGTCGCGACAGCGACCTCGCCCATTGCCGCATCGATGCCTCGATGCGCGGAGCGACCCTCGCCTCCCCGTCCTCGTTGCCGTGCCCGTTCATGCGATGGTTCCCGTCGCGATCCTCCCAAGCTAGACGGAAGCGGACGGCCAAAAGCGCCGCGGCAAGGATCGCCTGCCGCGGATGCGCCGCGGCAGGTGCACCGGGGACCGGTCCAGCCCGGTCCTCCCCGCAGGCTCAGCCCTGGGGCAACGCGTAGGCGATCACGTAGTCGCCGGGCCGGGTCTCCATGAAGTGATGGCCGGCCGCGACGATCACCAGGTACTCGCGCCCATCGGCCTCGTAGACCATCGGGGTGGCCTGCCCGCCCGCGGGCAGCTTGTCGCGCCACACGGTCTCGCCGGTCCTCAGGTCGATCGCGCGGATCAGGTCGTCGGTGGCGGCGGCGATGAACACCAGGCCGCTGGCGGTGACCACCGGGCCGCCGTTGTTGGGCGTGCCGATCTGGATCGGCAGGCCGGAGCGGATGCCGAACGGACCGTTGCTGCGGGCCTCGCCGAACGGGCGGTCCCACAGGGTCTTGCCGGTCTGCAGGTCGATCGCACGGATGCCGCCGTACGGCGGCTGCTTGCACAGCAGCTTGGTGAACGGCAGGCGCCAGCCGGCGTTGACGTTGACCGCGTACGGCGTGCCGGCCTGCGGGTCGCCCGCGCCCTCCGCGCCGCCCATGTCGCCGCGCACGTCCTCGCGCGGCGCCCAGCCCAGTTCGTCGGCCTTCGCGCGCGGCACCAGAATGTTGTAGTTGGGCATGTCGTTGTAGTTGGCGACGATCACGCGCCGGGTCGGATCCACCGCCACGCTGCCCCAGTCGGAACCGCCGTTGTAGCCGGGGTATTCGATCGAATGGCGGTCGGCCTCGGGCGGCGTATAGAAGCCCTGGTAGCTCGCCTTGCGGAACTGGATCCGGCATACCAGCTGGTCGATCGGCGTGATGCCCCACATGTCGCGCTCGGTGAGGTCGGGCTTGCGCAGCGTGTGGTACAGCGAGAACAACTGCGTGGGCGAGCGCTGCTCCGGTTCCACGCCGCCCTGCGGCACCTTGCGCTCCTCGGCCGGCGTCAGCAGCTTGCCGGTGCGGCGATCGAGGACGTACATGTCGCCCTGCTTGCTCGGCACCAGCAACGCCGGGACCGTGCCGTTGCCGGTCGGATAGTCGACCAGGCTCGCCTGCGAGCCGAAGTCGTAGTCCCATACGTCGTTGCGCACGGCCTGGAAATGCCAGGCCGGCTTGCCGGTGGCCACGTCCAGCGCCACCACCGAGGTGGCATAACGGTTCTCGATGGGCGTGCGCAGCCCGCTCCAGTAGTCCGCCGCCGAATTGCCCATCGGCAGGTACACCAGCCCCAGTTCGTTGTCGCCGGTGGCGGTGGTCCACATGTTCGGGGTGCCGCGCGCGTAGGTCTCGCCCTCCGGCGGCAGGCCGCTCCGATCGGGATTGAGCATGTCCCAGGCCCAGCGCAGCTTGCCGGTCACCGCGTCGTAGCCCTGGATCACGCCCGATGGCGCGTAGCGGCGCTGTCCGTCCAGCACCTGGTGCCCGGTGACGATCACGCCGCGCACGATCGCCGGCGGCGAGGTGATCGACACGTAGCCCGGCGGGGTGTCGCCCATACCGACGGTGATGTCGACCTGGCCGTTGTCGCCGAAACCCTGGCAGGGCCTGCCGGTCTCCGCGTCGACGGCGATCAGGCGCGCGTCCAGCGTGCCTTCGATGATGCGCTTGCGGCAGGCCTGGCCGGCGGCCTCGGCCACAGGCGCCGGCTGCACCCGCGGCACCGGATCGTCCGCATTGGCGCCGCGGGCTTCGGGCACGGCACCCGGCGCGGCGGCCGCGGCCGCATCGGCGGCGGTACCGGCGGGAGGCACTTCGTAGTAGGCCACGCCGCGGCAGGCGGCGGTGTACGGGATCGACTCGTCCGCCACCTTCGGGTCGAAGCGCCAGCGCTGCTTGCCGGTGCGCGCATCGAGGGCGATCAGCTGGTTGCGCGCGGTGCACAGGTACAGGCTGTCGCCGACCTTCAGCGGCGTCGTCTCCGCGCCCCAGCGGCGCTCCGGCAGGTCGCCGGTGCGGAACTCCCAGGCCCGCTGCAGCCGGCCCACGTTGTCGAGCGTGATCTGGCCGAGCGGGCTGAAGCGTTCGGCCGCGTTGCTGCGGCCGTAGGCCGTCCAGTCGCCGTCGGCCGGCTGGTCCGAGGGCTGCACGAATCCCGCCGGCGCGCCTTGCGGGTTCGGCGAAGGCGCCGAAGCCCGCGGCTGCGGTTCCGGGAACCGGCCCTCCGGCCCGGTCACGCCGTGCGGCACGAACGCCAATGCGAACGCCACCACGAAGATCGCCGCCAGCACGCCCGCCAGGCCACGCGAGAGCGCGCGCGAAGCGGGCCGCTCCAGCCGGGGCGACAGCAGCGCCAGCACCAGCGCGAGCACCGTCACCAATCCCAGGCGCGGCACCCAGCGCCAGTAGCTGGCCCCCGATTCCCACCAGGTCCACAGCAAGGTGCCGACGAACACCGCCGCGAACCACCAGGCACCCGAGTTGCGGCCGCGCACCAACTGCACGCCCGCCACCGACATGCCGACGCCGGCCAGCAGGTAGTACCAGGAGCCGCCAAGCGCGGCCAGCCAGATCCCGCCGGCGAGCAACACCAGCCCCAGCAATCCGATCGCGATGCCGAGCAGCACCAGCGTCCAGTGCCCTGTGCGGCGGGCACGGTAGTCAACGGCCATGCGTCTGTCCTCCTCGATGCGACATCGCCGACGGCATGCCGCCGCCGGGCGCGCACAGGGTGGCAATGCGTTTGTGAACGTCCTGCGTTCTTTCGCGCGCCGGGGTGAAGACGCCCTCGCGCCATCCGGCGAGCCCTGCCGTGTGCAGGCAACGCGAAAGGAGGCCGCTGGCCACGGCCTGGAAAGAAGAACGCCGGCTTGCGCCGGCGTTCTCATCGGTCATGCCACGCCCGCCCTCATGCCTGCGGCGGCGCGTTCTCCTCGCTGGCGGCGGGCATCGCGACCTCCTCGCCCGGCTCGTCGGCATCGGCGAGCGAGGCATCCAGGCGTTCCACCGCCTGCAGCTTCTCGCCCTTGCCGAGCCGGATCAGCGTCACGCCCTGGGTGTTGCGGCCGACGCGCGAGATCTCGGCGCCGCGCGTACGCACCAGCGTGCCGCCGTCGGAGATCAGCAGCACTTCGTCGCTGGCGCCCAGCAGCACCGCCGCGACCAGCTTGCCGTTGCGCTCGGTGGTCTGGATGCCGATCACGCCCTGCGTGCCGCGGCCCTTGCGCGGGTAATCGGCCAGCGGCGTGCGCTTGCCGTAGCCGTTCTCGGTGGCGGTGAGGATGTAGGCGACACCGGCCTTCTCGGCGCCGGTCTCCACGACCTCCGCCTCGCCGCTGTCCACGCTCTCCTCGATGTCGTCGCCCTCGTCCTCGGCACCGCCGGCAGGCTCGGCCGCGATCAGGCTCACCACTTCCTCGCCCTTGGCCAGCTTGATGCCGCGCACGCCGGTGGCGGTACGCCCCATCGAGCGCACGGTTTCCTCGCCGAAGCGCACGGTCTTGCCGTTGGAGGCGAACAGCAGCACGTCGCGGGTGCCGTCGGTCAGCGCCACGCCGACCAGCGCATCGCCTTCGTCGAGGTTGATCGCGATCTTGCCGCGCGCCAGGCGGAACGCGAACTCGCTGAGCGGCGTCTTCTTCACCGTGCCGTTGCGGGTCGCGAAGAACACGTACCGGCCCTCGGCATACTCGCGCACCGGCAGCACCGCCTGCACCTTCTCGCCCGGTTCCAGCGGGATCCAGTTGATGATCGGGCGCCCGCGCGCGTTCGAGCCGGCCTCCGGCAACTGGTGCACCGGCAGCCAGAACACCTTGCCGCTGCTGGTGAAGGTCAACAGCGTGTCGTGGGTGTTGACCAGCCACAGCTGTTCGATGAAATCCTCTTCCTTGGTCGCCGCCGCGCTGCGGCCGCGGCCGCCACGCTTCTGCGCGCGGTACGCCGACACCGGCTGGCGCTTGGCGTAGCCGGCATGCGAGAGCGTGACCACCACGTCTTCCGGCGCGATCAGGTCGAGGATGTCCAGGTCTTCCTCGCTGTGGCGGATCTCGGTGCGGCGCTCGTCGCCGTACTCCTCGCGCACGTTGACTAGTTCGTCGCGGATCACCTGCCGCAGCACGTCCGGGTCTTCCAGGATGCGGATCAGCCCGGCGATGGTTTCCAGCAGTTGCTTGTATTCCTCGGTGAGCTTGTCCTGCTCCAGGCCGGTCAGGCGGTGCAGGCGCATTTCCAGGATCTGCTGCGCCTGGACCTCGGTCAGCTGGTAGAGGCCGTCGATCAGGCCGACGCCCTTCGGCAGGTCCTCCGGGCGGGACGCCTCGGCGCCGGCCGCGCCGAGCAGCGCGCCGACCAGGCCGGGCTGCCAAGTCCGCGCCAACATGCGTTCCTTGGCTTCCTGCGGGTTGGCCGAGGTCCGGATCAGCTCGATCATCTCGTCGATGTTGGCGAGCGCGACCGTCAGGCCTTCCAGGATGTGGGCGCGGGCGCGCGCCTTGCGCAGTTCGAAGATGGTGCGGCGGGTGACCACCTCGCGGCGGTGGCGGATGAACGCCTCCAGCATTTCCTTGAGGTTCATCAGCTTGGGCCGGCCATCGACCAGCGCGACCATGTTGATGCCGAACACCGACTCCATCTGGGTCTGCTGGTACAGGTTGTTCAGCACGACCTCGGCCGACTCCCCGCGCTTGACCTCGATGTAGATGCGCATGCCGTCCTTGTCGGACTCGTCGCGCAGCTCGCTGATGCCCTCGATCTTCTTTTCCTTGACCAGCTCGGCGATCTTCTCGATCAGGCGCGCCTTGTTGACCTGGTACGGGATCTCGGTGACGGCGATCGCCTCGCGGCCGTTGTCGGCCACCTCGATCTCCGCCTTGGCGCGGATGCGCACGCGGCCGCGGCCGGTCCGATAGCCGGCGACGATGCCCGCGGTACCGTTGATGATGCCGGCGGTCGGGAAATCCGGGCCCGGGATGTACTCCATCAGGCCGTCGACATCCAGTTCCGGGTTGTCGATCAGCGCGATGCAGGCGTTGATCGACTCGGTCAGGTTGTGCGGCGGGATGTTGGTCGCCATGCCCACCGCGATGCCGGCCGAACCGTTGACCAGCAGGTTCGGGAACCGGGTCGGCATGACCGTCGGCTCCAGTTCCTTCTCGTCGTAGTTGGGCTGGAAATCGACGGTTTCCTTGTCGATGTCGGCCATCAGCTCGTGGCTGAGGCGCGCCATGCGCGACTCGGTGTAACGCATCGCCGCGGCGGAGTCGCCGTCGATCGAGCCGAAGTTGCCCTGGCCGTCGACCAGCATGTAGCGCAACGAGAACGGCTGGGCCATGCGCACCAGCGTGTCGTACACCGAGGCGTCGCCGTGCGGGTGGTACTTACCGATGACGTCGCCGACGATACGCGCCGACTTGAAGTAGGCCTTGTTGCTGTGCGCGCCCAGTTCGTTCATCGCGTACAGCACGCGCCGGTGCACCGGCTTGAGCCCGTCGCGGGCATCAGGGAGTGCGCGCCCCACGATCACGCTCATGGCGTAATCGAGGTAGCTCTTGCGCATCTCGTCTTCCAGGTTGACCTGGATGATTTCCTTGGCGGTTTCTGCCATTCGGGTTCCGTAGTCTGGTTTTGCGGCGGATCGGGAGGACCTCGCGCACCAGGGCGCGAAGGCGTCCAATCCGCCGGTCGATTCAAGCGACCGATTCTACCACGACAGGCCTATCGATGCTGGCGTTTTGCCAGCCAGAAACAAGCACTTGCAGGATTTTCGGGACCGGGGCCGGATGGGCCGCCCCCGGGTTTCGGCACCGGGGCACCGGAACAGCGGCAAGCCTGCTTCGGGCCGAAGACGGTTGTGGGAAAGACTTGGGTCCCGACGGGCTTTACCGGCCTGCCGTCGGGACCGAAGTCCCTCCCGCAAAGGCCTGCAAAAAAGTCGGGGCGCTTGACAGCCCGGCCCGGGCAACGA
Source organism: Xanthomonas boreopolis (assembly GCA_014654535.1). GTDB lineage: Bacteria > Pseudomonadota > Gammaproteobacteria > Xanthomonadales > Xanthomonadaceae > Pseudomonas_S > Pseudomonas_S boreopolis. The sequence goes on from BNBA01000021.1 coordinate 7,279, forward strand.
TGGCTTCCCGGATCCCGGGCTCAACCGAACGCCGCCCGCATCGCGGCCGCATCCGGTCGCTCGATCACCCCGCGCTCGGTCACGATCGCATCGATCAGCTCGCCCGGGGTCACGTCGAAGACCGGGTTCCAGGCGTTGATGCCCTCGGCCACAGTGCGCACGCCGCCGACGCCGAACAGCTCGCCCGGGTCGCGCTGCTCGATCTCGATCAGGTCGCCGCTGGCGGTGCCCATGTCGACCGTCGAGGACGGCGCCACCACCATGAACCGGACGCCGTGGTGGCGCGCGGCGATCGCCAGCTGGTAGGTGCCGATCTTGTTGGCGGTGTCGCCGTTGGCGCAGATCCGGTCGGCGCCGACGATCACCCATTGCACCGCGCCGGTCTTCATCAGGTGCGAGGCGGCCGAGTCGGCGATCAGGGTGGCGTCGATGCCGTCCTGCTGCAGCTCCCACACGGTCAGCCGCGCGCCCTGCAGCCAGGGCCGGGTCTCGCCGGCGAACACCCGGCCGATGCGCTGCTGCGCCACGCCGGCGCGGATCACGCCCAGCGCGGTGCCGAAACCGGCGGTCGCCAGCGAGCCGGTGTTGCAGTGGGTCAGCACGCCGCTGCCGGGCGCGATCAGGCCGGCGCCGAGGATGCCCATGCGGCGGTTGGCGGCCAGGTCCTCGTCGGCGATGGCCTGGGCCTCGGCGGTCACCACGTCGCGCCAGTCCGCCCTCGCCTCCTGCAGCGCGCGGCGCATCCGCGCCAGCGCCCAGCCCAGGTTGACCGCGGTCGGCCGCGCGGCATTGAGCCGCTGCAGCGCCGGTTCCAGCTTCTGCAACGCCTCGGCGCCGTCGCCGGCGTCGATCGCGCGCGCGGCCAGCACCACGCCCCAGGCCGCGGCGATGCCGATCGCCGGCGCGCCGCGCACGGTGAGCGCATGGATCGCCTGCGCGACCTCGTCGCTGGTGTGGCACTGCACGTGCTCCACCACGAACGGCAGCTTGCGCTGGTCGAGCAGTTCGAGCGCGTCGCCGGTCCAGAGGATCGGGCGGATATGGTCGTAGCGGGCGTAATCGATGTGGGATTCGGTCGTCATCGCGCCATTGTAGGCCGAAGCCGCGACCGGGGTTCCGGGAGCGGAGGCTCGGAAAAGCGACAAGCCTGCTTCGGGTCGCGTGTCGTTGTGGGAGGGACTTCAGTCCCGACAGGCCTTACTGGCCTGCTGTCGGGACTGAAGTCCCTCCCACAACAGCCATCATGCCGAAGCGAGCCCCGCTTTACCGAGTTCCCGGTGCCGGAACCCGGTCCCGGCCTTCAATCGACGATGAACTCCGCCCGGCAGCCGCCGTCGACCCAGATCCCGTCGCGGCTCCAGCCCCAGTTCTTGTCCTGCACGCAGGCCGTGCCCGAGATCTGCCGGCCCAGCCGCACGCCACGCTCGACCGAAACGCCGCACATGCGCCGGATCCGGTTCTTGGACTCGCAGGTCACCCGGCGCGGCACGTCGACGAAACCGGACCCGTCCTCGGCCCCGATCTCGAACTCGCCGTCGCAGCCCCGCGATACCCAGATCTCGTTGCGGCGCGTGCCCCAGGTGCGGCCTTCCTTGCAGGGCCACGCCGAGCGCTGCCGCAACAGCCGCACCGGCGCGCCGCGCAGCATGACCGGGCAGCTGGTCTGCGGCCCGTTGGACTCGCAGCGCACCACGCGCCGGGTCAGCGCGTCGCCTTGCGGCCGGATGGAACGGAATTCCGCCCGGCATCCGAGCGCGACCCAGATGCCGCCGCCGTTCGGTTCGACGTCCCACTCGCTGCCCCGGATGCAGGTGCTCTCCGACAGCTGGCGTACCAACTGCACGCCGTTGGCCGTGTCGATCGGGCAGTGCCGCCGCTCCATGCCGCGCGATTCGCAACGGACTTGCACCGGGAGGTCTCCGTCCCCTGCGAACGCGGCTTGGGGCCACCACGACAAGCCGAGCACGCCGCAAAGAACGATGAACCGCTTCATCCCGCGACTCCCCCTGACAACATGAATGATCCGGACGCACCTTCCTTGGCGCAACGATCAAAGCATCATCGCCGTGAAGAAAGCAATACGCGCCGGGTTGCGTTTCCGTTATGCCCGCGCGAACTCGAACGCCAGCACGTCGGCGATGCGTGGCGTGGCGCGCATCGCCATCAGCAGGCGATCCACGCCGACGGCGACGCCGGCGCAGTCCGGCAGGTCCGGCAGCGCCTGCAGCAGCCGCTCGTCCAGCGGCAACTGCGGCAGGTTGCGCCTGGCGCGCACCCGGTTGTCGCGCTCGAAGCGCCGGCGCTGCTCGGCGGCATCGTTCAACTCGTGGTAGCCGTTGGCGATTTCGTGAACTCCCAAGTACAGCTCGAAGCGCTCGGCCACCGGAGGATCGCCCGTGGCCGGCTCGCGGATCCTGGCCAGCGCGCACTGGCTGGCGGGCCAGTCGTGCACCACCGTGATGCGGTCGGTCGGAAAATACGGCTGGATCCGATGCGTCATCAGCAGGTCGAGCCAGTCGTCGCGCACCAGGCCTTGCGGGTCGACGCCGACCTCGCCGAGCGCGCCGCGCAATGCGTCTTCGGCCGCCACCAACGGATCCAGGCCGAGCGCATCGAGGAACAGCTGCCGGTACGTGGTGACCTGCACCGACGCCTCGCGTCCCACCAGCGCCAGCGCCTGCCGCACCAGCGCGATGGTCTCCTCGGCCAGCCGGCGGTCGTCCCAGCCGACGCGGTACCACTCCAGCATGGTGAACTCGGGATTGTGGCGGCCGCCTGCCTCGCCGTTGCGGAACACGCGGCCCAGCTCGTAGCAATCGCCGACGCCGGCGGCGAGCAGGCGCTTGAGCGGGTATTCGGGCGAGGTGCGCAGCCAGCGCAGCGGCGAGCCGGCATCGACGTGGCCGGTGAAACGGGTCGAGAAGCTCTCGATGTTCGGCTCGGTGTTGCCGGCCTCGGACATCACCGGGGTTTCCACCTCCAGCACGCCGCGCTCGGCGAAGAACGCGCGGATCGCCGCGTTGAGGCGCGCGCGCAGGCGCAGCTTGTCGAGCAGGGACATCAGGCCTCCGCGGCCGGCAGGCGCCGGCTCAACTGGTCGCGCTGGTCGTCGCGGTAGCCCAGGCCGAGGTAGAGCCGCCTGGCGGCGGCGTTATGGCGATTGACCTCCATTCGCACCATGTCCAGGCCGAGCGCGCGCACCCGCGCCTCGAACAGGGCGACCGCCTGGCGCCCCCAGCCGCGGCCGCGCGCGGCCGGTCCCAGGTAGAGCTCGTCGAGCAGGGCGTAGCGGCCGCCCATCTCCACGCTGAAGCACAGCGTCAGGATCGCGTAGCCGACGGCCGTGCCGTCCGGCGCCAGCCACAGCAGCGCTTCGCCCCGGTGCGGCTCGTGCAACAGCGTGCGCAGGCCGCGCCATGCACGTTCCGGATGGAATTCGATAGCGTCCTCGACGTAGAACGCGCGCATCATCGCCAGCAATGCGTCCTCGTCTGCGGGGACCGCCACGCGCCAGCCCAGTTCCGTCGCCGTCATGGTCCCTCTCCTCCGTGCTGCCGCAAGAACGCCAGCAGCCGCGCCTCGTCCCAGATCTCCACGCCCAGCGCCTGCGCCTTGTCGAGCTTGGAGCCGGCCTCCTCGCCCGCCACCACGAACGCGGTCTTCTTCGACACGCTGCCGGCGACCTTGGCGCCGAGCGCTTCCAGCCGCTCGCGCGCGCCGTCGCGGGTCAGCGCGGCCAGCGTGCCGGTCAGCACCACGGTCTGGCCGTCGAGCGGGCCGGCCTGGATCTCGGCGGCCTCCGGCAATCGCTCGAGCAGCCGGGTCCGCATGGCGTCGGCCGCGGCCAGCAGCGCCGCGTTGGCCGGGTCCTCCAGCCAGCCTGCCAGCGACTGGGCGGCCTCGGCCGGCAACCCGGCGGCCACGTAGTTGTGCTCGTCCTCGTCGAGCAGGCGCGCCGCCGAGTCGAACGCGCCGGCCAACTGCTCGGCGCGCAACCTGGTGATCTTCGGGATCTCCAGGTCCACCAGCAGCGTCGCCAGCGCCAGTTCGCCGCGCAGCCTGGGCGACGGCGGGTGCGTGTCGCCGATGCGCACGCCGCGCGCCAGCAGGTCGTCGACCGCCTGCTGGTTGCCCGGCTGGTCGAAGAAATGCCCGAGCGCGCGCGCGACCTCGCCGCCGATGTCCGGCACCCGCTTGAACAGCGGCCACGGCATGCGCCGGACCAGTTCCAGGTCGCCGAACCATTGCGAGAGCGCCTTGGCGGTGCTCTCGCCGACGTGCTCGATGCCGAGCGCGAACAGGAAGCGCTCCAGCGTGGTGTCGCGCGAGCGATCGATCGCCGCGACCAGGTTCTCGGCCCACTTGGTGGCGATCTTCTTCGGGTTCCACTCCAGTCGCAGCGGCAAGGCCAGCACCCGCAGGCGCCAGTCCTCGGCCGTGCCGAGCTTCACCACCGCATTGAGGCTGTCCCCGCTGCCCTCGCGCGGCAGGTGCGGCATCAGTTGCGTCGCCAGGCTTTCCGCCGATTCCGCGTCCAGCGCCAGCTTCAGCAGCAGCAACTGGTCGCGCGTCAGCAGGTACAGGTCGGCCACGCCCTGCACCACGCCGGCATCGACCAGCACCTCGATGAACTTCTCGCCCAGGCCGTCCACGTCCATCGCGCGGCGCGAGACGAAATGGCGGATCGCCTCCTTGCGCTGCGCCGGGCAGGTCAGTTCGCCGGAACAGCGCCAGACCGCGGCGCCTTCCTCGCGCACGATCTCCGAGCCGCAGACCGGGCAGGCCGGCGGCATCTGCCACGGCACGGTGCCGCCGGGCCTGCGTTCGGCGATCACGCTGACCACTTCGGGGATGACGTCGCCGGCGCGGCGCACGATCACCGTGTCGCCCACGCGCACGTCCAGCCGCGCGATCTGGTCGGCGTTGTGCAGCGTCGCGTTGGTGACGACCACGCCGGCCACCTGCACCGGTGCCAGCCGCGCCACCGGCGTGGCCGCGCCGGTACGGCCGATCTGGATCTCGATCGCCTCGACCGTGGTGGTCTGCTCCTGCGCCGGGAACTTGTGCGCGATCGCCCAGCGCGGCGCGCGCGAGACGAAGCCCATCTCGCGCTGGCCGGCCAGGTCGTCCAGCTTGTAGACCACCCCGTCGATGTCGAACGGCAGCCCGTCGCGGGCCGCGCCGATCCGGCGGTAGTAATCCAGCAGCCCGTCGCTGCCGCGCACGACCTCGACCAGGCCGCTGACCGGGAAACCCCAGTCGCGCAGGCGCGCCAGGATCGCCGAGTGCGTGGCCGGCAGCTCGCCGTCCTGCACCTCGCCCACGCCGTAGGCGTAGAAGCTCAGCGGCCGCTGCGCGGTGATCCTCGGGTCCAGCTGGCGCAGCGAACCGGCCGCGCCGTTGCGCGGGTTCGCCAGCACCTTGCCTCCGTGCAGGCGCGCCTGCTCGTTGTACTTCTCGAAGTCGGCGCGCGGCATGTAGACCTCGCCGCGCACCTCCAGCACCCGCGGCCAGCCTTCGCCGCGCAGCCTCAGCGGGATCGCGCGCACCGTGCGCAGGTTGGCGGTCACGTCCTCGCCGGTGGCGCCGTCGCCGCGCGTGGCGCCCTGCACGAACTCGCCCTGCTCGTAGCGCAGGCTGATCGCCAGCCCGTCCAGCTTGGGCTCGGCCGAGAACGCCGGTTGCGCCACGTCGAGCCGCTCGACGATGCGCCGCACGAATTCCTCCACCTCCTCGTCGCTGAAGGCGTTGCCGAGCGACAGCATCGGGATGGCGTGGCGCACCTCGGCGAACTTCGAGGACGCGGCATGCCCGACGCGCTGGGTCGGCGAATCGGGCGTGGCCAGCTCCGGATGCGCGGCCTCCAGCTCGTCCAGCTCGCGCAGCATCCGGTCGTACTCGACGTCCGGGATCGGCGACTCGTCGAGCACGTGGTAGCGGTAGTTGGCCTCGTCGATGCGGCGCCGCAGCTCTTCGGCGCGCCGGGCGGGATCCGGGATGGCGGTCATGCGCTCTCGCGGCATTGCTCTGGGGCGGCGATTCTATCGGGCATGGCGCGAAGGCGACATGCGGTCATGCGCCCCCCGTAATCCACAGGCGCTTTTTTTGTGGGAGCAGCTTCAGCCGCGATGGGGCGTTCGGCTTCGTGCAGCTCCCTCTGCAACAGCCCGCACATTCATGTGCAGGGGTTCAGATGGGAAAGCCTCATCGCGGCTGAAGCCGCTCCCACGAAAAGCCGCGCCTCCGGAAAACCTGGACGGATTTAAGATTGCACGAATCTCCAAGGAGCCTTCCGTGTCCCAGCCCGTCTCGCGCCGCTCGTTCCTGCAACTGGCCTCTTCCGGCCTGGCCGTCTCCGCGCTCGGTGCCGGCGAGGCGGCCGCACGTGCGACCCGGATGCCGGCGATCGCTCCCGCCCCGGCCGCCGGCCCGGTCTACCTGAACTTCAACGAATGCCCGCTCGGCCCCGCGCCGGCGGCGCAGGACGCCGCCACCCGGATCGTGGCCCGCTCCGGACGCTACCTGTTCGACATGGCCCGGGAGCTGGCCGGGCAGATGGCCGAGATCGAGCGGTTGCCCGCGGACCACCTCGCCCTGTACCCGGGGTCCAGCGACCCGCTCAATCGCTGCGGCGCGCTGTTCACCTCTGCCAAGGCCGGCGTGGTGGTGGCCGACCCGACCTTCGAGGCGGTGGCCGAGGTCGCCGCGGCCCAGGGCGCCCCGGTGCATCGCGTGCCCCTGCGCGCCGACGGCGCCCACGACGTGCGGGCGATGGCCGGGGCCGCGCGCGACGCCGGGCTGATCTATCTCTGCAACCCCAACAATCCGACCGGCTCGATCACCCCGCGCGCGGACATCGAGTGGCTGCTGGCGAACAAGCCCGCTTCCGCGGTGCTGCTGGTGGACGAGGCCTACATCCACTACAGCGAGGAAGCCTCGGTGGCGCCACTGGTGCGCGAGCGCCAGGACCTGGTGGTGCTGCGCACGTTCTCCAAGCTGTACGGCATGGCCGGCCTGCGGCTGGGCGCGGCGATGGCCGCGCCGGTCCTGCTCGAACGCCTGGAAAGACTCGGCGGCAACCCGTTGGCGGTGACCGCGATGGCCGCCGGCATGGCCAGCCTGCGCGATCCGCAGCTGGTGCCGCAGCGCCGCGCGGAGAACGCCCGCATCCGCCAGGCCACCATCGCCTGGCTGGAGGAACAGGGCTACGCCTGCCTGCCCTCGCAGTCCAACTGCTTCATGGTCGATGTCAAGCGCGACGGCAAGGCGTTCGCGCAGGCGATGCAGCGGCAAGGCGTGCTGGTCGGCCGCAGCTGGCCGGTATGGCCGGAGTGCGTGCGCATCACCGTCGGCACCGAGGCGGAGATGCTCAGGTTCCGCGAGGCGTTCCTGGCGGTGCGCCGCTGACGCGCTGGTAGCGCCGGCCGGCCGCCGCTACCAGCGCGGCGACTTGGTCAGCGGCGGCGCCTGGTGCTGGCGGTCGTAGGCGCGCAGGTCGTCGCGGATGTGCGCGATGCGCTGGCGGCCGAGCGCGTTGCGGCTGTCGTCCAGCACCACGCCGTCGAGCAGCTCGGCCATGCGCTGCACGGTCGGCAGCATCTTCTCCCAGGCGTCCAGCGCGGTCATCGGCGCCGGCAGGGTCAGGAAGAACGCGATCGCCGGCGTCTGCATCTCGCGGATGTTGGCCATGTCGAAGCTGCCCGGCTTGAGGATGCTCGCCATGCTGAAGATCGGCCCGCGCTCGGGGTGGCCCTCGATCAGGCGGTGGAACACGTTCATGTGGCCGAACACCAGCCCGGTCTTCTCGGCCGCCACCACGATGTCCTCGCCGCGCAGCACCTGCCCGGCCTTGGCCGCGACGTAGAGCGAGACGATCTTGTCGAAATCCTGGCTCGGCCGCTTGCCGAGCTCGGAGGTGTCCGGTTCGGCCGGCTCCAGCCCCAGCTCCGGCTGCGAGACCGCCTCGCCGCTGTAGTCGCCGTCCGCCGGCGCCGCCTCGCCCTCGCCCAGCACCGGCTCGCGCCGCTCGCGCGCGGCGTTGTCGCCGGATTCCACGCGGCGGCCTTGCGGCGGCTTCTTGGGCCGGCCGAACAGGAAGATGGCGGCAATCAGCAGCAGGCCGGCGGCCAGGATGCCGATCCGGATCATGGCCACGTCAGACATTCGGCTTGCCTCCGAAGATTGAAAATAAGATCCCGGCCCATGGAGGTGCCGTGCTCCTGCGAGGGACTCGCCAAAAGCATGGCACGTCAGGCCGCGCCGGCCAAACGCGCGGCCTCTTCCAGGTCCACGCTGACCAGGCGGCTCACCCCGGGCTCGCGCATGGTCACGCCGGACAGCTGGTAGGCCGCCTCCATCGTCGCCTTGTTGTGGCTGACGAACAGGAACTGCACCTTCTCGCTCATCTCCTTGACCATGTTGGCCAGGCGGCCGACGTTGGCCTCGTCCAGCGGCGCGTCGACCTCGTCGAGCAGGCAGAACGGCGCCGGGTTGAGCTGGAAGATCGCGAACACCAGCGCCACCGCGGTCATCGCCTTCTCGCCGCCGGACAGCAGCGAGATGTTCGATACGCGCTTGCCCGGCGGGCGCGCCATGATCGATACGCCGGTATCGAGCAGGTCCTCGCCGGTCAGTTCCAGATAGGCGTGGCCGCCGCCGAACAGCCGCGGGTACAGCGCCTGCACGCCGGCGTTGACGCGGTCGAACGTGTCCTTGAAGCGTCCGCGGGTCTCGCGGTCGATCTTGCGGATCGCCTCCTCCAACGTCTCCAGCGCGGTGGTCAGGTCGACGTTCTGCGCCTCCAGGTACTCGGCGCGCTGCGCGGCCTCGCCGTACTCGTGGATCGCCGCCAGGTTGACCGGCTCCAGCCGGCGCATGCGCGCATCGATCTGCGCCACGTTCTGTTCCCACTCGCCGATGTCGGCGCCGTCGGGCAAGCCATTGACCACGTCCTGCAGCACGAAGCCGGCCTTCTCCACCTCGGCCTGCAACTGTTCGGCGCTGAGCACCAGCGCCTGCTGGTCGAGCTTGCGCTGGGAGATCCGTTCGCGCTGCGCCAGCGCCTGCTCGTCGCGCTGCTGGCGGGTCTGCTCCAGGCCGCGCAGTTCGCCGTCGATGCCTTCCAACTGCGAGCGCGCCTCGGCCAGCACGCGCTCGGTGCGCACCCGCTCGCTGAGCGCGGCCTGGTGCTGCTGCTCCAGCTCCACCACCGGCGAGTCGCCCTCGCTGAGCTGGGCGATCAGGTCCTCCAGGCGGGTGTCGAGCTGGCCACGCTGGTTGCCCATGCGCTCCAGGGTCTGGCTCAGCGAGGCGATCTGGGTGCGCTGCGACTCCAGCGTCAGCGCCAGCGCGTGCGAGGCGTCGCGCACGCTGCGCGCGGCGTCGCGGGCCTGGTCGCGCGCTTCGGTGAGCTGGCGGCGCTCGGCCTCCAGCGCCTGGCGCGCGCTTTCCAGGTCGCCCATGCGCTCGACCGCGTCCTCCAGCTTGGCGCGCGCCTCGCGCGCCTGCTCGCGGCTGGCATCCAGCGTTTCCACCAGGTGCGCCAGTTCGCTCTCGATCCGCTCGATCCGGTTGCGCGCGGCCTCGACCTTGCCCTGGTGGCTCTGCAAGCGACCGGCCAGCTCGGAGGCGCCGCGATGCGCCACGTACAGCTGGCGCTGGGCTTCCTCGCGCTGCTGCTCGGCCGCGAGCAACTGGTCGCGGAAGCTCGAGAGCCGCCGCTCCAGCTCGGCCTCGCGCTCCTGCAGCGTCTCGATCTGCGCGCGCAGCTCCTGGATCTCGCGCTCGCGCAGCAGCGCGCCCTGCTTGGCCGCGCCGGAGCGCGACACGCGCACCCAGCCGTCGCCCAGGCGTTCGCCGTTGCGGGTGATCACCGAATCGCCCTCGCCCAGCCGGCCCTGCAGCGCGCGCGCGGCGGCCAGGTCGTCGGCGCCGTGCAGGCGCGCCAGCAGGCGTCGGATCGCCAGCGGTCCGCGCACCTTGGCGGCCAGCGAAGTCGGCGCGAACTCGCCTTCGCCCGCCTGGTCGGCGACCAGCGCGATGCGACCCTCGCCCAGCTCGCCCAGCGCATCGACCAGCGCGCCCGGGTCGTCGACCAGCACGCCTTCGATCAACTGCCCGAGCGCGCTTTCGACCGCGTTCTCCCAGCCCGACTCGACCGTGATGCGCTCGCCGACGCGCGCGGCCGAATCCAGCCCGCGCGCCTTGAGCCATGCCACCGCCGCGCCCTGCTCCTGGCCCAGCGCGGCCTGCTGCAGGGTTTCCAGCGACGAGAGGCGGCCGCGCGCGGCTTGCGCCTGCTTGCGCACGTCGGCCAGCTCGGCCTGGCTGGTGCGCTGCTGTTCCTGCAGCGCCGTCACCGCTTCCTTGCGCTCCTCGACCTGCTCGGTGAGGCCGTCCAGCGCGGTGCGCTGCGTCTCGTGCTGGAGCTGCAGTTCCTCGAAGGCCTCGTTCAGAGCCTCCAGGTCCAGGCCCGCCCGCTCGCTGACCAGGGCCTCGCGCCGGCGCTCGGCTTCCATCGCCTGCTTGTCGAGGTAGTCGACGCGGGTGCGTTCCACCTCGCCGGCGCGCGAGGCCTCGCCGGTGTCGCGGTTGTGGCTTTCCCAGCGCTGCTGCCAGTCGGCCAGCCGCGCCTCGGCCTCGCGCAGCGCCTCCTGCTTGAACTCGTTCTCCTCGCGCAACTGCTCCAGCTTCGGCTCGGCCTGCGCCACCGCCTCCTGCAGCACCGCCAGCTTCGCCGAATCGCTGCTGATGTGCTGGATCAGCTCCTGCAGCTGGCTCTGCGCCTCGTCGCGCGCCTTGTGCAGGCGCTGCGACAGCTCGCGCTGGTGCTGGATCTGCTGCTCGATGCGGGCCAGCGTGCTGCCCACCTGGTAGACATCGGCCTGCGCCCTGGCCATCGCCTCGGCCGCTTCCTCGCGGCGCACGCGGCCGGTCTCGATGCGGGCCTCGGCCTCGCGCTGCTCGGCGATCAGCTGCTGCAGGCGGGTCTCCTCCTGCGACAGCTTCTCGCGCAGTCCCTGCAGGCGCCCGTCCAGGTTGCGGTACTGCAGCGCCTTCCATTCGGCGTCCTTGACCCGGCGCTCCTCCTGCAGCGCCTGGTACTGCTCGGCCTGCTTGGCCTGGCGCTGCAGGTGCGCCAGCTGCTTGGTGATTTCCTCGCGCAGGTCGTTGAGGCGATCCAGGTTCTCGCGCGTGTGGCGGATGCGGTTCTCGGTCTCCTTGCGCCGCTCCTTGTACTTGGAGATGCCGGCGGCCTCTTCCAGGTACATGCGCAGGTCTTCCGGGCGCGCCTCGATGATCTGGCTGATCATGCCCTGCTCGATGATCGAGTAGCTGCGCGGGCCCAGGCCGGTGCCGAGGAACAGGTCGGTGATGTCGCGGCGGCGGCACTTGGTGCCGTTGAGGTAGTAGGCGCTGGTGCCGTCGCGGCTGACCGTGCGCTTGACCGAGATCTCGTTGAACGAGGCGTACTCGCCGCTGATCGCGTGGTCGGAATTGTCGAAGATCAGCTCCACCGTCGCCTGCGCCACCGGCTTGCGCGCCGAGGAGCCGGAGAAGATCACGTCGGTCAGCGAGTCGCCGCGCAGGCGGCTGGCCGAGCTTTCGCCCATCACCCAGCGCACCGCATCGATGATGTTCGACTTGCCGCAGCCGTTCGGACCAACGATGCCGGTCATGTTGGTCGGCAGGTGCAGCGTGGTCGGATCGACGAACGACTTGAAACCGGACAGCTTGATCGTGGACAGGCGCATTGGGCGGGAGATTTCCAGTGCCAGGCCGGTCGCGGCGGCACCTCAGTATTCCGGAAGGAATCCGTTCGTAAACCCATGATCTTCAAGGAGACCCGGATCGCGAAACGGCAGTCGGGGATGAGTATAGCCGGCTGTAGGGCGACGCCGCCGGGCCGGGGGGCGGTTCGCCCCGGATCGGCCTCGCCCGTTCATGCCGGCGCGGCGACCTGGCCCGCCATCCACTCCAGGAACGCCGCCACGGCCGGGCGCCGCTCCCGGCCCGGGACGCAGAGCACGGCGTAGCTGCCGCCGGGCACCGCGATTTCCGGCCGGTACGCGCACAGCAGGCCGTTCGCCACGGCCTCGGCGACCATGAGCGAGCTGGCCATGACCAGCCCCTGGCCCGCCATCGCGGCCTGCAGCGCATAGCTCTCCTCGTCGTAGACCCGCGGCTCCTCCTCCGGCCACGCCTCGCCGGCGGCGGCGCACCAGCGTTGCCAGGCCTCCTCGTACAGGCGCGAGTCCCGCCAGCGGACGGTGATGCGCCTGGGCACCTGCAGCGTCGCCCCCGCCACCTGCGCCGGCGCGCCGTACACGCCGAACCGCTCGGCAAGGACCGCCAGTTCGCGCAGCCCGGGATAGGGGCCGCCGCCGTAGCGGATGGCGAGGTCCACGCCGGCGTTCCTTTGCAGGTCGAGCACCTCCGGTCCGGTCTCCAGCAGCACCTGGTAGCGCGGATGCGCCTCGTAGAAGCGCCCGAGCCTGGGCACCAGCCACAGCGCGGCGAAGGAGTGCGTCGTGGTCAGCGTGACCGTGCCGGCGTCCGGCTCCGGCCTGAGCCGCTCCAGCGTCCAGGCCACCTCCTGCAGGGCGCCATGCACGCCTTCGAACAATTGCGCGCCCTTGGCCGTGAGGGCCAATCCGCGCGGACGTCGTTCGAACAGGGCGAAGCCGAGGGTGCGCTCGAGATTGCGGATCTGGTGCGAGACGGCGGTCGGCGTCACCGACAGCTCGGCCGCGGCGCGCTTGAAGCTGAGCCAGCGCGCGGCCGCCTCGAACGCGCGCAACCCGGACAGCGGCAGCGAAGCGAACACAGGGGTCATCTCCCATGGATGAATTCAATTCATCATCGGTGAAAAACCATCGTTTGTCGCGAACCTCGTCCAAGCTGAAGAATCAACGCCTCCATCGCCATCCCAAGCAGGACGACAAATGAATCAAGCTCATCCAGATAAACGCTTACTGATCCTCGTCGGCAGCCCGCGCCGCGACGGCAACAGCGCCCTGATGGCCCAGGCGGTCGCCGAGGGCGCTTCGGAAGCCGGCCTCGACGCCAGCATCCGTTTCGCCGACGACTACATCGCCGGCCTGCTGACCGATATCCGGCAGGCACCTCCCGCGGCCGATCGCTACGGCGAGCTGTTCCTCGAGCACTTCCTGCCCGCGGCCGGCGTGGTGTTCTGCACGCCGGTCTACTGGTACGGCATGTCGGCGCAGACCAAGGCGTTCTTCGATCGCTCGTTCGCCTACTACGTCGCCTCGCATCCGCAGTCGGAGGAGGTCAAGCGCCGCATGACCGGCAAGCGCCTGGGCCTGGTGGTCGCCTCGGAGGAAAGCTACCCCGGCGTGGCGCAGGGCATCGTGCACCAGTTGCAGGAATATGCGCGCTACACCCATTCGCAATTCGCCGGCTTCGTGCACGGCGTGGGCAATGCCCGCGGCGAAGTCGCGCACGACCCGCGCCGGCCGCTGGACGCCGCACGCGCGCTGGGCCGGGACATCCTCGACCGGCACTATTCGGACTACCGGGTGGATACGCCCCGGGGCAATGCGGTCTGGGCGCCGACGCCCCGACCGGCCGCCACCGCCTCATGATGGGCGCCGTTGGCATTGGCCGGCGATTGTGCGGAGGGACTCCGCCCCCGGCGGGCCCTACCGGCCTGGCGCCGGGACGAAAGCCCCTCCCGCGAGGAAGATGGGCAGCGCCAAAAGAAGACGGGCGCCCAAGGGGCGCCCGTCTCGGTTTACAGCGATCGATCCGCCAGGCGGATCAGACGTCGGCCTCGACCACGACCTTGACCGTGACCTCGACGTCGGCATGCAGGTGCAGGAGCACGTCGTACTCGCCGATCTGGCGGAACGCGCCCTCGCCCTGGATGACCTCGCTCTTGGACAGCGGCAGGCCGGCGGCGGTGAAGGCCTCGGCGATGTCGCGCGGACCCACCGAGCCGTACAGCTTGCCTTCGGTCGAGGCGTGCGCGGCGATGGTCACGCTCGCGCCCTCGAACTTGGCGGCACGGGCCTGGGCCTCGTCGTGGCTGGCCTTGGCCTTGGCCTCGTACTCGGCACGCTTGGCCTCGAACGCGGCGACGTTGGCCTCGGTGGCCGGCACGGCCTTGCCCTGCGGCACCAGGTAGTTGCGGCCGTAGCCCGGCTTCACGCTGACCTTGTCGCCCAGGTTGCCGAGGTTGGTCACCTTCTGCAGAAGAATCAGTTCCATCGTAATGCTCCGTTATTCGTTAGCGGCGGCACGCGGCCGCCGCAACGCTTGCTGTCCGAATAGGACGGGAAAGACGCCAGAAAAGTCATCGGAGGATGCTTTCCTGTTGAAAACCCGCACACGGATGTGCGGGCTCTTCCGAGGGACTCGGATCAAACGTCGTGGTTGTCGGTGTACGGGATCAGGGCCAGGAAGCGGGCGCGCTTGACGGCCGTGGCCAGCTGGCGCTGGTACTTCGACTTGGTGCCGGTGACGCGGCTCGGCACGATCTTGCCGTTCTCGGTCAGGTACTGGCGCAGGGTGTTGAGATCCTTGTAGTCGATCTCCTTGACGCCCTCGGCGGTGAACTTGCAGAACTTGCGGCGGCGGAAGAACTTGGACATGGGTGTGCTCCTTAGGCGGCTTCGGCGTTGTCGCCGTCGTTGTCGGCGGCGGCATTGCTGTCGCCCTCTTCGTCGTCACGACGACGACGCTCGCCACGCTCGGGCTTGTCGCCCTTCTCGTCCTTGCTCTTCATGATCAGCGACTGCTCGGTGTCCGGGCCATCGCGCTTGATGACCAGGTTGCGCAGCACGGCGTCGTTGAAGCGGAAGCTTTCGACCAGCTCGTTCAGCACGGCCTGGTCGGCTTCGATGTTCATCAGCACGTAGTGCGCCTTCACCAGGTTCTGGATCGGGTAGGCCAGCTGGCGGCGGCCCCAGTCTTCCAGGCGGTGGATCTTGCCGTTGCCGTTCTCGACCAAGCTCTTGTAGCGCTCGATCATGGCCGGGACCTGTTCGCTCTGGTCCGGATGGACCAGGAACACGATTTCGTAATGACGACTCATGTTAGTTCGTTACCTTTCGGATGTGGCCACGCGGGCCGGACAGCCCCCCGGGATCCGCCAAGCGGCCGGTGGAGCAAGGAAATCCCGCCCGGGTCGCGGGCAGGAAGCTCGAAATTATGGCAGTTCGCGCAGGCGCCCGCAACCGCCCGCCCCGGGGCGGCCGGCCGGGCACGCGATGGACGCGGCCATCACGCCGCGTGCGAGGCGTCCGTCGTGAAGCTCTCCCCGCAGCCGCACTCGGCGGTGGCGTTGGGATTCTGGAAGGTGAAGGTCTCGCTCAGCCCGTGCTTGCCGAAGTCGATGCGGGTACCGTCCACCAGCGGCAGGCTCTGCGCGTCGACGTAGATGCGCACGCCGTCCTGCTCGAACACCGTGTCGTCCTCGCGCTGCTCGCGCGCCAGGTCGGTGACGTGGCCCCAGCCCGAACACCCGGTACGGGTCACGCCGAAGCGCAGGCCCAGCGCGCCGGGGGTCTGCTGGGTGAAGCGGCGTACGCGCTCGAGGGCGACGGGGGTGAGGGTGACGGCCATGGGTTCCACTCCGGACGGACTTGACGATTATACGAGGCGGCCGGCAGGGCGAGGCTCGCCGGGAAATCCGGCGGATCCGACGCCTGCCGCGATCGCCTCGACAAAGATGGGACGCATCGGCCCGGGTTCAACCCACCCGTTCAGGTATCTCGCGCCCGCTCCGCTCCGCCTTTAAACTGGGCGGCCCCTATAGCGGTTTGCCGTGGCAAAGGAACAATCATGACGGTGGTCAGCGTTGAACATGCGCTTGCCGGGAAGATCCCGGCCGGCGGCGAAGTGACGGTCCGTGGCTGGGTGCGTACCCGGCGTGATTCCAAGGCGGGCCTGAGCTTCGTCAATGTCAGCGACGGCTCCTGCTTCGCCGCGATCCAGGTGGTCGCCCCGTCCGACCTGCCCAATTACGAGTCGGAAGTGAAGAAGCTCACCGCCGGCTGCTCGGTGATCGCCACCGGGACGCTGGTCGCCTCGCAGGGCCAGGGCCAGGCGTTCGAGATCCAGGCGCAGTCGATCGAGGTGGTCGGCTGGGTCGAGGACCCGGAGACCTACCCGATCCAGCCCAAGGCGCACTCGCTGGAGTTCCTGCGCGAGGTCGCGCACCTGCGCCCGCGCACCAACCTGTTCGGCGCGGTCGCCCGCATCCGCAACTGCCTGGCGCAGGCGGTGCACCGCTTCTTCCACGAGAACGGCTACCTCTGGATCTCCACGCCGATCATCACCACCTCCGACGCCGAGGGCGCCGGGCAGATGTTCCGCGTCTCCACGCTGGACCTGGTCAACCTGCCGCGCACCGACAAGGGCGAGGTCGACTTCAGCCGCGACTTCTTCGGCAAGGAGACCTTCCTGACCGTCTCCGGCCAGCTCAACGTCGAGGCCTACGCCCTGTCGCTGAGCAAGGTCTACACCTTCGGCCCGACCTTCCGCGCCGAGAACAGCCACACCACCCGCCACCTGGCCGAGTTCTGGATGATCGAGCCGGAGATCGCCTTCGCCGACCTGGCCGAGGACGCGCGCGTGGCCGAGCAGTTCCTCAAGTACCTGTTCAAGGCGGTGCTGGACGAGCGCGCCGACGACCTGGCCTTCATCGCCGAGCGCGTGGACAAGACCGCGGTCAGCAAGCTGGAGAACTTCATCAACTCGCCGTTCGAGCGGATCGAGTACACCGACGCGATCGCGCTGCTGCAGAAGTCCGGCAAGAAGTTCGACTTCCCGGTCGAATGGGGCCTGGACCTGCAGACCGAGCACGAGCGCTGGCTGACCGAGGAACACGTCGGCCGGCCGGTGGTGGTGACCAACTACCCCGAGCACATCAAGGCCTTCTACATGCGCCTGAACGACGATGGCAAGACCGTCGCGGCGATGGACGTGCTGGCGCCCGGGATCGGCGAGATCATCGGCGGCAGCCAGCGCGAGGAGCGCCTGGACGTGCTGGACGCGCGCATGGCGCAGTTCGGCCTGGATCCGGAGCACTACCAGTGGTACCGCGACTTCCGCCGCTACGGCTCGGTGCCGCATGCCGGCTTCGGCCTGGGCTTCGAGCGCCTGGTGGTCTACGTCTGCGGCCTGTCCAACATCCGCGACGCGATCCCGTACCCGCGCGCGCCGGGCAGCGCGGAGTTCTAGCGACACGTCGCGCCGTGCCTGGACGCGCGCGGGGCAAGGGAGAACGAGGAAGCTTATGTCGACGAAAGACCCAGTGACGACGTGGCACCATGCCTGCCCAGGCGCGGCCCTCCGGGCCGCCGTGCCCCGTCCCGGCGGCGTCGGCGGGCCCTAGGCCATGCTGCAACTGGCGGTGACGGTGCAGTTGGCGCTCTACGTAGTGGCGATGGTGGCGGCCATCGTCGCCATCGTCCGTGCCGCCAAGCTGCAGCGGATGGCCTCGCGCCACGGCGGCGGCTCGTGGTGGGAGACCGCCGAGGCGCGCACGGCCGTGACCCATGCGCTCAAGCCGCTGTGGATCACCGCCGCCGCCCTGGTGCTGGGGGCGTTCGCCCCGCGCCTGCTGGGAGCGATGCACGCATGACCCTGTTCTTCGCCCTTTGCTTCGTCGGCGTCGCGGTGGCCGGCTTCTGCGCGTTCGTGATCTTCTGGCCGCTGACCCTGGTGCACGTCCGCGACCGCCATCCGGCGCTGGCCGAGGCGTTCGGCCAGGGCGCCTTCCTCAACCCGGCGGCGCTGCGCTGGCTGCTCGAACGCCGCTACCGCAGCGAGCGCGACGGCAGCCTGTCGGGCCTGGCCACGCCGGCCTGGCTGGCGTTGCTGACCATTTTCGCCGGATTGGGCATGGCCGCCCTGCTGGCCCTGCTGTCCAAGGTGATGCAATGAACGAATCCAACCGCGCATACGATCAGTGGTGGCTGGCCACGCTCGGCCGGCTGCTGATCTGGGCACGGCTGCGGGTGAAGGACGCCGGTACCGCCGAAGTGCTCGACAGCGACGGCAAGGTACTGGTCTACGACAGCGAGGACAGCGCGCGCGCGGCCCTGTTCGACGCCGAGTTCGTGGCCTTCGACGGCCTCGACGAGGAGGACGCGCTGGCGCGCGGCTTCTCGCTGGGCGAGATCGCCCCGCCCAGCGCCGGCAGCGACGAGGAACTGCGCGGCCTGATGACGGTCACCCTCGGGCATCGGGCTTGAGATGTACACGCCCCGCGCCTTCGCCGGCACCGACCTGACCGCGCTGGACGACCTGTTCGCGCGCGATCCCTTCGTCACGCTGGTCACGCCGGGCGAGGGCCTGCTGCCGCAGGTCAGCCACCTGCCCGTGCTGTATGCGCGCGACGGCGACGCCGTGGTGCTGGAAGGCCATTGGGCGCGCCCCAACCCGCAGGCCGTGCACGAAGGCCAGGCGCTGGCGATCGTGCACGGCCCGCACGCCTACGTCTCGCCGGGCTGGTACCCCGACAAGGAAGCCGCCGCGCGCGTACCGACCTGGAACTACGCGGTCGCCCACCTGAAGGGCCGGCTGCTGCCCTACCGCGACGAAGCCCTGCTGGCGGACCTGGTGACGCGCCTCGGCGATGCCTTCGAGTCCGGCATCGGCAGCGACTGGCGGTTCGAGACCGACCGTCCCGAGCACGTGCGCCAGCTGCGCGGCATCGTCGGCTTCCGTTTCGAGGTGGCCTCGATCGAGCTCAAGCTGAAGCTGAGCCAGAACCATCCGCAAGCCAATGTCGATGCGGTGATCGAGGCGCTGGGGCGCCAGCCGGCGCAGAACGCCCGCGACACCGCCGCCTGGATGCAACGCTGGCGCCCGCGCCGCGAGGCTTCGCCAGGCTGATCCATTCCCTTCCAGCCGCCTCGCGGCTACTGGAGCATCCCCCGATGAGTTCACTGACCCAATTGCTCGAAAACAACCGCGAATGGTCCGAACGGATCCATCGCGAGGACCCGGAGTTCTTCGCGCGGCTTTCCAAGCAGCAGAAGCCCGAATACCTGTGGATCGGCTGCTCCGATTCGCGCGTGCCGGCCAACCAGATCATCGACATGGCGCCGGGCGAGGTGTTCGTGCACCGCAACGTCGCCAACGTGGTCGTGCACACCGACCTGAACTGCCTGTCCACGATCCAGTTCGCGGTCGACGTGCTCAAGGTCAAGCACATCCTGGTGGTCGGCCACTACGGCTGCGGCGGCGTCTACGCCAGCCTGACCCAGCAGCGGCTCGGCCTCGTCGACAACTGGATCCGCCACGTCACCGACGTCGCCGACAAGCATGCCGGCTGCCTGCACGACGCCGGGGAGCTGTCGATGCAGCATGCGCGCCTGTGCGAGCTGAACGTGCTCGAGCAGGTCGTGCACGTCGCCCGCACCACGGTCGTGCAGGACGCGTGGAACCGCGGCCAGGCGCTGGCCGTGCACGGCTGGGTCTACAGCCTGCGCGACGGCCGGGTGCACGACCTGGGCATGGACGTCGCCCGGCCGGAAGAACTCGACGAGCGCTACCAGGCTGCGCTGGCGCGCATCCAGGCCGATCGCGAAGAACGCTGACCCCTCACCGACCGGAGCCGCCATGCTGCCCTCGCCCATCAACCTGCAGGCCTGGATCGAGGAGCACCGGCACCTGCTCAAGCCCCCGGTCGGCAACAAGTGCATCCAGCAGGACGACTTCATCGTCATGGTCGTCGGCGGGCCCAACGCGCGCACCGACTACCACTACGACGAAGGCCCCGAGTGGTTCTACCAGCTGGAAGGCGAGATGGTGCTGAAGGTGCAGGAGGACGGCCGGGTCCGCGACATCCCGATCCGCGCCGGCGAGATCTTCCTGCTGCCGCCGAAGGTGCCGCATTCGCCGCAGCGCATGCCCGACTCGGTCGGGCTGGTGGTCGAACGCAGGCGCCTGCCGCACGAACAGGACGGGCTGATGTGGTTCTGCGGGAAGTGCAACCACAAGCTGTACGAGGAGTACTTCCCGCTGAAGAACATCGAGGCCGACTTCCCGCCGGTGTTCGAGCGCTTCTATGGCTCCGAGGCGCTGCGCACCTGCGGCGCGTGCGGCGAGGTGCACCCGGTCCCGGCGCGCCATCGGGCATAGCGACGGACACGAACGCTCCCGTGGAAGGGACTTCGGTAACGACGGGGCTTTCCCGGGGAAGCCCCGTCGGGACTGGAAACCCTCCCACGGCGATACACTGCGGGCCTGTTCCTGCACCGCCCAGCCCATGACCGAACCGCTCTCTCGCACCCACGCCCTCGCGCTCGACGCGGAAGATCCGCTTCGCCACCTGCGCGGGGAGTTCCTGTTCCCGCGCCACGGCGACGGCGAACAGACCTACTTCGTCGGCAACTCGCTGGGCCTGCAGCCGCGCGGCGCCAAGGCGATGATCCAGGAAGTGCTCGACCACTGGGGCACGCTGGCCGTGGAAGGCCACTTCACCGGGCAGGCGCAATGGATGACCTACCAGGAGCTGGTCACCGGACCGCTGGCGCGACTGGTCGGCGCCAAGCCGGTCGAAGTGGTGGCGATGAACTCGCTGAGCGTCAACCTGCACCTGATGATGGTCAGCTTCTATCGCCCGACCCCGGAACGGCCGGCGATCCTGATCGAGGCCGGCGCGTTCCCGTCGGACCGGCATGCCGTGGAGTCGCAGATCCGCTTCCACGGCTTCGACCCGGCCACCGACCTGATCGAGGTGGACGCCGACGAGCCCGACGGCACCATCTCGATGGCGGCGATCGAACGCGCCATCGCCGAGCATGGCCCGCGGCTCGCGCTGGTGCTATGGCCGGGCGTGCAGTACCGCACCGGGCAGGCGTTCGACCTGGCGCAGATCGTCCGGCTCGCGCGCGCCCAAGGCGCGGCCGTGGGCTTCGACCTGGCCCACGCGGTCGGCAACCTGTCGTTGTCGCTGCACGAGGACGGCGCCGATTTCGCGGTGTGGTGCCACTACAAATACCTCAATGCCGGCCCCGGCGCGGTCGCCGGGTGCTTCGTGCACGAGCGCCACGCGCGCGCCGGCCTGCCCCGCTTCGCCGGCTGGTGGGGCCACGAGAAGCAGACCCGCTTCCGGATGGCGCCGGAGTTCGTGCCCACGCCCGGCGCGGAAGGCTGGCAGCTGAGCAACCCGCCGATCCTGGCGATCGCGCCGCTGCGCGCCTCGCTCGCCTTGTTCGACCAGGCCGGCATGCCCGCGCTGCGGCGCAAGTCCGAGCAGCTCACCGGGTTGCTGGAAGCGCTGATCCGCGCGCGCCTGTCCCAGGTGCTGCAGATCGTCACGCCGTCCGAACCGACGCGGCGGGGCTGCCAGCTGTCCCTGCGCGTGATCGGCGGCCGCGAGCGCGGGCGCTCGCTGTTCGAGTACCTGCAATCGGCCGGCGTGCTCGGCGACTGGCGCGAGCCGGACGTGATCCGCATCTCCCCGGTGCCGATGTACAACCGCTTCGCCGACCTGCACCACTTCGTCGAGGAAGTGGAGCGCTGGGCAGGCCGGCACTAGACCTCATCTGTGGGAGGGACTTCAGTCCCGACGGGTTTTACCGGTAAAGCCCGTCGGGACTGAAGTCCCTCCCACAGGATTCTTCCTCTTCTGGATGCTCCGTTGAACGTCACGCAACGCTCCCTCACCCTGGTCGGCGCCGGCCTCGCCGGCTCGCTGCTGGCGATCCTTCTTTCCCGGCGCGGCTGGGACGTCACCGTCTACGAACGACGCGGCGACCCGCGCGTGAAGGGATACGAATCGGGCCGGTCGATCAACCTCGCGCTCGCCGAACGCGGGCGCCATGCGTTGCGCCAGGCCGGCGCCGAGGACGCGGTGATGGCGCGCGCGGTGATGATGCGCGGGCGCATGGTGCACCCGGCCGGCGCCGCCGCGCAGTTGCAGCGCTACGGCCGCGACGACAGCGAGGTGATCTGGTCGATCCATCGCGCCGACCTCAACCTGGTGCTGCTGGAACTGGCCGAACAGGCCGGCGCGCGGATCCATTTCTACCGGCGCCTGCACACCGTCGATTTCGACGCCGGCTACGCGCGTTTCATCGACGACCGCGACGACCAACCGCACGACATCCATTTCCGGACCCTGGTCGGCGCCGACGGCGCGGGTTCGGCGCTGCGCGCGGCGATGAACCGCAAGAGCCCGCTCGGCGAGCGGACCGAGTTCCTCGACCACTCCTACAAGGAGCTCGAGATCCCCCCGGCCGAGGACGGAGGGTTCCGGATCGAGCGCAATGCGTTGCACATCTGGCCGCGCGGCCACTACATGTGCATCGCCCTGCCCAACGATGGCGGCACCTTCACCGTCACGCTGTTCCTGCCCAACGAGGGCGAGCCGAGTTTCGCCACCACCCGCACCGGCGACGAGGCGCTTGCGCTGTTCGCGCGCGAGTTCCCGGACGCCTTGCCGCTGATCCCGCGCCTGAAGCAGGACTGGGAAGAACATCCGCCGGGCCTGCTCGGCACCCTCTACCTGGACCGCTGGCACCTCGGCGGCCGCGCCGCGCTGGTCGGCGACGCCGCGCACGCGATGGTGCCGTTCCACGGCCAGGGAATGAACTGCGCGTTCGAGGACTGCGTGGCCCTGGCCGACATGCTGTGCGCGCACGACGACATCGAACGGGCCTTCGCCGCCTTCGAACGCGAGCGCAAGCCGAACGCGCAGGCGATCCAGCGAATGGCGCTGGAGAACTACGTCGAGATGCGCGACCGCGTCGACGATGCGGACTTCCTGCTCCAGCGCGAACTCGAACGCGAACTGCAGGCTCGCTGGCCGACGCGCTTCGTGCCGCACTACACGATGGTGACGTTCCTGCGCACGCCGTATGCGACGGCGTTGCAGCGCAGCGAAATCCAGCGGGACATCCTGGTCGAGGCCACGCGCGGGCATCGCGACCTGTCGCGGATCGACTGGACCGCGCTGGAAAGGACCGTGCACGCGCGATTGGCGCCGCTGGAGGGCGCGCATTGAGCGCCCGGCCTTCTCCTCCCGCGGCCTAGACGCGTGGCTTGCGAGCCCCTGGCTCGCACACGCCTGGATGCCCGGCGTATGGCGCAATGCCTGCGGCATGGGAAGGCTTCTCCCTTTCTCCTTCCGGGAGAAGGCGCGAAGCGCCGATGAGGGTACGGGCGAAGCCGCGCCGCGAGGGCTCGGCAGCCATCGCATCGAGGAATGCATCGCCACGCCCCGGCCCACGCCAGCGGCGCGCAAGCCATGCCCTCTCGCCCCGATGGGAGAGGCGCGACGATGGGCAAGCCGCACCCCGTAGGGACATCCACCAAAGCCGCCGTAGAATGGCCGCGCCCTCCCCGATCGTCCCTGCATGCCCGCCAGCTTTCTCTTCTACGACCTCGAAACCTTCGGCCAGGATCCGCGCAAGACCCGCATCGCGCAGTTCGCCGCCGTGCGCACCGATGCCGAACTCAACGTGGTCGAGGAACCGGTCAGCTTCTTCGTGCGGCCAGCCGACGACTTGCTGCCCTCGCCCCATGCCACGCTGGTCACCGGCATCGCGCCGCAGCGGGCGCAGCTCGAAGGCATCAACGAGGCCGAGGCGTTCGCGCGCATCGTCGAGCTGATGGCGCGCCCGGAGACCTGCACGCTCGGCTACAACACGCTGCGCTTCGACGACGAGTTCGTCCGCCACGGCCTGTTCCGCAACTTCTACGATCCCTACGAGCGCGAATGGCGCGGCGGCAACTCGCGCTGGGACCTGCTCGACATGCTGCGCCTGCTGCATGCGCTGCGCCCGGAAGGCATCGCCTGGCCCAAGCGGGAGGACGGCGCGACCTCGTTCAAGCTCGAGCACCTGGCCGAGGCCAACGGCGTACGCGAGGGCGACGCGCACGAGGCCCTGTCGGACGTGTTCGCCACGATCGGCATGGCGCGCCTGTTCAAGCGCCACCAGCCGCGCATGTGGGAATACGCGCTGCGCCTGCGCGACAAGCGCTACGCCTCCGGCCTGCTCGACGTGATCGCGCCCACGCCGGTACTGCACGTCTCCCAGCGCTACCCGGCCGCGCGCATGTGCGCCGCGCCGGTGCTGCCGCTGGCCAGGCACCCGCGCATCGACAGCCGCGTGATCGTGTTCGACCTGGACGGCGAGATCGAGCCGCTGCTGCGGATGTCGCCCGAGGAGATCGCCGATCGCCTGTACACGCCGGCGGCCGACCTGCCCGAAGGCGAGCAACGCATCGCCCTCAAGGAGGTCCATACCAACAAGGTGCCGGCGCTGGTGGCCTGGAACCACCTGCGCGCGCCGGACTTCGACCGCCTGTGCATCGATCCGGCCGCCGTGGAAGCCAAGGCCGCGCGCCTGCGCCAGGCCGGGCCCGAACTGGCCGAGAAGGTGCGCAGGGTATTCGGCACCGAGCGCGCGGTCCCGCCCGGGGACGTGGACGCCTCGCTGTACGACGGCTTCCTGGCGGAAGGCGACCGCCGCCTGATGCCCCTGGTGCGCGCCAGCGCGCCGGCCGACCTGCCGGCGCTGGCATCGCGCTTCCGCGACGAACGCATGCCCGAGTTGCTGTTCCGCTACCAGGCGCGCAACTGGCCGCAGACGCTGTCGTTCGACCAGCAGGCGCGCTGGGACGATTACCGCCGCCACCGCCTGATGGCCGACAGCGGCCTGTCAGAAACCAGTTTCGACCAGTTCTGGGCGCAGATCGCCGATCTGCGCCTCGCCCACGCCCACGATGCCGCCAAGCTGGCACTGCTCGACCAGTTGGCGGCCTGGGGCCACGACCTGCAGCGTTCGCTATGACGACCTACTTCACCGATGCCAGTTTCAAGTTCCTGCGCGGCCTGGCCCGCCACAACGACAAGACCTGGTTCAACGCGCACAAGGCGCAGTACGAGGAACACGTGCGCCAGCCGTTCCTGCGCCTGCTGACCGACCTGCAGCCGGCGCTGGCCGGGGTCAGCGAGCACTTCCGCGCCGACCCGCGCAGCCAGGGCGGCTCGCTGTTCCGCATCTACCGCGATGCGCGCTTCTCCAACGACAAGTCGCCCTACAAGAGCTGGCAGGGCGCGCGCCTGTTCCACGCCCGCCGCCGCGAGGTGCCGGCGCCCTCGTTCTACCTGCACCTGCAGCCGGGCGAGAGCTTCGTCGGCGCCGGCATCTGGCACCCCGAGCCGGAAGTGCAGCGCCGCATCCGGCAGTTCATCTTCGACAACCCGGGCAGTTGGAAGGCAGCCGCGCACGCTCCGAAACTGCGGCGCAAGTTCGAACTGGCGCAGGAAGAGAAGATGGTGCGGCCGCCGCGCGGCTTCCCGGCCGACTTCGAGTTCCTGGACGACCTCAAGCAGCGCAACTGGGTGATGTGGCGCCCGCTCGACGACGCCACGATGACCGGCCCGCGCCTGCGCCAGACCGTCGCCGCCGACCTGGCGACGCTCGGCCCGTTCGTCGACTACCTGTGCGCGGCGCTGGACCTGGAGTTCTGAACCGACGCCGGGCCGGTTACCGCCCCGCGTCGCGGCCGAAGTAGCCGGAGGCATCGACGAAGCGTTGCACCGCCGCGGCATCGGCAAGGTCCAGTTCGATCATCGTGCGGATCGCCGCGGCCCGGTCCGCACTGGCCCGGTAATAGCCCGCGCAGATCGCGTAGCCGACGTAGTAGCCGAGATCGCGCGTCCCGAACGGGTTGTCGGCGTCGTTGTAGAGCCACCCGCTGTAGTCGTTGCCGGCCATGTCCTTCCGGAATGCCGCGCGGATCGCCGCATCGTGGGCCGGCCCGTAGCGGACGTAATCCAGTTCGGGCAGGCGCCCGGTCACCTGCTCGGCGACGAAATCGGCCACGCCCTCGTACACGGCCTGGGCGAGCAGGCTGCCGCGCGCGCCGCGCTGCTGCGTGTGCACCGCCTCGTGGACCAGCAGCAGGTCCAGGTTGTCCAGCGGACGGCTGGCGAAATAACCGGCGAAGAAGCGCTGCAGCCGCTCCGGCATCTGCGAAGTATCGACGGTGCCGTCGCCGGCGGCCAGTTCCACGCCGATCAACACCTTGTCGTCCAGGGTGGTGCCGGCCGAACGCAGTGCGCCGACCTCCAGGTAGATGGACGCATCGCGCAAGCCGGGGTAGAGCTGCCGCAACCGTCGCAGGTGCCGCTCGACCCGGCCGACCACCGGCGCGACCAGCCCGGTGCGCGGGCGGATCGAATCCCAGTAGCGCGGATAGGCGCGGATCGCGTCGACGTAGGCGGCGGCATCGTAGCCCTTGGCCTGCGCGAACGCGGCCAGGCCCGGCGAGCCCTGGTCCAGGTAGCCGTGCTGCAGCAACTGCAGTTGCCGGTCGCGCTCGGGCTCGGCCCGGACCCGGTCGTAGACCTGCCAGAACAGCGCGATGTCGGAATCGACGACCCCGACCGTGGCCGTCTCGTCCGCCCCCGAACGCCCCGCGGCCAGGAGCCATGCCAGGCCCAGCAGGCACGTTGCAAGCTTCTTCACTCGTTCCTCCCCCGGCCGCCGGCGCGGCACGATCGTTCCTGTTGGCGCGTTCATGCGCCGTGCGTATGCTGCACCGGTTCCGGAGCAGGAAACAGCCGATGAAGCGATGGTGGTGGCTCCCGCCGTGCCTGGTGTTCTGCGCGTTGCTGGGCTACGTCGTCTCCGGGCCCTACCTGGCCATCCGTGCCATCGGCCAGGCGATCGAGCGCCAGGATACGGCCGCCCTCGGGCGCCACGTGGATTTCCCGGCATTGCGCGCCAACCTCAAGGCGCAGGTCGACGATTACCTGGTACGCCAGGCCGGGCCGGGCCTGCAGTCGAGCCTGCTCGGGGCGTTCGCGCTGCGCGCCGCCGGCGGCGTTGCTGGCGCGGGCGTGGACGCCGTGGCGACGCCCGCCGGGATCGGCGCGCTGCTGCAAGGACGCACCCTGTGGAAGCGCGCCACCGGCGACACCGTCGGCGGCGCCACCGTCGGCGGCGACACCTATGCCGCGCCCAGGCCCGACCGGCCGTTGGCACGCTACGAAGGGCGCTTCGATTCCATTTCCCGGTTCTCCGCCACCGTGCATACCGAGGCCGGCACGCCGGTGGTGTTCGTGCTCGGCCGCGACGGCCTGCGCTGGAAACTGACCAACATCGTGCTGCCGCTGCCCCCGTGACCCGAAACCCCTACTACACCGGCCCGGCCAGCGACCACTTCGACGGGCTGCGCTTCTTCAACCCCGACCACCCTTCCACCGACCACGGCCCGCGCGACCTGCTGCGCTGGCAACTGACCGGCAAGCGCGTGCGCTGGGGCCGGCCGCTGGCGGCGATCGCGACCGCCATGCCGCGGCCGCGCGTGGATGCGCTGACCGTGACCATGGTCGGCCATGCCAGCGTCCTGATCCAGGTGGCCGGGCTCAACCTGCTGGTCGATCCGGTCTGGTCCGGGCGCGCCAGCCCGTTGCAGTGGTTCGGCCCGCGCCGGTTCGCGCCGCCGGGCATCGCCTTCGGCGACCTGCCGCCCATCGATGCGGTGCTGATCACCCACAACCACTACGACCATCTCGACCTGCACACCCTGCGGCGGCTGCACCGCGGACACCGGCCGCGGTTGATCGCGCCGCTGGGCAACGACGCGCTGGTCGCACGCACGCTGCCCGACATGCCGGCGACCGCGCTGGACTGGTGGCAGTCGTGCCAGCTGGGGCCGATCGAGATAACCGTGACGCCGGCCTTGCACTGGTCCTCGCGCGGTATCTCGGACCGGCGCATGGCGCTGTGGGGCGGCTTCCACCTGCGCGGGGGCGGATACGGCTGCTACGTCGCCGGCGATACCGGCTACGGCAACGGCTGGCCGTTCCGCCAGCTGCGCGAACGGCTGGGCGCCCCGGACCTGGCGCTGTTGCCGATCGGCGCCTACGAACCGCGCTGGTTCATGCGCCCGCAGCACATGGACGCGGCCGAGGCGGTGCAGGCCATGCTCGACTGCGGCGCCACGCAGGCGCTCGGCGTGCATTGGGGGACGTTCCAGCTGACCGACGAAGGCCGGATGGAACCGAAGGAGTTGCTGGAAGCCGAGCTGGCGCGGCGCGGCATCGCGCAGTCGCGCTTCCTGGCGCTGGAGGCCGGCCAGGTCTGGCAGGACGATCGGGCCGGCGCCCCCTGATCTCCCTCCGGCGGTTGCCCTCCCCTCCACTGCCAGGCACCGAGGCGCCGGCGGGACGGCGCCTCAGCAACGCCGTTGCAGCTTCCGCTCCAGCCGCCGCATCGGCGCCGCCAGTTGCCGGCGGGCCAGCCACGGCAACGCACGCAACGCCGTCTCCGCATCGACGGCCGGTGGCCCGCCGCGCCAGGCGAAGGCGACCTTGTTCTCCATGCCGGGCTCGTCGAGCACGCAGACATGCCCGTCGAACGCACGGCGCATGCGATTGACGTGCGCGCGCACGTCGGTGGCGTACAGGTTGGTCGCCATGGTCCCGCCGGGAACGAGCGCGGCGGCGCAGCGTTCGTAGAACGCCTGCGTCGACAGTGCCGGCGGGATGCCGTCCACGTCGTAGGCGTCCACCAGCAGCAGGTCGTAGCGGCCGGCGCGCGAGCGCAACCATGCCGCGCCATCCCCCTGCTCGACCGAGAAACGCGCATCGTCGGCCGGCACGTGGAATGCATCGCGCAGCGCCAGCACATCCGCGTCGTTCTCGACCGCCTCGATGCGGCTGCGCGGGAGGTGGCGATAGCAGAACTTGGCCTGGGCGCCGCCCCCGAGGCCGACGATGCCGATGTTCGCCGGATGCGGGTTCGACAGCAGCGCCGCCAGCATCGTGCGGGTATAGCCCACCTGCAGCCAGTACGGGCACCAGCGCAGCATCCGGGTCTGGGTCACCTCGCCGCGGAACTGCAGCTCGACGTAGCGCCAGCCCCGGCGCACGTAGGGCGCGCCGGGTGCGCGGCGCTCACTTCGGCGGGTCATTGGCGACGCCGTGCGGCACGTGCCCGGCCGCCACGCGCTGGTGCTGGCGGGCACTGTCGATGTTGTGCTGCGAATCGTCGAAGAAGATGTCCGCGCCGAACGCCTCCAGGAACGGCCCCTTGTGGCGCCCGCCCAGGAACAGCGCCTCGTCCAGGCGCACGCCCCATTCGCGCAAGGTCCGGATCACCCGCTCGTGCGCCGGCGCCGAGCGCGCGGTGACCAGCGCGGTGCGGATCGGCGCGGCCTCGCCGGCCGGGAACGCCGCCTGCAGCGCATGCAGCGCCGACAGGAAGTTGCGGAACGGTCCGCCGCTGAGCGGCTCGCGCGCGCGTTGCTGCTCGTGCCGGCCGAACGCCTCCACGCCCTGCTCGCGCGAGATCCGCTCGCTCTCGTCGCCGAAGATCACCGCATCGCCGTCGAAGGCGATGCGCAGCTGGGTCGGCAGGCGCGCATTGTCCTTGTCCACGATCGCCTCGGCGGCAGCGGCCTGCTCGCCAGGGCTGCGCGGCAGGATCGTCGCTGCCGCGATGCCGTGCGACAGCGCGCGCCGGACCGAATCCGGGTTGGCCGACAGGAACAGGTCGGTGCCGAACGGCTTGACGTAGGGCCAGGTCGCCTCGCCGGAGGTGAAGGTCGCGCGCACGATGCCCAGCCCGTAGTGCTGGATCGAGTTGAAGATGCGCAGGCCGGTGTCGGCGGAGTTGCGCGACAGCAGGATCACCTCGACCCGCGGCGTGTCCGGCGGCGCGCCCTCGTTGAGTGCCAGCAGCTTGCGCACCACCGGGAAGGCGACGCCGGGCGCGAGTACGTCGTCCTCGTGCGCACGCTGGTAGGCCGCATAGGCTTCCACGCCCTCGCGCTCGAACAAGGCGTGCCCCTCTTCCAGGTCGAATAGCGCGCGGGAAGTGACGGCGACCGTCAGCAGGCGTGGAGTGTTGTCGGGCATGGATTCGGGATTCGGGATTCGGGATTCGGGATTCGGGATTCGGGATTCGGGATTCGGGATTCGGGATTCGGGATTCGGGATTCGGGATTCGGGATTCGGGATTCGGGATTCGGGATTCGGGAAAAGCATCTTTGCCCGGGTTCGGCTGTCAAGCGATCCGAAGCTTTCTCGCGGCTTTTTGTGGGAGGGACTTCAGTCCCGACGGCTTCACCGGCCTTCTGTCGGGACTGGAGCCATCCCACATCGGCACTCGGCCCGAGGCAGGCTTGCCGCTTTGCCGGCTCCCGGCTCCCGACCTCACACCACGAACTGCTCGCTGAAGATGCGCTCTTCCAGATTGTGTTCCGGGTCGAACAACAAGGTCACCCGGTGCTCGCGGGATTCGCGGATCACCACCTCCACCACGTCGCGGGTCTCGTGCGAGTCGGCGGTGACGCTGACCGGGCGCTTGTAGGGATCGAGCACGCGGAAGCGCACTTCGGTATCGGCCTTGAGGATGGCCCCGCGCCAGCGCCGCGGCCGGTACGGCGCGATCGGCGTCAGCGCCAGGGTATGCGAGCCCAGGGGCAGGATCGGGCCGTGCGCGGAATAGTTGTAGGCGCTGCTGCCGGCCGGCGTGGACACCAGCACGCCGTCGCCGATCAGCTCGTCGATGCGGGTCTGGCCGTTGAGGTCCACGCTCAGGTGCGCCGCCTGCCGGGTCTGCCGCAACAACGAAACCTCGTTGTAGGCCAGCGAACCGGTGGTGGTGCCCGACTCGGTCTGCGCCAGCATCTCCAGCGGCCGCAGGTTGGCCGGTTCGGCGCGCTGCAGGCGTTCGAACAGGTCGTCCTCGCGGTACTGGTTCATCAGGAAGCCGATCGAGCCCAGCTTCATGCCGAACACCGGCTTGCCGGCGGCGCCG
Organism: Xanthomonas boreopolis; assembly: GCA_014654535.1. Classification (GTDB taxonomy): domain Bacteria; phylum Pseudomonadota; class Gammaproteobacteria; order Xanthomonadales; family Xanthomonadaceae; genus Pseudomonas_S; species Pseudomonas_S boreopolis. The sequence continues at coordinate 38,043 of BNBA01000021.1, forward strand.
TGCCGGTGCAGCGTCTGCAGCATGAAGCCGTCGCCGCCGAGCGCGCACAGCACGTCGGCCTCTTCGGCGGAATGATCGCCATAGCGCGCCACCAGCTGCCCGCGCGCTTGCTGCGCCGGCGGCGCATTGCTGGCCAGGAAACAGATCCGGGAGATCCCGGTGGGGGGAACGGAGCTCATGCGCCGATCATAACCGCCATGCCTGGCGGCCCGTAGCTTCCCCCTCCGCGAAGCGGCCGCCGGCACGGACGCCCCTGGATCCCCGCCTGCGCGGGGATGACGAGGAGGAAGCCGGATGCACGGGCTCCGAAGGCACCACATTGATGCCATCCATTGCATCTGGAGCAAAGCCCCCCTTCTGTTAAGGGGGGCGCGCCGACAGGCGCGGGGGATAGGCCAGCCCGAGTGCGGTGCCAAAAGTCCGCAAGGCGGACTTTTGGGTCGGGCCCGCAACGCGGGCCCGATCACGGGGCTACGCCCCGTGCCCGCTACACCCCGTGCGCCGCCAACTGGCCCAGGCGCTGCACGGCCACCGACACCGTCGGGTAGTCCAGCGTCTTCTGCTCGGCCAGCTCCTGCAGCATCGACAGGGTGAAGCGCAGGCTGGTGTCGTCGCGGGAAATCCACTGCGCCACCTTTTCCTCGGCCGTGCCGCCCGGCATCGACAGCACCTGCCCGGCCAGCGTGCGATGGTGCGCGGCCAGCTCGTCGCGCAGCACGCCCCGCGCCACCGCATGCCAGCGCCCGTTCACTTCCAGCGCGTCGATCTGCTCGAACAACCACGGCAGCCGCAGCGCGTCGCCCAGGCGGAAGTGCACCTTCGACACTTCCACCGGCTTGAGCTTGCGGGTCCGCGCCAGCTCGATGATGTCGAAGGCCGGCTCCAGGAACTGCAGCTCCGACAGCTGCTGCGCCAGCGCCGCCGGCAGGCCCTTGTCCTGCCACTGCTGGACCAGCGCCTCGTACTGCGGGCGCTGCGCGTCCGGCAGCACGCCGGAAGCCACGCGGATGTCGTTGAACGGACCGTGGTAGCGCTCCACCGCCGCGGTGATCGCCGGCATCGCGCCCGGGCGGAACAGCAGCCAGCGCACGAACGAGCGCTGCAGTTTCCAGATCACCTCCAGCGCATCGATCTGCACCGATTCGGGCACCTTGCCGTCGAGCGCGTCGATCTGGGTCCACAGCGCGCGCGCGTCCAGCGTCTCGCGGCTGATCGTGTAGGCCTTGGCCACCTCGGCGATGCTGCGGCCGGTGTCCTCCTGCATGCGCATCAGGAAGGTCGCGCCCATGCGGTTGATCGTCGTGTTGGTCACCGCGGTGGCGATGATCTCGCGCTTCAGGCGGTGCCGCTCCATCGCGTCGGCGTACTTCTTCTGCAGCGGCTGCGGGAAGTAGCGCTGCAGTTCCTTGGACAGGTACGGGTCCTCGGGGATGTCCGATTCCAGCAGCTGCTGGAACGCGACCAGCTTGGAGTACGACAGCAGCACCGCCAGCTCCGGACGGGTCAGGCCCAGGCCGCGCGCCTTGCGCGCCGACAGCTCGGCGTCGCTCGGCAGGAACTCGATCTGGCGATCGAGCAGGCCCTGCTTCTCCAGCGTGCGGATGAAGTGCTGCTTGGAGCCCAGGCGCTTGACGCTCATCCGCTCCATCAGGCTCAGCGCCTGGTTCTGGCGGATGTTGTCCCACAGCACCAGCTCGGCGACCTCGTCGGTCATCGAGGCCAGCAGCTTGTTGCGCGCCTCGAAGCTCAGCTTCTTGGCCTGCACCACGTCGTTGAGCAGGATCTTGATGTTCACCTCGTGGTCGGAGGTGTCCACGCCGGCCGAGTTGTCGATGAAGTCGGTGTTGAGCAGCACGCCGTTCTGCGCGGCCTCGATGCGGCCGAGCTGGGTCAGGCCCAGGTTGCCGCCCTCGCCCACGATCTTGCAGCGCAGCTCGCCGCCGTTGACGCGCAGCGCGTTGTTGGCGCGGTCGCCGACGTCGGCATGGGTCTCGCTCGACGCCTTGACGTAGGTGCCGATGCCGCCGTTCCAGAACAGGTCCACCGGCGCCTTCAGGATGGCGCTCATCAGTTCGTTGGGCGACAGGCTCTTGACCGAGGCGTCGAGCCCCAGCGCCTCGCGCACCTGCGGGGTGATCTCGATCGACTTGAGCGTGCGCGCGTGGACGCCGCCGCCCTTGCTGATCAGCTTGGCGTCGTAGTCGGCCCAGCTGGAGCGCGGCAGCTTGAACAGGCGCTCGCGCTCGGCGAACGAGGCGGCCGCGTCCGGGTTGGGGTCGAGGAAGATGTGGCGGTGGTCGAACGCGGCCACCAGGCGGATGTGCCGCGACAGCAGCATGCCGTTGCCGAACACGTCGCCGGACATGTCGCCGATGCCGACGCAGGTGAAGTCCTGGCTCTGGCAATCGCGGCCGAGCGCGCGGAAGTGGCGCTTGACCGATTCCCAGGCGCCGCGCGCGGTGATGCCCATGCCCTTGTGGTCGTAGCCGACCGAACCGCCCGAGGCGAACGCGTCGCCCAGCCAGAAGCCGTGTTCCAGCGCCAGGCCGTTGGCGATGTCGGAGAAGGTCGCGGTGCCCTTGTCGGCGGCGACCACCAGGTACGGGTCGTCCTGGTCGTGGCGCACCACCTGCGGCGGCGGCACGATCTTGCCGCCCACGATGTTGTCGGTGATGTCGAGCAGGCCCTGGATGAACAGCTTGTAGCAGGCGATGCCCTCGGCCTGCACCGCATCGCGGTCGCCGCCGACCGGCGGGCGCTTGACGAAGAAGCCGCCCTTGGCGCCGACCGGCACGATCACGGTGTTCTTCACCATCTGCGCCTTGACCAGGCCCAGCACCTCGGTGCGGAAGTCCTCGCGGCGGTCCGACCAGCGCAGGCCGCCGCGCGCGACCGCGCCGAAGCGCAGGTGCACGCCTTCCACGCGCGGGCCGTAGACGAAGATCTCGCGGTACGGGCGCGGCTTGGGCAGGTCGGGGACCAGCGCCGAGTCGAACTTGAAGCTGATGCAGTGGCCGACCTGGCCGTCCTTGCCGGTCTGGTAGTAGCTGGTGCGCAGGGTCGCGTCGATCACGCCGATGAAGCTGCGCAGGATGCGGTCCTCGTCGAGGCTGGAGACGCGGTCCATCAACTTGAGCAACGCGGCGCGGGTGGCGTCCATCTGCGCCTGGCGGTCGCTGCCGCGGGCGGCGATCACCGGCTCCAGCGCCTTCAGCGTGGCCTCGTCGCCCCCGGCCAGCGCTTCGAGCTGGCTGCGGAAGCGGGCCTGGCCCTCGGCGATCTGGGTCTTGCTCTCGTTGCCGGTGGCCGGGTCGAAGCGGGCTTCGAACAGCTCGACCAGCAGGCGCGCCAGCAACGGATAGTGCGCGAAGGTGGCCTCCACGTAGCTCTGCGAGAACGGCACGCCGGTCTGCAGCAGGTACTTGCAGTAGCCGCGCAGCAGCGCGACCTGCCGCCAGTGCAGGCCGGCGGCCAGGATCAGGCGGTTGAACGCATCGTTCTCGGCATCGCCGTGCCAGACCCGCGAGAAGGCCTCGCCGAAGGCGGCGTCCACGCTCGCGGCGTCGATCGCGCCCGCGGTGGACTCGACCTCGAAGTCCTGGATGTAGACCGGCGCGTCGTCGACCTGCAGCCGGTAGGGGCGCTCGGAGATCACCCGCAGGCCGAGGTTCTCCATCATCGGCAGCGCGTCGGACAACGGAATGTCGTCGAGCTGGCGGTACAGCTTCAGGCGCAGCCCGGACATGTTCGGACGCTGCACCGCCTGCAGGCTCAGGTGCAGGTCGTCGGGGCCGGCCAGCGAGGCCAGGTGCTCGACGTCGGTGGCCGCGGCCTCGGCGGAGGAGTCCTCGATGTAACCGGCCGGCAGCGCGCGGCCGTAGCGCGCGGCCAGGCGCAGGCCCTCGCCCTCGCCGTGGCGCGCGACCAGGGTCTCGCGCAGGTCGTCCTGCCAGTTGCGCAGCAAGTGCGCCAGGCGCTTCTCCAGGTCGCTGGTGTCGAACTCCAGCGCCTCGCCGCTCTTCGGCCGCACGATCAGGTGCAGCTGGGCCAGCGGCGACTCGCCCAGCACCACGCTGGAATCGACGTGCTCGCCGTGCAGCGCGTCCTTCAGCAGCGCCTCGATGCGCAGGCGCACGTCGGTGTTGAAGCGGTCGCGCGGGATGTAGACCAGCGTGGAGATGAAGCGGCCGTACTTGTCGCGGCGCAGGAACAGGCGGCTGCGCACCCGCTCCTGCAGGCCGAGGATGCCCATCGCGGTGGCGAACAGCTCTTCCTCGTTGGACTGGAACAGCTCCTCGCGCGGCAGGGTCTCCAGGATGTGGCGCAGGGCCTTGCCGCTGTGGCTGGTCGGCGACAGGCCGGACTTGGCCATCACGTACTCGTAGCGCTGGCGCACCAGCGGGATCTCCCACGGGCGGCGGTTGTACGCGCCGGAGGTGAACATGCCCAGGAAGCGCTGCTCGGCGACAATGCGGCCCTTGGCGTCGAATTCCAGCACGCCGATGTAGTCCATGTAGCCGTTGCGGTGGATGCGCGAACGGGCGTTGGTCTTGGTCAGGATCACGCCGTCGCGGAAGCCGGTGCTGGCGTTGATGCCGTGCGCGGCGAGCGTGGCGACCGGGCGCGCCGGCGACTTGTCGCGGCCGCGCAGCAGGCCCAGCCCGCTCTTCTCCTCGGCCACCAGCATCTCGCTGCCGCCCTGCTTCTCGACCCGGTACTCGCGGTAGCCGAAGAAGGTGAAGTGGTCCGCCGCGGCCCAGCGCAGGAACTCCTGCGCCTCGCGGCGGGCGGTGTCGTCGACCGGCAGCCGGCGCGTGCTCAGGTCGTCGGCCAGCGCGACCATCTTCTCGCGCATCGCGCTCCAGTCCTTGACCACCTGGCGCACCTCGGCCAGCGCGGCGCGCACGGCGTCCTCGATGCGCTTCATCTCGTCGACCGGCTGGCGATCGATCTCCAGCACCATCAGCGACTCGGACTTGCCCTCGCCGATCGCGGTGAGCTTGCCGGCGCGGTCGCGGGTGAAGCGCAGCACCGGGTGGCCAAGCACGTGCACGCCGACGCCGAGCTCGGCCAGGGTCATGCTGACCGTGTCGACCAGGAACGGCATGTCGTCGTTGGCGATCTGCAATACGGTGTGCGGCGATTCCCAGCCGTTGGCCTTGCGGGTCGGGTTGAAGACGCGGATGCTGGCCGTCTCGGCCTTGCGCGCCCGCGCGAACTCCAGCGTGTCCGCCGCCAGCGCGGCCCATTCCTCGGCGTCGTGGTGCGGATACTCGTCCTCCTGCATGCGCCGGTAGAAATCGGCGGCGAACGCCAGCGCCTCGGCCTGCCTGGAGGCGGGATAGCGCTTGCGCAGCGCTTCGAAGATGGGCTCCAGGCTGAAGGCCTGGGTTCCGGTACCGGACGGCGACTGGGCTTTCTTGCGGGTCATCCTTGTGGAAGAAGCTTGGGTCGATTTCGAAGCGGCTTTCTTGGGTTTCATGACGAAGCTGGCGGATGCCGAGGATATAAAGCGGAGAATTGTAGCGATGCGCCATGACGCTGCCTTGCTGCACAGCGCAAACGCGCCCGTGCGTTGCGATGGCGTTCAAGCGGCGCCGGGCGCGTCGACGCGGGGCTCACGCGGCGTTCGCCGCCGTTTTCGCACACTCGGCGCGCTTCGTTGCCGCCATGATCCGCAAAGCCGGGCCCGCCGCCGCCGGCCCGGCCGCGCGGCGCACGAACATCCAGCAGCGTCAAGGGCTTCTGAAAAACTAAACTGGACGGTATAGTCCACGCGATGACCGCCTCCACCGCCCTCCACCTGCCCTCCGACGAGCGCGACCGCCGGGTCCGCGAGGCGGTCCACGCGCTGCTGGCCGAACAGGGCATGCGGCTGAGCATGGACGCGGTGGCGGCACGCGCCGGCTGCGCCAAGCAGACCCTGTACGCGCGCTACGGCAGCAAGCAGAACCTCCTGCGGCAGGTGATGCAGGAGTACACCGATCTGATCACGGCGCACCTGGTCGCCGACGGCCCCGACCTGCGCGCCGGCCTGCTGGCCTTCGCCCGGGAGCACCTGGACCAGCTCAACCGCCCCGAGACGATCCGCATCAGCCAGCTGATCGAGGCGGAATCGTCCCGTTTCCCGGAACAGGCCCGGCGGATCTACCGCGACGGCGTGGCCGGGCTGCAGCACCGCCTGGCCGACTGGCTGCGGGCGGCCATGGACCGCGGCCAGTTGAGCAGTCATGACGATCCGCACTTCATGGCCGAGCTACTTCTCGGCATGATCGTCGGCCTGGATTTCGAGCGCCGGCGTTTCCACATGCCCCATCGCGCTACCGCCAGGGAGCGGCAGCGATGGGCCGAATTCGCGGTAGACAGCTTCCTGCGCACCTTCTCCGCCAGCGATTTTCCCCATTCAAACCTGTAAACGGAGTTTCTCCCGATGATTGCCCCGCTCCGCACCCTAGCCCTGGCCTGCGCCATCTCGGCGGCCGTCGCCGCCTGCGGCAAGCAGGAACAGCAGATGCCGCCCCCGCCGGAGGTCAGCGTGGTCAACGCCCAGCCGCAGACCCTGCCGCTGCAGCGCGAGCTGGTGGGCCGCCTGTCCGCCTACCGCTCGGCCGACGTGCGCGCCCGCGTGGCGGGCGTCCTGCAGAAGCGCCTGTACACCGAAGGCACCGACGTCAAGGAAGGCCAGGTGCTGTTCCAGATCGACCCGGCGCCGCTGCAAGCCTCGCTGTCGCAGGCGCAGGGCGAGCTGGCCTCGGCCGAGGCGACCTACTTCAACGCCAAGGCCGCCGCCGACCGTGCCCGCCGCCTGATCCCGCAGCAGTACGTCTCGCAGTCCGACCTGGATGCCGCCGAGGCGACCGAGCGCAGCTCGTCCGCGGCCGTGCAGCAGGCCCGCGCCGCGGTGCAGACCGCCCGCATCAACCTCGGCTACGCCAGCGTCACCGCGCCGATCGGCGGCCGCGCCGGCAAGCAGCAGGTCACCGAGGGCGCGCTGGTCGGCCAGGGCGACGTGACCTTGCTGACCACCATCGACCAGATCGACCCGCTGTACGTCAATTTCTCGATGAACAGCGAGGAGCTGTCGCAGCTGCGCGCCGCGCAGAACCAGGGCAGCCTGCAGCTGAGCGGCGACGGCAAGTCCACCATCGACGTCCTGCTCGGCGACGGCAGCACCTATCCGCACAGCGGCACGCTGGACTTCTCCTCGGTCACGGTCGACCCGAGCACCGGCTCGGTGTCGCTGCGCGCGACGCTGCCCAACCCCGAGCATGCGCTGCTGCCGGGCGCGTTCGTATCGTTCAAGGCCAACCTGGGCCAGCGCAACAACGCCTACCTGGTCCCGCAGGCGGCGATCCAGCGCGATGCGACCGGTGCCTATGCGCTGGTGGTCGGCAAGGACGGCAAGGTCGCGCGCAAGAACGTGACCATCGACAGCCAGCAGCAGGGCCAGTGGGTGGTGACCGGCGGCCTCGCCACCGGCGACCAGGTCATCGTCGAAGGCCTGCAGAAGGCCAAGGAAGGACAGCCCGCCAAGGCGGTGCCGTACAACCCGAACGCCAAGGGCGGCCAGAACGGCCAGGCTCCCGGCCAAGGCCAGCCAGGCCAGGGCCAGCAGGGCCAGGGCCAGGGCCAGGCCGCCGCTCCGTCCGAGAAGAAGTAACAGGATCCCGCCATGCCAAAATTCTTCATCGACCATCCGGTCTTCGCCTGGGTGGTGGCGATCCTGATCTCGCTCAGCGGCGTGATCGCGATCCTCAACCTCGGCGTCGAGTCGTACCCCTCGATCGCGCCGCCGCAGGTCACCGTCACCGCGACCTACCCCGGCGCCAGCGCCGAGACCACCGAGAAGTCGGTCACCCAGGTGATCGAGCAGCAGCTGACCGGCATCGACCACCTGCTGTACTTCAACTCGTCCTCGTCCTCTAGCGGCCAGGCCTCGATCACGCTGACCTTCGAGACCGGCACCAACCCGGACATCGCCCAGGTGCAGGTGCAGAACAAGGTCTCGCTGGCCACGCCGCGCCTGCCGACCGAGGTCACCCAGCAGGGCGTGGTGGTGGCCAAGGCCAATGCCGGCTTCCTGATGGTGGTCGGCCTGCGCTCGGACAATCCCTCGATCACGCGCGACGACCTCAACGACATCGTCGGCGCGCGCGTGCTTGAGCAGATATCGCGCGTGCCCGGCGTGGGCAGTACCCAGCAGTTCGGCGCCGAGTACGCCATGAACATCTGGCTCAACCCGGAGAAGCTGCAGGGCTACCACCTGTCGGCCAGCCAGGTCTACAGCGCCATCAGCGCCCAGAACGTGCAGTTCGCCGCCGGTGCGGTCGGCGCCGACCCGGCGCCCGACGGCCAGGGCTTCACCGCGACCGTCTCGGCCGAAGGCCGGTTCTCCTCGCCCGAGGAGTTCGAGAACATCATCCTGCGCAGCGATGCCAACGGCGCCACCGTGCGCCTGAAGGACGTCGCCCGCGTCGCCATCGGCCCGACCAACTACGGCTTCGACACGCAGTGGAACGGCCAGCCCATGGGTGCGTTCGCGATCCAGCTGCTGCCGGGCGCCAACGCGCTGAACGTGGCCGCGGCCGTCGAGGCCAAGATGAACGAGCTGCAGGCCAGCTTCCCGCAGGGCGTGAGCTGGTTCGTGCCCTACGACAGCACCTCGTTCGTGAAGATCTCCATCGAGGAAGTGGTCAAGACCCTGCTCGAGGCCATCGTGCTGGTGTTCCTGGTGATGCTGGTGTTCCTGCAGAACTTCCGCGCCACCATCATCCCGACCCTGGTGATCCCGGTGGCGCTGCTCGGCACCTTCCTGGGCATGTGGGTGATCGGCTTCACCATCAACCAGCTGACCCTGTTCGCGATGGTGCTGGCGATCGGCATCGTGGTCGACGACGCGATCGTGGTGATCGAGAACGTCGAGCGCATCATGACCGAGGAGCACCTGTCGCCGCGGGCCGCCACGGTCAAGGCGATGACGCAGATCACCGGCGCGGTGGTGGCGATCACCGTGGTGCTGGCGGCGGTGTTCATCCCCTCGGCGATGCAGCCCGGCGCGGCCGGCGCGATCTACAAGCAGTTCGCGCTGACGATCGCGATGTCGATGGCGTTCTCGGCGTTCCTGGCGCTGAGCTTCACCCCGGCGCTGTGCGCGGCCTTCCTCAAGTCCACGCACGGCCAGAAGAAGAACTGGGTGTTCCGCACCTTCGACAAGTACTACGACAAGGTGTCCAACCGCTACGTGCGGGTGGTGGGCAACACGCTCAACCGCGCGCCGCGCTGGATGGTGCTGTTCGTGGTGCTGGTGGCGCTGTGCGGCTTCCTGTTCACGCGCATGCCCGGCAGCTTCCTGCCCGAGGAGGACCAGGGCTTCGCGCTGGCGATCGTGCAGTTGCCGCCGGGCGCGACCAAGACCCGCACCAACGAGGTGTTCGCGCAGATGCGCGGCATCCTGCAGCAGCAGGACGCGGTGGAAGGCATGCTGCAGGTGGCCGGCTTCAGCTTCCTGGGCTCCGGCGAGAACGTCGGCATGGCGTTCATCCGGCTCAAGCCCTGGGACGAGCGCAAGATCACCGCCGAGCAGCTCATCCAGCAGTTGAACGGGATGTTCTACGGGATCAAGGGCGCGCAGATCTTCGCGGTCAACCTGCCGACCGTGCAGGGCCTGGGCCAGTTCGGCGGCTTCGACATGTGGCTGCAGGACCGTTCCGGCGCAGGGCATGACGCGTTGACCCAGGCGCGCAACATCCTGCTCGGCCAGGCCGCGCAGCGGCAGGACACGCTGGTGGGCGTGCGCCCGAACGGCCTGGAGAACTCGCCGCAGCTGCAACTGCACGTCGATCGCGTCGCCGCGCAGGCGATGGGCCTTTCGGTCAGCGACATCTACAGCGCCATCCAGCTGATGCTGGCGCCGACGTACGTCAACGACTTCTTCTACGAAGGCCGCATCAAGCGCGTGAACGTGCGCGCCGACGAGGCCTACCGCACCGGGCCGGAATCGCTGCGCAGCTTCTACGTGCCCAGCAGCTCCGCCACCGATGCCGACGGCCAGGCGTCGATGATCCCGCTGAGCAACGTGGTCAAGGCCGAGTGGATCTACGCCTCGCCCTCGCTGACCCGCTACAACGGCTACTCGGCGGTCAACATCGTCGGCAACGCCGCGCCGGGGCGCAGCTCCGGCCAGGCGATGCAGGCGATGGAGGACATCGTCACCAACGACCTGCCGCCGGGCTTCGGCTTCGACTGGAGCGGCATGTCCTACCAGGAAATCATCGCCGGCAACGCGGCCACGCTGCTGCTGGTGCTGTCGGTGGTGGTGGTGTTCCTCTGCCTGGCGGCGCTGTACGAGAGCTGGTCGATCCCGGTCGCGGTGCTGCTGGTGGTGCCGATCGGCGTGCTCGGCGCGGTGGCGTTCTCGCTGCTGCGCGGCCTGCCGAACGACCTGTACTTCAAGATCGGCATGATCACGGTGATCGGCCTGGCGGCCAAGAACGCGATCCTGATCGTGGAGTTCGCGGTCGAGCAGCGTGCGGCGGGCAAGACCCTGCGCGAGGCGGCGATCGAGGCGGCGCACCTGCGCTTCCGCCCGATCCTGATGACCTCGTTCGCGTTCATCCTGGGCGTGCTGCCGCTGGCGATCTCCACCGGTGCCGGCGCCAACGCGCGCCACTCGATCGGTACCGGCGTGATCGGCGGCATGCTGTTCGCCACCGTGCTCGGCGTGATCTTCATCCCGCTGTTCTTCGTGACGGTGCGGCGCATGCTGGGCGACAAGCTGGACGAGCAATCGAAGGAATTCATCGAAGCCCGCAAGGAAGCCGCCGAGGCGCGGCCGGATCGCTGATCCGTCCGCTCCGCGCGCGCAAGAAGCCCCGGCCATGCCGGGGCTTCTTGTTTGCGGCGCCGGTTTTGGCGCCGCCGCGAAGATGGAAGGTGCGCGGAAGTGGCCGCTGTGGGAGCGGCTTCAGCCGCGATGGCGCTTCACCGATGAAGCCTCATCGCGGCTGAAGCCGCTCCCACAAAAACCGGCCCCATGTGGTCGGAAACCAGCGCCATGCGGCCGGCGCGTTCAGCGCGACGCGGTCGACCCGCGCACCACGCAGCGGCCGGTCATCACCAGCCGGCGCACCGGCAACTGCGGCGTGCGCATGCGCTCCAGCAACAACGACATCGCGGCCCGCCCCATGTCCTCGACCGGCTGCTCGACCACGGTGATGCCCGGCTCGACCAGGTCGGTCCAGCGCTCGTTGTCGAAACCCGCCAGCGCCAGTTCGCGCGGGATCGCCAGTCCCGCGGCGCGTACCGCCTTCAGCGCGCCCATCAGCAGCAGGCTGTTGCTGGCGACGATCGCCTCCGGACGCGCCGGATCGGCCAGCCACCTTCCGGTCGTGGCGATGGCCGCCTCGGCGGTCGGCTCGATTTCCCGGTAGTCCGGCTCCAGCCCGTGCGTGCGCATCGCCGCCAGGTAGCCGTCGCGGCGCTCGGCGGCAGTGGTGCTGGTACTGCCGAACAGCCCGCCGATGCGGCGGTAGCCGCGTTCGACCAGGTGCTCGACCAGCGCGGCCATCGCGGCCGGATTGTCGAGCACCACGCTGTCGTGCGGGCCGCCGGGCGCGGCGCGGTCCACCAGTACGGTCGGATAGTCCAGCGGCAGCCGGTCCAGGCGCCCGACCGTGGTCCGGGTCGGCGCGAAGATCAGCCCGCTGATCCGCTCCTCCTGCATCAGCTGCAGGTAGAGCGCCTCGCGCTCGGGATCCTCGTCGGTATTGCACAAGGTGACGCGCAGGCCCTCGCGGTAGGCCACCTCCTCCACCGCCTGGATCAGCGCGGTGAAGAACGGATTGCGGATGTCGGCCACGATCAGCCCGACGATGCCGCTCTGGCGCGAACGCAGCCGCCGCGCCTGCAGGTTGAGGCGATAGCCGGTCTGGCGGATCGCCGCCTCGACCCGGGCGCGCACTTCCTCGCTGACCGGCCCGCCGCCGATCACGCGCGAGACCGTGGACTTGGAGACGCCGGCCACGCGGGCCACGTCGTTGATGCTGATGCTCACTGGAAACGTTCCCGGAAAATTTCCCACATCCCGGCCGAAATGCCGGCCACCGGCATGCTAACTCCAAATATCCAATGGCATTTTGTGCACTGCACATTGAATTCTCGATTGGGAACGTTCCCAATACACCGCACGAATACGCTTGGAGTCCGTCCGTGCCGTCCCTGCCCTCCTCCGAACCCGTCAGCCGGGAACTGGTCCGCCTCGCCGCACGCGCCCGCGACAAGGCCGATGCCATCGCCCAGGCCGCGCAGATGCTGGTCGCCGCCGGCTGCGTCGCGCCCGGCTACGAGGCCAGCATGGGCCGGCGCGAGCAACTGGCGAACACCTTCCTCGGCCACGGCGTGGCCATTCCGCACGGCCTGGGCGAGGACCGCCACCTGGTGCACCGCGACGGCATCGCGGTGCTGCAGCTGCCGGAGGGCGTGGAATGGAACCCCGGCCAGACCACCCGGCTGGTGGTGGGCATCGCGGCCCAGTCGGACACCCACATCACGCTGCTGCGCCGCCTCACCCGGTTGATCCAGGACGATGCGACGCTGCAGCGCCTGTTCGCCACCACGGACGCGGGCGAGATCGTCGCGGCGTTGTCCGGCGATGCCGCTCCCGCGGCGGCCGCGGCGCCGGCGACGGACCTCGCCGAGCGCTTCGAGTGGACCGTCGCCTACCCCAGCGGCCTGCACGCCCGCCCCGCCACGCGCTGGGCCGAGACCGCACGCGGCTTCTCCGCACGCGTACAGGTGCGCGCCGGCGACCAGGCCGCCGACGCCAAGAGCCTGGTGGCGCTGCTGCAACTGGGACTGCGCCATGGCGACCCGGTCGTGGTCTCGGCCGAGGGCGCCGATGCGCCGGCGCTGCTGGCCGCCCTGCGCAAGGTCATGGACGGCCTGGTCGCGCAGGAGCAGGCCGACGCGGAGCGCGCCGCCCAGCGCAAGGCCGCCCCGGTCGCCGGTTGGCACCCGCCCGAGGCGCAGCCGGCGATCGTCGGCATCGGCGCCAGCCCGGGCCTGGCGATCGGCCCCGTGCACGTGCTCGCCGGCACGAACGCCGAGATTGCCGACCGGCCGCAACCGCTCGGCGAGGGCGGCGCGCGCCTGCAGGACGCGCTCGACCGTACCCGCCAGCAACTGGCCGCCCTGCAGGACGACACCCAGCGCCGACTCGGCGCGTCCGACGCGGCGATCTTCAAGGCCCAGGCCGAACTGCTCAACGACACCGACCTGATCACCCGCACCTGCCAACTGATGGTCGAAGGCCACGGCGTGGCCTGGTCCTGGCACCAGGCGGTCGAGCAGATCGCCTCCGGGCTGGCCGCACTGGGCAATCCGGTGCTGGCCGGGCGCGCGGCCGACCTGCGCGACGTCGGCCGCCGCGTACTGGGCCAACTCGACCCGGCCGCGGCCGGCGGCGGACTGGCCGACCTGCCGGAACACCCTTGCATCCTGCTGGCCACCGACCTGTCGCCGTCCGACACCGCCAACCTCGACACGGACCGCGTGCTCGGCCTGGCCACCGCGCAGGGCGGGCCGACCTCGCACACCGCGATCCTTTCGCGCACGCTCGGCCTGCCGGCGCTGGTCGCGGGCGGCAGCGAACTGCTCGCGATCGCCAACGGCACGCCCGCGATCATCGACGGCAACAGCGGCCGCCTGTACCTGTCGCCGACCGAAACCGACCTCGCCTCCGCACGCGCGTGGATCGCCGCACAGCAACAGGTCCGCGAGCGCGAGGCGGCCCAGCGCGCGCAGCCGGCGCAGACCACCGACGGCCACCGCGTCGACATCGGCGCCAACGTCAACCTGCCCGACCAGGTGCCGCTGGCACTGGAGCAAGGCGCCGAAGGCGTGGGCCTGATGCGCACCGAGTTCCTGTTCCTCGAACGCGGCAGTACGCCGGGCGAGGACGAGCAGTACCAGACCTACCGCGCGATGGCGCAGGCGCTGGACGGCCGCCCTCTGATCGTGCGTGCGCTCGACATCGGCGGCGACAAGCAGGTCGCGCACCTGGAGCTGCCGCGCGAGGAAAACCCGTTCCTCGGCGTGCGCGGCGCCCGCCTGCTGCTGCGCCGGCCCGACCTGCTGGAGCCGCAGCTGCGCGCGCTGTATCGCGCGGCGAAGGACGGCGCGCGGCTGTCGATCATGTTCCCGATGATCACCTCGGTGCCGGAACTCGTCGCGCTGCGCGGCATCTGCGAGCGCATCCGCGCCGGGCTCGACGCCCCGCAGGTGCCGGTCGGCATCATGATCGAGGTGCCGGCCGCCGCCGCGCAGGCCGACGTACTCGCGCGCCACGCCGACTTCTTCTCGATCGGCACCAACGACCTGACCCAGTACGTGCTGGCGATCGACCGCCAGAACCCGGAGCTGGCGGCGGAAGCCGACAGCCTGCACCCGGCGGTGCTGCGCGCGATCCGCGCCACCGTGGAAGGCGCGCGCGCGCATGGCCGCTGGGTCGGCGTCTGCGGCGGCCTGGCCGGCGATCCGTTCGGCGCGGCGCTGCTGGCGGGACTGGGCGTGGACGAACTGTCGATGACGCCGAACGACATCCCGGCGGTGAAGGCGCGCCTGCGCGGCGCAGCGCTCGCCGACCTGCAGGCGCTGGCCGGCAAGGCCCTGGATTGCGAGACCGCCGAGCAGGTGCGCGCGCTCGAGGGAGGCACCGCATGAGCGCGCGCGCGGTCACCGTCACCCTCAATCCGGCGATCGACCAGACCGTGCGGCTGGACCGGCTGCACCCCGGCCACGTGCACCGCGCCCGCAGCGCGCGCGACGACGCCGGCGGCAAGGGCGTCAACGTCGCCGCCTGCCTGGCCGACTGGGGCATCCCCACCGCCGCGCTGGGCGTGCTCGGCGCCGACAACGACGGCGCATTCCGCGCGCTGTTCGCCCAGCGCGGCATCGCCGACGGCTGCCTGCGCGTGCCGGGCCAGACCCGCACCAACATCAAGCTCGTCGACGACGCCGGCGGCGAGACCACCGACGTCAACCTGCCCGGCCTGGTGCTGGGCGACGGCGAACTGGACGCGGTGCGCGAGCGGTTGGACGCGCTGCTGGCGCCTGGCATGCCGGTGGTGCTGTCCGGCAGCCTGCCGTCCGGCCTGCCGGCCGATGCGTGGGCCCGGTTGCAGGCGCGCGCCGCCCAGGCCGGCGCGCGCGTGCTGCTGGACACCAGCGGCGATGCGCTCGCCAGCGCGCTGGACGCGGCCGGCGGCGCCTTGCCCTATGCGATCAAGCCCAATCGGCACGAACTGGAAGCCTTGGCCGGCACGTCGCTGCCCGACCGCGCGGCATGGCTGGATGCCGCCCGTGCCCTGGTCGGGCGCGGCATCGCGCTGGTGGCGATTTCGATGGGGGCCGAAGGCGCGCTGTTCGTCGATCGCGACGGCGCGGCGATCGCGCGCCCGCCGCGGCTTGCCGCGGGCAGCACGGTCGGCGCGGGCGACGCGATGGTCGCCGGCATCGCCGCGGCGCTGCTCGAGCCCGCGTTCGACCTGCAGGCCTGCGCGCGGCTGGCGACCGCATTCTCGATGAGCCGGCTGGAAAGCGGCGATGCGCGCCGGGTGGACCCGGCGCAGGTACGTGCATGGGCCGGCGAAGTGTTGATCGAGCCGCAGTGAAAACATCTGTGGGAGCGGCTTCAGCCGCGATGGGCTTTACCGGTAAAGCCCATCGCGGCTGAAGCCGCTCCCACAAGGGCAAGACAAGCGCAAGAGCAGAACCCGAGAATCCCAGGAGTTATCCATGCAAGCTTCCATCGTGGTCATCGCCGCCGGCGAACGCGGCATCGAGGCGGTCCTCGCCGCCGAAGCGCTGCGCCGCGCCGCGCGCCAGCGCGGGCTCGAGCTGGCCATCGAGATCCGCAGCGACCACGGCGTGACCGGCGCGCTTGCGGACGCGCAGGCGCGCGCCGCCGCGCAGGTGCTGGTGGTCGGCGATGGCGACGCGGACCTCGCGCGCTTCGGCGGCGCCGCGCTCGTCCGCGCCGGCCTGGGCGCGGTGCTGGACGATCCGGCCGCCGCGCTGGCGCCGCTCGCGTCCGCCGCCACGGTACCGGCCGCGGGCAAGCGCATCGTCGCGGTCACCTCCTGCCCGACCGGCATCGCGCACACCTTCATGGCCGCCGAAGGATTGCAGCAGGCCGCGCAGGCGCTGGGCCATGCGATCCGGGTCGAGACCCAGGGTTCGGTCGGCGCGCAGGATGCGCTGAGCGAGGCCGAGATCCGCGACGCCGACCTGGTGCTGGTCGCCGCCGACCGCGAGGTGGACCTGTCGCGCTTCGCCGGCAAGCGCCTGTACCGCAGCGGCACCAAGCCGGCGATCAACGACGGCCAGAACCTGATCCGCAAGGCGCTGGCCGAGGCCGGCGTGCATGCCGGCGCCGCAGGCGCCAAGGACGCCCCCGAGAAGACCCAGGCCGCCGGCCCGTACAAGCACCTGATGACCGGCGTATCGTTCATGCTGCCGTTCGTCACCGCCGGCGGCCTGCTGATCGCGCTGGCGTTCGCGCTCGGCGGCATCTACGCCTTCGACGACGCGCACAAGGGCACGCTGGCCTGGTCGCTGTTCCAGATCGGCGCCAAGGCCGGCTTCACCCTGATGGTGCCGGCGCTGGCCGGCTACATCGCCTACTCCATCGCCGACCGCCCCGGCATCGCGCCGGGCATGATCGGCGGGCTGGTCGCGGCCAACATGGGCGCCGGCTTCATCGGCGGCATCCTGGCCGGCTTCATCGCCGGCTACGGCGTGCACTGGATCAACCGCACGCTGCGCCTGCCGCGCAGCCTGGAGGGCCTCAAGCCGGTACTGATCCTGCCGGTGCTCGGCACGCTGCTGGTCGGCCTGCTGATGATGTACGTGATCGGCACGCCGGTGGCCGAACTGCTGGCCTGGCTGACCGGCTGGCTGCGCGGCATGCAGGGCAGCAGCGCGATCCTGCTCGGCCTGCTGCTGGGCGGGATGATGGCGGTGGACATGGGCGGGCCGGTCAACAAGGCCTCCTATGCGTTCTCCACCGCACTGATCTCCAGCCAGGTCTACACGCCGATGGCGGCGACGATGATCGGCGGCATGACCCCGCCGCTGGGCATCGCGCTGGCGACCTGGCTGTTCCGCAACCGCTTCACCCGCGAGGAACGCGGCACCGCCGGTGCCGCCGGCGTGCTCGGGCTGGCGTTCGTGACCGAAGGCGCGATCCCCTACGCCGCGCGCGATCCGCTGCGCACGATCCCGGCGCTGGTGCTCGGCTCCGCGGTCGCCGGCGCGATCTCGATGGCGGCGGGCGTCGAGCTGAAGGTGCCGCACGGCGGCGTGTTCGTGCTGCCGATCCCGAACGCGGTCACGCACCTGGGCATCTACCTGCTGGCGCTGCTGGCCGGCGTCGCCGTCACCGCCGTCGCCTTGCGCGTGCTGAAGAAGCCGGTCGCGAACTCGACCTGACATTCCCGGCTCCTCCCGGCCGAGGCAGCGCCCGCCTCCGTCCCCGCGCAGGCGGGGATCCGGCGACCCGCGCCCGATTCCAGCCAGCCGCCGGATCTCCGCCCACGCGGGAACGAGGCCTCCCGCATCGACCAAGCGCCCGACCACCGCCCCACCCTGGAGTCTCCGCCATGCCCATCCCTTCCACCCCGCGCCTGCTGGCGATCGCGACCGCATGGGCGCTCGCGCCGCTGGCCCATGCGGACGACGTCTTCACTCCCAAGCTTTCCTACACCGGCGAAGCGGCGGCCACGCTCGACGGCGGCAAGAAGAGCGGC
The DNA here is from genome assembly GCA_014654535.1 of Xanthomonas boreopolis. Taxonomy (GTDB): domain Bacteria; phylum Pseudomonadota; class Gammaproteobacteria; order Xanthomonadales; family Xanthomonadaceae; genus Pseudomonas_S; species Pseudomonas_S boreopolis. Next base: position 55,847 of record BNBA01000021.1, read on the forward strand.
AGCGCCTATGCCGGCCAGCTGATGTTCGGCGCCGACGTCGACCTCGATGCCGCCTTCGGCTGGCGCGGCGCCACGCTCAAGGCCTACGGCATCAACCGCCATGGCACCAACCTGGCCAGGAGCAGCACCGGCAACAGCACTTCGGTACAGGAGATCTACGGCGGCCAGGGCACGCGCCTGGCCAACCTGACGCTGGAGCAGAAACTGTTCGGCGAGCGATTGGTGCTGGAGGCCGGACGCAGCGTCGCCAACATCCACTTCCTCGGCTCGGAGCTGTGCCAGTATTTCCAGGGCAATTCCGCGTGCGGCAACCCGACCTACGTGTTCCGCACCAGCAACTTCACATGGTGGCCGGTGTCGAGCTGGATGGCGGACGCCACCGCCTGGGTCACGCCGGACGTCTACGTGCATGTCGGCGCCTACCAGGTCGACCCCAGCCAGGCCGAGGACGGCCAGCATGGCCTGAAGTGGAGCACGAACCAGGCCACCGGCTGGATCGTGCCCTACGCCATCGGCTGGCGCAGCCCCGCCTCGGCCCGGCTGAAGGCCAAGTACGAGATCGGCGGCTGGCAGGACAACTCGAGCTACGACGATCCGCTGCGCGACGCCAACGGCATGCCGGCGCGCCTCAGCGGCCTCGACTACGCCAGCCGCCACGGCCGCTCCGGCGCGTTCGCGCGCTTCGAGCAGCAGCTCACCGGCGATGGCGACGGGCGCGGTCTGACCGTGTTCGGCGCGGTACTGAAAGGCACCTCCGGCCAGTTGATCGAAGACTGGTTCCTGCAAGCCGGGCTGGTGCAGAAAGGCACCTTCGCCAGTCGCCCGCAGGACAACATCGCCTTCGTCGTGACCCGGCAGAAGTACAGCGGCATCGCGCTGGAAGACCTGCGCCTGGCCCGTGCCGCGGCCGGCGGCAGCGGCACCCCGCACGACAGCCAGGTCATGATGGAACTGAGCTACGGCATCCAGGTCACGCCGAAGCTGCGGATCGCGCCGAACCTGCACTACATCGTGCACCCGGACCAGTTCGACGAACCCGCGCGCCTGCACGACCTGCCGAACGCGCTGATCGCGGGCATGCGGATCGATTGGAGCCTGTAGGGCCGCGCCGTGGCGGGCAGATGATGCTCCCGCCGCCGCAGAGGATCTCTCCGCATGGCGGCGCGCCCGGCTCCCTGGCCTCCGGGCCCCGCCGTTGCGCGTCCTCGTTCGCAACGGCGGAGCCAGCGGATGCTCCGCCCGGGAGCGCCGCATGGGGCTCGCAAGCGCGAGAGGAGAAAGCCCCGCCAGCCGAACAAACGCCGGCGAAGCCGGTCGGACTGAAGTCCCTCCCGCAAGGCTTCCTCGGTTGCCACGAAAAAAGCCGCGCCCTTTCGGGCGCGGCTTCGCGTTTCGTTGCGCGGCCGAACGCCAGCGCCGATCAAGGCCGGCGCGCCAGCGCCTCCACGTCCTTGGCCTTCGGCAGCAGGTCCTGCTTGCTGACCGCGAACGGCCCGATCGACAGCAGCGGCACCGCCACGATCACCGAGGACACCACCACGATCACCGCACCGACCATGTGGGTCTCGGCCAGGCCTTCCATCGACGAACCGCCGTACAGGTACAGCGCCAGCGCCGACAGGAAGAACATCACCGCGGTGATGATCGTGCGCGACAGGGTCTGGTTGATCGAGCGGTTCAGCACTTCCAGCGGCTCCACGCGCAGGCTGCGGAAGTTCTCGCGGACGCGGTCGAACACCACGATGATGTCGTTGATCGCGAAGCCCATCACCGACAGCAGGCCGGCCAGCACGGTCAGGTCGAACTCGCGGCCGAGCAGCGACATGTAGGCGATGGTCAGGATCAGGTCGAAGAACGCGGTCAGGCTCGCCACCACCGCGAACTTCCACTCGAAGCGGAACGCGATGTAGATCAGGAAGCCCACCAGCATGAAGATCGTCGCATAGACGCCGTTCATCGCCAGGTCCTTGCCGACCTGCGGGCCGACGAACTCGCCCGGCTGCACCGTGGCCGGGTTGTCGGGGCTGGAGACGGCCTGGCGGACCTGCTCGGCGACCTGGCGCGAGGCGTCGTCGGCGTTGTTGTGCTCGCCGTGCGGCTGCAGGCGGACCATCACGTCGTTGCCGCCGCCGACGCTCTGCGCCTGCGCGCCCTCGAAGCCGGCCGCGGCCAGCTTCTCGCGGACGGCGTCGACGTCGACCGGCTTGTCGAAGTGGGTGCGCACCACGGTACCGCCGGTGAACTCCAGCGCGTAGTTGAAGCCCTTCATGCCGATGATCGCGATCGACGCCGCCAGCAGCACCAGCATCAGCACCAGCACCGGCTTGCGGTGGCGCATGAAGTCGATCTTGGTGTCGTTCGGGATGAGGTGGAGCGGGAACAATTTCATGCCATGTTCTTCCGTTTTAAAAGTCCGCGCACGGATGCGCGGGCTTCTGCGAGGGACTCGCGTTGAAGGGCGGGCGCTTGCGATGCACTCGCATCAGATAGCAACGGTCTTGAGCTTCTTGCGACGGCTGTAGATCAGCGTCGCCAGCGCGCGCGACACGGTGATCGCGGTGAACATCGAGGCGAAGATGCCGATGATCATGGTCAGCGCGAAGCCCTTCAGCGGACCGGTGCCGAACGCGTACAGCGCCACGCCGACGATCAGACCGGTCAGGTTGGCGTCGAGGATGGTGCCTCCGGCCTTGTCGTAGCCGGCCACGATCGCCGACTTGGGCGGCATGCCGTGTCGCAGTTCCTCGCGGATGCGCTCGTTGATCAGCACGTTGGCGTCCACCGACAGGCCCACCGACAGCGCCAGGCCGGCGAAGCCCGGCAGCGTCATCGTCGCGCCGAACAGCGACATCACCGAGACCACGATCAGCAGGTTGAACAGCAGCGCCACCGAGGTGATCGCGCCGAACACGCGGTAGTAGACGGTGAAGAACACCAGCGTGAACAGGAACGAGAACACCACCGCCTGGATGCCGCGCTCGACGTTCTCCGCGCCCAGGCTCGGGCCGATCACGTATTCCTCGACGAAATCCATCGGCGCGGCCAGCGAGCCGGCGCGCAGCAGCTTGGCCAGGTTCTCGGCCTCGGTCTTCTCCAGGCCGGTGGTCTGGAAGTTCTTGCCGAACACGCCGGCGATGCGGGTCGGCGCCAGCGCCTCTTCCTTGACCCGGACGCTGCGCACTTCCTTGCCGTCGACCATCGTCACGGTCGGGATGCGCTCGATGTAGACCACCGACATCAGCTTGCCGACGTTGGCGCTGGTGTAGTCGAACATGCGCTGGCCGGCGAAGTTGTTGAGGGTGACGCTGACCGCCGGCAGGCCGTTCTGGTCGGTACCGACGGTCGCGTTGACCATCTGGTCGCCCGAGACCAGCACGCGCTTGCTCAGCAGCACCGGCGCGCCGCTGTCGCGCAGGCGGTAGACCTTGGCTTCCGGCGGGATGTTGCCGGTGCGCACCGCGTCCTCGGCGTTGCCGTCGACCACGCCGCGGAACTCCAGCGTGGCGGTGGCGCCGATCAGGCGCTTGGCCTCGGCGGTATCCTGCACGCCCGGCAGTTCGACCACGATGCGGTCCTCGCCCTGGCGCTGGATGATCGGCTCGGCCACGCCCAGCTCGTTGACGCGGTTGCGCAGCGTGGTCAGGTTCTGCTCGATCGCGCCGCTGGCGATCTGCTGCAGCTCCGCCTGCGGCACGGTCACCGCGATGGCGTTGCCGGAGACCGCGTAGTTCAGGGTCGGCTGCGCCTTGGCCAGCGCGGCGCGCGCGGCGTCCGCGTCGGCGCCCTCGCCCAGTTGCACCTGGATGCTGTTGTCGGCACGGCGGTCGACGCTGCGGTAGACGATGCGGGCATCGCGCAGCGTGGTGCGGATGTCCTCGGCGAAGCCGTCCAGGCGCTTGTCCAGCGCGGCCTTCTGGTCGACCTGCAGCGCGAAGTGCACGCCGCCGACCAGGTCCAGGCCGAGCACCATGGGCTTGCCGCCCAGCCTGGCCAGCCAGTCCGGCACGGTCGAGGCCAGGTTGAGCGCGACCGTGTAGTTCTCGCCGGTCTTCTGCCGCAGCACGTCGTTGGCGCGGGTCTGCGCCTCCAGCGACGGCAGCCGCACGATCAGGCTGTCGCCTTCCTTGGCCACGGACTTCGGCGCGATGCCGGCCGCGGCCAGGTCGGCGCTCACGCGCTCGCGCAACGCATCGTCGATCTGCCCGCCGCGGTTGGCGGTGATCTGCACGGACGGGTCCTTCTGGTAGACGTTGGGCAGCGCGTACAGCGTGCTCAGCACCAGCACGACCAGGATCAGGAAATATTTCCAGCGGGGAAATTCGAGCATTGCGACGGTCCCGCGCGGCGCCTTCCCGGCGCCGCGCCTAGCGTTGGGTGAGGATCGATCAGTTGGCGGACTTCAGCGTGCCCTTCGGCAGCACGTGGCCGATGGCGCCCTTCTGCACGCGCACGCGCACGTTGTCGGCCACCTCGACGGTGACGAAGTTGTCGCCGATATCGCTGACGATGCCGGCGATGCCGCCGTTGGTGATGACTTCGTCGCCGCGGGACAGCTTGTCCAGCATGGCCTTGTGCTCCTTCTGCCGCTTCATCTGCGGGCGGATCATCAGGAAGTACATCACCGCGATCAGGATGATCGGGAACAGCAGCGTGGTGAGCCCCATGGAGCCCTGGGCCGGCGCACCACCAGCGGTCTGCGCCTGGGCGGCGGGGATCAGGAAATCGAGCAGGTTCATCAGGTTGCTTCCTATCGTTGGTTGCCGGCCTGCCCGGAGGCGTGCCGGCCGTTGTGGTCCCCGCCGGGGCGGAGGTCAGCCGCGAAGTATGCCATGGGTTTATGCAAGCCCTCTCGGGACCCGCGTCTCCCTGCCAGGGAGACAGCTTGAGGGCCCCGGCCATCGTCCCGCGGGGATCCAGTGCCCTGCCGCGGCAAAGCCCCAAGTCGCTGGGTCCCCGCTCGCGGGGACGACGACCGGTCATTCCCCCCCGAGCGACGGCGTCACCGCCCCTCTGGCCGCATAGAAGGACCGCCGGAACTCGGCAAAGGTTCCCGCCGCGATCGCCGCGCGCATGTCGGCCATCAGCTTCTCGTAGTACCAGAGGTTGTGCAGGGTGCCGAGCATCGGCGCCAGCATCTCGTTGCAGCGGTCCAGGTGGCGCAGGTAGCTGCGGGTATAGCCGGTGCGGCATGCGTAGCAGCCACAGCCGGGCTCGATCGGGTCCTGGTCGCGCTCGTAGCGGGCGTTGCGGATGCGCACGGTGCCGAACGAGGTGAAGTAATGGCCGTTGCGGGCGTTGCGGGTGGGCATCACGCAGTCGAACATGTCCACGCCCCGCGCCACGCCCTCGACCAGGTCCTCGGGCCGCCCCACGCCCATGAGGTAGCGCGGCCGGTCGGCCGGCAGGATCGGATGCATGTGGTCGAGCATCGCGTTGCGCTCGTGCTCGGGCTCGCCCACCGCCAGCCCGCCGATCGCGTAGCCGTCGAAACCGATCGCCTGCAAGCCCTCGGCCGACCGGCTGCGCAGCCCGGCATGGACGCCGCCCTGGACGATGCCGAACAGCGCCGCGTCGTTGCCGAGCGCATCGTGGGCCTGCCGGGACCGCTTGGCCCAGCGCAGGCTCAACTCCATCGAGCGCCGCGCGACCTCCTCCGTGGCCGGGTACGGCGTGCATTCGTCGAAGATCATCACGATGTCCGAGTCCAGCACCTTCTGGATCCGCATGCTCTCCTCCGGGCCCAGGAACACCCGGGAGCCGTCGGTCAGGGCGGCGAAGGTGACGCCTTCCTCGGTGATCTTGCGCCGGTGCGCCAGCGAGAACACCTGGAACCCGCCGGAGTCGGTGAGGATCGGGCCGTCCCACTTGCAGAAGCCGTGCAGCCCGCCGTGGTCGCCGATCACGTCCAAACCCGGGCGCAGGTACAGGTGGAAGGTATTGCCGAGGATGATCTCGGCGCCCAGCTCGCGCAGCTGCCCGGGCAGTACGCCCTTGACCGAGCCGTAGGTGCCGACCGGCATGAAGGCCGGGGTCTGCACGGAGCCGCGCGGGAACGTCAGTTGGCCGCGCCGGGCGTTGCCGTCGGTGGCCTGGAGTTGGAACTGGAGTCGGGACATTGGAAGGCCGGAATTGGGGATTCGGGATTGGGGATTCGCAAAGGCGGGGGATCGGAATCGCTTCTACGAATCCCGAATCCCCGATCCCGAATCCCCACCCCACAGCAGCATCGCGTCGCCATAGCTGAAGAAGCGGTAGCGCTGCTCGACCGCGTGGCGGTAGGCCTCGAAGATGCGTTCGCGGCCGGCGAAGGCCGAGACCATCATCAACAGCGTGCTCTCGGGCAGGTGGAAGTTGGTCACCATCGCATCGACGCTGCGGATGCGATAGCCCGGGATGATGAAGATCTGGGTCTCGCCGGCGAACGGCTGCAGCTCGCCATCGCGCATCGCGCTCTCCAGCGAGCGCACCACGGTCGTGCCCACCGCGATCACCCGCCCGCCGCGGGCGCGGGTGCGGCGCACCTGCTCCACCACCTCGGCGCCGACGTTGAGCCATTCGCGGTGCATGACGTGCTGGTCGAGCGATTCCACCCGCACCGGCTGGAACGTGCCGGCGCCGACGTGCAGGGTGACGTGGCCGAACTCGACGCCGCGCTCGCGCAGGCGTTCCAGCAGCGGCTCGTCGAAATGCAGGCCCGCGGTCGGCGCGGCCACCGCGCCGACCTCCCGGGCGAACACGGTCTGGTAGCGCTCGCGGTCGTCCAGGCCGGGTTCGCGGCGGATGTACGGCGGCAGCGGCAGGCGCCCGGCGTGCAACAGCCACTGTTCCAGCGGCTCCGCCACCTCGAAGCGCAGCACGTAGAACTCGCCGTCGCGGCCCAGCACCTCGGCCTCGCCGCCGGCATCGAGCGCGATCCGGCTGCCGGCCTTGGGCGACTTGCTCGCGCCGATCTGCGCCCGCGCCTGCTGCGCGCCGAGCAGGCGCTCGATCAGGATCTCGACCCGCCCGCCGCTGGCCTTGTGGCCGAACAGCCGGGCCGGGATCACCCGGGTGTCGTTGAAGATCAGCAGGTCGCCGGGATTCAGCAGCTCCGGCAGATCGCGCACGTGGCGGTCGTCCAGCGCGGCCGGCGCCGGCGGAACCACCAGCAACCGGCTGGCGGAGCGCTCGGCCAATGGGGCCTGGGCGATCAGTTCTTCGGGCAGTTCGTAGCGGAAATCGGACTTCTTCAACGCAAGGGGCAAGGAGCTTTCGGGGGTGGCATTGTAGCGGCCGGGGCTCGGGAGCCGGGACCGGGGACTCGGGCAAGCGCTTCGGTCCCGATCGCTTGCCAGGCGACATGGGTTCCTGCAGGAGGGACTCCAGTCCCGGCAGTGGGCCGGTACCGAAGCCCGTCCCACAGCGGGCCTCCCGCCGGAACAGGCTTTCCGTGCCCCCGTTCCCCCGTGTTCCAGGCTCCGTGTCCTCCGAGACCCGGCCCCACTCACCGCGCGAACTTGGTCGACAGTACGATCGCCGACGTGGTGCGCTCCACGCCATCGAGCGCGCCGATGCGGTCGGTCAGCACGTCCATTTCGCTCACGGTCGGTGCCGCGCCGAGCGCCACCAGGTCGAACGGGCCGCTGACCGAGTGCAGTTCGCGTACCTCGGGGATGGCCTGCAGCGCCTTCACCACCTGCGGCATGTGCTTGGGCAGCACGGTGATCATGATGTGGGCGCGGATGTAGGCCTGCTCCACCGCGTCGTCCACCCGCACGGTGTAGCCGCGGATGATGCCCTGGCGCTCCAGCTTCTCGATCCGGCTCTGCACCGTGGTGCGCGACACCCCGAGCCGGCGCGCAATCTGCGCGGTGGAGGCGCGGGCGTCCTCGCGCAGCAGGGCAAGCAAGGCCTCGTCGGCTGCCGTGAGTTTCATTTTTGCCAAACTCCTTCGTCGAAACGACGAAACATTCCGGGATTATGCACGGATCATAGCTGCCAAACGACGAGTCCCTCCCTCTACATTAGACAAGTCCCCCGTCGAACCCGCCCATCCGGCGCGCGTCCGGGGAAACCGAAATCCGCCACAACCCGGAGAGCCGCATGTCCCTGATCGACACCCTCGCCCCGTTGCGCGCCCACGCCGGCAGCCGCCTCACCGATGGCCTGGACGACGCCACGGTCGAACGCCTGGCCGCCTCGCACCCGGCGCTGCGCCAGGCCCTGGAGGCGGCGGCCGCCGAGTACGCCCGCCTGAAGGACGAGTTCGCCGACCTGCTGGACCTGGACGAACGGCGCCAGATCGAGGCGGTCCAGGGCGGCTTCGTCAACTTCTACGCCGACGACTGCGTGACCCCGTACATCGCCCTGGCGGCGCGCGGCCCCTGGGTGGTGACCTTGAAGGGCGCCGTCCTCTACGACGCCGGCGGCTACGGCATGCTCGGCTTCGGCCATACCCCGGAAGCAGTGCTGGAGGCGATGGCGCGCCCGCAGGTCATGGCCAACGTGATGACGCCGAGCCTGTCGCAGCGGCGCCTCGATGCGGTGCTGCGCCGCGAGATCGGCCAGACCCGCGCCGGCGGCTGCCCGTACGCGCGCTTCATGTGCCTCAACTCCGGCTCGGAAGCGGTGGGCCTGGCCGCGCGCATCGTCGATACCAACGCCAAGCTGCAGACCGACCCGGGCGCGCGCCACGCCGGCGCCACGATCAAGCGGCTGGTGGTCAAGGGCAGCTTCCACGGCCGCACCGACCGGCCCGGGCTGTACTCGCACTCCAGCCGCAAGACCTACCTGCAGTACCTCGCCAGCTATCGCGGCGAGGATTCCCTGCTCGTGATCGCCCCGTACGACGTGGAGGCGCTGCGCAAGGCCTTCGCCGACGCCGACCGCAACCATTGGTTCATCGAGGCGGTGTTCCTGGAGCCGGTGATGGGCGAAGGCGACCCCGGCCGTGCGCTGCCGCCGGCGTTCTACGCCGCCGCGCGCGAGCTGACCCGCGCCCACGGCAGCCTGCTGCTGGTCGACTCGATCCAGGCCGGGCTGCGCGCGCATGGCGTGCTGTCGGTGGTGGACTATCCCGGCTTCGAGCAGTTGGAAGCGCCGGACATGGAGACCTACTCCAAGGCCCTCAACGCCGCGCAGTACCCACTCTCGGTGCTCGCGGTCACCGAGGCCACCGCGCAGGTCTATCGCAAGGGCACCTACGGCAACACCATGACCACCAACCCGCGCGCGCTCGACGTGGCCTGCGCCACGCTCGGCCTGCTCACGCCGCAGGTGCGCGCCAACATCCGCGAGCGCGGCGAGGCGGCCGTGCGCAAGCTGGAGCAGCTCAAGAGCGAGCTGGGCGGGCTGATCACCAAGGTCCAGGGCACCGGCCTGCTGTTCTCCTGCGAGCTGGCGCCGCAGTTCAAGTGCTACGGCGCCGATTCGACCGAGGAATGGCTGCGCCGCCACGGCGTCAACGTCATCCACGGCGGCGAGAACTCGCTGCGGTTCACCCCGCACTTCGCGATGGACGACGCCGAGCTCGACCTGCTGGTCGGCATGATCGGCCGCGCCCTGCGCGAGGGACCGCGGCGCGAGCAGGCCGCCGCGGCCTGACCCGCGCGGACGCACCGGGCCGCGCCGGCCCGGCATCGCTCCGGAGCGACTTGATTGGAAAACGATCATTTCCTAATATGCCGGGCATGCCTGCCGCCGCTTCCACCCGCCTGCCCGGCCGTCCGCGCGAGTTCGACTCCGAGCTGGCGCTGGAACGCGCGCTCGAGGTCTTCCGCGAGCGCGGCTACGGCGGCGCCTCGATCGCCTTGCTCGGGCAGGCGATGGGATTGACCACCGGTAGCATCTACAAGGCCTACGGCGACAAGCGCGCGCTGTTCCTGGAAGCCTTCGAGCGCTATGTCCAGGCGCGCGCCGCGGATTTGCGGCAACGGCTCGAAACCCGCCGCAGCGGCCGCGAGCGGATCGCGGCCACGATCGACTTCTACCTGGAATTCTCGCAGGGGATCGAAGGCCTGCGTGGCTGCCTGGTCGCCGGCAGCGCCGCCGAGGCGCGCACGCTGGACACCTCCATGCAGGCCATCGTCGCCGACGCGCTGCGGCGCAACCAGGCGCAGCTGGAAGAGCTGGTCCGCCAGGGCCAGGCCGATGGCTCGGTTCCCTCGCGACTCGTTCCCGGCGACGCGGCCCAGGCCCTGCTGGCGTTCCTGCTCGGCCTGCGCGTACTCGGCAAGGCCGGACACCCGCTGCACGGCGACGCCCTGCGCGGGCTGGCGCTGAAGATCCTCGACTGATTTTTCGCCTAATTTGGAAACGAACGATTCCTAAAATGGAGATCCCCATGTCCGCGCAATCTTCCCATTCCCATACCCCCGAGGGCTTCGTCCATCGCCATGCGCTGGTCGACGGCCTGCGCCTGCACTACGTCGAAGGCGGCCGCGCCGACGCGCCGCCGTTGCTGCTGCTGGCCGGCTTCCCGGAGAGCTGGTACGCGTGGCGGCACGTGCTGCCGCTGCTCGCGCCGCATCATCGCCTGCTCGCGCCGGACCTGCCCGGCCAGGGCGACTCGGACCGGCCGCTGGAGGGCTACGACACCGCGGCCCTGGCGAACGCGCTGCACGCCCTGGTGCGCAAGCTCGGCTGGGGGCGCCATGCCGTCGTCGGCCACGACGTCGGCGCCTGGGTCGCCTATGCCTATGCGGGGATGTTCGCCGCCGACGTGGAACGGCTGGCGTTGATCGATGCCGGCATTCCGGGCGCCACCTTGCCGGACGCGCTGCCGAGCGCGCCCGAAGTCGCCTGGAAGACCTGGCATTTCGCCTTCCATGCCCTGCCCGACCTGCCCGAAGCGCTGCTGGCCGGGCGCGAACGGCTCTATCTGGAGTGGTTCCTGAAGCGCAAGGCCGCCGATCCCGGCACGTTTTCCGCCGCGGACATCGACGAGTACCTGCGCGGCTTCGCCGGCATGGGCGCGCTGCGCGCCGGCCTGGGCTATTACCGCGCCGCCGGGCGTTCGGCCGAACAGAACCGCGAGCGCGCCCGCGCCGGCAAGTTGGCCGTGCCGCTGCTGGCGATCAGTGCCGACCAGGGCTCGATCCGCGACATGGCCGCGCCCTTGCGCGCCTGCTTCGAGCACGTGGAAGCGGCGACCATCGCCGACTGCGGCCACTACGTTCCCGAGGAACAGCCAGGGGCGCTGGCCGGCCTGCTGCGGGATTTCCTGGAACGCCCGTTGGGCGCGTAGGCAGCGGGCGACCCGCGGCTCAGCGTGCGGGCTCGGCCGCCTCGAAGCGCCGCATCGCCTCGGCGACCAGCGCCTTGGCCTCCGCCGCGTCGCCGAAGCCGCGCAGCTCGACCGGGTTGCGCCCTTCCGGCAGGTCCTTGTAGACGCGGAAGAACGCCTCGATGCGGTCGCGCTCGACCTTCGGCAGGTCGGACAGATCGCGGATGCCGGCATAGGTCGGGTCCACCTTGTCGGTCGGCACGCCGACGATCTTCTCGTCGCGCTCGCCCTTGTCGATCATGCGCAGCACGCCGATCGGGCGGAAGCGGATCAGCACGCCCGGATGCAGCGGCTCGCGGGTCAGCACCAGCGCATCGAGCGGATCGCCGTCCCCGGCCAGGGTGCGCGGCATCGACCCGTAGTTGGCCGGATACGCCACCGGCATCGACTGGAAGCGATCGACGTAGACCAGCCCTTCCTCGTTGATCTCGTACTTGGTGAAGCTGCCGGCGGGGATTTCCACCGCCAGGTTGGCCTCTTCCGGCGCGGCCTTGGGCTGCGCGGCCAGGAACGGATGGCGGATGAAGTCACCTGCCAATGCGGCAGGCGCGGCGAGCGCCAGGGCCAGCAACAGCGGACGCAAAACATGGGATGTGCTCATGGCTTCTCTCGGCCTCTATTGCTGTTCACCTGTGGGAGGGACTTCAGTCCCGATGCTGTTGCTGTTGCTCGTGATTTGCCCAGCGCAGGGTAATACCTCCTCGCGCGGCGGCGCGCCAATCTTTGCTGCCCCCCATTTTCCTTGCGGCGCGCCCCTCCGAAGCGGCGGAGACGGCGGGAAAAACCCGAAGGGCGACGTGCATGGGCTCGCCGGAAGAGGCGAAGCACTGCTTCGCCCCGGCGGGCGGGCATTCGCCGCGCGGCGAATGCCCCGGACTCGGCCGCGTAGCGGACGAGCACGTCGTTTTTCGCCGCGACAGGATGTCGCATCGAAAAATCCCGCCGGCACCGCGAACCCGCAGCGCAGCTGCGGGCGCGAAGGCGGGGTGTGCTTGATCAGCCATGACCAGCCATTCGGCTGTTGTGAAGCGCTTCGGCTGCTGTGAAGCGCTTCTTTTGGTTACTTTTCTTTACGCGGCGCATCCTTGTGCCGCGCCCTTCGGGCCGGCTTCGCCGTGCGGCGCCGCTCCTGCGGCGCGCGTGCACAAGCAAAGAAAAGTGACTCGCCGCAAGGCGAAAACTTTGGCTATTGCTTTCAAAAAAAGAGAAGCCAAAGCCACCCTCATCCGCCCTTCGGGCACCTTCTCCCGTAAACGGGAGCAGGAAAGCAGCTCCGTTATTGACTATCGAGCACCGCCAGCAAACCAGCAAAGCTCGTCGATGCCGAAATCCTCCTGCGGAAAGAATCAGATCAGGGCAGTCCACACCGTCCCCACTCACTCCCAACACCGATCCGCCCGCCCCTTCGGCGAAACCGGCCGCGCACAATCGCGCGGCGCGATGCGGCCCTCCTCGCGCTCGACCAGGCGCTTGCCCGCGCCCTCGCGGACCAGCTCGAACGCATCGTAGAGCCGCCCCGTCGCGGTCCGCGACTCGTAGGCCAGCCGCTGCGGATCGATGCGCAACACCTGGTAGAGCTGGGTGTCCTCGCCCACCGGCTTCATCGTGCGGCGCGCGAAATCCGACAACCGGTACTGCTTGGGCCCGGCCACCGAAACGATGAACACCGGCGTGGACGTGCTGCCCTCGTCGCTGCGGCGGCCATAGGTATGGTCGTGCCCCTGCAGCACCAGGTCGACCTTGTGCCTGCGGATCACCGGCAATACCTGCTCCACCAGCCTGGCGTTGTCGCGCTCGGCGCGCGGCGAGTAGAACGGCTGGTGGATCAGCACGATCGACCACGGCAGCGGATTGCCGGCCAGCACCTTGTCCAGCCAGGCGGCCTGCGCCGCGCCGGTGCCGAGATCGAGCGCCGACGTGCCGTCGAGCACCGCGATGCGCACGCCCTGGTAGTCGAACCAGTAGCTGGTGTGCTGCGTTTCCGCCGGCCCGTTGCGCGGCAGGGCGAACGCCACCGGCCAGTGCCCGCCGAGCACGCGCCGCTCCTGCGGCGTGTCCTCGAACTCCTCGTGGTACTCGTGGTTGCCCGGGGCCGGCGCGACCGCGGTGCCTTCCAGCAGCCAGCGCCCGGCCTCGAACCACTCGCCCCACTCGCTGTCGTCCACTCCGTCGCCGCCGCTGACCAGGTCGCCGGCGAACAGCGCCAGCCGCGCGTCCGGCGCGCTGCGCCAGGCCTGCCGGATCACCCGCGAGACCAGGCTCAGGTTCTTGTTCTGGGTATCGCCGAAGTACAGCAGCGTCAGCGGCGCCTCGGCGCTGGCGGCGGTGCGGAAGTGTTCCCACGGCCCCCAGGTGCCGTTGCCCTGCACGCGGTAGGCGTACAGCGTGTCCGGTTGCAGTCCGTCCACGTCGGCGCGGTGGTGGTGCGACACGCCGTTCTCGCTCTGCAGTCCGACCGTGGTGGCGACGATCCGGCGCGGCGTGCCGAGGTCCGGCGAATCGCCGGCCGGCACGAGCTCCAGCTGCGGCCGGTCCACCGACGCGTCGGTGCGCCACATCACCGCGAAGCCGTGCGCGGCGTCCTGCGCCGGCGATGCGACGACGCGGTCGGGAAAGCCGCTGGCGGCATAGTGGCGGCTTCCCGGCGGCACCTGCGTGTTCGGCTCGGCCGCCGGCGCGGCGTGGCCGAGCACCGGCACCAGCGCCAGCAGCCACCGCGCCCATCCTCCCTGGCGCACCGGCCTCATTGCGCGCAGGTCCTGAGCTTCAACGCCTTGGCCACGTCGCGCCAGTCGAAGGCCGCCACCGCCTGGTCGTCGTGCACGGCGTAGAACACGCCCTGCGGGAAGCGCGCATCGCCCCGCGTGTCCATCCACACGCCGTCGGTATTGGCGGTGACCTTGCCGGCGAAGGCGCCCACGTGCGCCAGCGTCTGCCGGTCGAACACGTGGAAGACGCTGCGGTCCTTGAATTGGTCGGTGCCGATCCAGTAGCCGCTGCCGTCTGAGCAGGCCTGCAGGGCGATGCCCTCGGCCTGCGCCTTGTACAGGCCGGCGCCGATGTCGCGACCGCGGTACTTGCCGTCGGCCAGCCCGTACTCGCGCAGCCGGGTGCCGGTCGCCACGTCCTCTTCGGCCAGCAGCAGCCGGTCGTGCGCGGGGTCGCCGAACACCGATTCGGCAATGCGGATCGCGCCGGCTTCGCCGGTGTCGCCGAAGGTCTGCACCAGCGCGGCCTTCCAGCCCCTGCCCTCGGGCATCAACTGGTAGCGCCGGAAGCGGCGGCCGAGGTCCGCCAGCGGCGGCACGGTCTTCTCGTCGGCGCCCAGCATGTAGTTGTCGCTGACGACAACCTCGATGCCGCCCTCCTTCTCGCGCGCCCACAGGCCATAGGGCTTGGCCAGGTCGTCGGCGCCGAAGGTCAGCACCGAGGCGAAGTCCGGCAGCGAGAACATCTGCACGCGGTGGTTGTCGCGCTCGACCACCAGCACGCGGTCGCCGACCACGGCCACGCCGTTGGGCCGGTCCAGCTGTCCCGCCGCGCCGCCCTTGCCGCCGACGGTGCGCAGGCGTTCGCCGCTGTCGCCGTCGAACACCACCAGTTCGCCGCTCTTCTTGGCGGTCGTGATGACCCAGCGCTTGCCGTCCGGCGCTGTCCAGCTGGCCGGCGAGTCGAGGTTGTCGGCCGGCGCGGACGCGGTGACGAAGGCCTCGGCCACCACCTGGTGCGGGACCTTGGCCTCGCCGAGCAACGGATCCTTCCCGGCCGCCTCGTCCGGTTCGCGGTCGCCGGCCGTCGCGGCGGTCGCCGCTTGCGCCGGCCCGGGCGACGGCGCCTTGCAGGCGACGACCAGCCCGCAGGCCAGCGCAAGCGTTCCCAGCCGCAGCATCGCAGCGGCCGCCATCACAGCTTCACCCGCAGGCCGACCGCGTAGGTGCGGCCGTATTCCTCGTACTGCTGCGTGTGCGAGCGCGTGCCCTGGTAGCGTTCCAGCGGCTTGTCGAGCAGGTTGGAGGCGTCGAAGTAGAGCTGCACGTTGTCGGTGACCTGGTAGCTGAGGCTGAAGTCGAGCTGGGTGTTGGGCGCCACGTAGATATCGTAGTCGCGGGCCTTGCCCAGTTCGTCCAGGTACTCGCTGCGGTACACCGCCGAGGCGCGCGCCGAGAAGCCGTTCTTCTCGTAGCCCAGGAACGCGGTATAGACGTTCTTGGAAGCGCGCGGCAGGGGGAAGTCCTCGTCCTCGCGGCCTTCCAGGCCCGGGTCGAAGTCGGTGTGCAGCCAGGTGCCGCTGGCGCCGGCCAGGAACCCGTTCCAGCCTTCCGGCAGGAAGTCGAACTGCTGCTGCCAGTTGAACTCCGCGCCGTACACCTTGGCGCTCTTGCCGTTGATGGCCATGCTCACGTCGTAGCCGGCATAGGCCGGATCGTTGTCCACGACGGTATCGACGATGTAGCCGTCGATCGACTTGTGGAACAGGCCCAGCGAGACGATGCCGCTCTTGCCGATGTACTTCTCGAACGACAGGTCGGCGTTGGTCGACTCGTACGGATCGAGGTTCGGGTTGCCCAGCGACACTTCCTCGTCGTCGTTGTTGATCGCCGCGTGCGGCGCGATCTGGCCGAAGCCGGGCCGCGACACGGTCTTGTTGACCGCCGCGCGCAGCGCCCAGTCGTCGCCGCCGTTCCAGCGCAGGTGCAGGCCCGGCAGCACGTTGGTGTAGCTGGCGCTGGCCTCGAGCGGGCTTACCGCGAACGATTCGCCGTCCTCGGCCACGTCGATCCGGTAGCCGGTCGCGTTGAAGCGGGTGTTCTCCACGCGCACGCCGGCGATCACGCGCAGCGCGCCGATGTCCCAGGTCCCCATCGCATAGGCGGCCAGGATGTCCTCGCGCGAGGTGTAGTCCTCCGACAGCGCGCTCACCGCATTGCTGCCGACGTCGCCGTCGTCGGCGCTGTACAGGCCGCCGGACTGCGCCCAGTAGCGGCGCATCGCCGAGGAACTGAGCGCCTGCCCGAGGCTGTTGCCGCGGTGCGACGGCGGCGCCACGGTCCAGTCGGCCAGGTCGATCTTGGGCCCTTCCGACAGCTCGGCCTCGTTCTTGTCCACGTCGCGGTCGCGCCAGCGCCCGAGCAGGCCGAACTTGTAGCTGGCGTTGTCGTCGTCGAAGCGAACGTTGACCTTGGCGCTGTACTCGTCGTCGTCGGTGCGGCCCGGCGCGACCACGAACTTGTCGAACTTGTAGCCGTCGTTGGACACCCACTCGTCGCTGGACAGGCCGATGGCCGGCATCCGCCCGGTCTGGTCGATGTCCGCATCCAGGTCGTCGCCGTCGTACTTGAAGCGCGCCTCCTTCTCGTCGTTCACGCGCTCGCGGGTCTTGGTGTAGCCGGCCTGGTAATCCACCACCGCGCCGCTCAGGCGATGCTCGCCGCCGAAGCTCGCCGCCAGCGTGTCCTGCTTCTTGGTGCGGTAGCGCACCCGCTTGGAGAGCTTGTCGACCGGCGCCGAATAGGTGCCGTCGCCGTTGGCCTCGATGTCGTCCGGCTCGAACGAGATCACCGTGTTCTGGCGGGTCTCGGCATCCTCGAAGCTGCTGAACAGCGTGCGCAGGTAATAGCGGTTGTCCGCGTCCGGGCGCCAGTCGAGGTTGAGGTTGGCGCCGATGCGCTTGCGGTCGATGTAGTACTTGCGGCGCTGCTGCTCGACCATGACCAGGTCGCCGTTGTCGATCTCGTCGTACTCGCCCTCGGTGTTGTCGGACTGGAACTCGCGGTCCTGGTAGTTCAGGCCCAGCGCAATGCCGAAGGTATCGTCGGCGAACAGGTCGCTGTAGTTGAACGAGGCCTTGGGGCTGGTCTTGTCGCTGAGCTGCTGGTGGTTGGCCTCGACCTTGGCGCGGATGCTGCGGCCGTCGCGGTCGAACGCCGAGGCCGACTCGACCTGGATCGCGCCGCCGATGGAGTCGCCCGGCATGTCCGGCGTCGGCGACTTGACCACCTTCAGGCGCTCGGTCGACTCGGACGGGATCACGTCCATCGGCGCGGCGCGGTTGTCGCTCTCGGGCGTGCCGATCTCGATGCCGTCGACGCTGACGCTGTTGAGCGCCGCGTCCAGGCCGCGCACCACCACGAAACGGCCTTCGCCCTGGTCGCGGGTGACGCTGACGCCCGGCAGGCGTTGCAGCGACTCGGCGACGTTCTGGTCGGGATAGTCGCCGACCTCGTCCGCCGACACCGCGTCCAGGATCGCATCGGACTCGCGCTTGAGGTCCACCGCGCGCGCCTGCGCCTCCAGCTGCGGCCGGACCTCGACGCGGTCCAGGTCCACGGCGGCGCTCGCCGCCCCGGTGGCGGCCTGCGCGGTGGAGGCGGAGGCCGCCGCGGCCAGGCTGAGGGCGATCGCCACGAACAATGGATGCTTGGTGTGCACTGCCGGATTCCCCATGTCGGTAAAAGAAAGGACCCGCGCACGTGGATGTGCGCTGCTCTTGTGACGGATTCACAAAAGATGGGCAGGCAACGTATTTCCGACAGGTTTCATGCCAGTGACATTCCGACGTGTTTTTAACGCCGTTCCGACGCCGCTCCGACAAAGGAGGCGTTTTCGGCACCCGGCGGCACACCGAGATGACACCCGGGTGACAGCTGGCGGCAGGCGGCGCGCCTGCGGCACACTGTGCGCACCCCCACGCCAGACAACCCCATGAAGATCGTCGAAGTCCGCCATCCCCTCGTGAAGCACAAGATCGGCCTGCTGCGCGATGCGGAACTGAGCACCAAGGGCTTCCGCGAGCTGGTGACCGAGCTGGGCACGCTGCTGGCCTACGAGGCCACCGCCGACCTCGACACCGAAGCGCACACCCAGCAGGGCTGGGCCGGGCCGGTCCAGGTGCAGCGCATCGCCGGCGCCAAGATCACCCTGGTGCCGATCCTGCGCGCCGGCCTCGGCATGCTGCCGGGCGTGCTGGCGCTGATCCCCGCCGCGCGCGTCAGCGTGGTCGGCCTGCAGCGCGACGAGGAAACCTTGCAGCCGGTGCCCTACTTCGAGCGCCTGACCGGCCGCCTGACCGAGCGCGACGCCCTGATCCTGGACCCGATGCTGGCTACCGGCGGCACCCTGATCGCCACCATCGACATGCTCAAGCGCGCCGGCGCCCGCCGCATCAAGGGCATCTTCCTGGTCGCGGCGCCGGAGGGCCTGAAGGCCCTGGAAGCCGCGCATCCGGACGTGGAGGTCTACACCGCCGCCATCGACGAGCGCCTCAACGAGAAGGGCTACATCCTGCCCGGCCTGGGCGACGCGGGCGACCGCATCTTCGGTACGCGGGTGGAGTGAAGCGGCAGGCCCGGGAAAAACATCTTTGCCCGCGCTTGGCTCCATCAGGCGATTTGCGGCTTTTTCGCGGCTTTTTGCTTTTTCGCAGGAGGGACTTCAGTCCCGACAGGGGGCCGGAAAGCCCTGTCGGGACTGAAGTCCCTCCCACAACGGCATCCGGTCCGGGCAGGCTCGTCGCTTCGCCGGGCTGGGTCCCGGCCCCGAGTCCTGGCTCTCCCGGCAAGGCCCGTCGGGACTGAAGTCCGTCCACAACGGCGCTAGACCCGGGGCAGGCTCGGCGCCTTGCCGAGTCCCGGGCCCCAGGTCCCGTCTCTCAACGCGTCAACACCTGGATCGCCGCGCTGACGTACACCAGCGGCGCGTTCCAGTTGATCGCCACCTCGTTGCTGGCATAGCTGCACGCGTCGTCCAGGTACGACAGCGCCGGCAGGCTGGACGGATAAGCCGCCTTGCAGCCCGCCGCGTCCTGTTGCCCCGGCTGCGGCCCGCCGGCCAACCAGCCCGGGACCGGATCGGCGATGCCGTCGGCCTCGGAAACGCGATGATGGATGTGCATCGGCGAGCGCAGGCCGATGCCGGTGACGAACGACAGGCCCAGCGGATTGCGCCCCAGCACGTAGTCGAGCTGCGACTGCGCCGCATCCAGGTAATCGCGCTGGCCGGATAGCCGGTAGCCCTGCAACAGCATCATCGCCTGGTTCAGCGCGATCGCGTTGCTGCCCCAGCGGAAGTCGTCCTCGCTCATCGCGATCCGCCACGGCGACTGCCGCCACCGCGCGGACAACCTCGCGGCCAGCCCGTCGACCTCGCGGACGATGCGTTCGCGATCGGCGCGTGCCGTCAGCCGCTCGCGATGCTGCGCCAGCGTCGTCCACGCCAGCCCGGCGACGTTGCCCCACGACGGCACGCTGGCCGGCACGTCGCGCGCGGCGAACGCATCGTAGAAACCGTCCTCGCCCGTGGCGACATACAGCTCGGCCGCGGCCCAGGCGAATTCGTCGTCCAGCTCGGTATCGTCGTAGCCGCCGGTATGCACGTCCGGCGGCTGCCTGTAGACCGTGTCGGGGTGCCGCTGCGCCCAGGCCCAGGCCTTGCGTGCGGCGTCCAGCATGCGCGCGGCCTGGCCCGGGTATTGCTTCTCGAAAGGGGCGTAGATCCGGCTCGCG
Organism: Xanthomonas boreopolis; assembly: GCA_014654535.1. Lineage (GTDB taxonomy): Bacteria > Pseudomonadota > Gammaproteobacteria > Xanthomonadales > Xanthomonadaceae > Pseudomonas_S > Pseudomonas_S boreopolis. The sequence continues at coordinate 75,611 of BNBA01000021.1, forward strand.
GCGGCCATCACCGCGGCGAAATCGAGCGTGGCCGCGGTGCCTTTCATCACCACGTAGCGCTGCGCGCGCGCCTGCTCGGGCATCACGTTGCCCTCGAACCGCAGCGTGGTCAGCTTGTGGTACACCCCGCCATCGGCCGGGTCCTGCATCGCCAGCATCCACTGCAGGTTCCACCATGCCTCCTGCAGGATGTCCGGCACGCCCGGCGCCTCGTCCGGGATGCCCGCCTCGAGCGTCCGGAAGAACTGCGGATAGTGTTCGTAGGCGGCCAGCAGCGTATAGGTGCTGATGCCCGAATTGACCACGTACTTGTTGTAGTCGCCGGCGTCGTACCAGCCCTTGGGCGCGGAGATGGAACTGCCCTCGGGCCGCGCCGCCGAGGCCGCGGACGCGTGTATCCGCACGTCGGTATCGGGATGGCCGGCAGCGCGCGCGAAACGCCCCGCGTGGCGCTGCGGAAGATCGGTGCTGGCGCGATTGAAATAGAAGGCCTTCAACGCGGCCCGGGCGAGCGGCACGTAGGCCTCCGCCGCCACCGGGAACGGATCGGACGGAGGCAGGCCCTCGACCCGCACCCGGTAGCGGCCGGGCTTGTCCAGGGCGCTGAGGTCGGCCACCTGCGCCGCCTGTCCTGCCGGCGCCCATTCGAGCGGCGGCGACAGCGTCCCGCGCAGGACGACGCGCCCTCGCGCATCCTCGACGCTGAAGGCAGAGGCGGCCGCCGCGGATCCCGCCGGCCGCCCGACCACCCCGAGCTTGTGCGATCCCGGCAGGAAACCCAGCTGGTCGAGATGGATGGGCGCCGCCGCCGGAGACCCGGCTTCGGACGACTGGGCACTCCACGGCATGCAGCAGGCGACGAGCGCGAGGAAAGCGATCCGGTTCATGCGCCGATACTGCCGCCGCCCCTGCCGGCCAGCAAGATCGTGCCGGTTATAGGCGGCGCGCGCGGCCGAATAGCCGCGCCGGCTAGGTGTGATCTCTCAGTAGGTTGTTCATCCGTGGCATCTCTGGAAGATGGGGGGTTGCGAAGCCAACCCAGCCCCAGGAGCCCCGGATGAACCTGCATAAACATGCCCGTTTGAGCCCTC
>BNBA01000022.1 GCA_014654535.1 Xanthomonas boreopolis
CGAATCGACCCTTTGCTGGTGCTGGAACGCACCAAGTAACCGTTCACCATCGCGGCGCGCGGCGGCGCGTTCATCATCCCCATCGCCATACCTCTGCCTGGCGCGGTTCGATGTCCGAATCGACCCTCTGCTGGTGCTGGAACGCACCAAGTAACCGTTCACCATCGCGGCGCGCATTTGTGGGAGCGGCTTCAGCCGCGATGAGGCTTTCTCATTGAACCCCTGCACAGGGATGTGCAGGCTGTTGCAGAGGGAAGTGGCTCCCACAGACTTCCGCCCCCTACCCGCCTCTTCCGGACCTACCCGCCGGCGCCGGCATCCTGCGCCCATAGCGGGCTTATAAGCGAGGGGTTGCCTTCACGCGGCAATGACGAAGTCCGTATCTCGGTGGCGAACCCGCGCCCCGCATCGGAATGCGTCCCCACCGTCCGCCGGAGATCCGCACGATGACCCTCGAAAAGCTCAAGCCCACCCTCGGCACCTGGCAGTTGTGGGGCATCGCCGTCGGCCTGGTGATCTCCGGCGAATACTTCGGCTGGAGCTACGGCTGGGGCACCGCCGGCACGCTGGGCTTCCTGGTCACCGCGCTGATGGTGGCGGTGATGTACACCTGCTTCATCTTCAGCTTCACCGAGCTGACCACCGCGATCCCGCACGCCGGCGGGCCGTTCGCCTACAGCCTGCGCGCGTTCGGCATGACCGGGGGCATGGTCGCCGGCATCGCCACGCTGATCGAGTTCGTGTTCGCCCCGCCGGCGATCGCGATGGCGATCGGCGCCTACCTCAACGTGCAGTTCCCAGGGCTCGACCCGCGCGTGGCCGCGATCGGCGCCTACGCCGTGTTCATGACCCTCAACATCCTCGGCGTGGCGATCGCCGCGACGTTCGAGCTGGTCGTCACCCTGCTGGCGGTGATCGAGCTGCTGGTGTTCATGGGCGTGGTCGCGCCCGGTTTCAGCTTCGCCAACTTCGCCGCCAACGGCTGGGCCGGCAGCGACGCGTTCGGACCGGCGGCGATCGGCGGCATCTTCGCCGCGATCCCGTTCGCGATCTGGTTCTTCCTGGCCATCGAAGGCGCGGCGATGGCCGCCGAGGAGGCCAAGGACCCCAAGCGCACCATCCCGCGCGCCTACATCGCCGGCATCCTGACCCTGGTCGCGCTGGCGATCGGCGTGATGGTGTTCGCCGGCGGCGTCGGCGACTGGCGCCAGTTGTCCAACATCAACGATCCGCTGCCGCAGGCGATGAAGGCCGTGGTCGGCCACGGCTCGGCCTGGCTGCACATGCTGGTGTGGATAGGCCTGTTCGGCCTGGTCGCCAGCTTCCACGGCATCATCCTCGGCTACTCGCGGCAGTTCTTCGCCCTGGCGCGGGCCGGATTCCTGCCGCACGGGCTGGCCAGGCTGTCGCGGTTCCGCACGCCGCACCGGGCGGTCCTGGCCGGAGGCGTGATCGGCATCGCGGCGATCCTCAGCGATGGCGTGGTACAGATCCAGGGCATGTCGCTGACCGCGGCGATGATCACCATGTCGGTGTTCGGGGCGATCGTGATGTACGTGATGAGCATGCTGAGCCTGTTCAAGCTGCGCCGCAGCGAGCCCGGCCTGGAACGCAGCTTCCGCGCGCCCGGCTACCCCGTGGTGCCGGGGATCGCGCTGGCGCTGGCGCTGGTCTGCCTGGCGGCGATGGTCTGGTTCAACCCGCTGGTGGCGGCGATCTTCGCCGGGCTGATGCTGCTGGGCATCGGCTGCTGCGCGATCAGCCTGCGCCAGGACGCGCCGGTCGTCGCCGAGGCCACCGAGCCGGCATGAGTTTCGTCCATGCCGTCGGCGGCGAGCGTTTCGCGTTCGCCGACCTGAAGGACCTGCTGGCCAAGGCCTCGCCGGCGCGCTCCGGCGACGCCCTGGCCGGGATCGCCGCCGACAGCGCCCGGCAGCGCGTCGCGGCGCAGATGGCGCTGGCCGACCTGCCGCTGCGGCACTTCCTCGACGAGGCGGTGATCCCCTACGAGGACGACGAGGTCACCCGCCTGATCGTCGACGGGCACGACGCGGCGGCATTCGCCCCGGTCGCCCACCTCACCGTGGGCGGCCTGCGCGACTGGTTGCTGGGCGAAGAGGCGGACGAAGCGGCCCTGGCCGCGCTCGCGCCCGGCCTGACCCCGGAAATGGCCGCGGCCGTGTCCAAGCTGATGCGGGTCCAGGACCTGGTGCTGATCGCGCGGAAGATCCGCGTGCGCACCGCGTTCCGCAACACGCTCGGCCTGCGCGGACGGCTGAGCACGCGCCTGCAGCCCAACCACCCCACCGACGATCCGGCCGGCATCGCCGCCAGCGTGCTGGACGGCCTGCTGTACGGCAACGGCGACGCGGTGATCGGCATCAATCCGGCCAGCGATTCGCTGCCGGCCACCTGCGAACTGCTGCGCCTGCTCGACGGCGTGATCCAGGGCTACGGCATTCCCACCCAGGCCTGCGTGCTGGCGCACGTGACCACCACCATCGAGGCGATCGCGCGCGGCGCGCCGGTCGATCTGGTGTTCCAGTCGATCGCCGGCACCCAGGCCGCCAATGCCAGCTTCGGCATCGACCTGGCGCTGCTGCGGGAAGGCCACGAGGCCGGGCTGTCGCAGCGGCGCGGCAGCGTCGGCCAGAACGTCATGTACTTCGAGACCGGCCAGGGCAGCGCGCTGTCGGCCGGCGCGCATTTCGGCGTGGACCAGCAGACCTGCGAGGCGCGCGCCTACGCGGTGGCGCGCCGGTTCGAGCCGCTGCTGGTCAACACCGTGGTCGGCTTCATCGGCCCGGAATACCTGTACGACGGCAAGCAGATCGTCCGCGCCGGACTGGAGGACCATTTCTGCGGCAAGCTGCTCGGCGTGCCGATGGGCTGCGACATCTGCTACACCAACCATGCCGAGGCCGACCAGGACGACATGGACGTGCTGCTGACCCTGCTCGGCACGGCCGGGATCAACTTCATCATGGGCATCCCCGGCTCCGACGACGTGATGCTCAACTATCAGACCACCTCGTTCCACGATGCGCTGTATGCGCGCCAGGTGCTGGGACTGCGGCCCGCGCCGGAATTCGAGGCGTGGCTGGAGAACCACGGCATCCTGCGCCTGCAGGATGGACGCTTCGAGCTGGGCGGCAGCCTGCCGCCGGCGTTCCGCCAGGCGTTGCAGCGCGGCGAGGACGAGGCCGCATGAACCCGCGCCCCGATCCCTGGACGCGCCTGCGCCGGCTCACTCCCGCCCGGATCGCGCTCGGCCGTGCCGGCACGAGCCTGCCGACCGCCGCGCACCTGGACTTCCAGCTCGCGCATGCGCAGGCGCGCGATGCGGTGCACCTGCCGTTCGATCCGCAACCGCTGTGCGAGGCGCTGCAGGCCCGCGGGCGGCCGTACCTGCGCCTGCACAGCGCGGCGGCGGACCGCCACGCGTACCTGCAGCGTCCCGACCTGGGCCGGCGGCTGGACGCGGCGTCGGTCGAGGAACTGCGCGCCCACGTGGCCCTGCGCGGCGGCGGCGCCGACCTGGCGGTGGTGGTGGCCGACGGGCTGTCCGCGCTGGCCGTGCACCGGCATGCGCCGGCGATGCTGGAACGGATCGAGGCGCTGGCCGCGCGCCGCGGCTGGTCGCTGGCGCCGGTGGCGCTGGTCGTCCAGGGCCGCGTCGCGGTCGGCGACGAGATCGGCGAGCTGCTGGCGGTGCGCGCGACGGTCGTGCTGATCGGCGAGCGCCCCGGCCTGAGTTCGCCCGACAGCCTCGGGCTCTATCTCACCTGGGCACCGCGCGTGGGTTGCAACGATGCGCTGCGCAACTGCATCTCCAACATCCGCGGCGAAGGCCTGGGCCATGCGGAGGCGGCGCACAAGCTCGACTACCTGCTGTGCGAGGCATTCCGGCGCAAGCTGTCCGGCGTGCAACTGAAGGACGAGGCGAGCGCGCCGATGGCGGCGCTGGAAGGCGATGGCGCGCGCGCGGGCAATTTCTTGCTGCCGGATTTCTGATTCCCGAAGATCGCGGTCACCTTCCAGATCGTCATCCCCGCGTAGGCGGGGATCCAGGGACTTTCAACCCGACCGCCATGCCGTCGCGGGAGTCGCTGGATCCCCGCCTGCGCGGGGATGACGTGGATGGATATCCGGATCGTGGAGACGACGGCGGAAACCGCTGCTACGCCCCACCACTGCCTGCACGCCAGCTATGCCACAGCTGCGACAACGGCGGCGCGAACGGCGGCTTGCCATCACGCTCGCGCTGCAGCCGCAGCCGCGCCAGCCGCGACCAGATGCGATGCGGCTGGGCGATGGCGGGCTTGGCCGGCCATGCCTTCAGCAACTGGCCGCGCCATTCGGCCTCGCCGACGCCGGCCGGACGTGCCGCCGGGCCGGCCGCCGCATGGCGCGCCTGCAGCCACTGCACCGCGATCGCGCGCGCGTCGTCGCGCGGCGAGCGGCGCTCGAACAACGCCCGCTCCACCGCGGCCACGGCCCCGGCAAACGGCAGCAGGAGCTGCACGGCCTGCTCCAGCGAGGCCGGTGGCGTGCGCGCCTCCTGCATCGCCGGCAGGGCTTCGGCCAGTTCCGCCCACGGCGCCCGCACCGGCTCGAGCATCCGGCCCAGCGGATGGCGCGAGCGCTGGTTGCTCCAGTCGCGCAGTTCCTGCTGCCACCAGGCCAGCTTGGCGTCGGCCGGCAGCGGATCGCCGGCGATGTTCATGATGTCCTCGAATTCCTGCAGCAGCGCGAACCAGGCCAGCGCCAGCTTGCGCCGGGGCTCGGGCACGAACGGCTCGGCCACTTCCCACTCGGGCCAGCGGCTGCGCCATTTGTCGAGGAAACTGTCGAGTGCGGATTGGCTCATGGCGGGTCCGTAGGCGTCGATCAGGCGCGATCGGCCACGGCCGGCCAGGCTTCCGGCCGCAGCAACTGCGACGGCCGTTCGGCGAGCACGTCGGCGCGCCACGCCAACGGGTCGTCCCCGTCCAGCCGGTAGCCCCACAGCGCCGCCACCGACGGCATGCCGGCCGCCTGCGCGGCCAGGACGTCGCGCTCGTCGTCGCCGACGTAGACGCACTCCCCGGCCGCCACGCCGATGCGCTCGGCGGCGACCAGCAGCGGCAACGGATGCGGCTTGCGCTCGGCCAGCGTGTCGCCGCCGATCAACACCGCGCAGCGTGTCTCCCAGCCCAGTTGCGGCAGGATCAGCCGGGCCAGGTACTCGGGCTTGTTGGTGACGATGCCCCAGGTCGTCCCGTGCGCTTCCAGCGCATCGAGCATCGCCGCCACGCCGTCGAACAGCACCGCGTGGCGGCCGAGCAGCGCCTCGTAGCGGTCGAGGAACTCCGGCACCAGCGCGTCGCGCTCGTCCTGCGGCAACTCGGGGAACGCCACGCCGAGCATCGCCCGCGACCCCTTGGACACCACCGGCCGCAGCCGTTCCAGCGCCAAGGGCCCGCGGCCGCGCTCGGCGAGCATCAGGTTGGCGGTCGCCAGCATGTCCGGCGCGCTGTCGAGCAGGGTGCCGTCGAGGTCGAACAGCACCGCGCGGGGAAAACCGGGGCCCGGACCGGCCAACGCCTGGGCCGGGAGGTCGCCGCGCCCGCCTTCGCCCAGCTTCCCGGGACTCGGCTTCATGCCTTCACCGCGCAGGCCAGATAATTCACCTCGGTGCGCGACGACAGCCGCGCGCGGTTGCGCCACGGCTCGTAGGCCATGCCGCTGACGTCCTCCAGCTGCAACCCGGCCTGGCGCAGCCAGGAGGCCAGCTCGGCCGGCTTGATGAAGTCCTGGTAGCGGTGCGTGCCCTTCGGCAGCAGCCGCGCCACGTACTCCGCGCCGACCACCGCCAGCGCGAACGCGGCCGGCGTGCGGTTGATCGTCGACAGGAACAGGCGTCCGCCGGGCTTCAGCAGGTGCGCGCAGGCATCGACGATCGAAGTCGGGTCCGGCACGTGCTCGAGCATCTCCATGCAGGTGATCGCATCGAACGAGGCCGGCTCGGCGGCGGCCAGTTCTTCCACCGCCTGCACGCGGTAGTCGACCTGCACGCCCGATTCCAGCCCGTGCAGGCGTGCGACCTTGACCAGCTCGGGCGCCAGGTCGATCGCGGTCACCTGCGCGCCCTGCCGGGCAAGCGCCTCGCTGAGCAGGCCGCCGCCGCAGCCGACGTCGAGCATGCGCGCGCCGGGTAGCGCCACGCGCCCGGCCACGTACTGCAATCGCACCGGGTTCAGCGCGTGCAGCGGCTTCTGCGGGCCGTCCTCGTCCCACCAGCGGTTGGCCAGCGCGGCGAATTTGTCGAGCTCGGCCTGGTCGAAGTTGGCGCTATGGGAATGAGGGCTGTTCATTTCGTCATTGTTCTCTTGGTTCGTCATTCCCGCGAAAGCGGGAATCCATGGGCTTCCGCGACGGCTTCCGGCGATCTGCACGAACGTCCATGGCTTCCCGCTTTCGCGGGAATGACGAGAATTGGTTCAACTCGCCCGGATCGTAGCAATCCGCGCCCGCCACTGGCGTGCATTGGCGACCAGCGCCGCCACGTCCATGCCGACCAGTTCGCGCCGGTCCAGCTTGCGCTTGCCGGCGATCCAGACGTCGCTGACCTGCTGGCGGCCGGTCGCGTAGACCAGTTGCGAGAGCACGTGGTGCAACGGCTGGGTCTCCAGCGCGGACAGGTCGACGCAGACCAGGTCGGCCTGCTTGCCGACCTCGATCGAACCGATCCTGCCGTCGAAGCCGAGCGCGCGCGCGCCGCCCAGCGTGGCCGCGCGCAGCGTGGTGGCCGCATCCAGCGCGGTGGCGTCGTTGGCCACGGCCTTGGCCAGGATCGCCGCGGTGCGGTTCTCGCTGAACATGTCCAGGTCGTTGTTGCTGGCGCAGCCGTCGGTGCCGATCGCCAGGTTCACGCCGGCGCGCACCAGCGCACAGGCCGGGCAGAAGCCCGAAGCCAGCTTCAGGTTGGATTCCGGGCAGTGCACGACGTGCACGCCGCGCTCGGCGCACAGGTGGATCTCGCCCTCGGTCAGCTGGGTCATGTGCACCGCGATCAGGCGGTCGTTGACCAGGCCGAGCCGGTCCAGGCGCGCCAGCGGGCGCTGGCCGTGCTGGCCGAGCGAATCGGCGATCTCCTGGGCGGTCTCGTGGGTGTGCAGGTGCACCGGTATGTCGAGCTGGTCCGACAGCATCCGCACCCGCTCGAAATTGGCATCGCTGACGGTGTACGGCGCGTGCGGCGCGAACGAGGTGCCGATCAGCGGGTCGCCGCGCCACTGGTCGTGCAGTTCGGCGGCACGGTCGAAGTACTCGTCGTCGGACTTGGCCCACGCCGTGGGGAAATCGATGATCACCGCGCCGACCAGCGCGCGGAAACCGTGCTTCTTGTAGACGGCCGCCTGCACGTCGGCGAAGAAGTAGTTCTCGTTGGCGCAGGTGGTGCCGCCGCGCAACATCTCGGCGATCGCCAGGGTGGTGCCGTCGGCGACGAATTCCGGCCCGATCACCGCGGTCTCGACCGGCCAGATGTGCTCGCGCAGCCAGGTCATCAGCGGCAGGTCGTCGGCGACGCCGCGCAGCAGCGTCATCGGGTTGTGGGTATGCGCGTTGACCAGGCCCGGGATCAGCGCCGCCTCGGGACGCGACACCGTCTCGGCCGGCGCGAAGCGCGCGCGCGCCTGTTCGCGCGGCAACAGCGCGACGATCTCGCCGCCGCGCACGGCCACCGCATGGTCTTCCAGCACCACCGCATGCGGCTCGATCGGGACGACGTAGCCGGCCTCGATCAGCAGGTCGCAGGGCTCGGGAATGCTGTGCGGTTCGGTCATGCTGGGGCCATCGGTTGTGGGAGAGGCCGCCGCCGGAAACCGGCGGGGCGATGCGTCCACCGGCGCCCCCGCGCAGGCGGGGGCCCAGGGACTCCTGCTTCAGGGCTTGCGGAGCGGCTGCTCGGCGGCAGCGACGCAAGTCCCCGGGGCCCCGCCTGCGCGGGGACCGCGATCCGGCAAAACCGCGGCCGCGGGCCGGATCGTCACTTCACGCGCGAGACGTACTCGCCGGAGCGGGTGTCCACGCGGATCACTTCGTCCTGGCCGACGAACAGCGGCACGCGCACGACCGCGCCGGTCTCCAGCGTGGCCGGCTTGCCGCCGCCGCCCGAGGTGTCGCCGCGGACGCCGGGATCGGTCTCGGTGATCTTCAGCTCGACGAAGTTCGGCGGCTGCACGGCGATCGGCGTGCCGTTCCACAGCGTCACCACGCACTCCTCCTCGCCCTTGAGCCACTTCTCGGCGCCGCCCATGCCGGCCTTGTCGGCCTGGACCTGCTCGAAGGTCTCCTGCTGCATGAAGTGCCAGTACTCGCCGTCGCTGTACAGGTACTGCATGTCGGTGTCGACCACGTCCGCCGCCTCGACCGAGTCGGTCGACTTCATGGTGATTTCCTGCACGCGGCCGCTCTTGATCAGGCGGTACTTCACGCGGGTGAACGCCTGGCCCTTGCCCGGCTTGACGTACTCGGTGTCGGTGATGATCGCGGGTTCGCCGTTGATCAGGATCTTCATCCCGTTCTTGACGTCGTTCATGCCGTAACTGGCCATGCTGTAGCTCCTCGGATAGGCAAAACCGCCGCGGGGAGCGGCCGGCCGGATGGGAATTGTTTAAACTCAGCGCCAGCCCGCCGCGACCGGCGGGCGTTCGTTTTCTGACCGCACATGATAACCGCAGCCCCGATTTCCTTGCAGCCTTCCCCGCTCCGCGCCGCCGCCAGCCGCTGGCAGCAGGCCTGGCGCGAGGCCGTGCGCGACCCGCGCGAACTGCTCGGCATGCTGGGCCTGGACGCCGCGGCGGCGGGCATCTCCGACGAAGCGGCGGCCCAGTTCGCGCTGCGGGTGCCCCGCGGCTTCGTCGCGCGCATGCGCCATGGCGACCTGAACGACCCGTTGCTGCGGCAGGTGCTGCCGGTGGTCGAGGAGACGCGGGTGGTCCCGGGCTTCGCTCTCGACGCGGTCGGCGACGGCGCGGCGAAGAAGGCCACCGGCGTGATCCAGAAGTACCGCGGCCGCGCCCTGCTGGTCGCCACCGGCAGCTGCGCGGTGCACTGCCGCTATTGCTTCCGCCGGCACTTCCCGTATGCGGAGGAGACCGCCGCACGCGACGGCTGGCGCGAGGCGGTGGCCGCGATCGCCGCCGATCCCGGCATCGACGAGGTGCTGTTGTCCGGCGGCGACCCGCTGTCGCTGGCCACGCCGAAACTGGCCGAGCTGACCGAGGCCCTGCGCGCCATCCCGCACCTCAAGCGCCTGCGCATCCACAGCCGCTTGCCGGTGGTGCTGCCCGAGCGCGTGGACGGCGCGCTGCTGGACTGGCTGTCCGCGCTGCCCTGGCCGGTGGCGTTCGTGATCCATGCCAACCATGCCAACGAGTTCGACGGTTCCGTCGACGCCGCGCTCGCGGCGCTGCGCGGCACCGGCGCGCAGTTGCTGAACCAGGCGGTGCTGCTGCGCGGCGTCAACGACGACGTGGAGGCGCTGGCCGCGCTCAGCGAGCGCAGCTTCGCCGCCGGCGTGCTGCCCTACTACCTGCACCAGCTCGACCGCGTCGCCGGCGTCGCGCACTTCGAGGTCGACGACGAACGCGCGCGCGCGCTGCACGCCGAACTGGCCGCGCGCCTGTCCGGCTACCTGGTGCCGCGGCTCGTGCGCGAGATCCCCGGCGACACCGGCAAGCGGCCTCTGGCGTAGGGCTATCGGGATTCGGGATTCGGGATTCGGGATTCGGGATTCGGGATTCGGGATTCGGGAAAAGCATCTTTGCCCGGCTCCAGTCGTCAAGCGGCCCGGCGCTTTTCGCGGGTTCTTGCTTCCTGTTTCCCCTAGGAGGGACCCCAGTCCCGACAGGGTCTTGCCGGCCATCCGTCGGGACTGAAGTCCCTCCCACAACACGGCCCCAGACCCGGGCCCCGCCCGCTACGACAGCAGCCGCACCAGCTCGCCATTGCTCAGCGGATGGCTGAACCAGTAGCCCTGGCCGAGGTCGCAGCCGCGTTCGCGCAGCAGGTCGAACTGGCCTTCCCGCTCGATGCCCTCGGCCACCACGGTGATGCCCAGCGAGTGCGCCATCGCGATGATCGCGGTGGTCAGCGCCAGGTCGTCCGGGTCGCGTTGCAGGTCGGCCACGAAGCTCTTGTCGATCTTCACCCCGTCCACCGGCGCCTGGCGCAGGTGGCTGAGGCCGGAGAAGCCGGTGCCGAAGTCGTCCAGCCAGACCTTGACCCCGGTGCGGTGCAACTGGTCGAGCAGGCTGGCGGCCAGCATCTCGTCGCCGATCAGCGCCGTTTCGGTCAGCTCCAGGTGCAGGCGCGAAGGCGGCAGGCCGGACTCGGCGAGGCAGCGCGCCACCATGTCGGTCAGGTCGCCGCCGCGCAGCTGGCGCGACGACACGTTGACCGAGATGAACAGGTCCGGCAGGCCCGGCCGCTGCGGCCAGCGCACCGCGTCCAGGCAGGCCGCGCGCAGCACCTTCAGGCCGATCTCCTCGATCAGCCCGCTCTGCTCGGCGACGTCGATGAAGGTGGACGGCGGGATCATGCCCAGCGCCGGATGCTTCCAGCGCAACAGCACCTCCGCCCCGACCATGGCGCGGTCGGAAGTGCGGTGGATCGGCTGGTAGACCAGCCGCAGCTCGCCGCGCTCCCATGCGCCGCGCAGCTCCTGCTCCATGTGCACGCGGCGCTCGAGCGCGTGGTCCATCGCGCGGCTGTAGAAACGATGGCAGTTCTTGCCGGCCATCTTGGCCTGGTACATCGCGATGTCGCCCTTCTTCAACAGCGCGGTGGCGTCGTGGGCGTCGTCCGGGAACAGCGCGATGCCGATCGAGGTGCCCAGGAACACCTCGCGCTCCTGCACCTGCAGCGGCTTGCGCAATTCCTGCACCAGGCGCTCGGCCAGCCGTGCCGAGGCCGCCTGCGCCTTCCCGGTCCCGACCAGCATCACGAACTCGTCGCCGCCGAAGCGCGCGAGCACCGCGTCCTCGCCGCCGATGTCGCTCACCGCGGCGCCGATGCGGGCGGCGAACTGCAACAGCACCTGGTCGCCGGCCTCGTGCCCCAGGGTGTCGTTGACCCGCTTGAAGTCGTCGATGTCGGCGAACAGCAGCGCCAGCTGGCCCCCACAGTCGCGTGCGGCCTCCAGCCGCAGGTCCAGCGACTGGCGGAACGCCAACCGGTTGGACAACCCGGTCAGCGCATCGGTGTAGGCCATCCGCCGCACTTCGCGATCGTGGCGCTCGATGCCCTCGCTCATCCGCCCGAACGCGCGCAGCAGCTCGCCCAGCTCGTCGCGGCGCGACGTCGTCCACGGCTTCACCGAGTAGTCGCCGCTCTCGATCCGCCGCGCCGCGCCGGCCAGCCAGCGGATCGGCGCCACCAGCGTGCGCTGGACATAGAACGCGACCGCCACGCCGCCGGCGACCAGCCCCGCCAGCAACAGCAGCAACCAGATCATGTCGCGCTTGCCGACTTCGTCCAGGCGCCGGCGCAGGCGCTCGTTGGCCTCGGCCTCGATCTGCGCCGCCTGCGCCAGCGACATGCCGACCCGCACGCAGCCGATCAGGCGCTTGCCGCCCAGCACCGGCACCGCCACGTCCAGCACGTCGCCCACGGGGCGCACCTGCTGCTGCCGGTCCACCATCGCCGACAGGGCCAGCGGGTCCGGCAACGCCGGCTCCACCGAGCGCCCGCTCTCGTCGATGAGCAGGCGGCCTTGCGCGTCGTACAAGCGCGCGTAGCTCACCAGGCGCTGCCGCGCCGCGTTGTGGACCAGCCGCCCGGCCTCCTTCATGTTGGATTCCAGCAACGGATCGTCCATCACCTCGGCCAGCGCATTGGCGATCGACTCGCCGCGCGCGCGCAGGCCGTGCTCGAACAATTCGTGGATGGTGCCGCCGCTGAGCGCGCGCACCTCGCGCTGCATCGAGGCCTGGCGCTGCAGCAGCAGCGCCAGGATCCCCGCCAGCAGCACGAAGCCCAGGCCCATCCCCAGCAGGAAGCGGGCCTGCATGCCGAACCGGAACCGGGTCATCGCACCTGCGCCGTCAAGCATCGACGCCGCCGGCGCATGTCGTCGGGACAGCACGGGCCGCACCTGGCCGCCCGCTCAATCGTGGAACCAACAAGAGCGATATCCCCCCGGAAAAATCCGCCAGAGCCTAGCGGAAACCCGATGGCGGTGGAACGGCAAAGGAGCGCGCAGCCTTCGCTTCCCCGTGCGCAGGCGTTCCGTACCCGGCCGCATTCGACGCCGGGGCCGCCGCCTATTCCTCGGAAGGCATGTACTTGCGCGCCAGTCCCGCCATGCGCTGGGCGTCGGACAGGATGCCCCGCAGCAACCGGACTTCCTGCTCGGTCGGCTCGGCCTTGGCGAACAGCCTGCGCAGCTTGCGCATCGCCGAGTCCGGCGAGCGGCCCTTGTGGAAGTCGATCTCGTCGAGCGTTTCGCCAAGCTGGCCGAACAGGCCTTCCATCTGCGCATGGCTGGCCGGGCCCTCGCGGAACCCGGGCTCGCTCGCCTGCACCGGCGCGTCCGCGGCCGCCAGCATCGCCAGCCGCACCTCGTAGGCCAGCACCTGGACCGCCGCGGCCAGGTTGAGCGAGCTGAAGTCCGGATCGGAGGGGATGTGCACCGCCAGGTGGCACAGCTGCAGTTCCTCGTTGGTCAGGCCGGTGCGTTCGCGACCGAAGACGACCGCGACCTCGCCGCCGGCCTGGGCCCGGTCCACGGCCCGCTTGCCCGCCACCGCCGGCAGCAGCTCTTCCAGTTGCACGCGCCGCGAACGCGCGGTGCAGCCGAGCACCAGGGTGCAATCGGACACGGCCTCGGCCAGGGTCGCGAACACCGGCGCGTCCCCGAGCAGGTCCTCGGCCCCCGCCGAGCGCCGGTAGGCCTCCTCGTCCGGCAGGCGCTCGGGCGCCACCAGCACCAGCCGCGCCAGGCCCATCGTCTTCATGGCCCGGGCGGCGGCGCCGATGTTGCCCGGGTGCTGGGTGCCGACGAGGACGAAACGGATGCGACGCGAGACAGACATGAACGGCCATTCGGGAGCGGATCGGCCGTAGATGGTAAACTGCGCGGCCGGCCCCGCGCCGGACCGCTCTTTTCCCCCGCCAGTCCTGTCCTTCTGCCTTCACGGGAGTCTTCGCCATGCAGAAACCCGCCGTCACCGTCATGGTCAAGGCCGCCCGCCTCGCCGGCAACGTCCTGTTGCGCAACATCAACAAGCTCGAAGCCCTGAACGTGGTGCAGAAGGGACGCATGGACTACGCCAGCGAGGTGGATGCCGACGCCGAGAAGGTGATCGTCAAGGAACTCAAGCGCGCCTACCCCGACTACGGCATCTTCGGCGAGGAAGGCGGCCTGCAGGGCAACGGCCGGCAGATGTGGGTGATCGACCCGCTCGACGGCACCAGCAACTACCTGCGCGGTTTCCCGCACTACTGCGTCTCGATCGCGCTGGTCGAGAACGGCGAGCCGACCGACGCGGTGATCTTCGACCCGCTGCGCAACGAGCTGTTCACCGCCAGCAAGGGCGCCGGCGCGGTCCTCAACGACCGCCGCATCCGCGTCACCGAACGCAAGGACCTGGAAGGCACCGTGATCAACACCGGCTTCCCGCCGCGCGAGCGGGCCCGGGCCAGCGCCCAGCTCAAGTGCGTGGACGCGCTGCTGGCGCACGCCGAGGACATCCGCCGCACCGGCTCGGCCGCGCTCGACCTGGCCTATGTCGCCTGCGGCCGCGCCGACGCCTACTTCGAGGCCGGCGTGAAGGCCTGGGACATCGCCGCCGGCGTATTGCTGGTGCGCGAGGCCGGCGGCCGCGTCTGCGATTTCAAGGGCGCCGCGCCGGCGCGCATGGACAACAAGGGTCCGGAAACGCGCCAGATCGTGGCCGGCAACATCAAGGTCGCCGATGCGCTGCAGAAGGTGATCGTCAACAGCGGCTACGCGCGCGAGTTCTGAGGGGCACGGGATTCGGGATTGGGGATTCGTAAAAGCGATGCCCGGTCCCTGTAGCAGGAAGGCCGCCACGAGGGCGGCCTTCCTGCTTTTACCGAATCTCGAATCCCGGATCCCCAATCCCAGTCTCACCGCAGCCCGGTCTCGTTGCGCGCGATCACCAGGCGCTGGATCTCCGAGGTGCCTTCGTAGATCTCGGTGATCTTGGCGTCGCGGAAATAGCGCTCCAGCGGCATTTCCTTCGAATAGCCCATGCCGCCGTGGATCTGCACCGCCTGGTGGGTGATCCACATCGCCGCCTCCGAGGCCACCAGCTTGGCCATCGACGCCTCGGTGCCGAACTTCCGCCCCTGTCCTTTCAGCCAGGCCGCGCGCAGCGTCAGCAGCAGCGCCGCGTCGAGCTTGCACTTCATGTCGGCGATCTTGGCCTGGGTCATCTGGAAGCTGCCGATCGCCTGCCCGAAGGCCTTGCGGTCCTTCACGTATTCCAGCGTGGCCTCGTAGGCGGCGCGGGCGATGCCCACCGCCTGCGAGGCGATCCCGATGCGACCGGCGTCGAGCACGCTCATCGCGGTCTTGAAGCCCTCGCCCTCCGCGCCCACCACGTCCTCCGGACGGGCCACGTAGTCGACGAACTCGATCTCGCAGGTGGCCGAGGCGCGGATGCCGAGCTTCGGCTCGGTCTTGCCGCGCGAGAACCCCGGCCGGTCGGTATCGACCATGAACGCGGTGATGCCGCGCGAGCCCTTCTCCGGCTCGGTCATCGCGAACAGGATGATGTACTTGGCGACCGGGCCGGAGGTGATCCAGCTCTTCTTGCCGTTGATGACGAAGCTGCCGTCGGCCTGCTTCACCGCCCGGCAGCGCATCGCCGAGGCGTCCGAGCCCGATTGCGGCTCGGTCAGCGCGAACGCGCCGACGTGGGCACCCTCGGCGATCGCGCGCACGTAGGTCTGCTTCTGCGCCTCGGTGCCGTTCTTGAGGATGCCGGTGCAGAACAGCGAGTTGTTGACCGACATGATCGTCGAGTGCGCGGCGTCCCCGGCGGCGACCTCCACCATCGCCAGCACGTAGCTGACCGGGTCCATGCCGGCGCCGCCGTACTCGACCGGCACCTCGATGCCCATCAGGCCGTTCTCGCCGAGCAGCCGGATGTTCTCCAGGGGGAACTCGCCGGTCCGGTCGAAATGCTCCGCGCTCGGCGCGATCTTCTCCTGGGCGATCCGGCGCGCGACGTCCTGGATCATCAATTGTTCTTCGGTAAAGCTGAAATCCACGTGGGGACCCTCCCGGGGCATGGGCGACGGCCCCCGCTCGAGCCGCCCATGGAGGCGCCGCCCTGCGGGGAGGCCGCAATTCTAACCACAACCATTCGCATGCGTATGTAGGTTGACCCCGGCCGCCTGCCCCGCGAAAATATCTCGATATCGCGATACAGAGATATTTATGGACCTGGAAGACTGGTCGACCCGCCTGAAGGTCTTCGCCGACGCCACCCGCGTGCGCCTGCTGGCCCTGCTCGAGCAGGAGGAGCTGACCGTGGCCGAGCTGTCGGCGATCACCCGCCTGGCGCAACCGCGCGTGTCCACCCATCTCGCCAAGCTCAAGGAAGCCGGCCTGGTCCGCGACCGCCGCGCCGGCGTCTCGGCCTACTACCGCTTCGACGAGGCCCAGCTCGACCCCGCCCAGCGCGCGCTTTGGCAGGCGCTGAGCACCGGCAGCGACGATCCGCTGCTGCGCCAGGACGCCGAGCGCGTCCCCGCCGTGCTGGCGATGCGCGCGGCCGACCAGAACTGGGCCGACACCGTGGCCGGCGACATGGAGCGCCACTATTCGCCGGGCCGGACCTGGGAGGCGCTGGCGCGCACCGCGCTGCCGCTGCTGGAGACCGGCGACGTGCTCGACATCGCCTCCGGCGACGGCGTGCTGGCCGAACTGGTGGCGCCGCATTCGCACCGCTACGTCTGCATCGACACCAGCGCGCGCGTGGTCGCCGCCGCCAGCGAGCGCCTGCGCAAGCTCAAGAACGTGGAGGTGCGCGAGGGCGACATGCACGCGCTGCCGTTCGCCGACCGCAGCTTCGACCTGGTGGTGCTGATGCACGCGCTCACCTATGCGGCCAAGCCCGCCCAGGCCGTGGCCGAGGCCGCGCGCGTGCTGCGCCCCGGCGGCCGGTTGCTGCTGTGCTCGCTGGCCAAGCACGAACACCGCGCAGCGGTGGAGGCCTACGGCCACGTCAACCTCGGCTTCACCGACAAGGAACTGCGCAAGTTCGTGGACAAGGCCGGGCTGGAGGTCTCCAGCCTGGAGACGGTCACGCGCGAAAAGCGCCCGCCGCACTTCGAGGTGATCTCGCTGATCGCGGTGAAGCCGGGACCGGGGAACGGGGATCCGGGACTCGACAGAGGCAAGAGCGGTTCGCCGCGGAGATCGGGATCATGACGCCCTCCCCGATCCCCGATCCCCAATCCCCCATCCCGGCTTCTCCGCCCTGGCTGCAGCCGCGGCGCGCCGAGAAACTGATCCAGGCACTGGGCGAACGCATCCTGGTCATCGACGGCGCGATGGGCACGATGATCCAGCGCTACCGGCTGGAGGAAGCCGACTATCGCGGCGAGCGCTTCGCGCACGGCTACGACGGCGCGCACGTCCATGGCCCCGGCTGCGACCATGCCCCGCAGGGCCATGACCTGAAAGGCAACAACGACCTGCTGCTGCTGACCAGGCCGGAGCTCATCGCCGAGATCCATCGCGCCTACCTGCAGGCCGGCGCCGACCTGGTCGAGACCAACACCTTCAACGCGACCTCGATCAGCCAGGCCGACTACCACCTCGAACACCTCGTCTACGAGCTCAACAAGGCCGGGGCCCGGGTCGCGCGCGCCGTCTGCGACGAGATCGAGGCCGCCACGCCGGACAAGCCGCGCTTCGTCATCGGCGTGCTCGGCCCGACCAGCCGCACCGCCTCGATCAGCCCGGACGTCAACGATCCCGGTTGCCGCAACACCAGCTTCGACGAACTGCGCGCCACCTATCGCGAGGCCATCGAAGGCCTGATCGACGGCGGCGCGGACACGCTGATGGTCGAGACGATCTTCGACACGCTCAACGCCAAGGCCGCGCTGTTCGCGATCGAGGAAGTCTTCGACGAGCGCGGCGGGCGGCTGCCGGTCATGATCTCCGGCACGATCACCGATGCCTCCGGCCGCACCCTGTCGGGGCAGACCGCCGAGGCGTTCCACGCCTCGCTCGCGCACGCCCGGCCGCTGTCGATCGGGCTGAACTGCGCGCTCGGCGCCAAGGACCTGCGCCCGCACGTGGAAACGCTGGCCACGGTCGCCGACTGCTACGTCAGCGCGCACCCCAACGCCGGCCTGCCCAACGCCTTCGGCGAGTACGACGAAAGTCCGGAGGAAATGGCCGCGACGCTGAAGGAATTCGCGCAGTCCGGCCTGCTCAACCTGGTCGGCGGCTGCTGCGGCACCACGCCGGACCACATCCGCGCGATCGCGCAAGCGGTGGCGGGCATCGCGCCAAGGCATCCCGCCGCCCTCTCCCATGCAGCATGAGGTAGCCATGAAGATCCTCCTCGTCGGTGCCAGCGGCACCCTCGGCCAGGCCGTCGCAGGCCTGCTCTCGCGCAAGCACGACGTGATCGCGGCCTCGCGCCGCAGCGAAACCCATCCGGTGGACCTGCGCGACGACGCCAGCGTCAGGGCGCTGTTCGAAAGGACCGGCCCGCTCGACGCCATCGTCGCCACCACCGGCAACGTCCATTTCGGCCCGCTCGACGCGATGGACGCCGCCCAGTTCGACGCCGGCCTGCAGGACAAGCTGCTCGGGCAGGTGCGCCTGGCGCTGGTCGGCCAGCACCATCTCCGCGACGGCGGCTCGATCACGCTGACCACCGGCATCCTCGCCGAACAGCCGATCGCGCACGGCGCCAACGCCACCGCGGTCAATGCCGCGATCGAGGGCTTCGTGCGCGCGGCAGCCTGCGAGCTGCCGCGCGGGCTGCGCATCAACGCGGTCAGCCCGAACGTGCTGCAGGAAGCCTGGGACGCCTACGCCGACTATTTCCCCGGCTTCGAGCCGGTATCCGCCGCGCGCGCCGCGATCGCCTACCAGCGCAGCGTCGAGGGCATACAGAGCGGCCAGGTATTCAAGGTCTGGTGATGTCCTCCGCGAACGCCGTCCCCCGCTACACCCGCCTGTCCGGCCTGGAACCGCTGGTCATCACCCCGGACCTGCTGTTCGTCAACGTCGGCGAGCGCACCAACGTCACCGGCAGCGCGCAGTTCCGCAAGCTGATCAAGGAAGAACGCTACGAGGAAGCCGTGGAGGTGGCGCGCCAGCAGGTCGCCAACGGCGCGCAGATCCTCGACGTGAACATGGACGAGGGCCTGATCGATTCCGAGAAGGCGATGACGCGCTTCCTCAACCTGATCATGTCCGAGCCGGACATCGCCCGGATCCCGGTGATGGTCGACTCGTCCAAGTGGAGCGTGATCGAGGCCGGGCTGAAGTGCCTGCAGGGCAAGAGCGTGGTCAACTCGATCTCGCTCAAGGAAGGCGAGGACGTCTTCGTCGAACACGCGCGCAAGGTGCTGCGCTACGGCGCGGCGGCGGTGGTCATGGCGTTCGACGAGGCCGGCCAGGCCGACACCTGCGCGCGCAAGGTCGAGATCTGCACGCGCGCCTACCGCATCCTGACCGAGCGGGTCGGCTTCCCGCCGGAAGACATCATCTTCGACCCCAACATCTTCGCCGTCGCCACCGGCATCGAGGAGCACGACAACTACGCGGTGGACTTCATCGAGGCCACCCGCATCATCAAGCGCACGCTGCCGCACTGCCACGTTTCCGGCGGCGTCTCCAACGTCTCGTTCTCGTTCCGCGGCAACGAGCCGGTGCGCCAGGCGATCCACTCGGTGTTCCTGTACCACGCCATCGCCGCGGGCATGGACATGGGCATCGTCAACGCCGGCGCGATGCCGATCTACGACGAACTCGATCCGGAGCTGCGCGAGCGCGTGGAGGACGTGATCCTCAACCGCCGCAAGGACGCCACCGAGCGCCTGCTGGAGATCGCCGAGCGCTACAAGAAGGCAGGTTCCCGGGACTCGGGTTCCGGGGCCCGGGAAAAGCTGGCCTGGCGCGAGAAGCCGGTACGCGAGCGCCTGTCGCATGCGCTGGTGCACGGCATCGACGAGTTCATCGAGGCCGACACCGAGGAAGCGCGGCTGCAGGCCGCGCGCCCGCTCGACGTGATCGAGGGCCCGCTGATGGACGGCATGAACGTGGTCGGCGACCTGTTCGGCGCCGGCAAGATGTTCCTGCCGCAGGTGGTGAAGTCGGCGCGGGTGATGAAGAAGGCGGTGGCCTACCTGCTGCCGTTCATCGAGGCGGAGAAGCTGCGCACCGGCGATTCGGGCAAGTCCAACGGCAAGATCGTGATGGCCACGGTCAAGGGCGACGTGCACGACATCGGCAAGAACATCGTCGGCGTGGTGCTGGCCTGCAACAACTTCGAGGTGGTGGACCTGGGCGTGATGGTGCCGGCGCAGACCATCCTCGACCGGGCCCGCGCGGAGAACGCCGACATCGTCGGGCTGTCCGGGCTGATCACGCCGTCGCTGGAGGAAATGAGCCACGTCGCGCGCGAGATGCAGCGGCAGGGATTCGACATCCCGTTGATGATCGGTGGCGCCACCACCTCGCGCGCGCACACCGCGCTGAAGATCGACCCGCACTACGCCGCGCCCACGGTATGGGTGAAGGACGCCTCGCGCGCGGTCGGCGTGGCGCAGTCGCTGATCTCGCGCGACCTGCGCGAGGCCTTCGTCGCCGCCAACGATGCCGACTACGCCGAGATCCGCCAGCGCCACCGCAACCGGGGCGACGCCAAGCGGCTGGTGCCGCTGGCCCAGGCGCGCGCGCAGAAGTTCGACGGCGGCTGGGACGCCTACGTCCCGCCGGAGCCGAAACGCCCCGGCCTGCACGTGTTCGACGACTACCCCTTGCAAGAGCTGGTCGAGTACATCGACTGGACCCCGTTCTTCCAGGCCTGGGAGCTGGCCGGCAAGTTCCCGGCGATCCTGGACGACGAGATCGTCGGAACCCAGGCCAGCGAGCTGTACCGCGACGCGCGCGCGATGCTGGAAAGGATCGTCGCGGAGAGATGGCTGACCGCGAAGGCGGTGTTCGGGATCTGGCCGGCGAACAGCGTCGGCGACGATGTGGAGGTGATCCTGGCGGATCACCGGGATTCGGGATTCGGGATGGGGGATCCTCAAAACCAGAATCCCGCCTCTCCCGGATCCCGAATCCCGAATCCCGAATCCCGGCTCCTCCTGCACTTCCTGCGCCAGCAGGTCGACAAGCCCGCCGACCGCCCGGACTTCTGCCTGGCCGACTTCATCGCGCCGAAGGATTCCGGCGTGCGGGACTGGATCGGCGCGTTCGCGGTCACCGCCGGCATCGGCATCGAGCCGCACGTTGCGCGCTTCGAGGCGGCCCACGACGACTACAACGCGATCCTGCTCAAGGCCCTGGCCGACCGCCTGGCCGAGGCATTGGCCGAGCGCCTGCACCAGCGCGTGCGTACCGAGTTCTGGGGCTACGCCGGCGACGAAGCGCTCGACAACGAAGCGCTGATCGCCGAGCGCTACCGTGGCATCCGCCCCGCCCCTGGTTATCCGGCCTGCCCCGAGCACAGCGAGAAGGCCACGCTGTTCCGCCTGCTCGACGCCGGGGCCAACGCCGGCATGAGCCTGACCGAGAGCTTCGCGATGCTGCCGACCGCGGCCGTGTCCGGCTACTACTTCAGCCATCCCAAGAGCCAGTACTTCGTGGTCGGCCGACTCTCCAAGGAACAGGTCGCCGACTACGCCCGTCGCAAGGGCGCGGACCTGGCCCAGGCCGAGCGCTGGCTGGCCTCGAACCTGGACTACGATCCGGAGTGACCGCGATGAAGATCCTGGTCACCGGCAGCGCTGGCCGGGTCGGGCGTGCCATCCACGTCCGGCTGTCTGCCGCGCACGCGGTCGTGGGGCTGGACACCACCCCGAGTTCCACCAGCGAGCTGGTCGGCGACTTCGCCGATCCGGCACTGCTGGCCAGGGCATTGGCGGGCGCGGACGCGGTGGTGCACACCGCCGCGCTGCATGCACCGCACGTGCCCTATGCGTCCGAAGCGACGTTCCGCCGGATCAACGTCGACGGCACCCGCCGCTTGCTCGATGCGGCGGCGACGGCCGGCGTGCGGCGCATCGTGTTCACCAGCACCACCGCGCTGTACGGTACCGCGGCGACGCCGGCCGGGCGCGCCGGCTGGGTCGACGAAAACCTGCCTCCGGAACCGCAGACGATCTACCACCGCACCAAGCTGGAAGCCGAGCGGCTGCTCGAGCAGGCCGCGCTCCAGGGCGGTCCTTCGCTGCGGATCGTCCGCATGTCGCGCTGCTTCCCCGAGCCGGTGCAGGTAATGGCGGCGTTCCGCCTGCACCGCGGCATCGACGTGCGCGACGTGGCCGCCGCCCATGCCGCTGCCGTCACGCACGCCGGCGCGGCGGCGGAGCGCTTCGTGGTCTCGGGCGCCACGCCGTTCCTGCCCGAGGACGCCGCGGAGCTGGCACGGGATGCGCCCAGCGTGCTGGCCAGGCGCGCGCCGGCGCTGGTGAGTCGCTACGCCGAGCGCGGCTGGGCGCTCCCGGCCGCCATCGACCGGGTCTACGATCCGGCCCGTGCCATCGCCCGGTTGGGCTGGCGTCCCCGCTTCGGCTTCGACGAGGTGTTGGCCCAGTACGATGCCGGCGTACCCGAGGTGCTGCCCTACCGCGCGGACGCGAACGTCGCGCGCGAGTGACGCCCCCCGGCGGCGGAGGCCGGCAGGGCGCCGGCCCCGTCGCCCTGCGGGTCGCTCAACCCTGCCGCGGCCGCACCACGTTCAGCACCTCGTGGCAGGCGCCCATGGTGTGGTAGTCGGTCTTGCCGGCCGGGCTCTTCTCGTCGCTGTACTTGCGGTTGTCGGCGTCGAGGATGCGGTACCACGCGCCGTGGCGGTGATCGACCATGTGCTTCCAGGAATAGTCCCAGAGCCGGTCGTACCACTGCCAGTAGCGCTCATCGCCGCTGCGCTCGGCCAGCAGCGCCGCCGCGGCCAGCGACTCGGCCTGCACCCAGAAATACTTGTCGTCGTCGCAGATTTCCGCGTTCGTCAGCGCGGCGCCGGCGCGCTCGGACGCGGTGGGCGCGAAGCCGTAGTACAGACCGCCGCGCTTGTCGTCCCACGAGCGCGCCACCGCGGTATCGAACAGGTGCCGCGCGACCGGCAGCAGCCAATCGGCGCGGGTGTAGCGGTCCAGGATCATCAGCAGCTTGGCCCACTCGGTCTGGTGGCCGGGCTGGAAACCCCACGGGCGGAACAGGTGCCTGGGGTTGTCGCGGTTGTAGTCCCAGTCGATCTCCCATCGCGCGTCGTAGTGCTCCCACACCAGCCCGCCGGCCTTGGCGGCCTGGCGGCGGGTCATGTGGTCGGCCAGCAGCAGCGCGCGGTCGAGGTAGCGCTGCTCGCCGCTGGCCTCGTAGGCCGCCAGCATCGCCTCGCACATGTGCATGTTGGCGTTCTGGCCGCGGTAGCCGGTGAAGTTCCACTGCGCATCGGCCTCGTCCCTGTACAGGCCGTACGCCGGCTCCCAGAAGCGCTGCTCGAGCAGGTTCCAGGTCTCGTCCATCCACGCTCTCGCCTGCTCGATGCCGGCCTTGAGGCCGCACGAGTAGGCCAGCAGCACGAACGCCAGGCCGTAGCAGTGGTTCATGTCGTCCTCGACCTTGCCGTCGCGCAGGGTCCAGGCGTAGCCGCCGGTGGCGGGGTTGCGGTGCACGTCGCGCAGGTAGGCCAGGCCGTGGCCGACCGCGTCCAGGTATTCGGCATTGCCGAACTCGCGGTACGCCATCGCGTAGTTGAAGACGAAGCGCGTGCTGCTGACCAGGTGGCGGTGGCCGGCGTCGTAGACGCTGCCGTCGTCGCGGAAGTAGTGGAAGAAGCCGCCGGCCGGATCGATGCAGCGCGGGTGGTAGAACGCCATCGTGTCGGCGATGTGGCTGCGCAGGAAATCGGCCGAACGGAAGTCCGGCGCGGGATGCTCGGGAAGTGGGGTCATGGTTGTTCCTGGATCAAGGTATCGACATCGGCGAGCGTCGGCATCGCCGCGAAAGCGCCCTTGCGGGTGACCGCGAGGGCACCGACCGCGGCGGCGAATCGCAGTGCCTGCGCGATGGCCTCCCGGTCGGCGCAAAAGCCGTCCAGCGCCGCCGCGCCCTGCAGCCGCCGCGCGAGCTGGTAGAGCAAGCCGCCGACGAAGGCGTCGCCGGCGGCCGTGGTGTCCTGCACCTTCACGCGGAACGCCGGCACCTCGCCGCGTTCCGCGCGCGTGGCCCAGCGCAGCGCGCTGCCGCCGTCCGTCACCAGCAGCAGTCGTGCGCGGCCCTGCCAGAGCTTCCGCTCGACGGCCGCCGCATCGGCCCCGAGCGCGCCGGCCAGGTAGTCCAGTTCCTCGCTCGAGAGCTTGACCACGTCGGCCAGGGCCAGCGCCTGCCACAGCCACGGCGCCGGATCCACGCCGGCGGGCCACAGCATCGGCCGCAGGTTGAGGTCGAAACTGACGATCGCGCCGGCCGCCTGCGCGCGGCGCATGCCTTCCAGCGTGACCTCGGCGATGCCCGGCTCGGTCATGCTGTTGGAACACACGTGCAGCACCGCCGCCCCTTCGAACAGGCCCGCGGCGAAATGCTCGGCGCGGAACAGCAGGTCGGCCGCCGGCGGCCGGTAGAAGCTGAAGCTGCGCTCGCCGTGCTCGTCGAGCGCGACGAACGCCAGCGCGGTCTTGGCCTCGCGGGTGCGCACCACGCCATCGGTGGCGACCCCGGCCTCGCGCAGGCTCTGCAGCAGGAAATCGCCGAACATGTCCTCGCCCAGCATGCCGGCGAAATGGCTGTCGCCGCCGAGCCGGGCGACGGCCACGGCGACGTTGGCCGGCGCCCCGCCGGCGAACTGCAGGAACGCGCGCGGCGCGTCGGCGGTGGCCGGCGACTGCGCCAGCATGTCGATCAGCGCCTCGCCGAAACAGACGATCTTGTTCGCTCCGCTCACGCGCCAGCCTCCTTGGCCAGCTCGCCGCGCAGGCGCGAACCCCATACGCCGTAGAACACGATGTACAGGTAGCACAGCGCCGGCAGCAGGAACGACGGATGCAGGCCGATGTGGTCGGCCAGCTGGCCCTGCAGGTACGGCACGATCGCGCCGCCGACGATGGCCATGACCAGCAGGCTCGATGCGCGCCCGGTCAGCGGGCCGAGCCGCTCGATGCCCAGCGCGAAGATGGTCGGGAACATGATCGAGTTGAACAGCCCGATCGCCACCAGCGAATACACCGCGACCATGCCGGTCGTGGACACCGAGACGATCAGCAGCAGCGCGTTGACCAGCGCGAACAGCGACAGCAGCAGGCGCGGCGAGATCTTCGCCAGCAACGCCGAACCGATGAAGCGGCCGATCATCGCCATGGTCCAGTACGCCGACACGTAATGGGTCGCCTGCGCTTCGCTGAAGCCGCCGATCTGCGGCATCGAGAAATAATTGACCATCAGGCTGCCGATCGACACCTCGGCCCCGACGTAGAAGAAGATCGCCAGCACGCCGAACGCCACGTGCGGATGCCTCAACGCCTCGCCCAGCGTGTGGTGGTGGCCGGCGTCGCCCTTCTCGGTGGCCTCGGTCAGCGACGGCAGGCGGAACAGGAAGACGAACACCGCCAGCAGGAACAGCACGACCGCCAGGCCCAGGTACGGCCCCTGCACCGATTGCGCCTCCTGCACGCGGTAGGCGACCTGCTCGGCCTGCGGCAGCTGCGCGAGCTGGTCGCCGCTCATCACCGTATTGGACAGGATCAGCCAACCGCCGATCAGCGGCGCGATCGCGGTGCCCAGCGAGTTGAACGCCTGCGCCAGCGTCAACCGGCTCGACGCGCTGCGCTCCGGCCCCAGCAGCGAGACGTATGGGTTGGCCGCCACCTGCAGCACGGTGATGCCGGTGGCCAGCACGAACAGTGCGCCGAGGAAGGCGCTGTAGACGCGCAGCTCCGCCGCCGGCCAGAAGCCCAGCGCGCCGATGCCGGCGATCGCCAGTCCGGCGACGATGCCGTTCTTGTACCCCAGCCGCGCCACCAGCCGTTCGGCCGGCAACGCCATCAGGAAATAGGCGCCGAAGAAGGTGAACTGCACGAGCATCGCGCGCGCGAAGTTCAGCTCGAACACCGACTTCAGGTGCGGGATGAGGATGTCGTTGAGACAGGTCAGGAAGCCCCACATGAAGAAGATCGTGGTGACGACCGTCAGTGCGACGCGATGGGTGACGGAGCGTTGGGTGGTAGTCATCGGGATACCGGCCGGGTGGAAAGGACACCCGCACGAGGACGTGCGGCGCTGGGTGATGGAGTGGTTCGAGGTGGTCCGCCGCGGGCGCGCAGGCACGGAGCCGCCCTGGAAGGCAGCGTCCGGGACGGTACGGCGGGGACTTTCGGGCGCTGCAACAGGAATCCCGCCGCCCCACCCCGTCGGTCCAGGCCCCGACCCGTGCGGGTCATGCAGGATTACGCCACGGCGGGGGCAAGAAAATGGCACGGAGCATCGCGGTCGGCAGGCCTGTCGTTTGGATCGATCCAATTAGACGGGTTCGCTCGCCCGGACGCATGCCGCACCGCACCATTTCATCGCCCGGCCGGTCTCTTCCCGGCGGGCACTGCCGGTATTCAGCCTCCCGGCGGCAACCGCAGCAGGTGCGCCCGGAACGCCGGCAGCAACACCCGGTTGCCATGGCCACTGAGGTGGTCCGCATCGAAGTACAGGGGCCGCCCATCCTGCTCGCCCGTGCACTGCACCGGCCCGCACAACAGGGGGAACGGGTCCCACAGGCTCGCGTTCGGGAGCCGCGCGACGATCTCCTGCAAGGCTTCCAGCGCCGGCGCGCGATAGGCTTCCATCGCCGCGCGGCCGATGGGGATGCCTTTCGCGCAGACCGGATTGCCGCGATTGAACCCGTCCGAACAGCGGTAGGGCGGCGCCTGCAGCAAGGGCTTGGGCGCTTCGACCACCACGTGCACGCCGCGTGCGTCGAGCGGACGCAATTGCGCGACGGTGGCCGCGGCCAGCGCCGCCCGGCCGCTGACTGCGGCCGGATCGCGCATGCTCGCCAGGTTCGAGGAAAGATCGAACAACTCGTCCTGCTCGGCCAGGCGCGGCATCCTTAGGCCGGGCAGGAACAGCACGTCGCCGGGGCGGGCACGGGCAAGCACGTCGTCGAGCGCGGCCTGCAGGCGGGCGGCGCATTCCGGCTGGGGCCCCTGCCAGGCCTGCATGTCCGCGATCGCGCAGCCGCCCGCTCCGTACAGGCGTACCGGCACGCCATCGACCAGCGCCAGGCGCCGCAGCATCTCGTTGTAGGCCAATGCGTGAGAATCGCCGATCACGAACAGCCGGCGCCCGATCGCGACGGGCAGGTCGCAGCTTCCGCGCCCGAAGACCCGCACCTGCACGCCGTTCACCGATTCGGTCGAAGAAGCTTGCCGGCAATGCGGGTATTCCTTGCGCAGGCCGCGAGCATAGGCGTACCAGTCCAGGGGATGCCGGCTGACCGTGCTCAACGAGGTATAGGGCTGGCTCTTGACCACCAGCGATTGCAGGCCTGCCGCGAGCACCAGCGCGGCGACGCCGGCGAGCACCAGGCGCCCGTTCCGCCACCGGTGCGCCCCACCGTGCCGGAACGGCGTTTCCACCCAGCGGTACGACACGGCCGCCAGCGCGAACGTGAGCGCCAGGGCGGCGGCTTTCACCGCCAGCGAATCGAGACCGACGGTCCAGCGCAACACCACCAGCACCGGCCAGTGCCATAGGTAGAGCGAGTAGGACATGCGGCCGATCGCCACCAGTGGCGGGATGGAAAGCCAACGCCCCACGCCATGATGGCCATGGCCGTGCAGGCACGCGATCAGCCCCAGCGTCCCCAGGACCGGCCATGCGCCGTCCGGCCACGGCGAATGCCCCGGTCGCGCCCAACCGAGGCCATACCCCACGGCGGCCAGCGACGTCAGCGCCAGCAGCCATCGCACCGGCGCCGGCATGGCCACGCCGCGCATGTCGTCCAGGCTCTCCCGCCATGCCAGGACTTGGTAGAGCAGCACGCCGGCACCCAGTTGCCAGAAGCGCGTCGTGGTCAGGTAGAACGAATCGATCTCGTGCCCGGGTACGCGCGAGCGCATCCAGGCGTATGCCAGCGATCCCGCGCCCGCCAGGGCGAACAGCGCCAGCGACAGCGCACGCCCGCCCCGCCCGCGCGTCCAGGCCGCGAACAGCCAGGGGAACAGCAGGTAGAACTGCTCTTCCACGCCAAGCGACCAGGTATGCGTGTACGGATTGAACTCGGTGCGCGGCGAGAAGTAGTCGTTGCCGGTGCTGGCCAGCACCCAGTTGCTCAGCCCGACGAACGCCATCCGCCCGGTCTTGTCGCTGGTCTCGCTCAGCCAGGATTCGGGAATGAACAACGCGCTGGCGACCGAGGTCGCCAGCAGGCAGGCCACCAGCGCCGGGGCGATGCGGCGCAGGCGGCGCGCATAGAACCGCAACAGCTCCGCCGCGCCCCCGAGCCTCGGCAGGCGGTCGACGGAGGCGCTGACCACGAAGCCGGAAATGACGAAGAACACGTCCACGCCGGTGAAGCCGCCGGGCAGCCAGCGGGCATCGAGGTGGTAGGCGACGACCGCCAGCACCGCGATCGCGCGCAAGCCGTCGATATGGGCGAAATAGCCATTCCCCTGGCGTGGGTTCATCCCTGCCTCGTCGATCAATGGGTCATCGTTCGGGCCGGACGAGGACGGCCGGCGATCGTTGCCTGGATGGGGCGGCGTCTACCAGACCAGATCGTCCGGTACCTGGTACTTGGGATCGGCGTACGGATCCTCCTCGGCCGGCGCGTCGGGATCCACCTTCAACGCGACCGCGGGCGCGAAGATCGCCTCGGCCTCGGCCAGCACCTGGGCGGTCACCAGCAGGTAGCGGCCATTGAGCTGCACCACGCCCAGCTCGCCGGCATTGAGCGCCTTGAGCTGGTCGGCAGTCACGTAGATGCGCTTGATCTTGCCGCCGTAGGGAAAGTGCCGGGCAATCTCGGCGTCCGCCTGGTTGAGGGCCTTGTCCTTGAGCATCGCTTCCAGCTTCGCGCGTGCCTCTCGGCGCTGGCGCGCCTCTTCCTGCTTGATGCGCTCGGCCTCGATGCGCTCGTCCTTTTCCTTCTGCGCGCGGATCGCATAGGCCTTGGCCAGGTCGATGTCCTCGCGCTCGCGCGGCTTGCCGCCATGCGGGCGCTTGCCCTTTGCGTGCGCCGGATGCGGCTTGCCGCCTGCCGGCCTGGCGCCCTTGTCGGGGCGTGGACCGCGCTGTTCGGGTTTGCGTTCGGGCTTGGGGGCCGGCTTGAAGCCAAGGCCAAGCAACTGGTCGCGCAGGGAATTGCTCATGGGACGGACAACTCGATGGAACGTCGATGGGACTCGGCGGTCCGGCCGGCCGCGGTGGCCGGGCGGACCTGGTTGGGGCGCCATGGACACCGGGACGGATGCGCATCCCGAGCCCGCGGCGTGCCTAATAATGCGGTGGCGGCGGCTCGTCCGCCGGATCGGAATACAGGGCCGAGCGCACCTTGCCGAGATCGTCCAGCAGGTGCCGGATCACCTCGGCGTTGCGCGCGCTGGCCATGCGCGCGTCGGCCAGCGCCTCGCTCAGCTCGGCCAGGGCCTGCTCCTGGAACGACAGGCGCATTTCCAGTTCCACCAGCCGCGCCTCGATGGCCTGCTCGCGCGGCGTCATTTCCTCGTGCATGCAGCGAACGACCTCGTCCAATTGCGTCTCGGGCCACGGGGCCCCGTCGATGTCCGGCGGATCGTACCGATTGCCGCCGGCCAACACCATGCGGCCCCGGTACGCCCGGCCTCTCTGGGAGCCTGCACCGGCCACCGACGGGACCGTCATCGGTCCCGTCGGTCGCGCGGACAGGGCCTCGCGCGGGATTACGGCAGGATGCCCAGCAGTTCCACGTCGAAGGTCAGGGTCGAATCCGGGCCGATCGGGCCGCCCGGCGTGCCATCGGGACCGTAGGCCAGGTTCGACGGGATCCAGAAGCGGTACTTGGAGCCCACCGGCATCAGCTGCAGGCCCTCGGTCCAGCCCTTGACCACTTGGCCGAGGCCGAACTCGGCCGGTTCGCCGCGCCCGTAGGAGCTGTCGAACACCGTGCCGTCGAGCAGCTTGCCCTCGTAGTTCACGCGCACCTTGCTGGTGGCGGTCGGGCGCTCGCCGCTGCCCTGGCGCAGCACCATGTACTGCAGGCCCGAGGCCGTGGTGATCACGCCCTTCTCGTTCTTGTTCTTGGCCAGGAAGGCATTGCCCTCCTCGCGGTTCTTGCTGGCCGCCGCCGCTTGCTTGGCGGCGCCAAAGGCCTGCAGCGTCGCGGCCGCTTCCTGCTGGGTCAGCGCCGGCGTGCCCTTCTCGAACACGGTGCGCACCGCCTGCATCAGCACCGGCAGCTCGATGTCGTCCTGGATGCGCGCCAGCGACGGGCCGACCGCGCGGTCGCCCAGCATCAGGCCCACGTTCTCCTTGGACACCGCCGGCGGCTGGCTGCCCGGCGCCATGCCCGGGACCTGCTGGCCGTTGCGCACCGCGAGCGCGGTACGCAGCGCGGTGTCGGTGGCCTGGGTCTGCTCGTCCGAGAGCAGCGGCTTGCCGCCCTTGAAGGCGTTCTCGATCGCGCGCTGCATGGCGGCCAGGTCGATGTCCTGGGCGATCGGCTCGAACGAGCGCGCCACGTCCAGGCCGATGGCATAGCTGACCTTCTGTCGGTCGGTAGTCAAAGTCTGAGTCTCCTTGCTGGCCGCCGAGGCGGCGGGTTGTTGCGACATTGCAGGCATGGAAACCGACATTGCCACGATCATCAGCGACGCTGCCGCGCCGCGCATTGCCATCTTCATTCGCTGCGATTCCTGGGTGATGAGAACAGCGCCGCCGCCGGCGCAAGTCTGATGTAAATCCCGGCACAGGGATGTGCCGTGCTGTTGTGGGGGACCCACGTCATTGTCGCATGCACGCGCGACCGAAGTAGAGCGCCCGGCGCGATGCCGCGGCTCAGCGCGGGCGAGCGGGCGCCGGCGCCCTGAGCTCGCGCTCGATCGCGGCCAGCAAGGCCGGGTCGTCGGGACGCACCTTGCTCGGGAACTGCGCCACGACCCGGCCGTCCCGCGCGATCAGGTACTTGTGGAAGTTCCAGCCCGGCGCCACGCCGGTGTCGCGGGCCAGGGCCTTGTACAGCGGCGTGGCCTCGCCGCCGACCACGTGCACCTTTTCGAACATCGGGAACTTGACCCCGTAGGTGAGCGTGCAGAACTCCTGGATCTCCTTCTCCGATCCCGGCTCCTGGCCCTTGAAGTCGTTGGAGGGGAAGCCCAGCACCGAGAACCCCTGGGGGGCGAAGCGCTGCTGCAGCGCCTCCAGCCCCTCGTACTGCGGCGTGAAACCGCACTTGCTGGCGGTATTGACCACCAGCAGCACCTTGCCGCCGTAACGGGCGTTCAGGTTGACCGGCGTCTTGCCGGCCAGCGGCCGGTAGTCCAGATCGAGCAGCGTCGCGGCCGATGCCGTCCCGGCGATTGCGAAAAACCCTGCGAATACAACGCTCAACAGCTTCTTGAATGCGCTCATGCGGACCCCGGTGCGGAGGTGGCGGGACCGGGCCGCCCCTGTCTTTGGTTGGGTATGACAGCGGGTTGACACCCTGCGTGCCGGTGTTATAGTCACATACAACACCAGTCATCCAGCGCAGGGGGCACCATGTACTCCAGGCTCTTCAAGCGACCGTTTCCGTTGTTGCTGTGTAGCGCCGTACTGCTTTCCGCGGGATGCCTGGGAGCCGCTTCCGGTCGGGTCACGGACACCGGCGCCGATTATGGCGCCTCGGAAACGGATCAGGAAAACGCGACGCCCCCCGGGGCCCCGGAGCGGCCTGCACGCCGCCAGCGCGCCTCGATGTCGATGCCCTACTTCTCCTTCGCGCAGATCCTGCGCCCACGGAGCTGACCTATGAGTGACATCCAGTGGAGCGACGGCGCTCCGATCTACCGCCAACTGAAGGAACGCGTCATCGCGATGATGCTGGACGGCATCCTGAAGCCGGGCGATGCCCTGCCCTCGGTACGGCAGGTGGCCGCCGAGTACCAGCTCAATCCGATCACCGTCTCGCGCGCCTACCAGGAACTGGCCGACGAGAACCTGGTGGA
Organism: Xanthomonas boreopolis; assembly: GCA_014654535.1. Taxonomy (GTDB): domain Bacteria; phylum Pseudomonadota; class Gammaproteobacteria; order Xanthomonadales; family Xanthomonadaceae; genus Pseudomonas_S; species Pseudomonas_S boreopolis. The sequence continues at coordinate 31,390 of BNBA01000022.1, forward strand.
AAAGCGCCGCGGGCTGGGCATGTTCATGACCGAGGAAGCGGCGCTCAAGCTGCGTGGCAGCGAGCGCGAGCGCTTCCTCAACGAGGAATGGCCGGCTGTGCTGGAGCGCATCCAGCGGCTGGGATTGAGTCTGGAAGAATTGCTGCCCCCGGGGAAATCCTCATGAACGCCGCACCCGAACACGTCGTATCCGCCCATGGCCTGCGCAAGGCCTACAAGAACAAGCTGGCCCTGGACGGCGCCTCGTTCCAGATCGGCGCCGGCCGCATCGTCGGCCTGATCGGCCCCAACGGCGCCGGCAAGACCACCGCGCTGAAGGCGATCCTGGGCCTGACCCCGTACGAGGGCGAACTGAGCGTGCTGGGCCTGGACCCGCACACCCATCGCGACCGGCTGATGAACGAGGTGTGCTTCATCGCCGACGTGGCGGTGCTGCCGCGCTGGCTGCGGGTCGGCGAGGCGATCGACTTCGTCGCCGGCGTGCACCCGCGCTTCGACCGCGCCAAGTGCGAGCGCTTCCTCGCCAACACCCAGCTCAACCCGAAGCTGCGCGTGCGCGAACTGTCCAAGGGCATGATCGTGCAGCTGCACCTGGCGCTGGTGATGGCGATCGACGCGCGCCTGCTGGTGCTGGACGAACCCACGCTCGGCCTGGACATCCTCTACCGCAAGCAGTTCTACCAGCGCCTGCTGGAGGACTACTTCGACGAGCAGAAGACCATCCTGGTCACCACCCACCAGGTCGAGGAGATCGAGCACATCCTCAGCGACGTGATGTTCATCCGCGACGGCAAGGTGGTGCTGTCGGCCGAGATGGAACACCTCTCCGACCGCTACACCGAGCTGCTGGTGGCCGGCGAGCGCGTGGACGAGGCCCGCGCGCTGCGCCCGATCGACGAGCGCGGCCTGCCCTTCGGCAAGACCGTGATGCTGTTCGACGGCGTCCCCAAGGACCGGCTCGCCGCCCTCGGCGAGACCCGCACGCCCGGCCTCGCCGACCTGTTCGTCGCCATCATGAAGGGGACCTACGCATGAACGCCGTTTCGCTGAAGACGTCCAAGGGCAGCACCTTCGCCTGGCTGCTCAGGCGCGAGTTCTGGGAGAACCGCGGCGGATTCCTCTGGGCGCAGGTGATCACCGGCGGCATCGCGGTGTTCTTCGCCGCGCTCGGCGCGGTGATCAGCGTGATCAGCGCACGCCACAACATGGTCATCGAGGACGGCAAGGTCCGGATCGACGACGTGCAGGAGTACACCCGCACGCTGGGCTCGATCGGCGACGGCCTCCTGCTGGGCGGCATCGGCATCGCCTCGATCGTGCTCGCCTTCGTGGTGTTCTTCTACGCGCTGGGCAGCCTGTACGACGATCGCCGCGACCGCAGCATCCTGTTCTGGAAGTCGCTGCCGATCTCCGACACCCAGGCCGTGCTCGCCAAGGCCGCCTGGGCCTTGCTGCTCGCGCCGCTGATCGCGATCGTCATCGGCCTGTTGGTCGGCATCGCGCTGTGGCTGATCGCGATGCTGGGAGCGGCCGCCGCCGGCATGCCCAATCCGTGGGCGATGGCGACCCATTCGCATCCGTTCCGGGTGCTCGGACTGGTGGCGATGACCGTGCCGATGGGGCTGCTGTGGTCGCTGCCGACGGTTGGCTGGCTGATGTTCTGCTCGGCCTGGGCAGGCAGCAAGCCGTTCCTGTGGGCGGTCCTGGTGCCCTTGCTGGCCTGCGTGATGATCAGCATCCTCGCCGCGATGCCAGGCGTGCACCTGCCGCTGGGCTGGATCTGGTACATCGTCGCCTATCGCGGCCTGCTGAGCGTGTGGCCGGGTTCCTGGTCGCCGCGCGGCCTGCAGGGCAGTTCGATCGACAGCGACGCCCTCCACGGTCCGGCCGACCTGCTGAGCTGGGCCTTCCAGCACGGCAACCCGGCCAAGGTCTACGGCAACCCCGATATCTGGATCGGCGCGGTCGTGGGCATCGCCTTCATCGCCGCCGCCGTCTACCTGCGCCGCCGCAACGGCGAGATCTGATCCTCCTGCACCGAGATGCGGGGCCGTCGAAGGCCCCGCCACGACCAAGGACATGACCATGCGACTGTTGCTTACCGCTTCCCTGCTGATGCTGGCCGCACCGGCGATGGCCGAGGACCAGTGCAAGTTCAGCGAGCCGCACTCGCTGGCCCTCGACCTGGCCGGCGCCAGGTCGGTGCTGTTCAAGGTCAACGCCAACGACCTGCACCTGCAGGCCGCCCCCGGCACCGGCAGCGCGCTGAAAGGCCGCGCCTGCGCCTCGAACGAGGACCTGCTGAAGGACCTCAAGGTGACGCAGAGGCGCGAGGGCGACCGCCTGGTCGTCGAGCTCGCCAACGACCGGCCGCTCAAGCTCACGTTGGGCCACAGCTATTCGTACCTCGACATCCAGGCCACCGTGCCGGAAGCGCTGCTGGTGCAGCTCGACGTCGGCTCCGGCGACGCCTGGTCCACCGGCGGCACCGTGCTGAGCGCGGACGTGGGCTCCGGCGACGTCGACATCCGCAACGTCAAGGGCATGGTCACCGCCAAGACCGGCTCGGGCGACATGAAGCTGCAGGACATCGGCGGCCTCAAGCTGCTCGACGTCGGCTCCGGCGACGTCACCGCCCGCACCGTGCGCGGTCCGGTCGAGGTCGGCGAAGTCGGCTCCGGCGACGTGAAGATCTCCAGCGTCGCAGGCTCGGTCCGCATCGGCCGGATCGGTTCCGGCGACGTCGAGCTCGCCGACGTCGACGGCAGCGTCACCGTCGATTCGATCGGATCGGGCGACCTGGGCGTGCGCAACGTATCCGGGAACCTGGAGCTGAGGCGCAAGGGCAGCGGCGACGTGCACCACAGCGGCGTGCGCGGCAGCGTGTCGCTTCCGCGCAAGGATTGAGCGTTCCCACGAACCCACAAGGCATCGTCCCCATGAAACTCCATCGACTCGTCCCGCTCCTGGTACTGACCGTCGCGCTCGCCACCGCCTGCAACCAGTCCGAGACCGCCCGCGTGCAAAGGAAGGACGGCGGCCACAGCATCCTGTTCCGCGACGGCAGCCTCGTGCTTGATGCCGACGGCCTGCCTTCGGCCACGATCACCGCCAGCGGCGACCTGCTGATCGACGGCAAGGCGGTGACGCTGACCGACGCGCAGCGCCAGCTGGCCCTGGACTATCGCAGCCAGCTCGGCGCGATCGCCCAGCAGGGCGTCGAAATCGGCAAGCAGGGCGCCCTGCTCGGCGTGCAGGCCGCCGGCGATGCGCTGAAGGGCGTGCTCAGCGGCGACACCGACAAGATCGGCGAGAAGGTCGAAGCCCAGGCCGACAGGATCAAGGAGCAGGCGCTGAAGATCTGCGACCACCTCGACCGGCTGAAGGCCGCGCAGGACGCCCTCGCCGTCCAGGTACCGGCGTTCAAGCCGTACGCCCACCTCGACACGGACAGCGCCACGGACTGCCGCAACGGCTGAGCCAGGACCGGGCGACCGCTCCCCACGAAGCCCGCGCGGCTGGGTGTGCGCCGGCGGCGGACTTGCCACCCCCTCATCTCATGGAGATAGAGATGCGTTCGAAGCTCCTCGCCATCCTGTTCGCCGCTTTCGCGGCTTCCGCCATCACCCAGGCCAACGCCCAGTCGGTCACGCCGTATGCCGACTACCTGTTCATCGGCAGCTACCACATGAACAACCCCGGGCGCGACGTGCACAACACCCAGGCGGACGACGTGCTGTCGGAGCGGCGGCAACGCGAGATTGCGGAGGCCGCCGGCCTGATCGAACGCTACCGGCCGACCAGGATCATGCTTGAGGTGGATGGCGAGCAGCAGGAGAGGATCCGCCAGAACTATGCCGAGTCCTGCAAGGGCTCGCGCCCGCTGGGCAGGAGCGAAGCCGAACAGCTCGGGTTCCGGATCGCCTGCAGCCAGGGCTCGAGCCCGACAAGATCTACGCCGTGGACTCGGACGGCATGGGTGCCATCAAGGACGAGGAGAGCATCAACTACCCGAAGGCCATCGAACGCCATCAGCAGCAGAAACAATACGAGGCGTTTCTGGCGGAAGGAAAAATCTGGGCTGACAACGATCAACGCGTTCTCAACCAGGGTTCCATCCTGGACATGCTGAAGAACCTCAACTCGGACCAATGGCTCCGCAAGAACGCCAGGAGCTACTACCTCGTCGGCCTGTTCGGCACGCCTGACGACCCGATCGGCGCGAACTGGGTGCAGTACTGGTTCGGAAGAAACCTGGCGATCTTCAACAACATCGCCAGGAATACCGCCGAGGGCGACCGCATCCTGGTCATCTACGGGGCCGGACACGGCAACTACTTGCGACAAATGGCCGCAGAATCCGGCATCTATCGCATCCACGAGCCGCTGGACTTGCTTTCGGCCCAGTGAGGCAACCGGCGTGGGCCGGCGACACGCCAGCCCCTGAACGCAGGAGCGGCTTTTGTGGGAGCGGCTTTGGCCGCGATGGGGCGTTGCCGGTAACGCCCCATCGCGGCCAAAACCGCTCCTACAAAAAACGGACGGGACCCATAGAATGGCGCAATCTTCCTCCGCGCCGTTCTCCCATGAAGAAACTCCTCCTTCTTTGCCTGGCCGCGCTCCTGCTGCCCGCGCTGGTCGCCTGCGGCCGTTCGTCCTCCGACCGCGCCGAGCGCTCCAAGCCGCGCGTCTCGATCAGCAGCGACGCCGTGCTGCTGCGCCGCGCGCCGGCCGCCAATGCGCAGATCAGCCCCGACGGCACCCTGCGCATCGACGACATCGTGCTGCCGCAGCAGGCGCCCAACCGCGCCAAGCTGCAATTGCTGTTCGGCCACCTGCAGATGCTGCGCCAGCAAGCGCTGGCCGAGGCCAAGCCCGATCCGGACTATCGCGCGATCCCGGTGCGGTCCACGCCCGAGATCGACCAGCTCAGCGGCGAGCTGCTGCAGGCGATCCCGCCGTTGCAGCCGTACCGCGAGAGTTTCGGCAACCTGCAGGCCGAGCGGCATTGAGGCAGCGCCTGCTCCCCTCCCGGGGAGCGCAGTTCCTTCTCTCACCGGGAGAAGGTGGCGCGAAGCGCCGGATGAGGGTGCGGACGCCGCTTCGCCCGTACCCCCACCCCAGCCCCTCTCCCTGAGGGAGAGGGGCCTCAATCGAAGCGCAGCCTCAACCGCCGCCGCCGGCGCCTGCGTGGATGCCGCCTTCCGTCAGCGCGGCCGGATCCAGCAGCCGGCGCAGTTCGGCCTCGGACAGGCCGCTGTCCTCCTTGGCCACGTCCAGCACCGGCCGGTTCTCCTTGTAGGCGCGCTTGGCGATCGCCGCGGCCTTCTCGTAGCCGATCACCGGGTTCAACGCGGTCACCAGGATCGGATTGCGATCCAGCGCGCGCTTGACGTTGTCCTCGCGCACCTTCAGCCCGGCGATCGCCTTGTCGGCCAGCAGCGTCGAGACGTTCGCCAGCAGCCGGATCGAATCCAGCAGGTTGGCGGCGATCAGCGGCAGCGCCACGTTGAGCTGGAAGTTGCCGGTCTGCCCCGCCACGGTGATCGCGGCGTGGTGGCCGATCACCTGCGCGGCGGCCATCACCGTCGCTTCCGGGATCACCGGGTTGACCTTGCCCGGCATGATCGACGAGCCCGGCTGCAACGCGGGCAGCTCGATCTCGCCGAGGCCGGCGAGCGGCCCGGAATTCATCCAGCGCAGGTCGTTCGCGATCTTGATCAGGGCCACCGCCAGCGCGTTGAGCTGGCCGGACAACTCGACCGCGTCGTCCTGCGCGGCCAGCCCTTCGAACTTGTTCCCGGCGCTCTCGAACTTGGTTCCGGCCAGCGCGGTCAGCGCCTTGGCGACCTTGCCGCCGAAGCGCGGGTCGGCATTGATGCCGGTGCCGATCGCGGTGCCGCCCAGCGGCAGCCGGCGCAGGCGCTTGAGGCTGTCCTCGATGCGCTCCTGCGCCGACGCCAGCTGCGCCGACCAGGCGCGGAACTCCTGCCCGAAGGTCAGCGGCATCGCGTCCATCAGGTGGGTGCGGCCGGTCTTGACCACCTTGTCCAGGCTCCTGGCGCGCTTGTCGATGGTCTTGCGCAGGTGCTTGAGCGCCGGCAGCAGCTGTTCCACCACGCCCAGCTGCGCGGAGACGCGGATCGCCGTCGGCACCACGTCGTTGGAGCTCTGGCCCAGGTTGACGTGGTCGTTGGGATGGATGCCGCCCTTGCCCGCGTCCTTGGACGATCGCGACGCCAGCGTCGCGATCACCTCGTTGGCGTTCATGTTCGACGAGGTGCCCGAACCGGTCTGGTAGATGTCGATCGGGAAATGCGCGTCGTGGCGGCCTTCCGCCACGTCCAGCGCGGCGGCCTGGATCGCCTTGGACGCCGCCTTCGGCAACAGGCCGAGTTCGGCGTTGACCTGCGCGGCGGCGGCCTTGATCAGGCCCAGCGCACGGATGAAGCCGCGCGGCATCGGCTGGCCGGACACGGGGAAGTTCTGCACGGCGCGCTGGGTCTGCGCGCCCCACAGCGCATCGGCGGGCACCTGCAGCTCGCCCATGCTGTCGTGTTCGGTCCGGAAACGTTCTTTCATCGGAAACTCCCAGGTTGCGGAATGACGGGACTCGAACCGGAACGATCCTCCCGGCGCCCCAATGCTCGGTGAAACGGGGCTCGGGCGTCCGGCAAGGTCGCGGCTGGCGAAGGGCGGGCGTGACCTGCGAAGCATAGCGCCGGGGCGTCCGGTAGGGCGTGTCGTCATGTCCGAGCAGGTCTCGCCGTCGCTGCGCGTGCTCGGGGCAAGGAAGAGCGAGGAAGTGGACGTCCGTCCACGCCCGAGCGATGACGCAGCCCCGGGCGCGCGCAGCGACGGCCCTGTGGGTTGAGCCTGGAAAGCCGCCATCCGGCGCCGCGCGGCTTGACCTGACGGCCAGTCAGGCGCCGCGCCATGCAACACCGGCTGACGGCTTTCCAGACCCAACGCGGCCTACTCGGGACATGACGACACGCCCTACAATCGGGATTCCGCACGATTCCATCCCCTTGCATGGACGACGACCCCGACTGTCGATACCGACGACGCAACTTCTCCCGCTTCCGCCCTCGCACCGCTTGCGACGCACCCCTCGGAACCGCCCCGGCACGAGGTGACGCGCGATGATCGGCAACCTGCTTCTCCTGCTGCTGGCCCTGCTGCTGGTGGCGCTCAACGGCTTCTTCGTCGCCGCCGAATTCGCCCTGGTCAAACTGCGCCATACCCAGGCCGTCGGCCTGGCGCGCGACCAGGGCTGGCGCGGCCGCCTGCTGCTCAGCGTGCACGGCCACCTGGACGCCTACCTATCGGCCTGCCAGCTCGGCATCACGCTCGCTTCGCTCGGCCTGGGCTGGGTCGGCGAGCCCGCCTTCGCCCACCTGCTGCAACCGCTGTTCGACGCGATCGGGCTGGCGCCGGAAACCGCGAGCATGGTCGCCTTCGTGGTCGCCTTCGGCACGATCTCGTTCCTGCACATCGTGCTCGGCGAACTGGCGCCCAAGTCGATGGCGATCCGCCGCCCCGACCAGATGTCGCTGTGGACCGCGGCGCCACTGTACCTGTTCTACTGGCTGATGTACCCGGCGATCCGGCTGCTCAATGCCAGCGCAAACGGGTTGCTGCGCGCGCTCGGCTGGGAACGGCCCGGCCACCAATCGCACCGCTACAGCCGCGAGGAACTCAAGCTGATCGTCGGCCGCCAGCAGCCGGACCAGCCGCACGACGACGGCCTGTCGCTGATGAGCTCGGCGCTGGAACTGCCCGACTTGGTCGCCGGCGACCTGATGCGCAGCCGCGACCACCTGCGCGCGTTGCGCGAAGGCATGGACTTGCCGCAGGTGCTGGCCGAGTTCGCCGAATCCCGCTACAGCCGTTATCCGTGGTTCGCGCGCGACGGCGAGGACGTGCTCGGCGTGCTGCACACCAAGGACCTGCTGGTGGCGATGGCGGCCGGCAATCAAGCGCCGGAACCGGCCGGCCTGCTGCGCGCACCCACGCTGGTGCCCGTGCAGGCGCCGGTGCCGCAGGTGCTGGAACGCTTCCGTAGCGGCGCCACGCATCTGGCGCTGTGCACCGACGAGCATGGCCGGGTGATGGGTTTCTTCACCCTGGAAGACCTGCTGGAAGTGGTGGTCGGCGAGATCGAGGACGAGCACCTGCACGCCAGCACCGACGCCCCGACCCGCACCGGCGACGGCTCGTTGCGGGTGGCCGGCAGCATTTCGCTGTTCCGGCTGGAGCGGCTGCTCGGCCAGGACATCGCGGCGCCTGACCACATCAACTCGGTCGGCGGCTTGATCGTGCACACCCTGCAGCGCCTGCCCGAGCAGGACGAGAGCGTGGAACTGGACGGCCTGCGGCTGACCGTGCGCCGGCTGGCCGGGCACCGCATCCAGGCCGTGGACGTGGCCCGGCAAGCAGCGTTGGACCTCGCCGAGTAGCGGCACCGTCGTGCCGGAAGGCCGCTCGGCAAGACGCGGTTCTTCCGGCTCGCGTTTTTCGCCATCGGCATACCCACCGTCGTCCCCGCGCAGGCGGGGACGACGAAGTTGGAGATTGCCCGAACCGATGCCGGCCCGGTCCGGCCCGATCGAAACCGCCGCTTCCGCACGCCCCTTACGGCACGACCCGGAACCCGTAGCGGAATTCGCGCAGCTCACCGGCCACGCCCACCCCATCGACCACCACGTCGTAACGGATACCCGGGCGCAGCCCGGCCACGCGGAACTGCAGGTTGTTCGGCAGGCCGTAGTACTCGTTGTCGTAGCGCAGGGCCAGCAGCGGCAGCACGTTGCCGTCCGGATCGCGCACCTGCACCCGGGCCTGCCGGTAGTCCACCTCGTGGTTGGCGCCGCCGGGACGGCTGGGATCGACCAGCAGCGAGAACGAGAGCCAGGCGTTCGGATCGAAGTAGCGCCCCGGGTAATCGCCGACCGGCCAGGCCACCACCTCGCCGCCCTCGCGCAGGGGTTCGGCATTGGAGCCGCGTTCCAGTCGCAGCGCCGCCGCTCCGCTCTGCATGCCGTTGGCGAGCGGCCCGGCCACCCAGGCGAAGGCGACCTCGCGCAGGAACGGATCGAGCAGCCAGCGCCGGTGGCCCAGTCCGTCGGCGACCAGGTTGTTGGTATCGCTCAGCCAGCGGGCGACGATGTCGTCCGCGCTCCCCATCGCCGGCAGCGGGGACACGGCGCCGCCGTAGAGCAGGCTGGTACGCGCGCCCTGCTGGGCCAGCGGCGATGCGCAGCGCCAGTCCGGCGCGGGCATGTGGCTGAGGGCGCCATTGGCGGCCATCACCAGGGCCGCGGCGTCGGCCTGGGCCTGCAGCTGGGGCGCATAGGCCACCGGGGCCAGGCCGTGCAGGGTGCGCAGCTGGTTGACCAGGTCCAGCACCCGCTGCCGGGTCGCCTCGCTCAGCCGGCCGGGCTCGCAGGTGGGGATATCGGGACGGACCTGGTATGGCAGGGCGATCGCCGCCGGTACGGCGGCCTGGAGCGGGGAAATCAGGAACGACGCGGACAGCAACGGCAAACGGACGAATACGTGGCGGTACATGGAAGGACATGGAGGGGAATGCGGGCACCACGCACGACGGGCGCCGCGCCATGCCGGTATCCGCCGGCACGGCCGCCGCCCGCGCCGGGCGGCGTAGAATACGCGCCCCGCCCGTTTCCAGCTCCTGCCCCATGTCGGATTCCGCCCTGCTCGCCCTGTCCCCGCTCGACGGCCGCTACGCCACCAAGGTCGACGCCCTGCGCCCGATCTTTTCCGAGTACGGCCTGATCCGCGCCCGCGTGAAGGTCGAGATCGAATGGCTGCTGGCACTGGCCGCCGAGCCCGGCATCGCCGAGCTGAAGGACTTCAGCGAGGCCGGCAAGGCCAGGCTGCGCGCCCTGGCCTCCGGCTTTTCCGTCGAGCACGCCGCCCGCGTGAAGCAGATCGAGCGCACCACCAACCACGACGTCAAGGCGGTGGAGTACTTCATCAAGGAGCAGCTCAAGGACGATGCCGAGCTCGGCCCGGCGCTGGAGTTCGTGCACTTCGCCTGCACCAGCGAGGACATCAACAACCTGTCCTACGGGCTGATGCTGGACCAGGCCCGCCGCGAGGTGCTGGTGCCGGCGCTGCAAGGCATCGCCGCCTCGCTGCGCGCCCTCGCCCACGCCCAGGCCGGCCAGCCGATGCTCTCGCGCACCCACGGCCAGACCGCCTCGCCGACCACGCTCGGCAAGGAGATCGCCAACGTCGTGGCGCGCCTGGAACGCCAGGTCGGGCAGATCGGCGCGGTCGAGCTGACCGGCAAGATCAACGGCGCGGTCGGCAACTACAACGCGCACGTCGCCAGCTACCCGGACGTGGACTGGCCGGCCTTCGCGCAGCGCTTCGTCGAAGGCCTGGGCCTGGTGTTCAACCCGTACACCACCCAGATCGAGCCGCACGACAACGTCGCCGAGATCGGCGACGCGACCCGTCGCGCCAACACCATCCTGGTCGACCTGGCGCGCGACATCTGGGGCTACATCTCGCTGGGCTACTTCAAGCAGAAGCTCAAGGAAGGCGAAGTCGGCTCCTCGACCATGCCGCACAAGGTCAACCCGATCGACTTCGAGAACGCCGAGGGCAACTTCGGCCTGGCCAACGCCCTGTTCGAGCATTTCTCGGCCAAGCTGCCGATCAGCCGCTGGCAGCGCGACCTCACCGACTCGACCGTGCTGCGCGCGCTCGGCACCGCGTTCGGCCACACCCAGGTGGCGCTGGAATCGCTGGCCAAGGGCCTGGGCAAGCTGGAAGTGAACCCGCAGCGCCTGGACGCCGACCTCGACGCCGCCTGGGAAGTGCTGGCCGAGGCGGTGCAGACCGTCATGCGCCGCCACGGCCTGCCCAATCCGTACGAACAGCTCAAGGCCCTGACCCGCGGCCAGGGCATCACCGCCGAATCGATGCGCGCCTTCGTCGAGTCGCTGGAACTGCCCGCGGCCGACAAGCAGCGCCTGCGCGAACTGACGCCCGGCGCCTACACCGGCCTGGCCGAGCGACTGGCGCGCGCGATCTGAATCCACGGCATGGCCCGCCCTGCGCGGGCCATGCCGTTTCCCGGGCACGCCGGTCCCGGCCACGACCGCGAGGAAGCGAAGATGCAGTTGCTGGTCAACCTCGACGTCCCCGACCTGGCCCGGGCCGAAGCCGTCTATCGGCAAGCCTTCGGCCTGGCCACCGGCCGCCGCCTCGGGAGCGGGTGCCTGGAACTGCTCGGCGCCGCCGTGCCGGTCTACCTGCTGGAGCAGCCGCCCGGCACCATCGCCGCCATGGACCGGCCGCGCGACTACGCCCGCCACTGGACGCCGCTGCATCTGGACGTGGTCGTGGACGATCTCGACGCCGTCCTGGACCGCGCGCTACGCGCCGGCTTCATCCAGGAAGGCGGCATCCGCGAGGCGGCCTGGGGCCGGCTCGTGCGGCTCGCCGATCCGTTCGGCCACGGCTGGTGCCTGCTGCAGTTCCTCGGCCGCGGCTACGACGAGATCGCCGATCCCGCCTGACGGCGGCGCCCACGGCGCAAGCCAGACCGCCTCATGCTGGGCGACAATGGCGCCCCATGGCGCCGCGCGCCTTCCGCGACCTTGCAATGAAGAAGACTTCCAATCCCCTGCCCTTCGAAATCCAGGCCACCCGCCAGCACCCGCTGGGCATGCCCGCCGAGCGCTTCCTGCGCGACTACTGGCACAAGCGGCCGCTGCTGGTCCGCAATGCCTTCCCGGATTTCCGGACCCCGGTGACGCCCGAGGACCTGGCCGGCCTGGCCTGCGAGGACGGCGTGCTCGCCCGCCTGATCCGCCACGACCGGGGCAGCGACGACTGGAGCGTGCGCAGCGGCCCGTTCCAGGAAGAGGATTTCCCGGGCCTGCCCGACCACGACTGGACCCTGCTGGTGCAGGACGTCGACAAGTGGGACCCGGACGTGCGCATCCTGCTGGAGCAGTTCCGCTTCCTGCCGCGCTGGCGCATCGACGACGTCATGATCAGCTTCGCCGCCACCGGCGGCTCGGTCGGCGCGCACGTGGACCACTACGACGTGTTCCTGCTGCAGGCCCACGGCCACCGCCGCTGGCAGATCGACGCGAGCGCCGCGATGGGCCGCAAGGCACCCGACCTGGCCTTCCGCGACGACGTGGACATCAAGCTGCTGCGCACGTTCCGCCCGACCCACGACTGGGTGCTGGCGCCCGGCGACATGCTCTACCTGCCGCCGCTGGTGCCGCACCACGGCGTCGCCGAGGATCCGTGCCTGACCTTCTCGATCGGCATGCGCGCGCCCTCGTCGGCGGAGCTGATCGGCGACTACCTGGACACCCTCGTCGCCGATGCGGACGAGGCCGTCCGCTACCACGACGAGGACCTCGCCGTGCCGGCCGACCCCTGGGAAATCGACACCGCGGCGATGGGCCGGGCGATCGCGGCGCTCAATGCGCTGCGCATGAACGATCCGGACAAGCTCGGCGACTGGTTCGGCCGCTTCATCACCACCTACCGCGCCTCGGGCGAGGTGATGCCCGCGCCGGACGCGCCCGACCGCGCCGCGCTCGAGCGGGCCCTGGCCGAAGGCTTGTCGCTGCACCGCCATCCCTGGTCGCGCGTGGCCTGGCGCCGGGCCAAACGCGGGGCCACGCTGTTCTGCACGGGCCTGTCGTACCCGCTCACCGTCGCCGACGCGCAACTGCTGGCGGAACGGGAGATCCTCGACGCCGGCGACTACGCGCGGCTCTCGGAGAAGGGCCGGGCCGCGCTTGCGGACCTGGTCGCGGCCGGGCACTACCAGCCCGCCGGCACCGAAGACGAGGCCGGTTGACCGTCGCCCGGATGCCGCCGCCGTTCCCGCGAAGTGCCTCCGCGGGAACGGCACCGCTCGAGCCCGCTCGCCTGTCTGCCTCCTGACCGGGCGGATTACTACTTTGGTCCAACGCACCCGGATTCCGGCCGCATCCCGTGCAGGCCAGCGGCGCGACCCGGGCCGCCATCCGCTCCCGGCGAAGCGAAAAAAGCAGGGTTATCCGCGCGTTTCCCGCCGGCTGCGCCCGGTCTGGCCGCGCCTTCCACGATATCCGCGCCATATCGCCCCATACCTGTTCCACACATCTGCGCTGTAGATGCGGGGGTATACTTTTTCGGCTTCATCCAGGCCCGGCGCGTGCCGTACCGGGCGCAGACCGCATCCAAGCCATCCCACCCGACCTACGATCGTGGACAATCTACTAAAGCAGTTCGCGCAGTCTTCGCAGCTCGCCGGCGGCAATGCCGCCTATATCGAGGACCTCTACGAGCAGTACCTCGTCTCCCCCGACAGCATCGATCCCAAGTGGAAAGCCTACTTCGACGGTTTCAAGGGCCGCGAAGCCGGCGACATCCCGCACTCGGCGGTCGTCGCCCACATCGCCGAAGCGGCCAAGCAGGCCCTGAACGACGGCATCGGCGGGGGGAGCGGTCCGAGCGACGAACGCGAACGCAACGTCGGTCGCCTGATCACCGCCTACCGCTCGCGCGGCCACCTCGGCGCCCGCCTGGACCCCCTCGGCCTGACCCCGCCGCTCAACCCGCCGGACCTGGACCTGCCCTTCCATAACCTGTCGCAGTCGGACCTGGACACCGAGTTCAGCACCGGCGGCGTCGGCGGCCAGTCGCGCATGAAGCTGCGCGACCTGTTCGCGCGCCTGAAGAGCACCTACAACGGCAGCATCGGCTCGGAGTTCATGTACATCTCCGACGTCGAGCAGCGCCAGTGGATCTACCAGCGCCTGGAGCAGGACGGCGGCAGGTACAAGGCCAGCGCCGAGACCCGCAAGCGCATGCTCGAGCGGCTCACCGCCGCCGAGGGCCTGGAGCGCTACCTGCACACCAAGTACGTCGGCCAGAAGCGCTTCTCGCTGGAAGGCGGCGACTCGCTGATCCCGATGATGGACGTGCTGGTGCGCCGCGCCGGCGAGGAGCGCGTGCGCGACGTGGTGATCGGCATGGCCCACCGCGGCCGCCTGAACGTGCTGATCAACACGCTCGGCAAGAACCCGCGCAAGCTGTTCGACGAGTTCGAGGGCAAGTTCGAGCACGCCCACGACGACCGTGCCCACACCGGCGACGTGAAGTACCACATGGGCTTCTCCGCCGACGTGGCCACCCCGGGCGGCCCGCTGCACCTGGCGCTGGCGTTCAACCCCTCGCACCTGGAGATCGTCGACCCGGTCGTCGCCGGTTCGGTGCGCTCGCGCCAGGAGCGCTACGGCGACGCCGACCGCAGCCGCGTGCTGCCGATCCTGATCCACGGCGACGCCGCCCTGGCCGGCCAGGGCGTGGTGATGGAACTGCTGCAGATGTCGCAAGCGCGCGGTTTCGCCATCGGCGGCACCTTGCACATCGTGATCAACAACCAGGTCGGCTTCACCACCAGCCGCGTCGACGACGCGCGCTCGACCCTGTACTGCACCGACGTGGCCAAGATGGTCGAAGCGCCGGTGTTCCACGTCAACGGCGACGACCCGGACGCGGTGGCCTACGTCACCGAGCTGGCCTACGACTTCCGCCAGAAGTTCAAGAAGGACGTCTTCATCGACCTGGTCTGCTACCGCCGCTGGGGCCACAACGAGGCCGACGAGCCGGCGGTCACGCAGCCGGTGATGTACCAGATCATCCGCAAGCACCAGACCACCCGCGAGCTGTACGCGGCGCAGCTGGAGAAGGACGGCGTGATCCAGCCGGGCGAGGCCCAGGCGCTGGTCGATGCCTACCGCGGCAAGCTCGATTCGGGCGAGTACACCACCGAGCTGGCGCCGCGCCGCGAGGACGAGTTCGCGATCGACTGGTCCAAGTACCTGACCGGCAGCCTGAAGGACAAGATCGACACCGGCTACGACAAGTCCAAGCTGGTCAAGCTGGCCGAGGTCATCAACACGATCCCGGCCGGGATCGAGATGCACAACCGCGTCAAGAAGATCTACGAAGACCGCGCCAAGATGAGCACCGGCGACCTGCCGGCCGACTGGGGCTTCGCCGAGAACCTGGCCTACGCCACCCTGCTCGAGGAAGGCCACCGCCTGCGCCTGGTGGGCGAGGACGCCGGCCGCGGCACGTTCTTCCACCGCCACGCGATCATCCACGACCAGAAGACCGACGAGTACTACCTGCCGCTGCGCCAGCTGGTGCAGAACCCGGACGACGCCACCGTGATCGACTCGCTGCTCAGCGAGGAGGCGGTGATGGGCTTCGAGTACGGCTACTCGACCACCGACCCGAACACGCTGTGCATCTGGGAAGCGCAGTTCGGCGACTTCGCCAACGGCGCCCAGGTCGTGATCGACCAGTTCATCGCCGCCGGCGAGGCCAAGTGGAGCCGCCTCAGCGGCCTGGTGCTGCTGCTGCCGCACGGCTACGAAGGCCAGGGTCCGGAGCACAGCTCGGCGCGCCTGGAGCGCTTCCTGCAGCTGTGCGCGATGGAGAACATGCTGGTCTGCACCCCGACCACGCCGGCCCAGTGCTTCCACATGCTGCGCCGCCAGCTGTGCATGACCACCCGCAAGCCGCTGGTGGTGATGTCGCCCAAGTCGCTGCTGCGCCACAAGCTGGCCGTGTCCACCCTGGACGAGCTGGCCACCGGCGAGTTCCAGCACATCATCGGCGACGCCGTGGCCGATCCGGCCAAGGTCAAGCGCGTGGTGGTCTGCTCGGGCAAGGTCTACTACGACCTGCTGGAAGACGCCCAGAAGCGCGGCCAGGACGACGTGGCGATCATCCGCGTGGAGCAGCTGTACCCGTTCCCGCGCGCCCTGCTCGCCGCCGAGCTGGCCAAGTACGGCAACGCCACCGACGTGGTGTGGGCGCAGGAAGAGCCCCAGAACCAGGGCGCCTGGTACCAGATCAAGCACCACCTGCAGGCCGTCCTGCCGAAGGGCCGCGAGCTGCACTACGCCGGCCGCGCGCGCTCGGCCTCCCCGGCCGCCGGCCACATGGCCGAGCACGTCGAGGAGCTCAAGCAGCTGCTGGCCGACGCGCTGGTCAATCCGTTCAACGACCAGGTCGCTGAATAAGAATCCCCCTTCACCTTTCCCAAGAAACAAGAAACCCTAGGACGCCCCGCAAATGGCCACCGAAGTCAAAGTCCCGGTACTGCCCGAATCCGTCTCCGACGCCACCATCGCCAGCTGGCACAAGAAGGCCGGCGAAGCGGTCAAGCGCGACGAGAACCTGGTCGACCTGGAGACCGACAAGGTCGTTCTGGAAGTCCCGTCGCCCGTCGACGGCGTGCTGAAGGAAATCAAGTTCGACACCGGCAGCACCGTGACCAGCAACACCGTGCTGGCGATCATCGAGGAAGGCGCCACCGCCGCCGCGGCCCCGGCCGCGCCGGCCGCCGAGGAGAAGAAGGCCGAGGCCCCGGCTCCTGCCGCGGCCCCCGCTCCGGCCAAGGCGGCCGCCGCCCCGGCCCCGGCCGCCAAGTCGGCCGCCGACGGCCTGCCGCCGGGCGCCCGCTTCACCGCGATCACCGAGGGCGTGAACCCGGCCGAGGTCGAAGGCACCGGCCGCCGCGGCGCGGTGACCAAGGAGGACATCGTCAACTACGCCCGCAACGGCGGGGCCGGCAAGGCCGCCGGCGCGCGCCCGGAAGAGCGCGTGCCGATGACCCGCATCCGCAAGCGCATCGCCGAGCGCCTGATGCAGTCGAAGAACTCGACCGCGATGCTGACCACCTTCAACGAGGTCAACCTCGCCAAGGTCTCGGCCGCGCGCAAGGAACTGCAGGAAGAGTTCCAGAAGGCGCACGGCATCAAGCTCGGCTTCATGAGCTTCTTCGTGAAGGCCGCCGCCAACGCCCTGCAGCGCTTCCCGCTGGTCAACGCCTCGATCGACGGCGACGACATCATCTACCACGGCTACAGCGACATCTCCATCGCCGTGTCGACCGACAAGGGCCTGGTGACGCCGGTGCTGCGCAACGTCGAGCGCATGTCCTTCGCCGACATCGAGAAGGGCATCGCCGACTACGCCAAGAAGGCGCGCGAAGGCAAGCTGAGCCTGGAGGAACTGCAGGGCGGCACCTTCACCGTCACCAACGGCGGCACCTTCGGCTCGCTGCTGTCGACCCCGATCGT
The DNA here is from genome assembly GCA_014654535.1 of Xanthomonas boreopolis. GTDB lineage: Bacteria > Pseudomonadota > Gammaproteobacteria > Xanthomonadales > Xanthomonadaceae > Pseudomonas_S > Pseudomonas_S boreopolis. The sequence goes on from BNBA01000022.1 coordinate 48,540, forward strand.
CAACCCGCCGCAGAGCGCGATCCTGGGCATGCACGCGATCAAGGAGCGCCCGATCGCCGAGAACGGCCAGGTCGTGATCGCCCCGATGATGTACCTGGCGCTGTCCTACGACCACCGCATCATCGACGGCAAGGACTCGGTGCAGTTCCTGGTCGACATCAAGAACCAGCTGGAGAACCCGGGCCGGATGCTGTTCGGCCTGTGATAAAGCCGTGATTCGTGATTCGTGAATGGTGATTCGCAAAGGCGACGCCATTCCCGCTTCAACGAATCACGAATCACGAATCACGAATCACGAATCACGAATCACGTGAGCCAATGAAATGAGCGAACAACAGCAATACGACGTCATCGTCATCGGTGCCGGCCCGGCCGGCTACCACGCCGCCATCCGCGCCGCCCAGCTGGGCATGAAGGTCGCCTGCGTCGACGCGGCGCTCGGCAAGGACGGCAAGCCCGCCCTCGGCGGTACCTGCCTGCGCGTGGGCTGCATCCCGTCCAAGGCGCTGCTGGATTCCTCGCGCCAGTACTGGAACATGGGCCACCTGTTCGGCGAGCACGGCATCACCTTCAAGGACGCCAAGATCGACGTGGCGGCGATGGTCGGCCGCAAGGACAAGATCGTGAAGCAGTTCACCGGCGGCATCGCGATGCTGTTCAAGGCGAACAAGGTCACGCCGTACTACGGCTTCGCCCAGCTGCAGCCGGGCAACGTGGTCAAGGTCAAGCAGCACGAAGGTGGCGAGGTCGAGCTGAAGGCCGCCAACGTGATCCTGGCCGCCGGCTCGGATTCGATCGAGCTGCCGTTCGCCAAGTTCGACGGCGAGACCATCGTCGACAACGTCGGCGCGCTGGACTTCACCGAAGTGCCCAAGCGCCTGGCGGTGATCGGCGCCGGCGTGATCGGCCTGGAGCTGGGCAGCGTGTGGAAGCGCCTGGGCGCCGAGGTCACCATCCTCGAGGCGCTGCCGGACTTCCTGGCCGCCGCCGACGCCGAGGTCGCCAAGACCGCGGCCAAGGAGTTCAAGAAGCAGGGCCTGGACATCAAGCTGGGCGCCAAGGTCAGCAAGACCGAGGTCACCGGCAAGGGCGCCAACAAGGAAGTGGTCGTCACCTACGCCGACGCCGAGGGCGAGAAGACCCTGACCGTGGACAAGCTGCTGGTGGCCGTCGGCCGCCGCGCCGCCACCAAGGGCCTGCTGGCCGAAGGCACCGGCGTCAAGGTCAACGAGCGCGGCCAGATCGAGGTCGACGAGCACTGCCACACCGGCGTCGACGGGGTCTGGGCGATCGGCGACTGCGTGCGCGGCCCGATGCTGGCGCACAAGGGCTTCGAGGAAGGCATCGCCGTGGCCGAGCTGATCGCCGGCCTGCCTGGCCACGTCAACTTCGACACGATCCCGTGGGTGATCTACACCGAACCGGAAATCGCCTGGGTCGGCAAGACCGAGCAGCAGCTCAAGGCCGAAGGCGTGCCGTACAAGGCCGGCAGCTTCCCGTTCGCGGCCGTCGGCCGTGCGGTGGCGATGGCCGAGCCGGCCGGCTTCGTGAAGGTGCTGGCGCATGCCGAGACCGACCGCGTGCTGGGCCTGCACCTGGTCGGCGTCAACGTCTCCGAGCTGGTCCACGAGGGCGTGCTGACGATGGAGTTCAGCGGCTCGGCCGACGACCTGGCGCGCATCTGCCACGCCCACCCGACCCTGTCGGAGGCGATCCACGATGCCGCGATGGCGGTGTCCAAGCGCGCCATCCACAAGGCGAACTGAAGCCGGGATCCGTGTTTCGGGATTGGGGATTCGCCAGAGCCCCCATTCCCGGATCGCCCTCCCGGACTTCCCCGACGCCGGGCCCAGGCCCGGCGTCCGCTTTTACGAATCCCCTATCCCCAACCCCGAATCCCCGATGAAAAGCATCTGCGTCTACTGCGGCTCCAACGCCGGCAACAAGCCCATCTACGCCGAGCGAGCCATCGCGCTGGGCCAGCGCATCGCCCGCGACGGCCTGCGGCTGGTCTATGGCGGCGGCAACGTCGGCTTGATGGGGCTCGTCGCCAACGCGGTGCTCGAAGCCGGCGGCGAAGTCACCGGCGTGATCCCTCAGCAGCTCGCCGACTGGGAAGTCGCGCACCGCGGGCTGACCGAACTGCAGGTCGTCGGCTCGATGCACGAGCGCAAGATGCGCATGTTCGACCTGTCCGACGCGTTCGTCGCCCTGCCCGGCGGCTTCGGCACGATGGACGAGATGTTCGAGATGCTGACCTGGCGCCAGCTCGGCATCGGCAACAAGCCCTGCGCGTTCCTGGACGTGGAGGATTTCTACGCGCCGCTGATCGGCATGATCGACCGCATGGTCGAAGAACGCTTCCTGCATCCGGCGCAGCGCGCCGACCTCTGGCACGGCTCGGACATCGACGCGATGCTGGAATGGATGCGGGGGTACACGCCGGCGCAGGCGGAGAAGTGGATCGACGAGAAACGCCAGAAAGCGCTCCGTTGAGCCAGGCGGTACGATCCCGGCGCGTGGCGACGCGCCAACCCGTTCGGCGCCTCCCTGCCACTGCGGCGCGGATCGACGAGAAGCGCCAGAAAGCGCTCCGTTGAGCCAAGCGATACGATCCCGGCGCGTGGCGACGCGCCAACCCGTTCGGCGCCTCCCTGCCACTGCGGCGCGGATCGACGAGAAGCGCCAGAAAGCGCTCCGTTGAGCCAGGCGGTACGATCCCGGCGCGTGGCGACGCGCCAACCCGTTCGGCGCCTCCCTGCCACTGCGGCGCGGATCGACGAGAAACGCCAGAAAGCGCTCCGTTGAGCCAGGCGGTACGATCCCGGCGCGTGGCGACGCGCCAACCCGTTCGGCGCCTCCCTGCCACTGCGGCGCGGATCGACGAGAAGCGCCAGAAAGCGCTCCGTTGAGCCAAGCGATACGATCCCGGCGCGTGGCGACGCGCCAACCCGTTCGGCGCCTCCCTGCCACTGCGGCGCGGATCGACGAGAAGCGCCAGAAAGCGCTCCGTTGAGCCAAGCGATACGATCCCGGCGCGTGGCGACGCGCCAACCCGTTCGACGCTTCCCTGCCACTGCGGCGCGGATCGGCGAGAAACGCCGCAAGGCGCTGCGCTGATCCCCGGGGGCGATGGCGATTGCGGGAGGGGCGTCCGGTCCCGGCGCCCTACTGGCAAGGCCCGCCGGGGCTGAAGCCCCTCCCACGAGGAATCCGGCCCGCTACGCCGGCGCGCCCACCATTTCCGGCGCCGGCACGCCCAGCAGGTAGCCCTGCCCGTAGTGGCACCCGAACTCGCGCAGCGTCTGCAGCTGGCGCACGGTCTCGATGCCCTCGCCGACCGTCTCGATCCCCAGCGTGGCCGCCAGCGCCAGGATGCTGCGCACCAGCGCCAGCGAATCCTGCCCCTCGTTCGCGTGCAGGTTCGCGACGAAGCTGCGGTCGATCTTCAGCGCCGAGATCGGGAAGCGGTGCAGGTACGACAGCGCCGAGTAGCCGGTGCCGAAGTCGTCCAGCTGCACCAGCACGCCGCGCGCGCGCAGCTGGTTCAGCGTTTCCAGGATGCGCGGCGCATCCTCCAGCAAGGCCACCTCGGTGATCTCCAGGCGCAGCCGGGCAGGGTCGGCGCCCGCGGCGTCGACCAGCCCCAGCAGGCGCCCGACGAAATCCGAGGAACGGAAATGCAGCGGCGACACGTTGACCGAGATGTAGCCGGCGCGGGTACCGGCCAGGTGCTTGATCACCTGTTCGTACAACTGCCAGTCCACGTACTCGATCAGGCCGCTGTCCTCGCCCAGGTGGATGAAGGCGTCCGGTCGCAGCAGGCCGCGGCTCTCGTGGTTCCAGCGCAGCAGCGCCTCGTAGCCGACCACCCGGCCGTCGTCGAGGCGCACGATCGGCTGGTAATAGGGCTGGAAATCGTGGTTCTTCAGCGCGCGTCGGATATCGGCCTCGAGGTCCAGGCTGCGCATCGCCTCCTCGCGCATCGCCTCGTCGAACACGGCGAAGCGCTCGTGCGCCTGCAGCTTGGCGCGGTACATCGCCGCGTCTGCGTCGCGCAGCAGTTCCTCTCCGCTGCGGTAGTGGCTGTTCCAGAACGCGACGCCCACGCTGCCCGACGGGAACAGCTCGCGCCCGGCCACCCACATCGGCTGGCCGAGCACGTGGTTCAACCGGCGCGCCAGTTCGCTCGCCGCCTCGACGCCTTTCGGGCAGTCCATCAGGATCGCGAATTCGTCGCCGCCTAGCCGGGCCACCACGTCCTCGGCCCGCACCGTGGCGACGATGCGCTGGGCGACCTCCACCAGCATCTGGTCGCCGGCCACGTGCCCCACGCTGTCGTTGACCAGCTTGAAGCGGTCCAGGTCCAGGAACAGCACGGCGAAGGGGGCATCGCCCTCCGCGGCGCGGCTGATCGCGTCGTCCAGGCGCTCGAGCAGGTGGGCGCGATTGGGCAGGCCGGTCAACGCGTCGTGCAGGGCCTGGTGGGTCAGGCGCTGCTCGGCGCGGATGCGCTCGGCGATCTGGCCGATCAGTTGCTCGTTGAGCTGCGCCAGTTCGCGGGTACGCTCCTGCACGCGCAGCTCCAGCTCCGCATGCGCCTGGCGCAACCGGGCCTGGCTGCGCTGCCGGGCCAGGCCGTTGCCGATGTTGTTCGCCGCGAACGCGAGCAGCCGCTGGTCGTCCAGCGAGTAGCTCACCTCGTCGGAGTAACTCTGCACCACCACCGCGCCGACGACCTCGTCATCGATGAACAACGGCACCCCCAGCCAGCTGGCCGCCTGCTGCCCGAACCCCGACACCTCGCCCGCGGCGGCCAGCGCGTCGATCTGCTCGCGGTCGGCCAGCAGCGCGCTGTGCTTGGCGATGACGTACTCGGTCAGGCCCTTGCTGAAACGGCGCGGCGGGCGCTCGCCGTTGTGCTCGTCCACCGAATAGGGAAACTCCAGGTGCTGGCCGCTCTCGTCGACCAGGGCGATGTAGAAGTTGCGCGCGTCCAGCAGGCCGCTGACCACGCCGTGGACCTCGGCATAGAACTGCTCCTGGCTTTCCGAGGCCACCGCCAGCTCGGAGATGCGGAACAGCGCCATCTGCAGCGTCTCGGCGCGCTTGCGCTCGGCGATCTCCTCCTGCAGGTTGCGGTTGGCGCGCTGCAGTTCCGCGGTGCGTTCCTCGACCCGCTGCGCGAGCTGGGCCTGCGCCTGGTGCCGGTCCAGCGCGGTCTGCACGTGCTGGGCGACGAAGACCAGCAGGCTGCGGTCCTGCTCGGTGTAGGCGATCTGCTCGTCGTAGCTCTGCACGACGATCGCGCCGGACACATGGCCGTCGCGCAGCATGGGCACGCCGAGCCAATCGTGGCTGTCCGGGCCGCGGTCGGCGTCGGCGGGCATGCCCAGCCCCTGCGCCAGGCGGTTCGACGGCCCCCACAGCGGGATGCCCTGCTCCAGCAGCGCGAACGTCAGGCTGCTCGGGAAATCCGCGTGCGTATAACGCTGGTGCGGATCCGGCGCGAAGCTGTCCTGGGTGTCGGCGAAGTAGACGAACCGCATGCTCTCGTCGAACGGATCGTATTCGACGATGAAGAAGTTCTCGGCGTACATCAACGAGGCCACGACCCGGTGGATGCGTTGCAGCATCTGCGGCAGCTCGAGCTGCGCACCGGACAGGTCGGCGATCTCGTACAACGCCTGCTGCAGGCGCTTGGATTTTTCCAGCTCGCTGACCTGCGACTCCAGGTGCGATCGCTCGTGCGCCGCCTCGGTGGCGGCCCGGATCGCCTCCAGCCAGCCCGGCGGCGGCCGCCCGTCGGGCAGCGCGCCGCACTCCCAGGCCACGGCGAAGAGCACGTCGCCCGCGTCCGAGCGCCAGGCATGCGCCGTGCGCGCGTCGGCCCCGGCATGTCCCGCCAGCACCTCGGCGAGCGCGCTGCGCAGCGAAGCGGACGCCGGATGGAAGCCAGCCTCGCTACGCCCGGAAGCGACCTCGTGCCAGGCCACCGCGACCATGCCATGGCCCGGCAACAGGCCCGCCAGCGCCCTGGCCACCCGTTGGCAGGCCTCGGACGGCCGGAGCCAGGACGTGCTGTTGCCTGTAGCGATATGGCTGCCCATCCCTTCCTTTCATTCGTGTTCCGGTGCTCTCCCCGGCCGCGAGCATAACGTCTCGCCTGGGCCCTGACAGCCATGCAACCAGGCGGCATCCACCGGCGCGTGCCGCCCTCCCGGACGGGACGCGCCGGGCCGCCAGCCACGCGGCGCCCCTCTCAAAGCGCAGCGCGCGCTCTAGAATCGAAGCGATGCCCGACACCCTCGTCCACCCCGTCCAGCATGCCCAGGACGTCAAGCACAGCCGCTTCCTCGCCCGCGCCGCTCCCATCGACAGCGGCCAGGCGGCGCTGATCTTTATCCGGGAAGCCTCGGACGCCGAGGCCACCCACAACTGCTGGGCCTATCGCTGCGGCGGCGACTACCGTTCCAGCGACGACGGCGAGCCGGCGGGAACCGCCGGCCGGCCGATCCTTGCCGCGATCGACGGGCAAGGCTTCGACCGCGTCGCGGTGGTGGTCGCCCGCTGGTTCGGCGGGGTCAAGCTCGGCGCGGGCGGGCTGGTGCGCGCCTATGGCGGTACCGCCGCCGAATGCCTGCGGTTGGCACCACGCTCGCCGCTGGTGCCGATGCGTCGGTTGCGGCTGCATTGCCGCTTCGACGACATCGGCCTGGTGCATGCCCTGCTGCCCGCGCATGCGGCGGCCAAGCTGGACGAAACCTTCGACGCCGACGGCCTGCGATTGCGCGTCCAGTTGCCGGCGGACCAGGAGGACGCCTTGAAAACCCGCCTGCGCGACGCCACCCGCAATCGCATCGGCATTTCCGAAGAACGGACAGATGAATGACTCCCCCGGCAGGTCGACGAAGTCGCTGAAGCAACTGGGCAGCCTGCGCACGCTGTGGCCGTTCGTGCGCCGCCACCTGCGCCTGTTCGTGCTGTGGCTGGTGGCGCTGGCCCTGTCCTCGGCCGCCACCTTGAGCCTGCCGACCGCGGTCAAGCAGGTCATCGACCATGGCTTCTCCGGCGGCGGCCAGATCAACCGCACCTTCGTGCTGCTGTTCGGGGTGGCGGTGGTGCTGGCGTTCGCCACCGCCGCGCGCTTCTACTTCGTGTCGCTGCTCGGCGAGAAGGTCGTCGCCGACCTGCGCAATCGGCTGTACGCGCACCTGATCGGCCTGGATGCCGGTTTCCACGACCGCAACCGCAGCGGCGAGCTGGTCTCGCGCCTGTCGGCCGACAGCGAACTGTTGCGCAGCGTGATCGGCTCGACCATGTCGGTGGCGCTGCGCAGCACGGTCACGGTGGTCGGCAGCCTGGCCATGCTGTTCGTCACCAGCCCGCGGCTGGCGGCGTACTCGCTGGTCGGCATCCCGCTGGCGGTGCTGCCGATCGTGCTCGGCGCGCGCCGCCTGCAGAAGATCTCGCGCGCCAGCCAGGACCGCGTGGCCGACGCCAACACCCTGGCCGCGGAAACGCTCGGCGCGGTCCGCACCGTGCAGGCGCATGCGCGCGAATCCTACGAACGCAAGCGCTTCGGCGCCGCGCTGGACGCCTCGGTGCAGACCGCGCGGCGGCGCATCCGCACCCAGGCCCTGGTCACGGCCATCGCGATCGTGCTGGTGTTCGGCGCGATCGTGCTGGTGCTGTGGTCGGGCGCGCACGACGTGATCGACGGCCGCATGACGCCCGGCACGCTCGGCCAGTTCGTGCTGTATGCGTTGATCGGCGGCGGCTCGGTCGGCGCGCTGGCGGAAGTGTGGAACGAGCTGCAGCGCGCCGCCGGCGGCATGGGCCGCATCGCCGAGCTGCTGCAGGAACGCCCTGGCGTCGTCGCCCCGGCATCGCCGCGCGGCCTGCCCGAGCCCCTGCGCGGCGAGATCCGCTTCGACAACGTGGTGTTCCACTACCCGCAACGGCCCGATCACGCGGCGCTGGACGGCTTCGACCTGCACGTGCGGCCGGGCGAGACCGTGGCGCTGGTCGGCCCGTCCGGGGCCGGCAAGAGCACGGTGCTGTCGCTGCTGCTGCGCTTCCACGATCCGGACAGCGGCAAGGTCCTGGTGGAAGGCCACGACCTCCGGGAATTCGACCCGGCCGCGCTGCGCGAGCGCATCGCCCTGGTGCCGCAGCAGCCGGCGCTGTTCGCCGCCAGCGCGGCCGACAACATCCGCTATGGCCGCCTCGACGCCAGCGATGCCGAGCTGCAGGCCGCGGCGGAGGCCGCCGAGGCCGACGAGTTCATCCGCGCCCTGCCCGAAGGCTATGCCAGCGAACTGGGCGAACGCGGCGCGCGCCTGTCCGGCGGCCAGCAGCAGCGCATCGCGATCGCGCGGGCGCTGTTGAAGGACGCGCCGATCCTGTTGCTCGACGAGGCGACCAGCGCCCTGGACGCGCAAAGCGAACGCGCCGTGCAGCAGGCGCTGGAACGACTGATGGCGGGCCGCACCACGCTGGTGATCGCCCACCGGCTGGCCACCGTGCTCAAGGCCGATCGCATCGTGGTGATGGACCACGGCCGCATCATCGCCCAGGGCACGCATGCCGAGCTGCTGGCGCAAGGCGGCCTGTACGCCGAACTCGCGCGCCTGCAGTTCATCGATTGAGCCCGCCGGGGCATCCGCGCTGCGGGCCAAGCGTCGGCAGCGGGCTCGACAGGGCCCGCAGAAACCGAACGCGGCCTGTCCGGGCCGGGTGACGCGCCCTTAACGCCGGCCTTCGCATGCTCGCGTTGCCGGCATCGCCGGCGGCAATCGATCCAGGAGGTGCGCAATGTCTTTCCGCCAGTTCCCCGCTGTCGCTCCGGATGGCGAGACCTACGTGATCATCGAGTTCCGCGACGAATCGAACAACGCCGGCGAACAGCCTTCGCCGCGCTACGAGCTGGCCGATGGCCGGCACCTGGTACGCCAGGGCCAGCAGTACACCACCACCGGCGGCGAACTCCGGCTGTCCGCGGCCTGAGCGGACGCCGGCCATTTTTTCGCCATCCGTCTTGACACGCCCGCGCCGCAAGGCGCGCGGCGCGTTATCCACATGCTTGTCCGCATTTCATCCACAGCCGGTGTGGATGAAATGCGCGACGACGGCGCTTGCCCGCGGCTCCTCTGTGGGAGCGGGCAGAGAGAGATGGCAGTACGCCCACCTCAGCGCGGCAGCACCCGCCCGATGCCGCTCTCGTCGATCTCGCGCGCGGCGCGCGCCAGGGCCGCGGCGTCGCTGGCATGGTCGAAGCCGATGCGGAAATGCAGCTCGCCCGCCGGCGTGCGCGAGGAATGGATCGAGGAGAGATTGACCGCGTGCCGCTCGAATACGTGCAGCAGCACGCGTAGCGAGCCGGGCTGGTCCTCGGGCAGGTAGACGCTCAACGCGCGCGCCTCGGTCAGGTCGGCCAGCAGGTACCCCACGCGCTCGTAGCTGTAGTTGCCGCCTTCCAGCGCCTGCGCGCCGATCGCGGCCTTGTTGTCGTGCAGGAAGATCTCGCGGAAACGGGCGCGCGCCGCATCGTCGCCGCGGGCGACCAGCGCGCGCAGTTCCTGCAGGTGCGAAAGCAACCGGTCGAGCATCTCGCCGACGTGCGGGTTGCCGAACTGGATGTCCTCGTAGATCGCCGGATTGAGCGAGAGGATGCGCGCGATGATCGCCGTGTCCAGCTCGAACGAGGCGGAACGGAACGGCATCAGGGCCGGCAGCTGGCCGAGCAGCGGCGCGTAGTCGCGCAGCACCCCGGCCTGGGCCAGGTGGGTCGCATGCACCATCGCCTGCACCAGCGCCATCACCCGGTCGTGATGTTCGGGCGTGGCGGGCACGCATTCGGCCTCGAGCGCGTCGCACAGCGTCTGCAGCCATGCGCGCCAGGCATCGAGCCGCGCCTCGCAGACCACCATCACCCGGCCCTTGAGCGTGGGCGACTTCGGCGGCGCGGTCATCGGATGCAGGCCGACCACCTCGGCCTGCGATTCCAGCATCGCCGCCACCGGCCCCTGCTTGATCGAGGTGATGTCCAGCCACAGCCGGCCGCGCTCGCGGCCGGCGGCCAGCGCCGCGTAGCGGCGGATCAGCGCTTCGGTCTGGCGGATCGGCGCCGAGAACACCAGCACGTCGGCGCGGTCCACCAGCGCCTGCTCGTCGAGCGAGGCCGGATCGGCCGGATCGTGCCCGACCACCTCCAGCTGCATGCGTTCGCGCAGGAATCGCTGCAACCACCGGCCATAGGCACCGGCGCTGCCGACGATGCCGACGACGGGACGCGCCGTCATGCCAGGCGCTCGACGGCGAAGCGCCCCGGCGTGGACAGTGCCGCCGGCGCGGCGGCGAGCACGTCGAACTCCTCGTAGCCATCGGCCAGGGTCGCCTCCAGCGCCGCGTGCACGCCCGACAGCGCGCGCCCGGCCGCCGATTCGAACGACTCGCCCTGCAGCAGGAAACCGATCAACAGCGACATCAGCACGTCGCCGGTACCGGCCACGTCCACCGGCAGGTACGGGGTCGCCCAGCGCCAGACCGCGTCGCGGCTCACCGCCAGCGTCACCAGCTGGCCTTCGGCGCCGGCCACGCTGTGCGCGAGCACCCACTCCGGGCCGCGCTCGAGCAACTCGCGCGACGCGGCGATCGCATCGTCCTGCGCCAGGCTGTCGCGGCCGCTCAGGCGGCCCAGCTCGTACGCATTGGGCGTCACCAGCCAGGCCTTTGGCAGCAACCGCTCGACGAACACCTTTTCCAGCGCGGGCTCCACGTAGGGCCCGGTGTGGGTATCGCCGATCACCGGGTCCAGGCAGTAGCGCAGCTGCGGCGCCAGGTCCTGCAGGCCATCGAGCCAGTCGGCGAACGCCTCGCCGTTGGCGAGGCTGCCGAGATAGCCGGAGACCAGCAACTTGGCGCGCTGCGGCAGGCCGCGCTCGCTCGCGCCCAGCAACAGGTCGGAGAACCAGTCCACCGGCAGGATGCGCCCGCGCAGGGTCGAATAGAACGGCGCATTGCTGAGCAGCGTGGTCGGGATCTCCGCCACGCGCACGCCCAGCGCGCGCAGCGGGGGGATCGCCGCGCTGTTGCCGGCGTGGCCGTAGACCAGTTGCGACTGGACGGAGATGACGTCGACCGGCGCGGGCCCATCGGGGCGCTGGCGACGGCCGTGGACGAGGTGTCCGGGTTGCGATTGGCTCATCGCCGCATTGTAGGCGCGCGCAGGCGGCACGGCACGTTCGCCTTTGCATTTCGCAGGAGCGACTTCAGTCGCGGCGGGGCTTTACCGAAAGCTTCTTCGCGACTGAAGCCGCTCCTACGAAGAGCGAAAACAGCCGGCACTTCGGGAAAGCCCGTCGGGACTGAAGTCCCTCCCACGAGAATGTCGTCGACTCGATGGGCGTCTGGAGCAAAGCCCCCCTTCCGTTAAGGGGGGCGCGCCGACAGGCCGGGGACGGGCAAGGCAGAAGCGGGGCCCGCGGTTTTGCGAAGCAAAAGCGTGGGGGTGCAGCCCGCGAAGCGGGATGCACTACGACGTCATCCGGTCCCAGAAACTCTTCACTCCGTCCATGAAGGTCGCCGATTTCGGCGAATGCTTGCGCGCCTCCTCGCCGACGAACGTGGCCTCGAACTGCTCCAGCAGCCTGCGCTGCTCCGCGGTGAGGTTGACCGGCGTCTCCACCACGACGCGGCAGTACAGGTCGCCCGGCACGCGGCTGCGCACCGACTTGACGCCCTTGCCGCGCAGGCGGAACAGCTTGCCGGTCTGGGTCTCGGCCGGGATGCGGATCTCGGCTTCGCCGTCCAGCGTCGCCACGCGCACGCTGTCGCCGAGCGCCGCCTGGGCGATGCGGATCGGCACTTCGCAGTGCAGGTCGTCGCCGTCGCGCTGGAAGATCGCGTGCTCGCGCACGCGCACTTCGACGTACAGGTCGCCGGGCGGCGCGCCGGGCGGCCCGGCCTCGCCCTCGCCGGCCAGGCGGATGCGGTCGCCCGTGTCCACGCCGGCCGGGATCTTGACCGACAGGACCTTCTCTTCCTCGACGCGGCCGGCGCCGTGGCAGGTCTTGCAGGGATTGCGGATGATGCTGCCGCGCCCGGCGCAATGCGGGCAGGTCTGCTGCATCGCGAAGATGCCGCGCTGCACGCGCACGTTGCCGCGGCCGCCGCAGGTGGTGCAGGTCTCGACCTTGCCGTCCTCCGAGCCGCTGCCGTCGCATTGCCGGCATTCGGCCAGGGTCGGGATCTCGATGCGGCGCTCGACGCCGGCCACCGCTTCCTCCAGCTCCAGCTCCATCACGTAGCCGATGTCGGCGCCGCGGCGCGCCTGGCGTGCGCCGGCGGCTCCACCGAAGATGTTGCCGAAGATGTCGCCGAAGATGTCGCCCATGTCCGGGCCGCCCGGACCGCCGCCGCCCATGCCGTGTTCGAAAGCGGCATGGCCGTGCGCGTCGTACATCCGGCGCTTGCCGGCGTCGGCGAGGACCTCGTAGGCCTCCTTGCATTCCTTGAAGGCCGCCTCGGCCGCCGCATCGCCCGGATTGCGGTCGGGGTGGTACTTCATCGCGCAGCGGCGATAGGCCTTCTTCAGCTCCTCGTCGCTGGCGTTGCGGGCGACGCCCAGCACCTCGTAGTAGTCGCGCTTGCTCATGTGGACGTGATTCGTGATGGGTGATTGGTGATTCGAAAAAGCATCGGTATCGCCATCAGCCGGGATTCCGGCGCCCGGAGGAGCGAGGCATGGCCCCGCTCCTTCGAATCACGAATCCCGAATCACGAATCACGGCTTCTTGTCGTCCTTGACCTCGGTGAACTCGGCGTCCACCACGTCGTCGTTCGCCTTGGCCTGCGGGCCGGCATCGCCGCCGGCGGCACCCTGCTCGGCCGCCGCGGCCGCGGCGTACAGCGACTGGCCGGCCTCTTCCAGCGCCTTGGTCTTGGCCTCGATCTGGGCCTTGTCGTCGCCCTTCATCGCGGTCTCCAGCTCCGCCAGCGCGCCCTCGACCTTGCCGATCACGTCGCCCGGCACCTTGCTGCCGTGCTCGTTGATCGCGCTACGGGTCGCATGGATCAGGCCGTCGGCCTGGTTGCGGGCCTGCACCAGCTCCTGGAACTTCTTGTCCTCGTCGCGGTGCGCCTCGGCGTCGGCCACCATCCGCGCGATCTCGTCCTCGGACAGGCCCGAGCCGGCCTTGATCTCGACCTTCTGCTCCTTGTTGGTCTTCTTGTCCTTGGCCGACACGTGCAGGATGCCGTTGGCGTCGATGTCGAAGGACACCTCGATCTGCGGCAGGCCGCGCGGCGCCGGCTCGATGCCGGTCAGGTCGAACTTGGCCAGCGACTTGTTGAAGCGGGCCTGCTCGCGCTCGCCCTGCAGCACGTGCACGGTGACCGCGGACTGGTTGTCCTCGGCGGTGGAGAACACCTGCGAGGCCTTGGTCGGGATCGTGGTGTTCTTCTCGATGATCTTGGTGAACACGCCGCCCAGGGTCTCGATGCCCAGGCTCAGCGGGGTCACGTCGAGCAGCAGCACGTCCTTGACGTCGCCGGCCAGCACGCCGCCCTGCACCGCCGCGCCCAGCGCCACGGCCTCGTCCGGGTTGACGTCCTTGCGCGGCTCCTTGCCGAAGAACTCGGCCACGGCCTGCTGCACCTTCGGCATGCGGGTCTGGCCGCCGACCAGGATCACCTCGCTGATGTCGCTGGCGCGCAGGCCGGCGTCGTTCAGCGCCACGCGGCACGGCTCGATCGACTTCTTGATCAGGTCCTCGACCAGCGCTTCCAGCTTGGCGCGGGTCAGCTTGATGTTCAGGTGCTTCGGGCCGGAGGCGTCGGCGGTGACGTACGGCAGGTTGACCTCGGTCTGCTGCGAGGACGACAGCTCGATCTTGGCGCGCTCGGCCGCGTCCTTCAGGCGCTGCAGCGCCAGCGGGTCCTTGCGCAGGTCGATGCCCTGGTCCTTCTGGAACTCGTCGACCAGGTACTCGATCACGCGGTTGTCGAAGTCCTCGCCGCCCAGGAAGGTGTCGCCGTTGGTGGCCAGCACCTCGAACTGCTTCTCGCCGTCGACCTCGGCGATCTCGATGATCGACACGTCGAAGGTGCCGCCGCCCAGGTCGTACACGGCGATCTTGCGGTCGCCGCCGGCCTTGTCCAGGCCATAGGCCAGCGCCGCGGCGGTCGGCTCGTTGATGATGCGCTTGACGTCCAGGCCGGCGATGCGGCCGGCGTCCTTGGTCGCCTGGCGCTGGCTGTCGTTGAAGTAGGCCGGCACGGTGATCACCGCCTCGGTCACCTTCTCGCCCAGGAAGTCCTCGGCGGTCTTCTTCATCTTCTCCAGCACCTTGGCGGAGATCTCCTGCGGCGCCAGCTTCTTGCCGTCGCTGGTCTGCACCCAGGCGTCGCCGTTGTCGTGCGCGAGGATGGTGTACGGGACGTGCGCGATGTCCTTCTGCACCTCGCCGTCGGTGAACTTGCGGCCGATCAGGCGCTTAACCGCGTAGAAGGTGTTCTTGGGGTTGGTGACGGCCTGGCGCTTGGCCGAGGCGCCGACCAGCACTTCGCCGTCCTTGGTGTAGGCGACGATCGACGGGGTGGTGCGATCGCCTTCCGAGTTCTCGATGACGCGGGCCTTGCCGCCGTCCATGATCGCCACGCACGAGTTGGTGGTGCCGAGGTCGATACCGATGATCTTGCCCATGTGGGATGGCTCCTGAAGAGTGTTCTTAACTGTCTGTCCGGCCCGCGCCGGTTCTGGTCCAGATGTGGGGATGGCGCGAACCCATTCAAGCCATCCGCACGAAACTGCGTTGCATGGACGGTGCCGCGCCGATCAGTCGTGGCGCGCGACCACCACCAGGGCCGGGCGCAGCAGGCGCTCGTTGAGCAGGTAGCCCTTCTGGAACACCTGCAGCACGCTGCCGGGGGCCACCCCCTCGGGCGCCTCGGCCTGGCTGATGGCCTGGTGGTGTTCCGGGTTGAACGGCTGGCCGGCCGGGTCCAGCAGGGTCAGGCCGTTGTCGGCGGCGACCTTCAGCAGCTGCTTGTAGGTCAGCTCCAGGCCGTCGCGCAGCGGGCTCGGTTCGTTGCCGGCGGCGGCCAGCCCGGCATCCAGGCTGTCGAACACCGGCAGCAGCTCGCCCAGCAGCTTCTCGTTGGCGAACTTGCGCGCGTTCTCCACGTCGCGGGCGATGCGCTTGCGCTGGTTCTCCAGGTCGGCCCGTTCGCGCAGCGCGTCGGCCTTGAGCAGGGCGATCTCGCTGCGCAGCGCCTCGACCTCGGCCTGGAGCGGATCGGCCGGCGCCTGGTTCTGGGATGGGTCTTCGGAATCGAATTCGGGGTGGTCTTGGTTCATGAACAATTCCCGGGCGGGAGGAACACCCGCCCCACCGGCTCCCTATGTGGGCGTATCGACAGGTTTCAAGCGATCGATCGGAACCAGAGGCCGCGCCTATCGCGGTGGCGGCTCCATCGCGGCCCCCAGCATCTCGGCGGTGACCTGGACCAGCGGGATCAGCCGGTCGTAGGCCATCCGTTTCGGCCCGATCACCCCGAGCACGCCCAGCACCTGGCCATGGGCGGCGTACGGCGCGGTGACCAGCGAGACATCCTCGAGCGACACCACGCCGGTCTCCTCGCCGATGAAGATCTGCACGCCCGGGGCCTGGATCGTGCGCTCCAGCAGTTGGAGGATCTCGCGCTTGCTGGCGAAGGCCTCGAACAGCTCGCGCAGGCGGTCCAGGTCGGACAGGTCCTGCACGCCCATCAGCCGGGTCTGCCCGGCCAGCAGCATGTCGTCGCTGGCGGCCGGGGCCAGCACCTCGCCGGCCAGGTCGACGCTGTGCGACAGCAGCTGCTCCATCTCGTCCTTGGCCACGCGCAGCTCGCGCAGCAGCGTGGCGCGGATGTCGGCCAGGGTACGCCCGGCGAAATGCGCGTTGAGGTAGTTGGCGACCCGCTCCAGTTCGGCCGGCCCGTAGGCTCGCCGCGGCTCGATCACCCGGTTCTGCACCTCGTTGTCGGCGAACACCACGATCGCCAGCACCTTGCGCGCGTCGATGCCGACGAAGTCGATGTGCTTGAAGGCGAACTGCTCGCGCCGCGGCGCGCTGACCACGCCGACGAAGTGGCTCATCGCCGACAGCATCTGCGAGGCGCTGCCCAGCAGCGACTGGGTCCCGGCCCCGGCCGGCAGCTCCGCGCGCAGCCGGCGCACCTCGTCCTCGCCCGGCGGCTGCATCTGCACCAGGCTGTCGACGAACACCCGGTAGCCGTGCGCGGTCGGCACGCGGCCGGCCGAGGTGTGCGGCGAGCTGAGCAGGCCGATGTCCTCCAGGTCCGCCAGGATGTTGCGGATCGTCGCCGAACTGACGTCCAGCCCGGCGTGCCGGGCCAGGGTCTTGGACCCGACCGGCTCGCCGTCGCGGATGTAGCGCGAGATCAGCGTCCGCAGCAACTGGCGGGCGCGGGGATCGAGCGAGGGCGTAGAAGATGCGCGCATGGGATCAGTCTGTGAGACGAAGCATAGATAATGTCTGCCCGGAGCGTTGGCAAGCCGCGCCTGCCCCGCCCTTCCCAGAACCCAGACCGTCCCGACGCCTGCATGCTCAGACATCTCTCGATCAAGGATTTCGCCGTCGTCCGCGCCACCGAGCTGGAATTCGGCCCAGGCATGACCGTGGTCTCCGGCGAGACCGGCGCCGGCAAGTCGCTGATGGTGGACGCGCTCGGGTTCCTGTCCGGGCTGCGCGCCGACAGCGGCGTGGTCCGCCACGGGGCTGAGCGGGCCGAACTGTCGGCCGAATTCATGTTGCCGCCCGGGCACCCCGCCCAGCGCTGGCTGCGCGAGAACGAACTGGACGACGACGGCCAGTGCCAGCTGCGCCGGATCATCCGCGCCGATGGCGGTTCGCGCGCCTGGATCAACGGCCGCCCCGCCCCGCTGTCGCAACTGGCCGAACTGGCCGGCCACCTGGTCGAGATCCATGGCCAGCACGAGCACCAGGCCCTGCTTTCCCGCACCAGCCAGCTGGACCTGCTGGACGCCTACGCCCGCAATGCCGGCGAACGCGAGCAGGTGCGCCGGACCAGCCAGCGCTGGCAGGCCCTGCTGGACGAGCGCGAGGCGCTCTCGGCCCAGGGCGACGTGTCCGACCGGATCGGCTACCTGGGGCACCAGCTCGCCGAACTGGAACGCGAGGACCTGGAGCCGGCCTCGATCGCGGCGCTCGACGCGAACCACCGCCGCCAGGCCCATGCCGCGGCGCTGATCGACGCCTGCGGCCAGGCCGCCGACCGCCTCAACGGCGACGAGGGCGAGTCCGCCCTTGGCCTGCTGCAGGCATGCCGCCATGCCCTGTCCCGGGTAGCCGAGCACGAACCCCGCCTGGCCGAGGTCGACACCCTGCTCGACGGCGCGGCGATCCAGCTCGACGAAGCGCTGTCCCTGCTCGACCGGATCCGCGACGACCTGGACGCCGACCCGGCCCAGTTCGAGGCGATGGAGCGGCGCATGGCCCGCCTGCACGACCTGGCGCGCAAGCACCGCGTCGCCCCCGACCAGTTGGCCGAGCAGCGCGACCGGCTCGCGGCCGAGGTCGAGTCGCTGCGCGGCGCCGATGCCCGGCTGCAGAAGATCGACGACCTGCTCGCCGAGGCCAGCGGCGAGTGGCGCCAGGCCGCCGCCGCGCTTTCGGCCACCCGCGCCCGCGCCGCCGCCGCGCTGGGCGAGGCCACCACCGCGCTGATCGGCGAGCTGGGCATGGGCGGCGGCCGCTTCCTGATCGAACTGCAGCCGCAGGACGCGCTGCGACCGGACCCGAACGGCGCCGAGCGCGTGGAGTTCCTGGTGGCGGCCAACGCCGGCCAGCCGCCCCGGCCGCTGCGCAAGGTCGCCTCGGGCGGCGAACTGTCGCGCGTGTCGCTGGCGATCGAGGTCGCCGCGCTCGGCCTCGACGCGGTGCCGACCATGGTGTTCGACGAGGTCGACTCGGGCATCGGCGGCGCGGTCGCCGACATCGTCGGCCAGAAGCTGCGCGCCCTCGGCGAGCAGCGCCAAGTGCTGTGCGTCACCCACCTGCCCCAGGTCGCCGCCAAGGGACATGCCCACTACCGGGTCAGCAAGGCCCCGGTGGACGGCATGACCCAGAGCTCGGTCGAGCTGCTCGACGCCGGCGCCCGCCAGGAAGAGCTGGCGCGCATGCTCGGCGGCGTGGAAGTGAGCAAGGAGGCGCGCGCGGCCGCGCGCAAGCTGCTGCAAGAGGTCTGAACCCCCACTGCTTCCCCAGGAGCGGCTTCCGTGGGAGCGGCTTCAGCCGCGATGGGGCTTGCATGCAGGTCCCTCTGCGGCAGCCTGCACATCCCTGTGCAGGGGTTCAAACGGGAAAACCCATCGCGGCTGAAGCCGCTCCCACGGAAGCCGGCCCTTCGAATGCGTAAGGCGGCCGACCGGCAGCCTTCGCGTATCACGGTAAGACCCGCCCCTCAGCGCGCGCGCTTCTTGCGCACGTACAGCACGAGGGAATGGTCCTCCAGCTCGTAGCCGTGCTCGGCGGCGATCTTGTGCTGCAGCGCCTCGATCTCGTTGCTCTCGAACTCGATGATCTTGCCGGTGTCCACGTCCACCATGTGGTCGTGGTGGCCGCCCCGGTCCAGCTCGTAGACGGCCTGCCCGCCTTCGAAGTTGTGCTTGAGCACCAGCCCCGCGGCCTCGAACTGGGTCAGGACCCGGTACACCGTGGCCAGGCCGATCTCGTCGCCGTGCTCCAGCAGCTGCCGGTAGATGTCCTCGGCGCTCAGGTGGTGCTGGGCGCTCTTCTGCTCCAGCAGCTCGAGGATGCGCACGCGCGGGTGGGTGACCTTCAGGCCGACTTTGCGCAGGTCGTGGGATTCCATGGAGTCTCCGGTGTTCCTATTCATTGGCGATTTAGCGCCAGCTGCCGGGGATGGGTCGCGGCGACCGTGGGGAGTGTATCATCGCGGTGATTTTCACTCCGTACCGTCCCCGATGCGCAATCTCCTGCTGGTCGCCGCCGTTGCCCTGTCCACCGCCGGCTGCGGCATCATCTACAAGCAGCCCATCTATCAGGGCAACCTGATCAAGAAGGAAGCCGTGGATCAGCTGCAGGTCGGCCAGAGCAAGCAGGCCGTGATGGCGCTGCTGGGAACGCCGTCGATCCCGGACCCGTTCCACGCCCAGCGCTGGGACTACACGTCCACCCAGCGCACCGACCGGCTGGCGCGCACCGAGATCAAGAACTTCACGGTGTTCTTCGAGAACGACCGGGTGGTCCGCTGGGAAGGCGACTACTTCCCCAACCAGGACGAGCAGCTGGCCAAGTCGGCGCGCAAGCAGTTCGGCCCGAACCTGGCCAAGGACAAGAAGAAGGGGCGCTGACCCCTCGCCCGGGTCAGGGGGCCCGGGCGCGCCTGCGCCGGGCTTCCTTGGGGTCCACCAGCAGCGGCCTGAGCAGTTCCAGCCGGTCGCCGTCGCGCAGCGGCTGGTCCGTCCGGGCCAGGACCCCGTGGATGGCGCAGGCCCGGCTCTCCCCGCCAGGGTCGAGCGCCGCGGCTTCGACCGCATCGGCCACGACGGCGCCCTCCGGCAGCTCGACGGAGCGCTCCAGGTAGCGGTCCGGCCACGCGATGACCACGTCCACGCGCATGGCTAGCCCTCTTCGCGGTCGGCCACGCGCACGAAGTCGTTGACCATGCGGTCGGCCAGCCCCTGCAGGCCCAGGGCCAGTGCCGGCCCCAGCAGGCGCGAGGTCGGCTCGAAGTCGAGCACCAGGCTGACCTTGCACGCGTTCTCGTCCAGCGCGTGGAAGTCCCAGCGGCCTTCCAGGCGCTTGAACGGGCCGTCGCGGAGCTTCATATCGATGCGATGCGGCCGGTCCAGCGTGTTCTCGGTGGTGAACCAGGTGCGGAACGAGCCCAACCCCAGGTCCAATCGCGCCACCATGCGCCCATCGCCCTGCTCCAGCAGCTGGGCGGCATCGCACCAGACGAAGCGGCGGGGATAGGCGGCGACATCGTTGACCAAGTCGAACATGCGCACGGCGCTGTGTTCGACCAGGGCGCTACGGCGGACAGTAGGCATGGATCAGGGCACGGATCGTTCGGCGGCGCCGAATCGGAGACAATAGACAGATGAGCAAGAAACCCGCCAAGGATAAAGCAAACGGCGCGACGGCCAACAAGACCATCGCCCTGAACAAGCGCGCCCGCTACGACTACCACATCGTGGAGCGCTACGAGGCCGGCATGGCCCTGCAAGGATGGGAGGTGAAGGCGATCCGCGCCGGCCGCGCCAACCTCACCGACGGCTACGCCTACGTGCGCAACGGCGAGATCTTCCTGATCGGGGCGCAGATCACCCCGTTGATCCAGGCTTCCACGCACGTGGTGGCCGAGGACCGGCGCACCCGCAAGCTGCTGCTGCACCGGCGCGAGATCGACAAGCTGATCGGCGGCGTGGAGCGCGACGGCTACACGCTGGTGCCGACGGCGATGTACTGGAGCAAGAACAAGGTCAAGCTCGAGATCGCGCTGGCCAAGGGCAAGCAGTCCCACGACAAGCGCGAAGCCACCAAGGAGCGCGATTGGCAGCGCGACAAGCAGCGGATCATGCGCCAGCACAACCGGGATGCGTGAGAGGCCCGGGCTCGGGGCTGGCGCCTGCCGTTCCCTTCTCCCGTACACGGGAGAAGGTGCCCCGGAGGGGCGGATGAGGGTGCAGGCGAAGCCGCGCCCCTCACCCCAACCTCTCTCCCGTGCACGGGAGAGGGGCTTTCGACCTTCTTGCTTTGCCGGGTCCCCAGTCCCGAGCCCCCTCAGGTCTCTCCGAGCATCCGCATCAGATTGGGCACCCCGCGCCCCTGCATGTAGGGATCGCGCTGCAGGTCGGTGCAGGTCCGCAGCATCAATTGCTTGACGCGGTCCGGGAAGCCGATGAATTCGCGGCGCACCGACAGGAACCCCGCCACCAGGCCGGCCACGTGCGGGGCCGCCATGCTGGTGCCGCTCATCTCGACCATCAGGCTGAGCGGATCGTCGGCGCGGAAATCGTAGTGCGCCGAGATGATCTTCTCGCCCGGCGCCACCACGTCCGGCTTCTGCCGGCCATCGGCGGTCGGACCGCGCGAGGAGAAGTACGACACGCCGTAATTGTGCGGCTGGCTCTTGTGCACCGATCCCACCGCGATCGCCTCCTCCAGGTTGGCCGGATCGCCGATGCTCAGGTCCATGTTGGTCGGATAGGCCTCGCCATCGCCCTGCACCAGCCATGCCATGCCTTCGTTGCCGGCGGCCAGCACCACCACCACGCCCTGCCGCCACAGCCGGCGCAACTCGTTGCACATCGGCGTGAACCCGCAGCCGTAGCTTTCCGGGTCGAAATACCCGCCCAGGCTCAGGTTGACGCCATGGATGACCAGCCCGCCGGCGCGCTCGTTGATCTCGGCCACCTGCTGGATGCCCTTGATGATCCACGAATCCCGGCCGTTGCCCTCGTCGTCGAGCACCTTGAAGCCGTACAGCTGCGTTTCCGGCGCGACGCCGGCGAACTCCACCGGCGGCAACGGCTTGCCGTTGCGGTCGGGCAGCGAGGCCATGCTGCGCCCGGCGATGATCCCCGCCACGTGGGTACCGTGGCCGTTGCCGTCCAGCCGCGCGAAGCGCTCCCCGTCGGCGCGCACCAGCCGCCTGGGCCGGCCGCGCTGCGTGCAGTCCCACTGTTCGACCACGCTGTCGCGCACGCCCGGCTCGAAGAAATGCGGATGCCCCGCGGCGATGCCGGTATCGAGCACCGCCCAGCCGATCCGCTGTCCCAGCGCCCGGTAGGCGATCCGCGCCGCATCGGCGTGGATCACGCTCGACGACTCGCGGATCAGCGCGCGCTTGCCGGCATCGCGCCACAACCGCCAGACGCCGAGCGAACGATACTCGTCGCGCAATACCTCGATCTCGAAACGGGTCAGCCGCGCCGACACGAAACGCTGCAGGTGGTCCTCCAGCTCGATCGCATCGTCCAGGCGCTCGCCCTTCAGCCCGGTGGTGCGCCCGGCCAGTTCGCGCAGGCGCGCCACCAGCCGCGCGCGCGCATGTTCGGCATCGATGCCGGGCAGCAGCTTGTCCAGCTCGATCAGCACTTCGTGCCGATGGTCGGGCCCGTGCGCCTCGAGTTGTTCGGAAAGATCCTTGATCAGCACGGCGCTGGACACCGGCTGGTCGAAGCCGACGCCCACCGCGTTTCGCACTTCCGCCCGCACCTGCGGGATCGACAGGTAGCCCGAGCCGGAATGCGGGTTGCTGCGCCAGTCCGGATTGATCCGGTCGCCGTCGATGTTCGCGAAACGATCCCGGGCGCCGGCGATGTCGTCGCCGAGCTCCTCGTCCAGCGCCACCGGATCGCGGCGCTCGGCGACGTTCACCCAGCGCCGCACGCAATCCGGGAACGGCAGCTTCCTGGTGCCGGTCCAGCGCTTGAACATGCTGCGCACCACCGGCAGCCCCAACGGCGAGCCGATGGTGACGAACAACGAGACCTCGATGCCCTCGTCCTTCAACTGGCGCAGCACGTCGTAGGCGATCATCGAGCCCTGGCTGTGCGCCACCACCACGAACGGCCCGCCGCCGGAGCGCAGGCGCTCGAGCAGGCTCTGCTGCATCGCCTCGCGCCGCGCGGGCACGAAGAAGAAGTCGTGCACGTCCTGCAGCAGCGCCGCCGATACCAGCCTCAGCAGCACGCGATTGACCACGTCGATCGCGCCGCGGGCCTGCGGCCCGGCGTTCGCGCCCTGCCCTTGCCCCAGCTCGTCCAGCAGGCGGTACAGATCCTGGCGCTCCTGCGGCGAATCGGCCAATCCATCGGCCAGGGCATGCAGGTCCTGCCCGGTCGGCAGCAGCCCGAGCGCGCCGAGCACGCGCTGCTCGGACGGACTGGGCGCCGGCCCTTCGTCGCGGTCCGTGCAGGCCCCCGGTTCGGGCACCGGGTAGCGTTCGCGGTTGACCCAGTAGGCCATCCGGGTGCGCTCGCCCATCGGCCGCCCGAACAGCGCGTTGTCCCACTGGCAACGCAGCACCTCGGCCGGCGGCTTGTTGCCGATGCCATGGATGTACACCACGGTGCGCGCCTGGCCTTGGGCCAGGGCCAAGGCCGCCTTGGCCGACACCGCCTGCCCCGGCGCCGCCGCGCTCGCGCGGCTCCCTCGCGTTCTCGCGCCGCCGCTCGCCTGCGCCTTCCCGGTACCGCCCTTGCTGCCGCGTGAAGTCCCCGTCTTCTTTCCTGCCGCCATCGCGCCTCCTCCTTCGCCGCCTGCCCGATGTTCGCCCCGGGCTCGTCGACGGCGCTGAAGCCACTTTAAGCAGGCGCTGTCGCAATACTTGTGACCGGCACCCCCGATCACTACACTTCAAGGGTCAGCGCTTTATGTTTCTCCCCGGGGGTGCACTGGTTTCGACGGGAGTCGCGAAGTCGCTTGGCGCATGCCGAGGGGGCAGCTTTCCTCGTAAATCCAGCGGCAAAAATCTAGTTGCCAACGACGACAACTACGCTCTGGCCGCTTAAGGCCTAAGCCCCGAAACTGCTTGTGTCCGTGCTCGCAGCGTAGGGTCACTATCACGGAACCGCCGGTGGTGGCTGCCCGTCAGCTACCGGTTAAACAAAGCGGGCTGGTTCTCGGGTGCGCTTTGCCGATCGTGCTGCCCGGGGACGAGACTTAACGAGCGGATAAGCATGTAGGGCCGAGGATGGAGTGCTTTCGGACGGCGGTTCGATTCCGCCCACCTCCACCAATACCCAAACCCCAACTGTTCTCAGTTGGGGTTTTTTTCTTGCCCGATCGCGCCGGTTCCCGCGTGTTCGCGGGGCTTCCTGCGAAAGCCTGCGGACTTCGGCGTCCGGCCCCTGGCCCCGTCCAAGGCCACCTTCCTCTCTCTCCCGGCCGTTTTTCTCTCCGGCCTCGCTCCCCCATACACGCCCGAAGTCCGCAAACGCCGCGAACAAGGCCATTATAAATCAATGCGTTACGCGCGGACGAATCAAGCGGTTGGATTGCAGCATTGGGTGGTGGGGCGGCAGCCCGCGCCAAACGACCGTTGAAAGTACGCGATACCGGCGTTCCGGCAAGTTGATAAGTCCTGCTGGCTGCTGCGAAAAGCGGGGGTTGACAGGCCAGAGGCAGCGGACGATCAAGCGGTTTTTCCCGTGGATCGGTCACCGATATGGCCGTTCAAATTCGTATGCTTCTCTGGTCCGGTTCGATTCCGGAATCGGGAATTGAACCCGCGTCCGTCCCCCCGACCAAGAGCACACCCATTCACACCCATTCCGGGGTAAGGCAGCCCGGGGTGCGGGGAATCGCACCTTCTATCGCCGCATTATATGCGGTGAATAACTTGCGCATGCGGAGAATGAAGCCCATAATCTCCGCATGAACAGCGGCGATTACAAGTACATCTGGCAGGCCAGTGACTGGCCGGACTGGCGCTTCGACCTGGCGGCGCTCGCTGGCCCTATGGCGGATGTGAGTCGTGCTCAAGGGCTCTTGCTGGGGCGTCTGGCCGACGTGGGCATGGCGCTGCGCGATCAGGCCAGCCTGGCGGCGCTCACCGAAGACGTGGTCAAGACCAGCGAAATCGAGGGCGAGCAGCTCAACGTCGAGTCCGTGCGCTCAAGCATCGCTCGCCGGCTGGGCGTCGACATCGGGGCGTTGGCTCCAGTCGATCGTCATGTCGAAGGCGTGGTGGAGATGGTGCTCGACGCCACGGTCAACTGCGCGGCGCCGGTGACCCGCGAGCGGTTGTTCGGCTGGCACGCGGCGCTCTTTCCCACTGGTTACTCCGGCCTCTCCAGGATCAAGGTCGGCAGTTGGCGCGACGACGCCAGTGGCCCCATGCAGGTGGTCTCCGGCCCCATCGGCCGCCAGCGCGTGCATTTCGAGGCGCCGCCCGCCGATCGACTGGAGACCGAGACAGGTCGTTTCCTCGAATGGGTCAATGCGGACTCGGGTGAGCCACCGCTCGTCAAGGCGGGGCTTGCCCATCTGTGGTTCGTGACCTTGCACCCGTTCGACGACGGCAACGGCCGTATCGCCCGGGCCATCGGCGACCTGCTGTTGGCGCGCGCCGACGGCAGCCCGCAGCGCTTCTACAGCCTGTCGGCGCAGATCCAGCGGGAGCGCAAGGCCTACTACGATATTCTGGAGCGCACCCAGAAGCGGTCCATGGACGTCACCGAGTGGCTGGCCTGGTTCCTCGACACCCTGCATCGCGCCGTCGATCAGGCGCAGCACACCCTCGATGCCGTGCTGACCAAGGCACGCTTCTGGCAGCACTGGGCAGCCACACCTTTGAACGAGCGACAGGTGAAATTGCTCAACCGGCTACTCGATGGCTTTGAAGGTAAGCTCACCAGCAGCAAGTGGGCGGCGATCGCCAAGTGCTCGCCAGACACGGCGCTGCGCGACATCAACGACCTGCTCGCGCGCGGCGTGCTGCGGAAATCGAATGCGGGCGGGCGCAGTACCAGCTACGAGCTGAACGATCTCCCGTAGTAACCGCGCGTCTTCTGAATTGACTTGGCTGGCGGACCGAACAGCGCCTTCATGGACTCCTGCCAACTCATGCGGAAGGAGACCAAGATGGACGTCGTTCACCTCAATCAAAAACAACTGGCCGCCCGCTGGAGTATCAGCGAAGCCACCCTCGAACGCTGGCGTAGCGTGGGAATTGGGCCGAAATTCCTGAAACTCTGTGGTCGGGTGATTTACCGCCAAGTCGACATCGAAGCCTACGAGGAGTCGTGCCTGCAGATATCAACCAGCCAGTCTGCGGTCGTTGCCCATGGCCAAACAAACTGAGATCGTCAGCCGCTGGATCGATGCGCAGCCGGAGGGCGCCTTGCTCAGGAGCCTGGACCTGGAGCACTTGGTCAATCGCGATCAAGCGTCGCGGCAGTTGGTTCGCTTGGCACGGCATGGGCGTTTGAGGCGCGTGGCGCGCGGCATGTACGTCGCCGTGACGGCCAGCCGCTTCGGTCCAGTCCCGCCGCCCGCCGACAAACTGGTCCAGTCCCTCGCGCGCATCACGGGGCACGCCATCGTCCGTCATGGCGCGGCTGCGGCCAGTGCCCTGGGGCTGACCACGCAGGTCCCCGTCCGACAGATCTACCTGACCGACGGCCGCGCGCGGACGCTCAATCTCGGCAAGCAGGTCATCGAGATCCGCCGTGCCCCCAGGTGGATGTTGGTGCTGGGCGATAGTCTCGCCGGTGATGTCGTCAGAGCCCTTGAATGGCTTGGCCCGGACCTCGCCGAAACCACGGTCGGCAAGTTGGTTGGGCGCATCGGGCGGGATGACTGGAACGCCGTGCTCGAAACCAGGGCTCACCTGCCGGCGTGGATGGTAGTGGCAATCCAGAAAGGTCTTCCCGCGTCGGCACTTGTTCCGTTTCGTCGGTAGATGTCGACAAGTACCGACGTTTCGAAACACGGCGGCATCCGACCACGGTTACAAGCGGATTGCCGGCATACCGAAAGTCCGCAGTCCGCAAGTGCGGACTGGTCAAGCAGGTTGTTCAAAATCAAGGACCTGCCATCAGACCGTGCGGGCTGGCGAGGGTTCCTGCGGGTTCGTGCGGAATGGTTCGGACTCCTGCGGGGAATCGGTGGGGTGGAACCCTGCGCCAAACCGCAGCAACTCAGCGCCTTAGAGCGGCTAACAAAACCCGGGAAGATGGCGAAGACAGATGACCGAGCAGGCGAGAGACAGCAGGGCCAGATGGATATCGATCCGGCGTTCGAAACGGATGCGCAGCTTGCCCATGCCCGCGAA
>BNBA01000023.1 GCA_014654535.1 Xanthomonas boreopolis
AGCGCGCCAGTGCCTTCAAGAACTGGCTGCACCACTACAACTGGCATCGGCCTCATGCCAGCCTTGGCTACAAACCGCCCATCTCCCGTATCCCACTGAACAACGTGCTGGGTTTACACACCTAGCGGAAGTGGGCTGCGACCCTTTGGTCGCAGCCGGCCCGCGTGACCCGTGGGGAGCGGTAAACCGGGATTTCCCACGGTCTTTCCGGGCGCGGCCATATATCCAGATTTTGAGAATAATTCGCATTCATGCCACAATGGGGTGGATGAATGCGACGTAACGCACGTGCGTCGCCTGCCGCGACCGCGCGTCGCGCCTCCCCCCGATCTGCCTCAAGCCTTCGCCAGAGGTGATTCCTGCTGCCCTGACGAGAGGTTCTGCCATGTCCGTTGTCGACCGCCCGGTATCGCGCATCCGTTCCGGATCCTCCATTGGCCCCTCCCTGCGTCCGCTGGCGCTGGCCTTGTCTGCCGCGCTGCTCGGCGGCCTCAGTGCCGCGGCCGCGGCCGACGAGGCCGGCGACGCGACCACGCTGGACACCGTGCACGTCACCGCCGAGCAGATCGCCAAGCAGGCGTTGGGCAGCTCGGTCATCACCCGCGAGGACATCGAGCGCCGCCCGCCGGCCAACGACCTGTCCGAGATCCTGCGCACGATGCCGGGCGTCAACCTGACCGGCAACAGTGCCTCCGGCGCCTACGGCAACAACCGCCAGATCGACCTGCGCGGCATGGGCCCGGAGAACACCCTGATCCTGATCGACGGCCGCCGCGTCGGCTCGCGCGACTCGGTGCGCATGGGCGTGGCCGGCGAGCGCAACAGCCGCGGCGACACCAACTGGGTGCCGGCCGAGGCGGTGGAGCGGATCGAGATCCTGCGCGGCCCGGCCGCGGCGCGCTACGGCTCCGGTGCCGCCGGCGGCGTCATCAACATCATCACCAGGAAGCCGACCGGCGACCTGACCGGCTTGATGACGCTGTACGGCCTGGTGCCCGAGCACGGCGACGAGGGCGGCAGCCAGCGCGCCGGCTTCACTCTGAGCGGCCCGCTCGCGCGCGACTGGTCGTTCCGCCTGTACGGCAACCTCAACAAGACCGACGCCGACGCCGCCGACATCAACAGCGCAAACTCCAGCAGCGGCACCGCCGCGGCCGGTCGCGAGGGCGTGCGCAACAAGGACATCAACGGCCTGCTGCGCTGGGACCCGAGCGGGACCCAGACCGTCGAGCTGGAGACCGGCTTCAGCCGCCAGGGCAACATCTACGCCGGCGAGTACCTCAATTCCGCGACCACCTCGGTGAACCGGCTGATCGGCTCGGAGACCAACGTGATGATCCGCCGCGACGCGGCGATCACCCACCGCGGCAAGTGGGACTTCGGCACCTCGCGCGTGACCTTCTCCTACAACGACACCGACAACACCCGCCTCAGCGAGGGCCTGGCCGGCGGCCCGGAGGGCACCATCGCCGCCTCGCCGAGCTGGACCACCTCCAACCTGAAGGACTACGTGCTCGACGGCGAGTTGAACGTGCCCTCGGTGATCGGCGGCATGGACAACATCTGGACGTTCGGCTTCGAGTACCGCGACAGCGAGCTGGACGACCCGTACTCGATGTCGCAGTCGGCCACCGGCGTCAGCGGCATCGACTCCAGCAGCCGCGACGGCAAGGCCGACGCGCAGACCGCCGCGGTGTTCGCCGAGGACAACATCTACGTGAGCGAGCGGCTGACGCTGACCCCGGGCGTGCGCTACGACCACCACAGCCAGTTCGGCAGCAACTTCAGCCCCAGCCTCAACGCACAGTACAAGCTGGCCGCGGACTGGCTGCTGAAGGGCGGCGTGGCGCGCGCGTTCAAGGCGCCGAACCTGTACCAGTCCAACCCGAACTACCTGTACTACACCCGCGGCAACGGCTGCCCCGACTACTACACCGGCTCGGGCGGCTGCTACATCCAGGGCAACGCCGACTTGAAGCCGGAGACCAGCATCAACAAGGAGATCGGCGTCGAGTGGGTGCCGGACAACGGCTGGCACGCCTCGCTGACCTACTTCCACAACGACTACGACAACAAGATCGTCGCCGGCTACAGCGACTACTACCAGACCTCCGCCAGCGCCTACGTCTACCAGTGGGTGAACGCCTCCGAGGCGGTCGTGCAGGGCGTGGAGGGCAACGTCAGCGTGCCGCTGCTGGGCGAGCGCGGCAACGTGCTGACCTGGAACACCAACCTCACCTGGATGATCGAGAATGAGAACAAGGAGACCGACCAGCCGCTGTCGGTGATCCCGAAGTACACGATCAACACCTCGCTGGACTGGCAGGCGACCGATAAGCTGTCGTTCGCGCTGACCGGCACCTTCTACGGCAAGCAGGAGCAGGCCTCGCGCGACCGCAACAACGAACTGGTGTGCGGCACCGAGGACCTCGGCGCGTGCGACACGCTGGGCGCCTACCAGCTGTGGGGCGCCAGCGCGCGCTACCGCATCACCCGGCAGATCAGCTTCGGCCTCGGCGTCAACAACCTAGCCGACAAGCGCATCTTCCGCGAGGGCAGCCGCGCCAGCAGCGCCGGCGCGGCGACCTACAACGAGCCGGGCCGTTCCTACTGGGCCAGCCTGAACTTCGGCTTCTGAGGCGCGGCGGCTAAGCTGTCGCGGTAGTGGACAGACGATGCGGCCGAGCGGCCGCATCGCAACGGAGGAACGAATGAGCAAGACGGCATGGCGCCTGGCGCTGTGGTTCGGCCTGGCGCTGGCCGGCGTGCTGCCGGCGCAGGCGCAGCCGGACCTGTCGCGCAAGGTGGGCACGACCCTGGCCGACACCGGCTCGGCATGGTACCGGTTCGAGGAATTCCGCCTGGCTTCCGCGGACGGCGCGCGCCGCTA
This sequence comes from Xanthomonas boreopolis, assembly GCA_014654535.1. Classification (GTDB taxonomy): domain Bacteria; phylum Pseudomonadota; class Gammaproteobacteria; order Xanthomonadales; family Xanthomonadaceae; genus Pseudomonas_S; species Pseudomonas_S boreopolis. Next base: position 2,891 of record BNBA01000023.1, read on the forward strand.
CCGCGTGCGCATCGCGGTGCCCAAGCGCGCCGCACCGGCGCAGGGCTACCCGGTCGCCTACCTGCTGGACGGCAACGCCGCGCTGATGGAGCTGGACGAGCCGCTGCTGGCCTCGCTGGCCGCGGGCGGTTCGGCGCCGGCGATCGTGATGATCGGCTACGACAGCGACCTGCGCATCGACCCGGAGGCGCGCGCGTTCGACTACACCCCCGCACGCCGCGCCGACGGCGCGCCCGAGTTCGACGAGGTCGCGGCCGAGCGCCGCAGCGGCGGCGCCGATGCGTTCCTGCAACTGTTCGAGACGGCGATCAAGCCGCAGGTCGAGCAGCGCGTCCGCATCGACCACGACCGGCAGACGCTGTGGGGGCATTCCTACGGCGGGCTGTTGGTGCTGCATGCGCTGTTCACCCGCCCGCAGTTGTTCAACAACTACGTCGCGGTCGATCCGTCGCTGTGGTGGGGCGAGGGTTTCGTGCTGAAGGAAGCCGAGCGCGGCATGGCGGGCGTGGAGGCGGCGGCTCCGCACCTGCTGGTGATCGCCGGCAGCGGCGGCGATGCGCCGGGGCGGCGTCCGCCGCCGGGCGCGGCCGCAACCGCGCCGGCGCAGCTCAAGCAGCAGCAGGCGCGGCGCGGCAACGTGCCGCAAGACGCGGGGCTCCGACTGGTCCAGCGCCTGCAGGCGGCACGGCTGAAGGCGGAATACCGGGAATTGCCGGGGTTGAGCCACGGGCAGACGCTGGGCGCTTCGCTGGCGCCGGCGCTGAGGTTCGCGGCCGAGCCGCGCTGAGGCCGGTTCCCGCGCCTGGGAACCGCGTAGAGCGGAGCTTGCTCCGCTCTACAGGGGGGGCGAGGCTAGGGCGTGTCGCGCCCGTCTTCCGCATCGAGCGCCGCCAGCGGATCGCTCTCGCTCTCCTCGCCCGGGCGGTGCACGGTGACGACATCGCCGCCGAGCGGGAGCCCGCGCGGGGCGGGCTGCTCGACCAGGGCCTGTTCCAGTTCCGCCTGCAGCTGCTGCCGGCGCGGCGGCGGGACCTGCTGCCAATGGCAGCCGACCAGCGCGCCTTCCAGCGAGTACAGCAGGTTGAGGCTGGGCTTGAAGCCGGCCCGGCGCACCCTCAGGAACGCGCCGACCGCCCCGACCGCGGCCAGGTCGTCCTGCGTGCGCACGCCGACCTGGCGCAGCCAGGCGGCGCTCTTCGGGCCGATGTTGCGCAGCGGCTCGGTCATGCCAGCGCGTCGACGAACGCCTGCGCGACGGCTTCCAGCCCGCGCTGGTCTTCCTCGTCGAAGCGCGCCAGTTCCGGGCTGTCCAGGTCGAGCACACCGATCAGCGCACCGTCCTTGACCAGCGGGACCACCAGCTCCGAGCGCGAGGCCGAATCGCAGGCGATATGGCCCGGGAACGCGTCGACGTCGGCCACGCGCTGGGTCCGGCGGGTGCTCGCCGCCGCGCCGCACACGCCCTTGTCGAGCGGGATGCGCACGCAGGCCGGCAGGCCCTGGAACGGGCCGACCACCAGCTCGCGGCCGTCGTAGAAGTAGAAGCCGGCCCAGTTCAGCGCGGGCAGGGCATGGAAGATCAGTGCGGAGAGGTTGGCGGCGTTGGCGATGCGGTCCGATTCGCCATGGAGCAGTGCCTTCGCCTGCGCCAGCAGCTGCGCGTATTGTTCCGGCTTGCTGCCGGTCAGGGTGGAGGTCGCGAACATCCGCGAAGTCTAGCAGCGTGCGCCGCGGGCGGAGGTGGGCGCGGGCGCGACGGTTTATCCTGCGCGCCCCGTCCACATGCCACCCCGGAGAGGTTGCTGCAGATGTCGCTTTCCGCTTTCTACGTCACCGGTACCGATACCGGCATCGGCAAGACCCAGGCCAGCGCGGTGCTGCTGCATGCCTTGCGCGCGCGCGGCCGGCGCGCGGTCGGGATGAAGCCGGTCGCCAGCGGCTGCGAATGGGACGACGGCGCCTGGCGCAATGAGGACGCGCTGGCGCTGCAGGCGGCGAGCGACCCGCGCCCGGATTACGCGCTGGTCAACCCGTATGCGCTGCCGGCGCCATTGGCGCCGGAGATCGCCGCGGCCGAGGCGGGCGTGACGCTGGGGCTGGAACCGATCCGGTCCGCGTTCGATGCGTTGCGCGCCCAGGCCGACAGCGTGGTGGTCGAAGGCGTGGGTGGCTGGGCCGCGCCGTTGAGCGCCACGCTGGACCAACTGGATCTCGTGCGCGCGCTGCGGCTGCCGGTGGTGATGGTGGTCGGGCTGCGGCTCGGCTGCATCAACCATGCGCGCCTGACCGCCGCGGCGATCGCCGCCGAAGGCGTGGACTGCATCGCCTGGATCGCCAACGAGATCGATCCGCACATGGCGCGGATCGACGAGAACTTCCGGCTGCTGCGGCAGCGCCTGCCGATGCCGTGCTGGGGCCGCATCCCGTATGCGCCGGGCGCCGATCCGGCGGCGCTGGCGACGGTCCTGGAGCCCGCAGGCGCGGCGTGAGCCGCGATCCGGCGCCGTTCCCGGCGTGAATAAAAAGGCCCGGCAGAGGGAGGGATCTGCCGGGCCGGGTTGCATGGGGGGAGGGACCCATGCAAATACCGCTCAAATTGTCCTGTCGCTCAGCGGGCGGAACGGCCGGCCTTGCCGGGTTTGCGCGCCTGCACGCGTCCCGAGGCATCCTCGAAGCGCTGCCGCGCCAGCTCGCCGATCGCTTCCGACGCCTTCAGGCTCATCCCGACGACTTCGTGCTGGACCGAGGCCACGCGTTCGAAGTTGTCGCGGGCGAGCTGCAGGCCCTTCGGCCACAGCGCCTGGAGCGAATCCAGGTTGCGCGCGTCGGCAAACTCGCCCAGGAAGTCCGTGGTCGCGCTGACGTTCCTGCCGAACGCCTGCAACTGCAGGCCAAAGGCGCTTTCGGCGTTTTCCAGGGCCAACCGATTGGCACGGGACGCGATCGCGGCGAACTGCTGGGTATAGCGGTCGAAACCTTCGAACTGCGCGGACATCTTCAACCCCGAGGGACTGCGTTTGCCGGTGTTGCGATGCAGCATACACGTTTCCTGCTGCGATGCAACATGCTTTTGGCGGGCGCAGCGGATAGCGGCACTTTGCGTTGCCGATCAGTCAGTTGCGTGACAGGCAGATGACGGTCACGCGGCGCGACCGCGACCGCGCCCGGGAGCCGGCGGTCCGCGAAGCTCAGCCGCGATAGCGGCAGCCGGAGGTGCAGGTCTCGTGGACCACCACTTCGCTCAGCAGCGGCAGGGCCGGCTTGAGCCGCTCCCAGATCCACATCGCCAGCCGTTCGCTGGTCGGGTTGTCCAGGCCCTCGATCTCGTTGAGGTAATGGTGGTCCAACCGGTCGTAGATCGGCCGGAACGCCGCCTTGATGTCGCCGAAGTCCATCACCCAGCCGGTCTCCGCGCCCGGCTCGCCGCTGACGTGCAGTTCGATGCGGAAGGAATGGCCGTGCAGGCGCGCGCACTTGTGGCCCGGCGGTACGTTGGGCAACCGGTGGGCCGCCTCGATGGTGAAGACCTTGAAGATATCCATCGCGCCATTGTAAGCCCCGCGGGCGCCGCCGCCGGCATGTGTCGCGCGGTGCCGGCGCTTGTCGCGATGCGACATATCGGTATGCGGATAGGTGATTTCGGTCAAGCGCGCGTGCATGGCTCACTGGCGGGCCTTCCACCCGGATCAACCGCTCGTGTCGTTCCCCACGCCTCGCCTGTCGTCCCTCGCTATCCCGTTCCTGTTGTTCTCGCCTTTCTCGCATGCGCAAGACAGCGCCGGCGGCAAGACCCTGGCCACGGTCACCGTCACCGGCTCCAACATCAAGCGCAGCGACAGCGAAGGTCCCAATCCGGTGCAAGTGATCGAGCGCCAGCAACTGGAGCGGTCGGGCAAGCAGACCGTGGCGGACGCGCTGCGCTCGATCTCGGCCAACACCGGCAACGCCACCAACGAGACCACCAACAACGGCTGGGCCTCGGGGTCGGCCGGCATCGGCCTGCGCGGCCTGTCGCAGAAGAACACGCTGGTGCTGCTCAACGGCCGGCGCTTGGCCAACTACGGGTTCCCGGCGAACGGGCTGGGCGACACCTTCGTCAACCTCAACGCGCTGCCGCTGGCGGCGGTGGAACGCATCGAGGTGCTGAAGGACGGCGCCTCGGCCGTGTACGGCTCGGACGCCGTGGCCGGCGTGGTCAACATCATCACCCGGCAGGACTTCCAGGGCGCCGAACTGGGCGTCAGTGGCGGCACCTCCGACGAAGGCGGCCTGGATACGCAGCGCGCCAGGTTCGTCGGCGGCATCGGCGACCTGGAGCGCGACGGCTACAACGTGCTCTTCAGCTTCGACGCCTACAACCGCGACCGGCTCGACCAGGATCAGCGCAGCCTGACCCGTTCGGGCATCTACAGCGACCAGCCGGGCGGCCGCTGGAACGGCTGGTCGGCCAAGGGCGCGCGCTACCTGATCAACGGCGCATCGGTGCCGATGCTGGACGCCAATGGCCATTGCCCCGAAGGCACCGTGCTGACCGCCAGCGCGCCGATCGACGGCCTGGCCGGCGACACCTGCGCCTTCAACCAGGCGCCGTACACCACGCTGATCCCCTCGGCCAAGCGCTACCAGGCCTATGCGAACGGCACCTTCCGCCTGGGCGACGACGTCGAGGCGTTCGGCGAGGCGCTCTACAGCCGCATCAAGGGCGTGTCGATCTTCGGCTCGAGCCCGTACTTCACGCTGGAGGGCGGGCGCTTCGCCCTCGATGCCGACACCGGCCTGGCCGAACCGGTCTCCAACTTGCTGCCGGCCTCCAGCCCGTACAACCCGTACGGCGTGGCGGTACCGATCGAATACACCTTCTTCGACCTGGGCCAGTCGCTGAAGATCAACTATTCGCAGTCCTACCGCTTCCTCGGCGGCGTACGAGGTCGCGGCGAGCGCTGGGACTGGGAGGTGGCGGCATTCACCGCGCGCAGCGACGAGGACGAGCGGGTGGCGGCCGGCTTCGCCAATCGCTGGGCGCTGGCCGATGCGCTGGCCAGCGGCAGCTACGACCTGTTCGATCCCGCCGCCACGCCGCGCTCGGTCATCGATGCGATCAACCTGAGCACGTTGCGCCCGGCGCGCTCGAGCCTGAGCGGCGTGGACGCCAAGATCTCCGGTTCGCTGTTCGAACTGCCGGCCGGCCGCGTCGGCTTCGCCGCCGGCGCGGAATGGCGCCGCGAGGAGCTGGTCTCGCGCAATCCCTGGCAGATCGACGCCGGCCTGCAGATCCGCCCAGCGATCGCCGAGGTCGATGGCGACCGCAAGGTCTCGGCGCTGTATGCCGAGTTCAACGTCCCGCTGCTGCCCTCGCTGGAGCTGCAACTGGCCGGGCGCGGCGACCACTACAGCGATTTCGGCAACGCGTTCTCGCCCAAGGCCAGCCTGCGCTGGCAGCCGTTCGACGCGCTGCTGGTGCGCGCGGCGGCCTCGCGCGGCTTCCGCGCGCCGTCGCTGTCGGAGAACTCGGCCAGCACCAACATCTCCTACGGCACGGTGGTCGATCCGCACGATCCGGACGTGCCCGGCTCGCGCCAGAGCCCGACCTTCTTCACCGTCGGCAACACCGACCTCGATCCCGAGCGCACGCGCAGCTACAACTTCGGCATCGTGCTCTCGCCCTGGGCCGATACCAGCCTGAGCGTGGACTGGTACAAGATCGAGCTGGACAACCTGATCGGTACCGGCAACACCACCACGATCGTGCAGGGCAACGACCCGAACGACGTGATCCGCGACGCGCGCGGCAAGCTGGTCGCGGTCTACAACCGCTACCAGAACCTCAGCGAGCTGACCACGTCCGGCCTCGACGTCGAACTGCGCCAGCGCTGGCGCACCGATGCCGCAGGCGATTTCGGCATCGCCAGCGCCTATACCCACGTGCGCGACTACCGGCGCCCGGCCACCGCCGGAGGACCGCTGGTGGACTACGCCGGCGGCAACCTGCTCGGCGTCTCGCTGCCGCGCAACAAGGCCACCACCACGTTCGACTGGACCTGGCGCGGCTTCACCGCCGCGGTGACCTGGTACTACACCGGCGGCTACGACCAGAAGGCCAGCGCCGCGGCCGCGGCGGTGCAATCGCGCGTGGACGCCTACGACCAGTTCGACCTGTACCTGGGCTACAGCGGTTTCGAGCGCTGGAACCTGTATGCCAAGATCGAGAACGTCGCCAACGAGGAGCCCCCGTACGATGCGTCGTTCCCCGGCATCCGCGCGCCGTACGACTTCACCCAGTACGACCTGCGCGGCCGCTACTTCACGGTCGGCTTCGACTACCGCTTCTGATCCCGCACGCCCCGCTAGGAGCCCCACGATGATCCCCGTTCCCCGCGCGCTGCTGTTGGCGCTGTCCCTTGTTCCCGTGCTCGCCGCCGCGCAACCCGCGCCGCTGCCCGGCTACGACGCCCCCTCGGCCGATGCGCAGCGCGCGCTGGAGACGCGCTTCGACGCACTGGTGAAGCAGGCCGACTACGCGGGCTGGCTCAAGCGATGGTCGTCGAGGCCGAACCAGGTCGGCGCGCCGCACAACCTCGAGAACGCGCGCGACCTCCAGGCGCGCTTCGAGGAATACGGCTGGGACGCGCGCATCGAAACCTTCGAGGTGCTGTGGCCTTCGCCGAAATCGTCCTCGCTGGAACTGCTCGGCGCGCGGCCCTACAAGGCACGGCTGAAGGAACCGTCGCTGCCCGGCGACGCGACTTCGACGCAGACCGAGGACGTGCTGCCGCCCTACGTGATCTACGCCGGCAACGGCGAGGTCGCCGGCGACCTGGTCTACGTCAACTACGGCATCGCCGAGGACTACGAGGCGCTCGCCCGCAACGGCGTGGACGTGCGCGGCAAGATCGTCATCGCCCGCTACGGCAAGGGCTGGCGCGGGCTCAAGCCGCGCCTGGCGCAGGAGCATGGCGCGATCGGCGCGATCATCTATTCCGATCCGCGCGACGACGGTTTCTTCCAGGACCTGGCCTATCCGGACGGCCCGGCACGCAACCAGTGGAGCGTGCAGCGCGGCTCGGTCGCCAACTTCGCGATCTATCCCGGCGATCCGCTGACGCCCGGGGTGGGCGCCACCGCCGGCGCCAAGCGGCTGAAGGTCGAGGAGGCCGGCAGCGTCCTCAAGATCCCGACCCTGCCGATCAGCTGGGGCGATGCGCAACCGCTGCTGGCGGCGCTGCGCGGCCCGGTCGCGCCGGAGGACTGGCGCGGCGCGCTGCCGATCACCTATCGCATCGGCGGCGACGGCAGCGCGCAGGTGCGGCTCAAGGTCGATGCGGAGTGGGGCCGCAAGACCATCTACAACGTCATCGCGACGCTGCGCGGCAGCGAATATCCGGACCAGTGGGTGGTCCGCGGCAACCATCGCGACGCGTGGGTGTTCGGCGCCTCCGATCCGCTGTCCGGCACCACGGCGCTGCTGGCCGAGGCCCAGGCCATCGGCGAACTGGCCAGGCAGGGCCAGCGGCCGAAGCGCACGCTGGTCTACGCCAGCTGGGACGGCGAGGAGGCCGGCCTGCTCGGTTCCACCGAATGGGCCGAGCAGCATGCCGACGAACTGCGCCGCAAGGCGGTGCTGTACGTCAACTCCGACGGCAACGGCCGCGGCTTCCTCAATGCCGGCGGCAGCCATGCGCTGCAGCGCTTGGTCAACGGCGTGGCCGCCGACCTGCGCGATCCCGACAGCGGCGTCAGCGTGCTCGAACGCCAGCGCGCCCGCGCCCGGCTGGACGCTTTGGCACCAGGCGCCAAGCCCGCGCAGAAGGACACCGGCAAGAAGGCCGCCGCCGGCGAAGACCTGCCGATCAAGGCGCTGGGCTCGGGCAGCGACTACAGCCCGTTCCTGCAGCACCTGGGGCTGGCGACGCTGGACCTGGGGTACGGCGGACAGGGCGATGGTCGCGGCGTGTACCACTCGCTCTACGACTCCTACGACTACTTCTCGCGCTACATCGACCCCAAGTTCGAATACCTGCCGCTGCTGGCGCAGACCGCCGGGCGCGCGGTGCTGCGGGTCGCCAACGCCCCGGTGCTGCCGCAGCGGCCCGGCGACTTCGCCGATGCGGTGGACGGCTGGGTGAAGGAACTGAAGCAGCAGGCCGACGGCGACCGCGAATCCACGCGGGTACAGGCCGAACTGGTCCGCACCGGCGCCTATCGCGCCGTCGACGATCCCAACCGGCCGTTGCAGGCGCCCGCGCCCAAGGCGGACGTGCCGGCGATCGACTTCTCCCCGCTGGAACAGGCGGTGGCGCGCCTGCAGGCCAGCGGCAAGCGCTACGACAAGGCACTGGCCGAACGCGGCGCGGCCCTGGATGCGGCGACCCGCGGCAAGCTCAACGCCTCGTTGCAGCGCCTGGACCAGACCCTGCTGGCGGAAGAGGGCCTGCCGGGCCGGCCGTGGTACCGCAACCTGATCTACGCGCCGGGCCTGGCCACCGGCTACGAGGTCAAGACCCTGCCGGGCGTGCGCGAGGCGCTGGAAGACCGCCGCTGGGACGACCTGCGCCGCTACATCGGCCGCACCGCGGCGGTGCTGGATGCGTATCGCGCCGAGGTGGAGCGCAACACCGCGCTGATCGGCGGCTGACGCCCCTCATTTCCAAAGCGCAAAGCACCGTGGGAGCGGCTTTTGTGGGAGCGGCTTCAGCCGCGATGAGGCCTTCATGCGAATCCCTCGCAAAGGCTCGCACATCCATGTGCAGGGATCCAACGGGAAAGCTCCATCGCGGCTGAAGCCGCTCCCACAAAAAAAGCCGTTCCTGCAGATCAATCGAGATCCCGCTCGTGATCGAGCGCCTTCGCGGTACACGAAGGCGCCCACGGCGGAAGTTTTACCGGCCGGCGTTCGGCCGCTGCCCGCCCCCGTTGCCGCCGCCACGGCGACGGTCACCCTGGCCGTGACCCTGGCGCTCGCCCTGACGACGCGCGCCACCCGGACCATTGCCACCGGCCGGTCGCGCACCTGCATGCGCATGCCGCGGCGCCTCCCCGTGCGGACGGCGCGCATGCGCCTTGCGCGGCGGGCGCTGGCCGCCCGGCTGCTCGGCCTTGCCGGGCGCGCTGTTGCCCCAGCGGATCGGCACCTGCGGCTCGAAGCCCGGCACGTCGCGGATCTCCATGTCCTTGCCGAGCAGGCGCACGATCTGGCGCAGCAGCTTGGCCTCGTCCTGCGCGACCAGCGACACCGCTTCGCCGCTGGCGCCGTTGCGGCCGGTGCGGCCGATCCGGTGCACGTAGTCCTCGGCGACCATCGGCAGGTCGTAGTTGATGACCTTGGGCAGCTCGTTGATGTCGATGCCGCGCGCGGCGATGTCGGTCGCCACCAGCACGGTCACGCGCCCGGCCTTGAAGTCGCCGAGCGCGCGCAGGCGCTGGCCCTGGCTCTTGTCGCCATGGATCGCCGCGGTCTTGATGCCGGACTTGTCCAGGAACTTGGCCAGCTTGTCGGCGCCGTGCTTGGTGCGCGCGAACACCAGCGTCTGCAGGCGCGAGTCCTGCGCCAGCAGGTGCAGCAGCAACTCGCGCTTGCGGCCGCCGTCGACCGGGTGCACGCGGTGGGCGATGGTCTCGGCCACGGTGTTGCGCGGCGTCACCATCACCTCGCGTGGATGGTGCATGAACTCCAGCGCCAGTTGCTTGATCGGCTCGGCGAAGGTCGCCGAGAACAGCAGGGTCTGGCGGTTCTGGCGCGGCAGCTTGGCCAGGATGCGCTTGATCGACGGCAGGAAGCCCATGTCGAGCATGCGGTCGGCCTCGTCCAGCACCAGCACCTCGATCCCGGACAGGTCGACGCTGCGGCGCTCGATATGGTCGATCAGCCGGCCCGGGCAGGCGATCAGCAGGTCCACGCCGCGGCGCAGCGCATCGAGCTGGTTGCCCATGCCGACGCCGCCGTAGATCACCGTGCTGGGGATGCGCAGGTACTTGGAGTAGCCGCGCAGGCTGTCGTGGACCTGGGTGGCCAGCTCGCGGGTCGGGGTCAGGATCAGCGCGCGCGGCTTGCGCGGGCCGTTGACCGCCTGCGGCGTGGTGCCCAGGTGCTGCAGCAGCGGCAGGCCGAACGCGGCGGTCTTGCCGGTGCCGGTCTGCGCGCCGGCCAGCAGGTCGTGGCCTTCCAGCACCAGCGGGATCGCCTGCTGCTGGATCGGGGTGGGGGTTTCGTAGCCCTGCTCGGCGAGCGCACGCAGCAGGAAGGGCGCAAGGCCCAGGGATTCGAACGACATTGGATGACTCCGGTGTGCCCCGCGCAGGCCGTGGGCCGTTACGCGAAAGGCGTGGGCGACTCGGAGCGTTCCCGTGAACCGCGCTGCGAGGATCGTTGGCAGCCGGCGCCAGGGGCGCGGCCGGTATGCATGAACGAAAGGCGTCGGGTGGGGCGGGCGGACCGGGGACCGGTGCGCCGGCGGTCCCTGAGGGAAACGGACGGCCGCTTGCAGACCTATGCAGTGTAACCGTCTTTGTGGCAATGCACAAAAAGCGTCGCCGGGACACCCATGCGGCGACGGCAAGCCCTTGATCGGCCACGCCCGGTCCCGGCCGTGCCGGGCATGACGTTTCATGTGCAACCATTTCCCCGGGCGCATCCGTACAATCGGGCGTTCATGCCAACCAGGGTGGAGCGATGAAGCTGGGTTCGTTGAAGGAAGGGGGCCGCGACGGCACGTTGGTGGTGGTTTCGCGCGACCTGGCCCGGGCGGTACGGGCCACCGGCATCGCCGCGACGCTGCAGCAGGCGCTGGAGGACTGGGCCCGGCTGGCGCCGCGCCTCGAAGCGCTGGCCGCCGACCTGCAGGCCGGCCGCGCCGAAGGCGCCTTCGCGCTCGACATGGCCGCCTTGGCCGCGCCGCTGCCGCGCGCCTACGAGTTCGTCGACGGCAGCGCCTACCTGCCGCACGTCGAACGGGTGCGGCGCGCGCGCGGTGCCGAGGTGCCGGCCAGCTTCTACACCGACCCGCTGATGTACCAGGCCACCAGCGCCGGCTTCTACGGCCCGCGCGACCCGGTGCAGGTGCCGAGCGAGGACTACGGCATCGACCTGGAGGCGGAGATCGTCGTGGTCACCGACGACGTGCCGATGGCGGTGTCGCCGCAGCAGGCCGCCGCGCACATCCGGCTGGTCGGCCTGGTCAACGACGTCTCGCTGCGCAACCTGATCCCGGACGAGCTGGCCAAGGGTTTCGGCTTCCTGCAATCCAAGCCGCGTTCGGCGCTGTCGCCGGTGTTCGTCACCCCGGACGAACTCGGCGAGGCCTGGCGCGGCAACAAGCTGCACCTGCCGCTGGTGACCCACGTCAACGGCGCCTGGTTCGGCGCGCCGGAGGCGGGCGAGGACATGCAGTTCGACTTCGCGCAGCTGGTCGCGCACGCCGCCAGGACGCGCCCGCTGGCCGCCGGCACGATCGTCGGCTCCGGCACCATCGCCAACCACGACACCTCGCGCGGCGCCTCGTGCTTCGCCGAGCGGCGCGTGGTCGAGGCCCTGCGCGACGGCAAGCCGAGCACGCCGTTCATGGCGTTCGGCGACGTGGTCCGGATCGAGATGTTCGACCGCGAGGGCGCCAGCATCTTCGGTGCGATCGAGCAGCGCATCGAACGGCCCGCCAGCGCCTGAGGCCGCCATGACCGCGACGCTGGAACTGTTCACCTACTGGCGCTCCAGCGCAGCCTACCGCGTGCGCATCGGCCTGAACCTCAAGGGCTTGCCGCACGCGCTCACGCCGGTGCACCTGCTGCGCGACGGCGGCCAGCAGCACGCCGCCGACTATGTCGCCCTCAACCCGCAGCACCTGGTGCCCACGCTGCGCCATGGCGAGCGCGTGCTCGGCCAGTCGCTGGCGATCCTGGAGTACCTGGACGAGGCCTTCCCGGGCACGCCCCGGCTGCTGCCGTCCGATCCGGAGGGGCGGGCCCGCGTGCGCGCGCTGGCGCAGGTGGTGGCCTGCGACGTGCACCCGCTCAACAACCTGCGGGTGATGCAGTACTTCGAGCGCGAGTGGGAGATCGGGGCGGCGCGCCGGGACGAATGGATGCGGCACTGGATGCGCGCCGGCTTCGAGGCGCTGGAAGCCCTGCTCTCGGGCCATGCGGAAACCGGGCGCTTCTGCCATGGCGACGACCCGGGGCTGGCCGACGCCTGCCTGGTGCCGCAGCTGTACAACGCGCGCCGCTTCGGGGCGGACCTGGCGCCGTATCCCACCCTGCTGCGGATCGAGCAGGCCTGCCTCGCGCTGGACGCTTTCGATCGCGCCCGACCCGAGCGGCAACCGGACGCTATGCTCTGAATGCCGGGACCCGGGACTCGGCAAAGCAAGATCAAGATCGAAAGCCCCTCTCCCGCGTGCGGGAGAGGGGTTGGGGTGAGGGTACGGGCGAAGCCTTCGTAAAGTTCAACGCATGAGGCTTCGGCCGCACCCTCATCCGCCCCTTCGGGGCACCTTCTCCCGTGAACGGGAGAAGGGAATAGCAGGAGCTCTGCGGAGACCGGGACTCGGGACAGAGAGCCGGTAAAGCCCGTCGGGACTGATGGCCCAAGGCCACCCGGAGTCCCTCCCACAACAGCATTTCATCCGAAGCAGGCTTGTCGCTTTTCCGAATCCCGAATCCCGAATCCCGAATCCCGAATTCAGACGAACCCGTGACTGATCTTCGGCGCCTCGACGCTCTCGTAGTCCGCGTACGGGTCGTGCTCGCCGCTCGCACCCTCGGACAGGCGGAACTTCAGGGCCAGCCCGTCGCGCGAGTCGGCGGCGCGCAGCGCCTCTTCCTGCTCGATCTGGCCGTTCTTGGTCATGCGGAACAGGCACTGGTCGAAGGTTTCCATGCCTTCCTCCAGCGATTCCTCCATCGCCTGCTTGATCTCGTGCACCTGGCCGCGCCGCAGCAGGTCGCGGATCATCGGCGTATTGAGCAGGACTTCCGAAGCCGGCAGGCGCCGGCCGTCCACGCCCTTGATCAGGCGCAGCGACACCACCGCGCGCAGGTTCAGCGCCAGGTTCATCAGCACGTTCTTGTGCGCGCTCTCGGGGAAGAAGTTGAGGATGCGCTCGATGGTCTGGTCGGCGTTGTTGGAGTGCAGGGTGGCCAGGCACAGGTGGCCGGTCTCGGCGAAGGCGATCGCCGCCTCCATCGTCTCCGCGTCCAGGATCTCGCCGATCAGGATCACGTCCGGCGCCTCGCGCATCGCGTTCTTCAGCGCATTGTGGAAGGCGTGGGTGTCCAGGCCGACCTCGCGCTGGTTGACGATCGACATCTTGTGCTTGTGCAGGTACTCGATCGGGTCCTCGATGGTGAGGATGTGCCCGGTCGTGGTGCTGTTGCGGTGGTCGATCATCGAGGCCAGCGCGGTCGACTTGCCCGAGCCGGTCGAGCCGACCACCAGCACCAGCCCGCGCGGGGTCATGATGATGTCCTTCAGCACCTGCGGCAGGTTCAGCTCCTCGATGCTCGGGATCCGGCTGCGGATCGCGCGGATCACCATGCCGACCTCGCCGCGCTGCTTGAACACGTTGACGCGGAAGCGGCCGGCGTCGGGCAGGGCGATGGCCATGTTGAGCTCCAGGTCGCGCTCGAACTGCGGCACCTGGCCCTCGTCCATCAGCGAGTAGGCGATCTTCTTGACCATCCCCGGCGGCAGGCCGGTGTTGCCCAGCGGGTACAGCTTGCCCTCGATCTTGATGTACACCGGCGCGCCGGTGGTCAAGAACATGTCCGAGGCGTTCTTTTCGGTCATCAGCTTCAGGAAATAGCCGATATCCATGCGCAATGTTTCCCCAACGAACTGTCGCGTCCCGTTGCAAGCGCGCGGCAGGCTTCCGACAATGGCCGTGTTCGACTGACTCGCTACGGCTCCCCAATGACGGCTAGCTTCGCACAAATGCGGCGATCCCTGTATGTGACCGCCTGCGCACTCGCATTCGCCCTGCCCGCTTTCGCGCAGGTGGCGCCGCCGGAACTGGCGGTCGCGGAACAGGCGGTGCAGCAGGCCACCCAGGCCGACGCCGACCAGTACGCCCCGGACCTGGTGAACCTGGCCCGGCAGGAACTGATGCAGGCCCAGCAGGCGGCGATGGACCGCGGTGAGCGCAAGCAGGTGCCCCGGCTGGCCGCGCGCGCGGCCGCCGACGCCGACCTCGCCCGCGTCCGCAGCGAGGAGGCCGTGGCCCGCGCCCAGCTCGAGCAGCGCCGTGCCGAGGTGGCCCGGCTGCAGAGCAGCCTGGCCGGGGAGGGCGATCGATGAGACTGCGCCCCTTGCTCGTCGCCGGACTGGCGCTGCTGCCGCTGCTGGCGGTCGCGAAGGACGATCCCGAGGTGATCGCCCTGAACAACCGCCTCACCGCGCTGCAGGCCAATCCGGATACCGCCGACGTCGCCCGCTTCGAGCGCCTGCAGGCGCAGCAGGCGATCAATGCCTTCGCCGAGGCCAAGCGCCGCGATCGCGACGAAATGCGTTTCCTGGCCGACCGCCGCGTGGAAATCGCCGAGACCGCGGCCCGGACCGCGCTCGCGCGGCGCCAGCTGGAGCAGGTGGAGGGCACCCGCAGCGAGCTGCTGATCGAAGCCAGCCGCCGCGAGGCCGCGCGCGCGCGCCAGGAGGCCGAGCGGCTGCGCATGCAATCGCAGATGCAGGCCGAGGAGGCCGAACGGCTGCGCCAGCAGGCCGAGGCCGAGATGCTGGCCCGGCAAGACGCCGAGCAGGCGCTCAGCAGCGTGGCGAGCCGCCAGACCGCCAAGTTGAGCGCGGCCCAGCAGAAGGCGGCCCAGCTCGCGCGGGAAGAGGCCGAGCTGACCTCCGGTGCCAAGCTGCCACCGTCGAAGTTCGAGTCGCGCGGGGAGGTGTTCACCGTGCCCGCCGGCGCGTTCGATGGCGGCCAGGCCACCTTGTCGGGGGAGGGGAGCGGCCAGGCGAAGGCGCTGGCGGAATACCTGCAGATCGGCAAGAAGGGCCGGGTCAACATCGTCGGCTATGCCGCCGACGCTGCCGGGGCGCAGAAGCGCGCCGAGGCCCTGCGGGATGCCCTGGTTGCCGCCGGGGTGAGCGCCAACCGGCTGCAGGTGAGTGCAGGCAAGGGCGGCGGCAAGGGGCGCTCGGCCGAAGTGGTCGTCCTTCCTTGATAATTCACTGATTTTTAATGGATTTTTAGTTCCGTTCAGGCGGCCGGCAGGCGCCGGTCGCCCTGAATGCGCGGGTCTTTCGAAAAGTGCGCAACGGGCTATTGCCCCGGCGCCGGGAGCGGCGTAGGGTCTGATACCCAGGTGGCGCATCGGTCGCCTGGAAGAACGGAGGGCCCGGCCGATGAAGCAGTGGCACGCACCAGAGAACGAGGACCGCAGGGGCTGCAATCCCGTCCGCGTTCCTGCTCCCGCCAGCCTGCCGGTCGCCCTTTCATGTCCAAGCAGCGCCCCGTGCCATGACGGCCGGGGCGTTCTTGTTTCCAGCTGAAGGAGGCAACGCCAATGTTCGAAGGGCAATCGCAATCCGAAATCGAAGCCTTGATCAAGGCCGATCCGGAGTTCAAGCGGCTCTATCAACGCCACAAATTACTGGACAAGAAATGCATGGATGCCGAGCTTGGGGTGCTCCCCATCGATGACATGACCCTGGGCCAGATGAAACGCGAAAAGCTGCGTGCCAAGGAAAAGCTCACCCGCATGTATGACCAGATGACGCACTAGTCCCCTCCCGCAACCCGGACAGTTCACCGTCGCGGGCGGTGGCGGTCTCCTCGTCGGCCGCCACCGTCCGCGTCGCCTTTCCCGGGGCGCGCACGGCGCCCGCGCGTCCGGACAGGCGAATCGAGGCGGTCCGGGCGGATGCCCGCCCCGCGCGCAGGGCGCGCGGACATTTGCGGCATGTTCGTCGGATAATGGCCCACCCGCCAAACCGCGAACCCAGGTATCCATGGCAATTCACTCCTCGGTCCTTGAGCTGATCGGCGAAACGCCCATCGTCAAGGCGCAGCGACTCGACGCCGGCGTCTGCGAGCTTTACCTCAAGCTGGAAAGCGCCAATCCCGGGGGCTCGATCAAGGACCGGATCGGCCTGTCGATGATCGAGGCGGCCGAGAAGCGCGGCGACATCAAGCCCGGCGCGACCCTGGTGGAGGGCACCGCCGGCAACACCGGCCTGGGGCTGGCCCTGGTCGCGCAGCAGAAGGGCTACCGGCTGATCCTGGTGGTGCCGGACAAGATGAGCCGCGAGAAGATCTTCAACCTCAAGGCGATGGGCGCCGAGGTCGTGCTGACCCGCTCGGACGTGGCCAAGGGCCATCCGGAGTACTACCAGGACCTGGCCGCGAAGATCGCCGCCGATACCCCCGGCGCCTACTTCATCAACCAGTTCGGCAATCCGGACAACCCGGCCGCGCACGAGTTCGGCACCGGCCCGGAGATCCTGCGGCAGATGGACGGCCAGCTCGACGCCATCGTGTTCGGCTGCGGCAGCTCGGGCACGATGACCGGCCTGTCGCGCGCCTTCGCCAAGGCCTCGCCCGGCACCGAACTGGTGCTGGCCGACCCGGTCGGCTCGATCCTGGCCGAATACATCAACGACGGCCGCCTGAACGACAAGTCCGGCAGTTGGCTGGTGGAAGGCATCGGCGAGGACTTCCTGCCGTCGATCTCCGACTTCAGCCGGGTCAAGAAGGCCTATGCGATCAGCGATGCCGAAAGCTTCCATACCGCGCGCGAACTGCTCGCCAAGGAAGGCATCCTCGGTGGATCGTCCACCGGCACGCTGCTGGCCGCGGCGCTGAAGTACTGCCGCGAGCAGGCCACCCCGAAGAAGGTGCTGGTGCTGGTGCCGGACACCGGCAACAAGTACCTGTCGAAGATGTACAACGACTACTGGATGCTGGACAACGGCTTCCTGGAGCGCCCGCAGTACGGCGACCTGCGCGACCTGATCCTGCGCCCGTACAGCCAGCGCGACACGGTCGTGGTCGGCCCCGGCGATCTGCTGACCACCGCCTACCAGCGCATGAAGCTGTACGACGTCTCGCAGCTGCCGGTGATCGACGACGGCGAACTGGTCGGCATCGTCGACGAGAGCGACGTGCTGCTGCACGTCTACGGCGACGAGGCGCGCTTCCGCGACCCGGTCGCCACCGCGATGGTCAGCAAGCTGGACCGCCTGGACGTCAAGTCGCCGATCGAGGCGCTGCTACCGGTGTTCGACCGCGGCCAGGTCGCGATCGTGATGGACGGCAACCAGTTCCTCGGCCTGATCACCCGCATCGACCTGCTCAACTACCTGCGCCGGCGCGTTCAGTGACCTGTCCGGGCCGCGGCGCGGGCGCCACCCGGCGCCGTGCCGCGCCGCACAAACGGTTCAGTATGGCTTGATACAATCTGCGACTTTTGCCGGGAGCCTCCCGATGTCAGACAGCAATCGAAGCCAGGACGGCGAGCGCGCGCTGGCGCTGGCCACCTTGGCGATCCACGGCGGCCAATCGCCCGACCCGAGCACGGGGGCGGTGATGCCGCCGATCTACGCGACCTCGACGTATGCCCAGTCGAGCCCCGGCGAGCACCAGGGCTTCGAATACTCGCGCACCCACAACCCGACGCGCTTCGCCTACGAGCGCTGCGTGGCCGCGCTGGAAGGGGGTGCCCGCGGCTTCGCGTTCGCGTCCGGCATGGCCGCCACGTCCACGGTGATCGAACTGCTGGACAGCGGCGCCCACGTCGTCGCGATGGACGACCTGTACGGCGGCAGCTTCCGCCTGTTCGAGCGCGTGCGCCGGCGCAGCGCCGGACTGGACTTCAGCTTCGTCGACCTCGCCGACCTGGCGGCCTTCGAGGCGGCGATCACGCCGCGGACCCGCATGGTCTGGATCGAGACCCCGACCAACCCGATGCTCAAGATCGTCGACATCGCCGCCGTGGCGGAGATCGCGCGCAGGCACGGGCTGATCGTGGTGGTCGATAACACCTTCGCCTCGCCGATGCTGCAGCGCCCGCTCGAGCTGGGCGCCGACATCGTCGTGCACTCGGCCACCAAGTACCTCAACGGCCACTCCGACATGGTCGGCGGCATGGCGGTGGTCGGCGGCAACGCCGAACTGGCCGAGAAGATGGCGTTCCTGCAGAACTCGGTGGGGGGCGTGCAGGGACCGTTCGACAGCTTCCTGGCCCTGCGCGGGCTGAAGACCCTGCCGCTGCGCATGCGCGCCCACTGCGACAACGCCCTGGCGCTGGCGCAGTGGCTGGAAACCCATCCGGCGATCGAGAAGGTGATCTACCCGGGCTTGGCCTCGCACCCGCAACACCCCCTGGCGGCGCGCCAGATGAGCGGCTTCGGCGGCATCGTCTCGATCGTCCTCAAGGGCGGCTTCGAGGCGGCCAAGCGCTTCTGCGAGCGCACCGAACTCTTCACCCTCGCCGAATCGCTCGGCGGCGTGGAGAGCCTGGTCAACCATCCCGCCGTGATGACCCACGCCTCGATCCCGGTCACGCGCCGTGAGCAACTGGGCATCAGCGATGCGCTGGTGCGGCTGAGCGTGGGGGTGGAGGATGTGGGGGATCTGCGGGGGGATCTGGAACGGGTGCTGCGCGGAACCCACTGACCATGAGTATTCTTTCGGTGTTCGGAAAGCACCGTTCGCTGGCTTTCGAATTGACCCAGCGGGAAATCCTCGGACGTTACCGCGGTGCGAGCTTCGGCCTGTTATGGTCGTTGATCAGCCCTTTCCTGATGCTGCTCGTCTATACCATGGCGTTCGGCTACATCATGAAGGGACGCTGGCCTGGTGCCAGTGGTTCCACCACGGATTTCGCTTTGATTCTTTTCGCGGGATTGACCGTGCACGGCTTCTTCGCCGAGTGCTTCACGCGCGCGCCCCAACTGATCGTGAGCAACACCGGCTACGTCAAGCGCGTGGTGTTCCCGCTGGACATCCTGGTCTGGAGCATGACGTTCTCCGCGCTTTTCCACCTGCTGATGAACATGGTGGTGCTGTTGGCGTTGTATCTATGCCTGAAGGGCAGCATTCACCCGACTGTCCTGCTCCTGCCTTTCGTGCTGGTCCCCCTTGTCATCCTGACGGTGGGGATCGGTTGGATCGTTTCGGCACTAGGGGTGTACCTGCGCGACATAGGCCAGGTGGCCGGCGTGGTTGCCGCTGCGATGCTGTTCCTGTCCTCGGCGATCGTCCCTATAGATTCGGTGCCGGAAAGCTACCGCGTCGTGTTCGAGCTCAATCCGCTCACCTTCATCATCGACCAGGTGCGGGAGGTCGTGATCTGGGGGCGCCTGCCCGATTGGAAGGGGTTGGGCATTTACGCCCTGATCGCTTGCGTTATCGCGTTGCTCGGACATCGCGTCTTCAACAAACTGCGGGTGGGCTTTGCCGATGTCCTCTGACGGGTCCAACACCGAGGTGGTGATAGACGTGCGTGGGGCGGGCAAGGCTTATCACATGTACGAGCGGCCTTCCCATCGTCTTTGGCAGGCTTTGGCCGGCAAGCGCAAATCCTTCTACAAGGACTTCTGGGCGCTGCGCGATGTCAGCTTTTCGGTCCGTCGCGGCCAGACCGTGGGTATAGTCGGCCGCAACGGCTCGGGCAAGTCCACCCTGCTGCAGATGATCGCCGGCACGCTCAATCCGACCGAAGGCAGCATCTCCGTCAAGGGACGGGTTGCGGCGTTGCTGGAGCTGGGAAGCGGCTTCAATCCGGAGTTCACCGGACGAGAGAACGTATTCCTCAACGCGACCATTCTCGGCCTGAGCCGCGAACAGATCGAGCAGCGCCTGGACAGCATCCTCGCCTTCGCCGACATAGGGGAATTCATCGACCAGCCGGTGCGCAGCTACTCCAGCGGCATGTCGGTGCGCCTTGCGTTCGCGGTGATCGCCCATGTCGACGCCGACATCCTGATCATCGACGAGGCGCTCGCGGTCGGGGATGCCTTCTTCTCGCAGAAGTGCATGCGCTTCCTGCGCGAGTTCCAGAAGAACGGCACCTTGCTGTTCGTCAGCCACGATGCCGCAGCGGTCACCAACCTGTGCGAGTACGCCGTATGGCTGCAGAACGGCCGGATGCGCATGTGCGCCGGTTCGCAGGAAGTCATCGAGGCCTACATGGCCGAGCAACACGTGGTCGGACGCCGCGAAGCGAGCGGCGAGAACGTGCTGATCACGAAGAAGAGACGCCAGGCCATCGGGGATGCGCCGGACTTCCGGCAGCCGGCGCTGCGGGAGGCTGGCGTACAGAATCGCATTTCCATCTTCCAGTTCGATCCGGAAAACGTCGGCCAGGAGTTCGGCGCTCAAGGGGCGCGCATCGTCGACGTGGCCCTGACCGATGAGGAAGGAGCGGCGTTGGCTCTGCTGGAAGGGGGCGAGCTGGTAAGGCTGAGAATACGGGTCGCCCTGCTCCAGCCGCTGGACAGACTGATTGTCGGCTTTTATGTGAAGGACCGGCTTGGCCAACGTCTGTTCGGCGACAACAGTTACTTCGCCTACAAGGACGACCCGGTGTCGGGCGCGGCAGGCGAAACCGTGGTCGCGTCCTTCCTGTTCCGCATGCCGATCATGCCCTCCGGTTCATACATGATCGATGCGGCGGTCGCCTCCGGCGACCAACACGACCACACCCAGCAGCACTGGGTCCATGACGCCCTGGAATTCCGGGCGATCGACGAAACCATGCGGTTCGGCCTGGTTGGCTTGCCGATGCTGGCCATCGATGTCTCGAAGGAATCCTGATGATCGAGTTCACGGGTGAACGATTCGTGCCCACCGAGCATGGCGTGATCCGCCAGGAGCACTTGCATCGTTATGCGTGGTGCCTGTCCTTGGTGCAAGGCCGGGATGTCCTGGATGTCGCAAGCGGGGAAGGCTACGGCAGCGCGATGCTGGCTTCCCGTGCTCGCTCGGTGCGCGGCGTGGATATATCCCAGGAAGCTGTCGAGCATGCTGCGGCGCGCTATGCGGGCATCGGCAATCTGAAATACCTGCAAGGTTCGGCTGCGGCCATCCCGTTGGCCGACGACAGTGTGGATGTGGTGGTCTCCTTCGAGACCATCGAGCACCTGCTCGAGCAGGAAGAGATGATGGCCGAGATCCGCCGGGTGCTGCGTGCCGATGGCATCCTCGTGATGTCGTCTCCGAACAAGGAGGTCTACTCCGACCGCGCGGGATATCACAACGAGTTCCACGTCAAAGAGTTGTACCAGGACGAGCTCCATGCGTTGGTCTCGCGCCATTTCCCTGCGTCGCGCCTGTACGGCCACCGCATGTCGGTTTGTTCCACGATAACTTCGCTCGACGGCAGTGCCGCGCAGCCTGTTTACCAGGCGTTGACCGATACCGTTGAAGGCGCCGTTGAGGAGCGAACCGCGGCGATCCCCGACGCGGTTTACTTCGTGGTTGTCGCGGCTGCCGATGCATCGCTGTTGCCGCGGTTGCCGGCGTCGGTCCTGTATGCGGAATCCGAAGACTTGTACGCCCATCACCACGAAGTTGCGCGATGGGCGCAGGCGCAGGATTCCGAGATCGGTGCTCTACGCGGCCATGTGGCACGCGAGCAAGGCATCGTGGCGGAACTGCACAGGCAACTGGAAGAAGCACGGCAACAGGAAAATATTCTACGGTCCGATGCCGAGCGGCTGCAGCAGCAACTCGCGGGGGAGCAGGCGCGGGCCGCTCGACTCGAATCGGCACTGGCCGAGGTCTGGGAAGTGCGTACCCGCCTGCAAGCGCAGATGAACGCCATGTCCAGCCTCACGGACGCTGCGCGCGCCGAGTTGCAGCAACGCCACTACCAGATCGAGCAGCTGATGCAGAGGTCTGGCGTTCCCTATCCGTCGAACTCCGATGCTGCCGTCGAAGATGATGCAAACGGGGTTTCGGCGCTACTGGCTTCCTATCGCGCGGAACTGCAATCGTTGCAGGACCTCACTGGCTCGTTGATCGGCTCGCGTTCTTGGCACGTCACAAAGCCGCTGCGCTTCGCCGGCCGTGTCTTGCGCGGGGAGTGGCGCGTGGTGCTGCAGTCCTTGCGCGCGTCCGGCCTGGCGCGGCACCCCCTGCTCAGGCCGATCGCGCCTATGGCCAAGCGCGTGCTGCTTCGCCACGACGAGTCGACGGTGGCGCCTTTGGATGGCCTGTTGCTGGAAGAGGCCAGGCGCGATCCGCAGAGGGTCATTGAGAACGTGCGTTTTTACGACGTCCTCGAACCCGTGGTGAGCATCGTCATCCCCACTTACGGCAACTACGAGCAGAGCTTGGCCTGCGTGGCCTCCATCGCGCGGGTTGGCGCGAAAGTGCCGTTCGAGGTGCTGGTGCTGGAAGATGCATCCGGAGACGCAAGAATCGATGCGTTGGCGAAGATTCCCGGACTGCGTTATCACGCCAATTCCAAGAACCTCGGCTTCCTGCGTTCCTGCAATCAGGCGTTGGTCCTCGCCAAGGGGCGCTACATTTGTTTGCTCAACAACGATACCGAGGTGCGCCCGGGGTGGCTCGATGCTCTCGTGGATGTATTCCAGTCGCGTCCGGATGCCGGTTTGGTCGGTTCCAAGCTGGTTTATCCTGACGGGCGGCTGCAGGAGGCTGGAGGCATCGTTTGGTCGGACGGAAGTGCCTGGAACTTCGGGCGCCTCGATGATCCGTCGCGCCCGGCGTACGGCTATCTGAAGGAGGTGGACTATGTGTCCGGCGCATCGATCATGCTGCCGACGGATTTGTTCCGTGAGCTGGGTGGGTTCGATGAGCATTTCGCACCAGCCTATTACGAGGATACCGATATAGCCTTCCGCGTGCGTGCTAGTGGCTTGAAGGTCTACATGCAGCCGGCCTCGGTGGTGGTGCATTACGAAGGGGTGTCCAGCGGCACCGACGAGGGCAGTGGGGTGAAAGCTTGGCAGGCGATCAACAGGGACAAGTTCCTCGAGCGCTGGCAGGAAACCTTGCGGGAGGCACAGTTCGCCAATGGCGAGCACGTATTCCTGGCCCGCGATCGATCCCGCGGGAAGCGCCATGTCCTTGTTGTCGATCATTACATCCCCCAGCCGGACCGCGACGCTGGATCGCGTGCGACCTGCCAGGTTCTGCAGACGCTCGTGCAGGAAGGTTGCCAGGTCACCTTCTGGCCAGCCAATGCCTACTACGATGCGGAGTACGCATCGCCGCTACAGCGTATGGGCATCGAGGTTATGCACGGCTCCGAATGCGTGGGCGCGGCCGGATTCGAAAATTGGATGGCCGAGCATGGCCGCTACCTGGAGGCGGTGATCCTTAACCGGCCGCACATTTCGGCCGAACTCGTAGCCAGCGTCCGCCGGCACAGTACTGCCACCTTGGTTTACTACGGTCACGACATCCACCATTTGCGCATGCAGCAGCAGCTGGTGCTGCAGCCGGATAGC
This sequence comes from Xanthomonas boreopolis, assembly GCA_014654535.1. Classification (GTDB taxonomy): domain Bacteria; phylum Pseudomonadota; class Gammaproteobacteria; order Xanthomonadales; family Xanthomonadaceae; genus Pseudomonas_S; species Pseudomonas_S boreopolis. Next base: position 26,304 of record BNBA01000023.1, read on the forward strand.
GAACTTGCGCAGGAGACTGACCGCTATCGCGATCTCGAACACACGCTGTGGCAGCAGGCCGATGTGGTGCTTTATCCTTCTGCTGATGAGACCGAGCATGTGCGTAGCTGGTTGGCCGCGCACGCTCCGACGGCCACTAGTCGGGTCGAGACTATTCCGCTGTATGCCTTCGAGTTAAAGGATGCGCTTCCCACTCCGCAGGGGCGGAAGGATATTCTGTTCGTAGCAGGATTCGCGCATGCGCCCAACGTCGATGCGGCAAAGTGGTTCGTCAACGAGGTGCTGCCACTGGTCGAACGCGAAGTCCCCGATGTGCGGGTGAGCCTGGTTGGCTCGAATCCTCGCCCGGAGGTGCAAGCCCTCGCATCGGGGCGCATTGAAGTAACGGGCTATGTCAGCGATGCGCGTCTTGAGGCGTATTACGCGCATGCTCGAGTCGCGGTCGCGCCTTTGCGATTCGGTGGTGGCGTGAAGGGCAAAGTGCTTGAAGCTTTTCGCCACGGCGTGCCGTGCGTTACCACTTCAGTGGGCATGCAGGGCTTGGCGGGTGCAGGCGCTTTTATGCCGATATCCGATGAGCCGGCTGCGATGGCCGTGCACATCATTGCGTTGCTGCGTGATGACGCGCTATGGCGGAAGATATCGGCAGCCGAGCGGGCTTTCATCGAGCAGGAGTATTCGCGCGATGCGCTACGGCGCGTCCTGTCCGCGTCGTTGAGGCCCGCGGGACATGGACATGACCTGGGCAAGGAGAGCGGCGGGACAACGTAAACGTATGCGTGAGGCTACAGCTATCAGTTCGCTAAAATTGCGCGATCGCAGCACCGCAGTGGTAGTGGTGATCGCGATGATATTCGCCGCCATTCATCAGGTGTTCGTCAATCGCGCGCACCCGAATGCGCTGTATATGGATTCGTTGCGGCTGCTGTTTCAATTGGATCAGTGGCAAGCCGGGCATTTATCCACGTTTGAATTCTGGGGTGGGTCTTCGCATCGCGGATTCGTGAATCAGTTGTTTTTGTGGGCGAATGTTAGCCTCTTCGATCTGGATGTGTTACTGGCTAATCGTCTTACCGGTGCGGTAATTGCCCTCGTTGCGATTATCCTGGGTATGGCGTGGATGGCCGACATGCGCAGGCAGCCAGGTGTTCGCCGGCCGGTCCTGGAGATCGTGGTCGCGACGATAATATCTGCACTGTGCTTCAGTTGGGCAGGTTATGAACTGTTGACGCTAGACCTGGGCCTGCCATTGTGGACGAAGAATCTAGTCTTCGTATTCTTTTTCTTTGGTCACGCTCATTTGCTTTCGGGACGCTCGCGTTACCCTGCGCTTTGGGTGATAGGGCTTACGCTGGCCGCGCCCGTGGTGGTGCTGGTCTTTGGCATGGGCTGGAACTATGCCTTCGTCTGTGCTGTGCTGACGGTGCAGGTGTTTTCGTTCCTGCCGCATTGGCGTGCCGAAGGCCGTTGGACAGGCGTCCTGCCCAGCGTGGCCATCCTGCTGTCGATGGGCGCCTACCTGCTTGGCGGCTCGGTCACAGATGCCTCCACCAGGAATGGTTTCAACCACGGCCCGAGTGCCCTGGTATTGCCGTTCTACGCGATGGGTTCGGCCGTCGGCTACCCACAGGCAGTGCTGATGGGTAAGCTGCCAATGCCGATGATCGCGGTGATCGGTGGCGTCGTGCTAATAGTGGCTGTACTGGCTCTTTTCGCATGGTTGCGACGCGGTGCTCCGGGTTCTCGGCTTCCGGTGGCACTGGTGCTGTATGGCGGGTTAGTGGCGGTGTCTGTCACCCTTGCGCGCGGCGCCGATGGCCCGCCTGCTGTCATGGCCTCCCGCTACTACATGGACCTGATGTTGGGCCTGGTGGGCGTGATTTGGTTGGCCGGACGCGAACTGCAGGCGGTCCACAAATCCGCTACCCCGACCTGGAAAGTTCTGACATGCGGGCTGTTAGCAGGTGTAGTGATCGCGCAGCTGCTCACCTACGGTAACGAGTGGAGGGCGAGTCCTTATCGTGCGGCGATCTTTGCTGCCATGAACGAGGCGCTCCTCCGGTCGGTTCCGGACGAGTCAGCGGCTAGCCTGCTGCAGTCGCCTCTGGATCATGCCAGGAAGGGCGTCGAGGTCATGCGCAACCGCCAACTGGCACTCTACTCGGGCGGTGCAATCGCCACTTGCTCTACGCGTGCCATTGAATACAACCAAGGTTGGCATCAGTCCGAAGGCAATGTGCGATGGAGTAGCGGAAGGGCGTTACTGACGCTTCCGCCCTGTTCCTGCGCTTATTTTGCGGACCTGTATGTGCCGGAAAACCAACCGAAGCGGCAGGTGCGGGTCGTCGCGAAGAACCACGAGGACAGTATGCTTACGGTCGAGCCGGGCCAATCCGTGCGTGCTCGCCTTGGCAACGACCATGTCGAGCTGGATGTAACCCCTGTTAGCATTCCCAGCCGAGACCATCCCGGCAATAGGGACGGTCGCGAATTGGGCGTACTGCTTACCGGCTTCTCCGTTAGCTGCGAGACGCCTTGAAGATGGCTGATGAGGACAAAAAGCCGTTGGCGTTCGCCCAAAGCCCACCGGGTCCGTTGCAGCGACTGATCAAGGATCAGCGGATCCTGTTCCTGCTGGTCGGCGGTGCCAACACTGCTTTCAGCACCGCCTTGTTCGCCGGTCTGGTGCTGTTGTTGGGGCCGGACGTACCCTCGGTGGTCAGCCTGGGTATCGCCTGGATAACGTCGCTGGTGTTGGTGTTCTTCGTATACCGGCGGCTGGTGTTCCGGGTTACCGGCAATGGCTGGCGCGACTTCCTGCGCTTCACAAGCGTCAATATCGGTAGCCTATTGTTGAATATGGGAGCGCTGGCTCTGCTGGCCGATGTGCTGGGCCTGCCCGCCATTCCGACCCAGGTCGCCATCACCGTCCTGGTGGTGGTCTTCAACTATGTCGGCCACAAGTATTTTTCGTTCCGGCGCGCACCGGAGCCGCCCACTGGAGAGAACAAGGAATGAGTCCCCGGGTTTCGGTTGTCGTACCCGCGTACAGGAACGTCGAGTACCTCGCGCAAACGCTGGATTCGATCCTGGCGCAGGACTACGACGACTTCGAGTTGGTCGTGGCGGACCATTCCTCCAATGACGGTACCGACGAGCTGCTGGCTGGCTATGCGGATCACTCGAAGGTGCGCGTGCTCAGTCCTACGCCAGCCGGTGGCGGTGCCAAGGCGAACTGGGATCGCGTGAGCATGGCTGCACGTGGCGAGCTGCTGAAGCTGGTCTGCGGAGACGACCTGATCGCACCGAATGCCCTTAGTCGCCAAGTCGCGGCATTGGATGCCCACCCAACGGCGGTACTGGTGGCCTGCCAGCGCGATCTGGTGGATGCATACGGCAAGGTGGTGATCGCCGCGCGCGGGCTGGGGTCGTTGCGCGGACTGGTCAGTGGCCGCGACGCCGTACGCGCTTCGGTGCGGGCGGGCACCAATCTGTTCGGTGAGCCGGGCTGCGTGCTGTTTCGCCGGGAACTGCTGGTGAAAGCGGGAGGGTGGGACAATACATATCCTTACTTGATCGACCAGGCGAGTTACTCGGCGATCATGCTGCAGGGGGATATGGTCGCACTGCGCGAGAGTCTGGCGAGCTTCCGCATCAATGCGGGGCAATGGAGCGTGCGGTTGGTGAACGACCAGGCGCGACAGGCCATCGGTTTCCACAAGACGTTGGCGCTGGCCGATCCCGATCTCATCCCGGCCATGACGCTGCGCCTAGGCAACCTGAAAGCGCGCCTGATGGCGCATGCGAGGCGCCTGGCCTATTTGTACCTGGGACACCGAATGGGGAAGGCCTGAATCCGCCGTGCAGTGGATCAGCCGCGATCGACCTGGCCCTGGTCGTCCAAGTTGGCGGTCCTTCCGATGACGTACTGGGGACGATTGTTGATGTTCAACAGGATGCGGCCCGTGTACTCGCCGATCGCTCCCAGTGCCAGCAATTGCAGCCCTCCCATGAACAGGATGGTGATGATTAGCGATGGCCACCCGACCGCCATCTGGGGCGTATGCAGCTTCTGCCAGAACACGACCACCGCAAGCAGGAAAGCGACAAGAGAAGCAGCCATGCCCGCCAATGAAACAAATCGCAGCGGGACGATGGAAAAGCTGGTGGCCATCTGCAACCACAGCGAGATCGATTTCTTCAGGCTATAGCCGGACTTGCCATCGCTGCGGGCATGGTGTTGCGCCTGAATGGTGACGATGTTGTCGGTGCTCTGGAGCAGCAATCCGTCCAGATAGACAAAGGGACCGTTGTAGCGGCTGGCCTCGTCCCGGATTTCGGCGCGGAAACCCCGGAATGGAGAGAGATACAGGCCCCTTGGTTTTTTCAATAGGCGGCTGGCGACAAAGTCGTTGAATGCGCTGCCGAGGCGTTTCCATAACGCATGCTGGCGCGCTTCGAACTGCACGTAACACAAATCAGCATTCTGCAATGCTTTCAGAATGCGCGGAATATCGTCCGGATCATGCTGCAGGTCATCATCCATTGTGACGATGAAACGTCCGCTTGCCACGCTAAGCCCTGCCATGATGGCGTTGTGCTGGCCAGCATTCCTGCGCAAGTCCAATCCGCGCAGCCAGGGGCGCGTAGCGGCCAGATCGGAAATCACTTGCCAGGAATCATCCGGGCCGTGGTCGTGCACCAGCACGACTTCGTAGCGGCCTCGGCCAACCGAGCTGTCCAGTGCGGATTCGAGACGCACAGCAAGCTGAGGAAGGATGGTGGCACTGCCATAAACGGGAATGACGACTGAAACCTCAAGAGTCATGGGAGGCTCCGTAATATTTTTCGATCAATGATCGGGGGTAGTCGGGGCCGAGGTCGAGCTCGAGCCGATGAGCGATGGAAAGGGCTTCCCTCGCGTCGATCTGCATGGCATCCCCGCGGTCCTCCAGATCGAAGAGCGCTTTTTTCCCCAGCACCTGCTCGAACAGCGCAATGATCTCGGGCATCGTCAAAGTGTGCGGCGACGCGATGGGAATGGCTTGCGACGTCGGGCTATTGATCAATTCCGTGGCGATGGCGACGACGTCGTCGATGTCGATCAGGTTGCGCTGTGCATTCCGCCATACCGTGAATCGTTCGCCCGCGAGAATGCGATCGCGGAGAAAGTTGGTAAGCGTATGCGGGTTCGCCGTTCGGCCGACGACCTGGGGCAAGCGCAGGACGAGTCCGCCGCTGCTTCCCATGACCAACTGCTCCATCTGGCGCTTATGCTCGAAGTACGGACTGGTTTGCGCCGAATTGGCGACATTGCAGCTTCCGAAGTACACCAGGCGGGGGCGGCGCTGCGAGATGGCCTCCTCCAGCAACTGCCTTTCGCGCATGAATGCGGCGGGATCGCGCTCCTGGGAGTTCGAAACGCCGGAGGCAAACAGCAGTACGTCCCGTTCGTTGCCGAATCGAGGCGCGAATGCACGTGCAATCAGCCCGGAACCAATAATCATGCAAGCAGAAATGATCCAATAGCTGCCTGGACGGCCGTCCTGGCAAGTTCCAAACCTGAGAAGAACGCGCGCTGCATCCCCGTCCCGGGCGTCCCCCCGGTCGGCAGAGGCTACAGGAGTCCGCTCGCACTGGCAAAAGCAGTGCGCCCCCAGTGTGCGCGGAATCGCCGCGCCCCGGACCGATGCCAAGGCGCGGCCCGCCTGCCCTTACAGTGCCGCTTCCAGCTCCGGCAGCAGCTTGAACAGGTCCCCTACCAACCCGATATCCGCGATCTCGAAGATCGGCGCATCGGCGTCCTTGTTGATCGCCACGATCGTGCCGGCGTCCTTGATGCCGGTCAGGTGCTGGATCGCACCGCTGATGCCGATCGCGACGTACAGTTCGGGCGCGATGATCTTGCCGGTCTGGCCTACCTGCAGTTCGTTCGGGACGTAGCCGGCGTCCACCGCCGCGCGCGAGGCGCCGACCGCGGCACCGAGCTTGTCGGCGAGCTGGTAGATGATCTGGAAGTTCTCGGCCGAGCCGACGCCGCGGCCGCCGGAGACGACGCGCTTGGCGCTCTGCAGGTCCGGGCGGTCGGATTTGCCGGCGGCCAGGCCGACGAAGCGGGTGTGGCCGGGCAGGGCGGCGGAGACGTTCGCCGCCTCTACCGGCGCGTTGCCGCCCTGGGCGGCTTCCGGCCATGACGCGGTACGCACGGTGGCCACGACGACCTGGTCGGCCGGTGCCTCCACGGTGATGATGGCATTGCCTGCGTAGATCGGGCGCTTGAAGGTGTGGCTGCCCTCGACGGCCATCAGGTCGGAGACCTGGTTGACGCCGAGCAGGGCAGCCACCGCCGGCATCAAGTCCTTGCCGAAGGTCGTGGACGGGCCGAACACGTGGCTATAGCCACCGGTCTTGGCGATCTCGACGATCTGCGGCGCCAGCGTTTGCGCGATCGCATGCTCGTTGGCGGGGTTGGCGATGGCCAGCACCTTCGACACGCCGGCGATCCCGGCGGCCTGGGCGGCGATTGCATTCGGGTCGGCGGCCAGCACGACGATGTCGACGGCTGCGCCATCGATCGCCTGCGCGGCGCTGACGGTCTTGGCCGTTGCGCCATTGAGCTGGCCATGGAGGTGTTCGGCGACTACCAGGATCTTAGACATCGGAACGTCCTTAAAATGTAGGGCACAAGGGCTTCGGCATTGGAAAGTCCGGCCACGGATGGCCGGGCTCTTGATCGGGGACGATCACAAGAGCCCCTTCTGCTTGAGTGCGGCCACCAGCTCGGCGGCGTCCTTGACCATCACGCCGCGGCTGCGCTTGGCCGGGGCGGCGTAGTGCGTGGTCTTCAGGCTGTCGTTGGCCTCCACGCCGAGGTCGGCGAAGGCGATCGTTTCCAGCGGCTTGCTCTTGGCCTTCATGATGTCCGGCAGCTTGATGAAGCGCGGCTCGTTCAGGCGCAGGTCGGTGGTGACCACGGCCGGCAGGTCCACTTCCAGCGTTTCCAGGCCGGCGTCCACCTCGCGGGTCACGGTGGCCTTGTCGCCGGCGATCTCGAGCTTGCTGGCGAAGGTCGCCTGCGGGCGGCCCCACAGCGTGGCCAGCATCTGGCCGGTCTGGTTGGCGTCGTCGTCGATCGCCTGCTTGCCCAGGATGACCAACTGCGGCTGCTCCTTCTCGACCAGCTTGAGCAGGGTCCTGGCGGCGGTCAGCGGCTGGATCGGGGCGTCGGCGACCACGTGGATGGCGCGGTTCGCGCCCATCGCCAGGCCATTGCGCAGGTGCGCGGCGGCGTCGGCCGGGGCGATCGTGGCGACCACGACCTCGCTGGCCAAGCCCTTGTCGCGCAGGCGCAGGGCCTCTTCGAGCGCGATTTCGTCGAACGGATTGGCCGACAGCTTGACGCCGTCCGTGACCACGCCGGAACCGTCCGGCTTCACCTGGATGCGGACGTTGTAGTCCACCACGCGCTTGTAGGCGACGAGGATTTTCATCTTGTACGAGATCCTTCAGCTGTTGCGGGAAGGCCCGGCCGCGGCGGCTGGCGCGGGGCAGTCCCGCATTCTAGCGGGGGAAGGCTTACCATGCGATGGCGTATGGATTGATTGGGGGTCGTTCCGGCTTCATTGGTCCTTTGCTCGATGTAGCCGGCTAAACTGAGTGTTTGGACCGAGGCCTGCCCCTGCAGGCGACAAGACAGGAGATGTGCGTTGGCAACTTGGCTCGTGACCGGCGGTGCCGGTTTCATCGGCGGTAATTTCGTCCTCCAGGCCGTGGCGCTGGGGCACCGGGTGGTCAACCTGGATGCACTGACCTATGCCGGTAACCTGAATACGCTGGCATCGCTCGAAGGGAATCCCGACCACGTCTTCGTCCAGGGCGACATCGGCGACCGTGCCCTGGTGGCACGCCTGCTGGCCGAGCACCGGGCGGATGCGGTGCTGAACTTCGCCGCGGAGAGCCACGTGGACCGCTCGATCGATGGCCCGGCCGCCTTCGTGCAGACCAACGTGGTCGGTACGCTGGGCCTGCTGGAGTCGGTGCGCGATTACTGGAAGGGATTGCAGGGCGAGGCGAGGGAGGCGTTCCGCTTCCTCCACGTCTCCACCGACGAGGTCTACGGCACGCTGGGCGAGACCGGCAAGTTCACCGAGACCACGCCGTATGCGCCGAACTCGCCGTATTCGGCTTCCAAGGCGGCTTCCGACCATCTGGTGCGGGCGTTCCACCACACCTACGGCCTGCCGACGCTGACCACCAATTGCTCCAACAACTACGGTCCCTACCATTTCCCGGAAAAGCTGATCCCGCTGGTGATCGCCAAGGCGCTGGCCGGCGAACCGCTGCCGGTCTACGGCGACGGCAAGCAGGTGCGCGACTGGCTGTTCGTCGCCGATCACTGCGAGGCGATCCGCACGGTGCTGGCCAAGGGGCGGGTGGGCGAGACCTACAACGTCGGTGGCAACTCCGAGCGCCAGAACATCGAGGTCGTGCAGGCGATCTGCGCGCTGCTGGACGAGCGTCGCCCGCGCGCCGACGGACGGCCGCGCGCCAGCCAGATCACCTTCGTCGCCGATCGCCCCGGCCACGACCGGCGCTACGCGATCGATGCCTCCAAGCTGAAGAACGAACTGGGCTGGGAGCCGAAGCACACCTTCGAACAAGGCATCGCCTTCACCGTGGACTGGTACCTGGACAACCAGGACTGGGTGAAGGGGGTCCTCGACGGCAGCTACCGGCTGGAACGCATCGGCACCGCGGCCTAAATGCGAGTCCCTCGCAAGAGCCCGCACATCCATGTGCGGGTTCCAAAAGGAAAACAACGATGACACAACGTAGAGGCATCATCCTCGCCGGCGGCTCCGGCACGCGCCTGTACCCGATCACCAAGGGCGTCAGCAAGCAGCTGCTGCCGGTCTACGACAAGCCGATGATCTACTACCCGCTCAGCGTGTTGATGCTCGCCGGCATCCGGGAAGTGCTGATCATCAATACGCCGCACGAGCAGGCGTTGTTCCGGAACCTGCTGGGCGACGGCTCGCAATGGGGCATGGACATCCGCTATGCGGTGCAGCCGAGCCCGGACGGCCTGGCGCAGGCGTACCTGATCGGGCGCGAGTTCGTGGACGGCAAGCCCAGCTGCCTGGTGCTGGGCGACAACATCTTCCACGGGCATGGCCTGACCGAGACGCTCAAGCGCGCCGACGCGCGCAAGCACGGCGCGACCGTATTCGGCTACTGGGTCAACGACCCCGAGCGCTACGGCGTGGCCGAGTTCGATGCCCACGGCAAGGTGATCGGGTTGGAGGAGAAGCCGGCGCAGCCGCGTTCGCACTACGCCGTGACCGGACTGTACTTCTACGACGGCCGCGCCGCGGATTACGCCGCCGGACTCAAGCCGTCGCCGCGCGGCGAGCTGGAGATCACCGACCTCAATCGACGTTACCTGGAAGACGGCTCGCTGCACCTGGAGGCGCTCGGGCGCGGCTATGCATGGCTCGACACCGGCACCCACCAGTCGATGCACGAGGCGGCCAACTTCATCGAGACGATCCAGGCGCGCCAGGGCCTGCAGGTGTGCTGCCCCGAGGAGATCGCCTTCGCCCAGGGCTGGATCGACGCGGCCCAGCTCGAGGCGCTGGCCGCGCCGTTGTTGAAGAACGGCTACGGCAAATACCTGCACGAGCTGGCCAAGCGAGGAGTGGTCCATTGAAGATCATCGAAACGTCCCTGCCGGGCTGCGTGGTGATCGAGCCGGCGGTGTTCGGCGACGAACGCGGCGTGTTCTTCGAGACCTGGAATGCGGAACGGTTCGGCCAGCACGGCCTGCCAACCCGGTTCGTGCAGAGCAACGTCTCCACGTCCGTGCGCGGCGTGCTGCGCGGCCTGCATTACCAGTGGCCGCGTCCGCAGGGCAAGCTGGTCTCCGTGCTCGAGGGGGAGGTCTTTGACGTGGCGGTGGATATCCGTCGCGGGTCGCCTACGTTCGGACGCTGGGAAGCGGTGGTGCTGAGCGCGGAGAACCGGCGCCAGTTCTGGATTCCGGAAGGTTTCGCGCACGGTTTTGCGGTGCTTTCCGAGCGCGCGGTGTTCAGCTACCTGTGCACCGACGTCTACGTGAAGGAGGCCGATGCCGGCGTGCGCTGGAACGACGCAGGGATCGCGGTGGACTGGCCGGTCTCCGACCCGGTGCTGTCGGCGAAGGATGCCAACGCGCCGTTCCTGGAGCAGATCGCCGAAGACCGGCTGCCGGTATACGCGCCACAGAAGGAGACCCGATGAGAGTGCTGGTGTTCGGCGGCAATGGCCAGGTCGGCCAGGAGTTGCTGCGCGCTTTGGCCGGCCATGAAGTCGTGGCGACCACGCGCAGCGGTATCCTTCCGGACGGCACCGCCTGCGTGCGTGCGGACTTCGACCAGCCGGAGTCCTTGGCGGCCGTGCTCGATGGTCATCGTCCGGACCGGGTCGTCAACGCTGCCGCCTACACGGCCGTGGACAAGGCCGAGGGCGACCGCGAGGCTGCGTTCCGCGCCAATGCGGAAGCCCCCGGGGTCATCGCCCGCTGGTGCGCCGCCCGCGGTGTGCCGCTGGTGCACTACTCCACGGACTACGTGTTCGACGGCCAAGGCAAGCGCCCTTACTTGCCGGGCGATGCGACCGCGCCCTTGGGCGTGTACGGCGAGAGCAAGCTGGCGGGCGAGCAGGCGATCCGCGCGGCGGGCGCCGACCATATGATCTTCCGTACCGCCTGGGTCTATGCCTCGCACGGCCACAACTTCCTGCGCACGATGCTGCGGGTCGGGGCCGAGCGCGACGAGCTGCGCGTGGTGGCCGACCAGGTCGGCACGCCGACCCCGGCGGCGTTGATCGCCGACGTCACGGTCCAGGCGCTGCGGCAGCCGCGAGGGGCTTGGGGAACCTACCATCTCACCGCGACCGGGCAGACCAGCTGGCATGGGTTCGCCGAGGCCATCTTCGACCAGGCCCGGGCCCGCGGATTGATCGCACGCGCACCGAAGGTCGCGGCAATCGCCACGGCGGAATACCCGACCCCGGCACGCCGTCCGGCCTATTCCTGCCTGGATACGACGTCGTTGGTGGAGACGTTCGGCGTCGTGTTGCCGGACTGGCGTGACGGGGTGGCGCGAGTGCTCGGAGAGCTGCAGGCCGCGTGAGACCCGGCACGGGACAGGCCTCGTGCCCATGGAGTCGTCTGCCGCCGGTGCAGCCGGCGGTCTTCAGCGAGGGGACTTCTTGCGGGGGCTTGGGCCCGGCGCTTGCGGCAGGCCCCCTCGGGACTGGAATCCCTGCCATGCACGGCGCTCCGGCGCGAATGCCGTCCAATGAAAACGGCGACCATGCGGTCGCCGTTTTCGTGGACGCCTGGCCGGAACGGGCTCAGGCTCGTCCGTAGGTATCCTCGAAACGCACGATGTCGTCCTCGCCGAGATAGCTGCCGGACTGCACCTCGATCAGCTCCAGCGGCAGCTTGCCGGGATTGCGCAGGCGATGGGTCACGCCCAGCGGGATGTAGGTGCTCTGGTTCTCGGTCAGCAGCAGGACTTCGTCGCCGCGGGTGACTTCGGCGGTGCCGCTGACCACGATCCAGTGCTCGGCGCGGTGATGGTGCATCTGCAGGCTCAGCGTCGCGCCCGGCTTGACGGTGATGCGCTTGACCTGGAACCGCTGCCCCATGTCGATCGAATCGTAGGCGCCCCAGGGGCGGTAGACCTTGCGGTGCCACGTCGCCTCGGAGCGGCCATCCTGCTTGATCTTCGCGACGACCGACTTGACTTCCTGGATGCGCTCGCCGCGCCCCACCAGCACCGCGTCGTCGGTCTCCACCACCACGACGTCGTCGAGCCCGACCATCGCGATCAGGCGATTGCCGTAGGCGTAGGTGTTGCGGCAGTCGACGGCGATGACGTCGCCATGATGGGCGTTGCCGTTCTCGTCCTGGGCGGAAACCTCGCGCAGCGCGGACCAGGAACCGACGTCGCTCCAGCCGGCGTCGAGCGGCACCACCACGGCCGCATCGGTCTTCTCCATCACGGCGTAGTCGATCGAGTCCGACGGCGTGGCGGCAAAGGCATCCTTGTCGACGCGGATGAAGTCGGTGTCGCGCCTGGCGAGTTCCCACGCCTTGCGGCTGCCTTCCAGGATCGCCGGGTTGAACTTGGCCAGCTCCTCCAGGTAGCGCGAGGCCTTGAACAGGAACATGCCGCTGTTCCAGTAATACTCGCCGGAAGCGACGTAGCCCTTGGCGGTCTCCAGGTCGGGTTTCTCGACGAAGCGTTCGACCGGGCGCGCGGACGTGCCGGCGGCTGCCTTGATGTAGCCATAGCCGACCTCCGGGCCCGTGGGCACGATGCCGAAGGTCACCAGCTTGCCCGCCTCCGCCGCGGCAGACGCCTCGCGCACCGCCTCGCGGAAGGCGGCTTCGTTGGCGATGACATGGTCGGACGGCAGCACCAGCAGCAGTGCGTCCTGGTCGTTGCGGGTGGCTTCGAGGGCCGCCAGTGCGATGGCGGGTGCCGTGTTGCGGCCCGCCGGCTCGAGCAGGATCGCTTGCGGACGGGCGCCGACTTGCTGCAGTTGCTCGGCAGCGACGAAACGGTGTTCCTCGTTGGCGACCACGATCGGGGCGCGGCCGGCGATCGGTGCCACGCGCTTCCACGTGGACTGCAGCATCGTAGTGTCGTCGACGAGGGGAAGGAACTGCTTGGGATAGGCCTCGCGCGAAAGCGGCCACAGGCGCGTGCCGGAACCGCCGGAGAGAATGACGGGCTGGATGTCGTTCATGGGGGGGCGTCCTTGGTCAGGCGTTGATGAGGGCGGAGATTTCCTGCGTACGCGCCTGCATCAACGCCGCGTCGCCACGCGATTCGACATTGAGCCGGAGCAGCGGTTCGGTGTTGGAGCTGCGGAGGTTGAAGCGCCAGTCGCCGAAGTCGGCGCTGACGCCATCCGTATAGTCCAGCGAAGGCGATTGGCCGGCAAAGTGCTCCATCACGCGCGCCACGGAGGCCTTGGCATCGGCGACCTTGAAGTTGATCTCGCCGCTGCAGGGGAATTTCCGCATGCGGTCCTCGACCAGGTCGGCGAGCGTGCGACCGCTGCGCGAAACCAGTTCGGCGATGAGCAGCCAGGGGATCATCCCCGAGTCGGCATAGGCGAACTCGCGGAAGTAATGGTGCGCGCTCATTTCGCCGCCGTACACCGCATTCTCGGAGCGCATCTTTTCCTTGATGAAGGCGTGTCCGCTCTTGCACAGCACCGGGACGCCGCCTGCGGCCTCCACCATTTCCACGGTGTTCCAGGTCAGGCGCGGATCGTGCACCACCTTGCCGCCCGGATTCTTGGCGAGGATGGCCTGCGCCAGCAGGCCGACCAGGTAATAGCCCTCGATGAACCGGCCGGTGTGGTCGAAGAAGAAGCAACGGTCGAAGTCGCCGTCCCAGGCGATGCCGAAGTCGGCGCCATGCTCTTTCACCGCCTGCGCGGTGGCGTCGCGGTTTTCCGGCAGCAGCGGGTTGGGGATGCCGTTGGGGAAATGGCCGTCCGGTTCGTGGAAGACGCGCACGAACTCGAACGGCAGGTGCGGCGCGAGCAGGTCCACGATCAGGCCGGCGCCGCCGTTGCCTGCGTTGACCACCAACTTGAGCGGCTTGAGCTGGCGCGTGTCCACGTAGCTGAGCAGGTGCTCGATGTAGGCCGATTTGTCCGGCCGGCTGTGCTGGGGCGCGGTGGGTTCGGTGGCGGCTGCGGTATCGGCGGCGACCACGTCGCGGATCGCGAACAGCCCGGTGTCGGAGCTGATCGGCCGGGCCTGTTCGCGCACCAGCTTCATGCCGTTGTAGTCCATCGGGTTGTGGCTGGCGGTGACCATCACGCCGCCGGCCGCGCCCAGATGGTCGGTCTGGAAATAGACCTCCTCGGTGCCGCACAGGCCGATATCGATGACTTCGCGCCCGGCCGAGCGCAGGCCGGCCGACAGGGCATCCTGCAGGGCGGGACTGGCCAGCCGCACGTCGTGGCCGAGCACCACCGGTCCCTCGTTCAGCTGTGCCGCCAACGCCACGCCGATCCGGCGGGCCAAGTCCTCGTTCAATTCGTCTGGTACGCGACCGCGGATATCGTAGGCCTTGAAGGCGGGCAGGGTCATGGGCATGTTCCGTTCGGGGGAAAGCCGAGTTTAGCCGCTTGGTGCAGGCCTGGCACCGTTGGTGCCGGGGTCGGAGGCTCGGTGACAGGCCCCAGTCAGCCACTACAATGCACTGCATCACATCAACGTGGCGAGGGCGTGGATGAGCAGTACGGAAGTTGTGGCGGGACGAGGCAAGCGCTGGCCCGACGCGGCCCGGGCGCTGGCCGATATCGTGGCCGACGGGCAGACGCTGGCGGTCGGGGGATTCGGCCTGTGCGGGATCCCCGAGGCGCTGATCGCGGCATTGCGCGATTCCGGCGTGAAGAACCTGACGGTCATTTCCAACAATGCCGGCGTGGACGGTTTCGGGCTGGGGCTGCTGCTGGCCACGCGCCAGATCCGCAAGATGATTTCCTCCTACGTGGGCGAGAACAAGGAATTCGAACGGCAATACCTGGCGGGAGAGCTCGAACTGGAGTTCAACCCGCAAGGCACGCTGGCCGAGCGCCTGCGTGCGGGGGGAGCCGGTATCCCGGCGTTCTATACGGCCACCGGCTACGGCACGGTCGTGGCCGAAGGCAAGGAAGTGCGTGAATTCGGTGGCAAGCACTATGTGATGGAAACCGCACTCCAGGCCGACATCGCATTGGTCAAGGCGTGGAAGGCGGATGCGGCCGGGAACCTGGTGTTCCGCAAGACCGCGCGCAACTTCAATCCCGCCTGCGCGATGGCGGGCAAGGTATGCGTGGCCGAGGTCGAGGAGTGGGTGGAGGTCGGCGCGATCGACCCCGACCAGGTCCACCTGCCGGGGATCTACGTCGACCGCATCGTGGTCAACGCCACGCCCGAGAAACGTATCGAGCAACGCACCGTCCGCAACAAGGAGGGCACCTGATGGCCTGGACCCGCGACCAGATGGCCGCACGCGCGGCCCGCGAGCTGGCGGACGGCATGTACGTCAACCTCGGCATCGGCCTGCCCACGCTCGTGGCCAACCATATCCCGGAAGGCGTGGACGTATGGCTGCAGTCCGAGAACGGCCTGCTCGGCATCGGCCCCTTCCCGGCCGAGGACGAGGTCGACGCCGACCTGATCAATGCCGGCAAGCAGACGGTGACGGCGCGGCCGGGAGCCAGTTACTTCGGCAGCCACGATTCGTTCGCGATGATCCGGGGCGGGCACATCGACCTGGCGATCCTCGGCGCGATGCAGGTCACCGACAAGGGCGACATCGCCAACTGGATGGTGCCCGGCAAGATGGTCAAGGGCATGGGCGGCGCGATGGACCTGGTGGCCGGCGTGAAGCGCGTGGTGGTGCTGATGGAGCACACCGCCAAGAACGGCGAGCACAAGATCCTGCCGGCCTGCACGCTGCCGTTGACCGGCGTCGGCGTGGTGAACCGGATCATCACCGACCTGGCGGTGCTGGACGTGACGGCAGGTGGATTGAAGCTGGTCGAACTGGCGGACGGGGTGGACCTGGATGCGCTGCGTGCGGCAACCGGGGTGGCGATTTCATAGCGTGCCGGTCGTTCTCCGGGAGTGCGAAAAAGCCATGCGGATCGCGCATGGCTTTTTCTGTTCGGAGCTGCAGCGTCAAAGGTTCTGGTAGTTCGGCCCCGAGCCGCCTTCCGGCGTCACCCAGTCGATGATCTGGTAGGGGTCCTTGATGTCGCAGGTCTTGCAGTGCACGCAGTTGGCGGCGTTGATCTGCAGGCGCTTGCCGGCCTGGGCGGCCGGGTCGTCGACGATCTCGTAGACGCCCGCCGGGCAGAAGCGGGTGCAGGGATTGTCGTACTCGGCGGCGCAGCGGGTCACGCAGATCGAGGTGTCGTGCACGCGCAGGTGCACGGGCTGGTCCTCGTCGTGTTCGGTGGCGGCGAAATAGACGGCCTGCAGGCGGTCGCGCGGCGCCAGGTCGCGCTGGACGTAGTCGCGCTTGGGGGCCTCGTGCTCGCCGATCCGGTCCAGCGAAGACCAGTCGGCGCTGTTCTTCAGCGTCCAAGGCGAGGCGCCATTGACGACGGTTTCCCAGGCCGCGTTGAGCATGCCGAACCACAGGCCCTTCTTGAAGCCGGGCTTGATGTTGCGCACCCGCTTCAGTTCGGCCATCACCTCCGAGCCGCGCAGCTTCGCGTCGAAGCCTTCCGGCGCCAGCCGCGAGGCGACCAGGTGTTCGGCGGCCAGCATGCCGCTGCGGATCGCCTGGTGGGTGCCCTTGATCTTGGGCACGTTGAGCAGGCCGGCGGTGTCGCCGATCAGCAGGGCGCCGGGCATCTCGACCTTGGGCAGCGATTGCCAGCCGCCCGTGACGATCGCGCGCGCGCCCGCCGAGAGGATGTTGCCGCCTTCCAGCAGGGGCTTGATCAGCGGGTGGTGCTTCCACTGCTGGAAGGCCTCCCACGGCTTGTACTCGGGATCGTGGTAGTCCAGGCCGCTGACGTAGCCGAGCGCGATGCGGTTGTCGGTCAGGTGGTAGAGGAAGCTGCCGCCGTAGGTGCGGCTATCGGCCGGCCAGCCGAAGGTGTGCACGATCTTGCCGGGCGTGACGCGGCCTTCCGGCACCTGCCAGAGTTCCTTGATGCCGATCGAGTAGCCCTGCGGGTCGCTGTCGGCGTCCAGGCCGAAGCGCTTGACCAAGCGCTTGGTGAGGTGGCCGCGCGCGCCCTCGGCCAGGACGGTGACCTTGGCGTGGATGTCGATGCCGGCGGTGAACCCGGGCTTGTGCGAACCGTCCTTGGCCACGCCCATGTCGCCGATGCGCACGCCGATCACCTTGCCGGCCTCGTCGTGCAGGGTCTCCGCGGCGGCGAAGCCCGGATAGATCTCCACGCCCAGGGCTTCGGCCTGCGGCGCCAGCCAGGCGCATAGCGCGCCGAGGCTGACGATGAAGTTGCCGTGGTTGCGCATGCCCGGCGGTACTACCGGGAACTTGTGGCCGCCGTCCTTGTTCAGGAGCCAGAACTCGTCCTCCGCGGCCGGCACGCAGATCGGCGGCGGGTTGTCGCGCCAGCCGGGCAGCAGGGCGTCGAGCGGGCCCGGCTCGATCACCGCACCGGACAGGACCTGGGCGCCGATCGTGCTGGCCTTCTCGATCACGCAGACCGACAGTCCGGGATCGAGCTGCTTGAGCCGGATCGCGAACGCCAGGCCGGCCGGACCGCCGCCGACGGTGACGACGTCGTACTCCATCACGTCACGCTCAATGACCTCGGACGCGACTGCGCCGTCTCCCGCTACCGACATGTGTTCCGCTCCCGTTGGCTCGTGGCTGGGGACATTTTCGGGGTTTGCGCCGGGGTGGGCAAATTCCGGACGCTGGCGTATGGCGACGGGCCCGCGGCGCGGGCCGCAGGCGCCGCTCGCGGAGTAGGCGCCGTATGGATATCCGTCCGAAGAATGTTTAGCGTGGGCGGATGCGGATCGACCTGCCCGGCGCGGACGTCACCTTGCTGCCCGGCTGGTTGCCGCGCGCGCAGGCCGACGCCCTGCTGGCGGAACTGCTGGCCGGAATCGACTGGGAGGTGCACCGCATCCGGCTGTTCGGCCGCGAGGTCGACTCGCCGCGGCTGAGTAGCTGGATCGGCGACCCGGAGGCGAGCTATCGCTATTCCGGCACCCGTTTCGAGCCACGCCCATGGCGGCCTTCATTGCTCGCCTTGCGCGATCGCCTGGCCGAGGAGACCGGGGTGGCGTTCAACAGCGTGCTGGCCAACCGCTATCGCGACGGGCGCGATGCCATGGGGTGGCACAGCGACGACGAACCCGAGCTCGGTCCTGCGCCGCTAATCGCGTCGCTGAGCCTGGGGGCGACGCGGCGTTTTGGCCTGCGGCATCGCCGCGATCGGGCGGCCCGGCAGGTGCTGGAACTCGCCCACGGCGATCTGCTGCTGATGGCGGGACGGACCCAGGCGCTGTATCAGCACGCGCTTCCACGCACGGCGAAGGCAGTGGGAGAGCGGGTGAATCTGACGTTCAGGCGCATCGAGCCGGTTTTGTAGGACCGGCCTTTGCGGGAGCGGCTTCGGCCGCGATGGGGCTTTCATGCAGATCCCTCTGCAAAAGCCTGCACATCCATGTGCAGGGATTCAAACGGGCAGGCCCCATCGCGGCCGAAGCCGCTCCTACAAAAACCGATCCTGCGCGGGTACGAGGCCTACTGCCTGGCCAGATGCGCCTGCGCATCCCGTTGCCCGGCGTCCAGCGTCCAGCCGACCAGGTCATGCGTGGCTTTCCGCAGAGCCGCTTCGAAGGCCATGGCGACCGCCGCGGTATCCGTCGAGGCCGCCGGTTCGGCCACCAGGAAGGTGCGCGAGGCGGCGATCCGCTGGTCCACGGTGTGCAGCAGCTTGGCGTTGAACTCGATCGTCGCCGAGGGAATGGCCTGGCCGGCGTAGTCGGACTCGAAGCGGCGCAGGTCGACGGCCAGCTTGTAGTCCGAGCGGATGCCGGTGCCCAGCCGCGCCACGCCGGCGATCCTGCCGGAGTCCTCGAAGGCGCGCAGCAGCGTGTCCTCGAACATGTCGGTGGACGGCTGCGCCCAGCTCACGCCGCGATAGACCTCCAGCTCGCCGGGCGTCGGCCGCACGTTGATGCGCGGGCTGTCGACCAGCCGCGCGGCGCTGGGCTTGGCGATCGCCAGCTGCCAGCCCACCTGCGGCCAGGCGGGGTCGGCCGGCACGCGCACGTTGGGCGCATAGATCGTCACCGGATCCTTGCTGCCGCTGGCCAGGACCGAGCAACCGGCCAGCGCGCACAGCGACAGGCCCAGCAACCAGGGGCGGAACGGAGTCATCGGGCTCATTTCGGTTCGAACTCCTTGGGGGCGTCGCGGCCGAGCAGGTAGCGCGCGGGGTTGTTCTCGAGGCGGTCGCTGACCCGGCGCAGGTCGCGGACCAGGCCGCGCAGCTCGGTCAGGGTCGGCCCGAGCTGGGCCAGGCCGTCGTTGGCGAAGCTGTTGATCGCGGCGCGGTTCTCGCCAAGGATGCTGTTGGCGTTGCCGGCGGCGGAATCCAGCTGGGCGAGGGTGGCGTCGAGCTTGTCGAGGATCGGCGGCAGTTGCTGCACCAGGTTCTGGTCCAGGCGCTTGATCGTGCCGTTGGTGGTGTCGAGCGTGGCATCGAGCTTGCGCGCGGCGTCGCGCGCGCTGACCAGCAGCGCCTGCATGCCCTGGTCGCGGTCGGCGACCGAGCCGCTCAACGCCTCCAGGTTCCGCAGCGTGGCCGAGATCGCCGCGACGTTGCGGTCGCTGAGCACCTGGTCGAGCCGTTCGACGATGCGGTTGGCGGTGTCGGTGATGTTCTGCAGCGCCGAGGGCGTGGTGAGGATGATCGGCGCATCGCTCTTGTCGACCGCGGTCAGGGGCGGCGCTTCCGGCGTGCCGCCGCTGAGCTGGATGATCGACGGCCCGGTGATGCTGGTGATCGCGAGCTTGGCGCGGGTGTCGGTCTTGATCGGCGTGGTGGAGTTGATCCGCAGCCGCGCGACTACCTGGCGCGGGTCGTTCGGCGCCAGCGTCAGTTCGGTGATCGAGCCGACCGCGATGCCGTTGTACTGCACCGGGCTGCCCACCGACAGGCCGGTCACCGCCTCGCGGAACACCACCCGGTAGTTCTGCCAGGTGCGGTCGGAGGAGTACTTGGCCGCCCACAGGCCGAACACCAGCAGGGCCAGGCCTGCCAGGATGGTGAAGGCGCCGATCAGGACGTAGTTGGCTTTGGTTTCCATGCTCAGGCGGTCTCGGTGGAGGCGGCCCGCGCATCGCGTGCGGCGCGCGCGCGCGGGCCGTGGAAGTATTCCTGGATCCAGGGATGGTCGATCTTCTCGATCTCCGCGAGCGGTGCGGTGGCGACGACCTTGCGGTCGGCCAGCACCGCGACGCGGTCGCAGATCGTGTACAGCGTGTCCAGGTCGTGGGTGATCAGGAACACGGTCAGGCCCAGGGCCTGCTGCAACGTCAGGATCAACTGGTCGAAGGCGGCCGCGCCGATCGGGTCCAGGCCGGCGGTGGGTTCGTCGAGGAACAGCAGCGGCGGGTCCAGCGCCAGGGCGCGGGCCAGGCCGGCACGCTTGCGCATGCCGCCCGACAACTGCGAGGGCAGCTTGTTGAGGGCATCGGCCGGCAGCCCGGCCAGCTTCACCTTCAACAGCGCGAGCTCGTAATACCAGCGCTCGGGGAACTCGCGGTGGTGCTCCTTCAGCGGTACCTGCACGTTCTCGCCGACGGTCAGCGAGGAAAACAGCGCGCCGTCCTGGAACAGCACGCCGGTGTTGCGGGTGATGTGGCGGCGATCCTCCGGTGCATCCGAGCGCGCATCGACGCCGAGCACCTCGATGCGCCCGGCATCGGGCGTGCGCAGGCCCAGGATCGAGCGCATCAGCACCGACTTGCCGGTGCCCGATCCGCCGACCACGCCCAGGATCTCGCCGCGGCGCACATCCAGGTCCAGCCCGTCGTGCACGGTCTGGGCGCCGAAACGGTTGACCAGGCCGTGGACGCGGATGGCGGTTTCGCCGCCATCGGGATTCGCGATTCGCGATTCGCGATCCGTCACGGCGAAAGCCCCCCTGAAGCCGGGGCAGTGCCCGCGCTTTCGCTTCTGGCGGATATCGAATCACGAATCACGGATCATGGCTCCTCTTCACCACCCCATCTTCATGAACCACAGCGCGGCCAGCGCATCGATGATGATCACCAGCGAAATGGTCTGCACCACGCTGGACGTGGTGCGCTCGCCCACCGACTGGGCGGTGCCGGCGACCTTGAGGCCTTCCAGGCAGCCGATCAGGCCGATCACGATGGCGAACACCGGCGCCTTGGACATGCCGACCAGGAAGTGCCGGACCTGCATGGTCTCGTGCATGCGCGCCAGGTACATCTGCGGCGGGATGCCGAGGTCGAACGCGCCGACGGTCACGCCGCCGGCGAGCCCCGCCAGCATCGCGATGAAGGTCAGCAGGGGCAGCATCACCAGCAGGGCCACGACGCGGGGCAGCACCAGCAGGTCCACCGGGTCCAGGCCCAGGGTCTGGATCGCATCGATCTCCTCGCGGGCCTTCATCGCGCCGATCTGCGCGGTGAAGGCGCTGGCGGTGCGGCCGGCGACCACGATCGCGGTCATCAGCACGGCCAGTTCGCGCAGCGTGGCGATGGAGACCAGTTCCACCACGTAGATCTCCGCGCCGAAGTCGCGCAGGATCGTCGAGCCGAGGAAGGCGATCACCGCGCCGACCAGGTAGGACAGCAGTACCACCAGCGGCACCGCGTCCAGGCCGACGTGCTCCATGTGGCTGACGGTCGAGGTGAGCCGGAACCGGCGCGGCTGGCGCAGCAGGCGGGCCAGCTTGACCAGGTTCTCCCCGAGGAAGCTGGCCAGCGTGACGATGTCCCGGCCGGTGGTGCTGACCGCGACGCCGAGGCGCTCCAGCGCGGCGGCGAAGCCGTAGTCGCGCTTGGGCTTGGGCCGGTCGTCGGCCAGGTCCTCGATGGTGCAGACGAGCGCGCGGTGCTCCTCGCGGAAATCGATCGCCTCGTCGTTCAGGCCGCGATGGGCGGCAAACCGCAGCAACTGCAGCACGCCGGCCGAGTCGAGCTGCGCGATCCCGCGCGCGTCGATCCGGCTGACGCCCTGGGGCACGGCGTTGAGCAGTTCCGCCGCGGGCAGGGCCTGCGCGAGCACCCAGCTCCCTGCCAGCCGTATCCGTGCCGGGTCCTGTTCGTCCGTATCGATGTGGGGAGGCTGGGATGTCGTCATGGGCATTTCCGTGGGCGCGAGCATACCCTGCACGGCGTCAGGGCATGTCATCCACCTGCCGGAACGGGCGGTAGGCCGGGGCGGATCGGGCCGGCACGCTGCCCGGGACGGAACGGCCGGCATACACTTGCATGGCCGCCGGCGGTGTCCGCGCGGCTTTCCTTCACGACCGGCTTGCGCATGTCCGACGCTTTCCCCGTCAGTCCGTCCACCAGCGCGACCTACGCGCAGCGCGTGGCCTTCGTGACCGAGATCGCCGGGCGCCTGCACTCCTACGGCACCACCGCCCAGCGCCTGGAGGCGGCGGTGATCGCCTTGTCCCAGCAGCTCGGGCTGGATTGCGAGCCCTGGTCGAACCCGACCGGCATCATCCTCAGTTTCAGCGACCCGACCAAGGCGATCGGCTCTTCGGACATCACCCGCGTGGTGCGGCTGGCCCCCGGCGTGAACGACCTGCACAAGCTGAGCGTGGCCGACTATATCGCCGAGAGCGTCGCCAACGGGCGCATGAGCATCGCCCAGGGCCATACCGCGCTGCGCCGGCTCGACCGCGAGATGAGCCGGCGCGGCAAGGCATTGCAGATCGTCGCCTACGGCCTGGCCGCGGCCGGGGTGGCGGGGCTGTGGAAGCTGCCGTGGCTGGACATCGCCACGGCCTCGGCGATCGGGCTGCTGATCGGCCTGCTCACCCAGTACGCCGATCGCCGGCCGGCCACCAGGGAGGCCAGCGAGGCGCTGGCGGCGCTGCTGGCGGGCTTCGTGGCCACGCTGGTGGCCTCGGTCGCCGGCTCGCTCAACCTCAATACGGTGATCATCGCCTCGCTGGTGGTGCTGCTGCCCGGCATGTCGCTGACCAACGCGGTCAACGAACTAGCCAGCCAGCACTGGGTGTCCGGTACCGCGCGGTTGGCGGGTGCGGTCACTACCGTGCTCAAGTTGACGGTGGGCGCGGTGATCGCGGTGACGCTGGCGCAATGGCTCGGACTGGAGCCTCGGATACGCGCCTCGCGGCCGCAGGCGCACTGGATGGAATGGGCCTCGCTGTTGGTGGCGGCCTATGCATTCGCGGTGCTGTTCAAGCCGCATCGCCGCGACTATCCCTGGGTGATGGCGGCGGCGATCGCCAGCTATGCGATCGCGCGCTTCGCCGGGCAGGCCTGGGGCAGCCCGGCCGGGGTATTCCTGTCGGCGATGACGCTGACGGCCGCCGGCAACCTGTTCGGCCGGATCGTCCAGAAGCCGGGTGCGCTGATCCGCCTGCCCGGCATCATCATGCTGGTGCCCGGCAGCACCAGCCTGCGCGGGTTCCTCAATCTCGTCCAGCAACAGGACGTGGACGTGGGCCAGGCGGCCTTGCTCGCGGTCACCAACATCGTGATGGCGCTGGTCGCCGGGCTGCTGTTCGGCAATCTCCTGGTGCCCGCCCGCAAGAATCTCTGATGCCCAAGCGCGGCCGGCCACGATGTCGAAAGCAGGGGATTCCGCGCCGGCATGCAATGCTTTTCAGTGCCGCCACCCCGGCATTATCCGGCCGGATCCCCGCAGGCGAATACGCCGGGAGAATCGCCCTGCCGGGCGATGCTTATCGCCGATAAAGACGATCATGTCCCGCCGATCAGCGGGGGCCATCCGGTCTTTTCGAATCGCATGGCCCGCCGATGGCGCCATGCGAAGGAAATGGATACGGTTTAAACAAGGACGCCGGCATCGCGGCCGGCGTCCTCGAATATGGGGCGGGATTACTGCTTGGCCTTCTTGGCCGCGGCCTTCCTCGCGGTCTTCTTGGCGGGTGCCGCCTTGGCGATCAGGAAATCCTCGACCTTCTTGCCCTTGGCGGTCTGTTCGGCGAGCCAGCGCGGCTGCTTGCCACGGCCGGTCCAGGTTTCCTTGGGGTTGGCCGGATTGCGGTACTTGGGCGGGACCTTGCCGAGTTTGCGGCCCGGCTTGGGCCCCGGCTTTCCGGCCTTGCGGCCCGGTGCGGCCCCGAACAGCTCTTCGATGGAATAACCCTGGGATTTGGCCAGCTTGGCCAATTGCGCGCGGACCTTGGTGATCGAGGGACGCTTGGCGACGATCGCCTGCTGCTTTCTGGCGTTCTTGATGAGGGCACCCAACTGCTTGGCCGACAGGCCGCTGAGATCGATGGACATCGCTACTCCGAATTGAATGGGAAGAAATGCCGTCCCATGGCAGTGGTGCCCATCATAATAACGGAATATCGGGGTTACAAATCCACCGTATATTTCCGGTGGATTCGATTCGTTAATATCGGGGGCGGAAAGCCGCCCCGGATCAGCCGGATATACGGGCGAGCAGGGCCGCCTTGTCCAGATTCTCCGATTCGCTGGCGCGGCGCGCGCGATATTCGTAGGTACCGGCGGCCAGGCCGCGTTCGGATACCACGATGCGGTGCGGGATGCCGATCAACTCGATATCCGAGAACATCGCGCCCGGGCGCAGGCCGCGGTCGTCCAGCACCGCCTCGATGCCGGCCGCGGCCAGTTCGGCCAGCAGCGATTGCGCGGCCCCGGCGACGCCGGCGTCGTTCTTCGGGTTGATCACGCACACCGCCACGCGCCACGGCGCCATCGGCTCGGGCCAGACGATGCCGGCCTCGTCGTGGTTCTGTTCGATCGCCGCGGCGACGATGCGCGAGATGCCGATGCCGTAGCAACCCATCGTCATCACCTGCGCCTTGCCGTTCTCGTCGAGCACGGTGGCCTGCAGCGCCTCGGCGTACTTGCGGCCGAGCTGGAACACGTGGCCGACCTCGATGCCGCGCGCGATGCGCAGTTCGCCGCCGTCCACCGCGCGGTCGCCCTCGCGCACGTTGCGGATGTCGGCCACCTCCGGCTCTGGCAGGTCGCGGCCCCAGTTCACGCCCGCCAGGTGGTAACCCGGCTCGTTGGCGCCGACGACGAAGTCGGCCAGCGCGGCGACCTCGCGGTCGGCGACCACGCGGATCGGCTTGCGCGCGTTGACCGGGCCGAGGAAGCCCGGCTCGCTGCCCAGGTACTCGGCGATCTCGGCCTCGCTGGCGAAGCGATGGCCGGCCAACCCGGCGACCTTGGCCAGCTTGATCTCGTTGACCTCGTGGTCGCCGCGCACCAGCGCCAGCACGAACGTGCCGTCGGCGGCCATCAGGGCGATCGACTTGGCGGTGCGCTCCAGCGCGATGCCGAGCAGCGCGGCGACCGCCTCGCAGGTCTTCTGCGCAGGGGTGTCGACCTTGCGCAGCGCCTCGGCGGGGGCCGGGCGGGGCGCGGGATCGGCCGCGACCGCCGCTTCCATGTTGGCCGCGTAGTCCGAGCCGGTCGAGAACACCAAGGCGTCCTCGCCGGAATCGGCGATCACGTGGAATTCCTGCGAAGCGTCGCCGCCGATCGCGCCGGAATCGGCCTGCACCATGCGGAAGTCCAGGCCCAGCCGGGTGAAGATGCGGGTGTAGGCCGCCTTCATGTTCTCGTACTCGCGCACCAGGTCGGCGTCGGCGAGATGGAAGGAGTAGGCGTCCTTCATCAGGAACTCGCGCGCGCGCATCACGCCGAAGCGGGGGCGGATCTCGTCGCGGAACTTGGTCTGGATCTGGTAGAAGTTGACCGGCAGTTGCTTGTAGCTGCTCAGTTCCTGCCTGGCGAACTCGGTGACCGCCTCCTCGGCGGTGGGGCTGTAGCAGAAGCCCTGGTCCTTGCGGTCCTTGATCTTCAGCAACTGGTCGCCGAACTTCTCCCAGCGGCCGCTGGCCTCCCACAGCTCCTGCGGCTGGATCGTCGGGATCTGCAGTTCCAGCGCGCCGGCGCGGTCCATCTCCTCGCGCACGATCGCTTCCACCTTGCGCAACACGCGCAGCCCCAGCGGCGACCAGGTGTACAGGCCCGAGGCGAGCTTGCGGATCATGCCCGCGCGCAGCATCAACCGGTGGCTGACCAGTTCGGCATCGGCCGGGGTTTCCTTGGTGGTATGCAGGTGGAACTGGGAAAGGCGCATCGGGAAGCTTCGCAGGAGGCGGAAGCGGCTATTTTGCCAGTCCATGCGCGCCGGGGGTATGCGCGCCGGCGGCGCGCGGCCCGGGACGCCGCCCGGAGAACGGCAGGGCGCTACTTGCCGGGGGCGCAATACGCCTTCACGGCGGCGTCGGCCAGGTTCTTCTGGGCGGCGCGCTGGTTCTCGTCCAGGGTGGCGTCGGGCTTGCCGTCGCCGTCGGTGTCCTGCATCACCGGGGCGCTGCCGCCCAGCAGTTCCAGGTTCCGCCGGGCGGTGCTGCATTCGCTGGATTCGGGCCTGGCCGGCCCGGCTTCGGCCGCCGGGGCCACCCCGGCGCGGCTGTCGATCCGGCGGGTGTCGTACTTGCGGTCCTCCGGCGGCCTTTCCGAGTAGTGGGTCGTGCCGTTGGCGTCCTTCCACTTGTACAGGTTGGCGGCGCCGGCTGCAGTGCTGGCCGCCAGCAGCGCGAGGCCGAGCGCGCAGGACAGTTTCATCGCGGTTTTCCCCGGGTCGTTCCCGGGGGATTCCAGCACCCCCCGGCAGGGCTGGCAAGTCGATTAAACTGCGCCGATGGAAGAAATGAGACCCGCTCCGCGTTCGCGCACGATCTACCTGCTGCCGAACCTGTTCACCACCGCCGGCCTGTTCTCGGGCTTCTACGCGATCATCTCGGCGGCCAACGGCGACTTCGTGCAGGCCAGCATCGCCGTGTTCGTGGCGGCGGTGATGGACGGCCTGGACGGGCGCGTGGCGCGTCTGACCGGCACCAGCAGCGAGTTCGGCGTGCAGTACGACTCGCTGGCCGACCTGGTCAGCTTCGGCATGGCGCCGGCGCTGGTGATGTACCACTGGTCGCTGTCGGCGCTGAAGTTCGACGGCAGCGTGATGGGCCGGGTCGGGTGGGCCGCGGCGTTCCTGTACGCGGCCTGCGCGGCGCTGCGCCTGGCGCGTTTCAACACCCAGGTCGGCGTGGTCGACAAGCGTTGGTTCGTCGGCCTGGCCAGCCCGGCCGCGGCGGGGCTGATGATGTCGTTCGTCTGGGCCTTCGCCGACGGCAGCCTGGGCTGGAGCGGCGAGGAACTGCGCTACGTGGCGCTGGGGGTGACGATCGTGGCCGCGCTGCTGATGGTCAGCCGGATCCGCTTCTGGAGCTTCAAGGGCGGCGCGAAGGAGCCGCGCGGCGACCGCATCCCGTTCCTGGCGCTGGCGTTCGTGCCGATCGTGCTGGCGGTCCTGGTGATCGACCTGCCGCGCACGCTGTTCGCGATCGGCATCCTCTACGCGCTGTCCGGGCCGTCGCTGTGGCTGTGGCGGCGCGCGCGCAAGGTGCCGGAAAGCGCATGAGCGGGACCGCGGCCGAGCCGTTGTGGTCCGACCTGCAGCTGTCGTGGCTGCAGGCGATGGGCCATACCGTATACCTCGACCGGGCCACGGCCGCCACCGCTCCCGGACCGGCCACCGAGGTCGCGCCGGTGCTCGAGGCCGGGCCGACGCGCGCGCAACGGCCGGAGGCCCGGGTGCCGCCCCAGGCACCGGTCCGGCGCAGCGCACCGGCGGCGCCGCCTGAAGCCATGCCCGCGTCCCGCGCCGCGGCACCGGCAGTGCGCCGCGCCCGCGTCGGCCTGCCCGACCGGTTGCAGATCGCGCTGCTGCGCGCTTCCGGTTGCAATCCGAACGATCCGGAGACGCAGCGATTGATGGCGACCTGGCCGCTGGACGCCTTGCGCGCCGACCCGGCCGCCAAGCGCGCGCTGTGGCCGCAGTTGCGCGCGTTGCGCAGGCGGTCCTCGCCATGAGCGCGGTCGGCGCGCCGGCGCCGTTGTCGTTCCGCGCGATGCGCGAGATCGATCTCGACGAGGTGATGGAGATCGAGCGCCGCGCCTATCCGTTCCCGTGGACGCGCGGCATCTTCCGCGACTGCCTGCAGGCCGGCTATCCGGGCCTGGTGGTGGAGGAAGGCTGGGACATGATCGGCTACGGCATGGTCAGCATCGCCGCGGACGAAGCCCACGTGCTCAACGTCTGCATCGATCCGGCGCGACAGTCGCGCGGCCATGGCCGCCAGTTGCTGCGCGCGTTGGTCAAGCTGGTCCGCGATCGCGGCGCCCACCGGATATTCCTGGAAGTGCGTCCCTCCAACGCGCGCGCGGTGGCGCTCTACCAGTCCGAAGGCTTCAACGAGATCGGGCGCCGCCCGCGCTACTACCCGGCCCACAACGGGCGCGAGGATGCGCTGGTGATGGCGATGGAGCTGCATTTCGAAGGCTTTTCCTGACGTCGCGGGTCTTCCCGGTGCTGTCCTGCGATGGCGCGGGACATCGTTGCTGTCCTGTTTCCCTGTCCTCGAGACCGTCCGCGTGACGTTCTCTGCAATCCTGATTGCCTGCGCTTTTCCTGCCGCGGCATATCGCCAATAGTGCGCACGCCGAAAACATGCAGAGCGGCCGGGACGCCGCAGTGGCGGCGTCTCGCAACGTCAATCCTCGAGGAGGGATTCCCGATGAGACCGAAATACGCAATCGCGGCAACTCCGTTCGTGCTGTGCACGCTGCTCGCCACCGCGCAGCCGGCGTGGGCGGACGCTTCGCTCGATATCGCCACCACCGGGTGGGCGACGCAGAACGGCGGCACCCGCGGCGGATCGCGCGCGGCCGCGGCCGACATCTACACCGTGCGCAACGCCGCGGAGCTGAAGAACGCGCTGAAGGCGAGCGCGGGCAGCAACGGCCGCATCATCAAGGTCAGCGGCGTCATCGACGTCAGCGAGGGCAGGCCGTACACCACCACCGCCGACATGAAGGCGCGGGCGCGCCTGGACATCCCCGCCAAGACCACGCTCATCGGCATCACCTCCAATGCGGAGATCCGCGAAGGCTACATGTACGTCAAGGCCAACGACGTCATCATCCGCAACCTGACCATCGAGAACCCGTGGGATCCGGAGCCGGTCTGGGACCCGGACGACGGCAGCGCCGGCAACTGGAATTCGGAGTACGACGGGCTGACGATCGAAGGCGCCAGCAACGTGTGGGTGGACCACGTCACCTTCACCGACGGGCGCCGCACCGACGACCAGAACGGCACCGCCAACGGCCGTCCCAAGCAGCACCACGACGGCGCCCTGGACGTGAAGAACGGCGCGAACTACGTGACCATCTCCTACACGGTGTTCAAGCTGCACGAGAAGAACAACCTGATCGGCTCCAGCGACAGCCGCACCACCGACGACGGCAAGCTCAAGGTCACCATCCACAACTCGCTGTTCGAGAACATCTCCTCGCGCGCGCCGCGGGTGCGGTTCGGACAGGTGCACCTGTACAACAACTACCATGTCGGCAGCACGAGCCACGCGGTCTATCCGTTCTCGTACGCGCACGGCGTCGGCAAGAGC
This sequence comes from Xanthomonas boreopolis, assembly GCA_014654535.1. Taxonomy (GTDB): domain Bacteria; phylum Pseudomonadota; class Gammaproteobacteria; order Xanthomonadales; family Xanthomonadaceae; genus Pseudomonas_S; species Pseudomonas_S boreopolis. The sequence goes on from BNBA01000023.1 coordinate 55,576, forward strand.
TCGAAGATCTTCTCGGAGAACAACGTGTTCGATATCTCCGGCGTCAGCAGCTGCGACAAGATCGCCGCCAACTACGGCGGCAGCGTGTACCGCGACTTCGGCTCGCTGCTCAACGGCAAGGCCTTGACCTGCAGCTGGAACAACAGCATCGGCTGGACGCCGCCGTACACCTACAACCTGTTGCCGGCCAGCCAGGTCGCGGCGGACGTCCGCGCCAAGGCGGGCGCGGGCAAGCTGTAAGGAGGCGGGCCGTCCGGAAGCGAAAGGCCACCGGAATGCATCCGGTGGCCTTTCGTGCTTCGCGCATCCATACATGCATGGGAGCGACGCTGGGTGGTCTGGGGCCATCGCTCGCGACGAGGTTTTACCGGGACCCCCGCCGCGACCGGGGACCCTTCCCGCATGGAGCCGGCTCAGAGCTTGGCGCGCTGTTCGCGCAATCCCTCGAGCTGGGCGCTCCAGTCGGCCAGGCGCTGGCGTTCCTGTTCGACCACCGCCGCCGGCACCTTCTCGGTGAACTTCGCCAGCTTGGCCTCGCTCTTGTCCTTCTCGGCGGCCACTCGCGCGATCTCCTTGTCCAGGCGCGTGCGCTCGGCATCGAGGTCGACCAGGCCTTCCAGCGGCACCAGCAGCTTCAGCTCGCCGACGATCGCCGCGGCCGCCGGTGGCGTGGCGGCATCGGCCGCCAGCCAGTCGATGCGCTCGAGCCTGAGCAGGAACCTGAGCTGGGCGGCGAAGCGCTCGACGCGGCCGCGGTCGGCCGGCTGGCCGGCCTGCAACAGCAACGCGACCTGCTTGGACGGCGCCACGTTGAGCTCGCTGCGCACGCGGCGCAATGCGGTGACCATGGCCTTGAGCCACTCCACGTCGGCCTCGGCGCCGGCGAAGTCCTGGCCGGCCGCTCCCGGCACCCCGCCTTCGGCGGCGCTCGTGCGCCCGTGCACGGCGAAATCGGCCGGCTGCGGATACGCCTGCAGGGAGATGGTGGTCGCGTCGATGCCCAGGCGCGGGGCGACCTGGCGCCACAGTTCCTCGGTCACGAACGGGATCAGCGGGTGCAGCAGGCGCAGCAGCGATTCGAGCACGTACAGCAGGGTGTGGCGGGTGCTGTCGGCCGCGGCGGCATCGTCGCCGTTGAGCGCGGGCTTGGCCAGCTCGACGAACCAGTCGCAGAACTCGTTCCAGGCGAATTCGTACAGCGCCTGCGCGAGCAGGTCGAAGCGATAGGCGGCGAACTGCGCCTCGGCCTCGGCCACGGTCTTGGCAAGCCGCGAGAGGATCCACTTCTCGGCATCGGTTTTCGGAGAAAGCGCGGCTTCGCCCTTGCCCTCACCCCCGGTCCCTCTCCCGGTGGCAGAGGGGAGCGAGAAGCCTTCCGTGTTCATCAGCACGAAACGGCTGGCGTTCCACAGCTTGTTGCAGAAGTTCTTGTAGCCCTCGGCGCGGCCGAGGTCGAACTTGATGTCGCGGCCGTGGCCGGCCAGCGCGGCGATGGTGAAGCGCAGCGCGTCGGCGCCATGCGCGGCGATGCCGTCCGGGAACTCCTTGCGCGTGGCCTTGGCGATCTTCTCGGCGAGCTTGGGCTGCATCAGCCCGCGCGTGCGCTTGTCCAGCAGGTCGTCCAGCGTGATGCCGTCGATGATGTCGAGCGGATCGAGCACGTTGCCCTTGGACTTGGACATCTTCTGGCCCTGCGCGTCGCGGATCAGGCCGGTGATGTAGACGTCGCGGAACGGTACCTTGCCGGTGAAGCCGTCGGTGGCCATGATCATGCGCGCCACCCAGAAGAAGATGATGTCGAAACCGGTGACCAGCACCGACGACGGCAGGTAGCGCTCGAAGCCGCGCTCGGCCATCGCTTGCGCGTCCGGCCAGCCCAACGTGGAGAACGGCCACAGTTGCGAGGAGAACCAGGTTTCCAGCACGTCGCTGTCCTGGGTGAGGACGACGTCGGCGCCCAGGCCGTGCTTCTGCCGCACCTCGGCCTCGCTGCGCCCGACGTAGCACGCGCCCTGCGCGTCGAACCACGCCGGGATGCGATGGCCCCACCACAGCTGGCGGCTGATGCACCAGTCCTGGATGTTCTCCATCCAGTGCCGGTAGGTGTTGATCCAGTTCGGCGGCACGAACTTCACCTGGCCCGACTCGACCAGTTCCAGGCCGCGTTTGGCCAGGCCGTCCATCTTCACGAACCACTGGTCGGTGAGGTACGGCTCGATCACCTGGCCGGTGCGGTCGCCGCGCGGCACCTGCAGCTTGTGCGGCTTGGCCTCGACCAGCAGGCCCTGTTCCTCGAGTTCGGCCAGCACCAGCTTGCGCGCCTCGTAGCGGTCCAGGCCGCGGAAGCGCTCGGGCGCGTTCTCGTTCATCGCCGCGGTGGGCGTGAACAGGTTGATCATCGGCAGCGAATGGCGCACGCCGACCTGGTAGTCGTTGAAGTCGTGCGCCGGGGTGACCTTGACCACGCCGGTGCCGAACTCGCGGTCCACGTAGTCGTCGGCGATCACCGGGATCTCGCGCCCGGTCAGCGGCAGCGTCACGGTCTTGCCGATCAGGTGGGCATAGCGCTCGTCGTCCGGATGCACCATCACCGCGGTGTCGCCGAGCATGGTTTCCGGGCGCGTGGTGGCCACGACCAGCTCGCCGCCGCCGTCGGACAACGGATAGCGGATCGACCACAGGAAGCCGTCTTCCTCGACGTTCTCCACCTCCAGGTCCGAGATCGCGGTCTGCAGCACCGGATCCCAGTTGACCAGGCGCTGTCCGCGGTAGATCAGTCCCTGCTCGTGCCAGCGCACGAACGCCTCGGTCACCGCCGCCGACGGCTGGGGATCCATCGTGAAGGTGCTGCGCGACCAGTCGGCCGACGTGCCCAGGCGCCGCATCTGCCGCTCGATGGTGTCGCCGGAATGCTGCTTCCATTCCCACACCTTGGCGATGAAGCCCTCGCGGCCCAGCGAATCGCGGGTCTCGCCCTTGCCCTCGGCGGCGAGATTGCGGCTGACCACCATCTCGGTGGCGATGCCGGCATGGTCGGTGCCGACCTGCCACAGCGTGTCGTAGCCGCGCATGCGGTGGTAGCGCACCAGCGCGTCCATCAGGGTCTGCTGGAAGGCATGGCCCATGTGCAGCGTGCCGGTCACGTTCGGCGGCGGCAGCAGGATCGTGTACGGCTCGCCCTTGCCGGACGGCTTGAAGCGGCCGGCGGCCTCCCACTCTGCGTACAGGCGCGATTCGAAGGACTTGGGTTCGTAGCTGGGGGCTAGGGAAGTCATTGGGGCGGGGTCGGGATTCGGGATTGGGGATTCGCAGGAGCGGGATGTCGGGACGAGGGGACGCTTCTGCGAATCCCGAATCTCCAATCCCGAATCCCCGCTTCTCGGCTACATGTCGTACTTGTTCACGTCGAGGCCGCGCGCCTTGTACTGCTTCCAGCGCTCGCGCAGCGGTTCGCGCGCGGCCGGGTCGGCGGGCACCACTTCCAGCACGCGCTCGCAGGCGCCTTCCCAGGCGGCGTCGCGCAGGTTGATCACCAGCGGGCGCGAGGGCGTGTCGCTGTCGGGCGTGGCGATCAGCACCGGGGTGATGTCGTCGTCCTCGTCGCTGCCGGCGATCTGGTGCGGGATGTAGGCATCGTCGTCGAACGCCCACAGCAGGTCGTCCAGTTCCTCGGCCTGGGCCTGGTCGCGGGCCAGGACCAGGGTCGGTTGGCCGCTGTCGTAGGCCTTGCGCGCCAGCTCGCAGACCAGCCGCAGCGGTTCGGCGAGGAAGCGCGGCTTGGCGATCAGGTAGAAGTCGGCGCGGGGCATGGAAGAAGCCGTGATTCGTGATTGGGGATTCGTGATTCGCAAAAGCGGTTCACGGCCAGCAGCGAGTGACAGGGGCGATGGGCATGGTGCTTTTACGAATCACCCATCACGAATCACCCATCACGCCGCGCCGCTCGCGGCGCGGTCCAGCAGCCACTGCGTCAGCAGGCCCACCGGCCGGCCGGTGGCCATGCCGCGCTTGCCCTCGTCGCTGGCGCTGCCGGCGATGTCCAGGTGCGCCCAGCGCTGGCCTTCGGTGAAGCGCGACAGGAAGCAGCCGGCGGTGATCGCGCCGCCCCAGCGGCCGCCGATGTTGTAGACGTCGGCGAAGGTCGAGTCCAGCAGGCCCTGGTACTCGTCCCACAGCGGCAGGCGCCAGGCGCGGTCGAACACGTGCTCGCCGGCGGCCAGCAGTTCCTCGGCCAGGTCGTCGTGCTTGCTCATCAGGCCGGTGGCCTGGTGGCCGAGCGCGACCATGCAGGCGCCGGTCAGCGTCGCCACGTCGACCAGCGCGGCCGGCTCGAAGCGTTCGGCGTAGGTCAGCGCGTCGCACAGGATCAGGCGGCCCTCGGCGTCGGTGTTGCCGACCTCGATGGTCTTGCCCGACATGCTGGTGATCACGTCGGACGGACGGTAGGCATTGCCGTCGATCGCGTTCTCCACCGCCGGCACCACCACCACCAGGTTGAGCGGCAGGCGCGCCTTGACCGCGGCGACGAAGGTGCCGATCACGGTGGCGCCGCCGCACATGTCGTACTTCATCTCCTCGATGCCGCCCTGCGTCTTGAGGTTGACGCCGCCGGTGTCGAAGGTGATGCCCTTGCCGACCAGCACGTAGGGCTTGGCGTCGCCGCCGCCGTTCCACTTCAGCACCACCAGGCGCGGGCGGTTGGCCGAGCCGCGCGCGACGGAGAGCAGCGAGCCCATGCCGAGCGCCTCCATCTGCTGCTCGTCGAGGATCTCCGACTCGGCGCCCTCGTGCGCGGCCGCGAAGGCCTGCGCCTGCGTGGCCAAGTAGGCCGGGGTGCAGATGTTCGGCGGCAGGTTGCCCAGCTCGCGGGCGAACTCCACGCCCTCGGCGATCGCGATGCCCTGCGCCAGCGCCGTGGCATCGTCGCCGGCGAGCGCGAATTCGGCCAGTGCGCGCTCCTCCGGCTTGCGCTTGCCGAGCGTGGCGGTGTAGCGGTAGGCCGCGTGGTCGGCGGCGGCGACGGCCTGGCGGACGTTCCAGGCGGCATCGCGGCCCTTGACGGCCAGCTCGGTCAAGGTCAGCAGCGCCTTGGCGACCGGGGCGCCCTTGAGCGCGCGCACCGCGTCGCCGACCGCCTTCAGGTATTGCGGCACGCCGAACTTGGCGGCGTCGCCCAGCCCGATCACCAGCACGCGCGGGGCGCCGACGTTCGGCAGGTCGTGCAGCAGGGTGCTGGCGCCGGTCTTGCAGGCGAGATCGCCACGCGCGGACAGCGCCTTGATGCGGCCCCCGCTGGCGGCATCGAGCGCCTGTCCCGCCGGCGACAACGTGCCGTCGGCGAACGCGCCGACCACGACGCAGTCGAATTCCGCGCTGGCGGGGGCGGCTTGGTTCAGGGTGAATTGCAGGGCCATTGATCAGATTCCGTCGGCAAGTACGTACAATCGCGGACCGTCTACGCCGGGCGTGGCAGGCTGCCCGGTACCGCGAACGAATCAGAGAGTTTAAATCAACCCCACCCCATGCCGAAGCTCGATCGATACCTGCTGAGCGATTTCACCCAGAGCTTCCTGGCCACCCTGATCGTCCTGCTGGTGGTCAGCGTCGGCGGCGTGCTGGTGGACATCCTGGGCAAGATCGCCGACGGCGGCATCCCGGCGCGGCTGCTGCTGTCCCAGCTCGGCCTGCAGTTCGTGAGCTACCTGCCGCTGATCCTGCCGCTGGCGCTGATGCTGGGCCTGCTGCTGGCGCTGGCGAGGCTGTACCGGGACTCGGAAATGGCGGTGCTGACCTCGATCGGCGTCGGCCCGCGCCGGCTGCTGCGGCCGATCCTGATGCTGGTGCTGCCGCTGGTGCTGGTCACCGGCCTCTGCTCGCTCTGGCTGGGGCCATGGGCCAGCGCCACCTCGGCCAGGATGATCGAGGACGCCAACCGCAGCGTGGTGATCGCCGGGCTGGAGCCGGGCCAGTTCACGTCGTTGTCGGGCGGGGGCGTGGTCTACCTGAATACGGTATCCCAGGACGGCAAGCAGCTCGGCAAGGTGTTCATGCAGCGCGAGAAGGACGGCCGCCTGGACGTGGTCACCGCCGAGCGCGGCGAGGTCTACCTGGAGGGCCGCAACCACCGCTTCCTGCGCCTGCACGACGGCTACCGGGTCGAGGGGCCGGCCGGCGAGGCCGGGCTGGACTACCGGTTGATACGGTTCGCGGTCAGCGAGTCGGCCCTGCCCGACAGCGCCGGCAGCCAGGACGCGAACGATCCCGAGATCATGTCCACCCCGCGCCTGGTCGCCGACCCGCGGCCGGAAGCCAAGGCCCAGCTGCACCTGCGCATCGCGCCGCCGCTGCTGGCGCTGGCGTTCGCCCTGATGACCCTGCCGCTGTCGCGCAGCGCCCCGCGGCAGCAGCGCTACGGGCGGATGATGCTGGCGTTCCTCGGCTACGTGGTCGGCAGCAACCTGTCCACGATCGGCGCGCGCTGGATCGCCGACGGGCGCATTCCCGCCGCGGCCGGCCTGTGGTGGCTCACGTTGCCGCTGCTGGCGCTGGCGATCTGGCTGTATGCCCGTGATGGCCGGCTGGGCCGCCCGCGGAGCGCCGCATGAAGCTGCTGCCGCGCATCCACGATATCTACGTCGGCCGCGCCGTGCTGACCACGGTGCTGCTGACCTGGGCGGTGCTGGTGGGCCTGTTCGTGATGATGGGCGTGTCCGATCAGTTCAAGGACATCGGCAAGGGCAGCTACACCTTCGCCCATGCCGTCGCCTACGTCGCCTATGGCGTGCCGCGCAACGCCTACAACCTGTTCCCCACCGCGGCGGTGATCGGCGCGTTGATGGGCCTGGGGCAGATGGCGGCGACCTCGGAACTGACCGCGCTGCGCGCGCTGGGCCTGTCGCGGCGCCGGCTCGGGTTGTCGGTGGCGGCGACCATCGCGATCCTGACCGCCGCGATGGTGGTCAACGGCGAGACGCTGGCGCCGTGGGCGCAGAACCAGGCCGACGTGCTCAAGGCCAATGCCAAGTACAACACCAACATGGCCACGGCGCGCTATTCCGGGCTGTGGGCGCGCGAGGGCGACACCTTCCTCAATGCCCAGGGCGGCGAGGAGAAGCTGGGCGAATCCGGCGGCACTTCGCTGCAGTTGCACGACGTGAGGCTGTACCAGGTCGGCGACGACGGGCGGCTGGAGACGCTGACCTATGCCGTCAGCGCCGAGCACGTGTCCTCCGGCTGGGTGCTGCACGGCGTGCGCCGGGATACCTTCGAACCCCGTTCGGTCAAGCGCGAGACGTTCGAGCGGCTGCCGTGGAACTCGCGCCTGGACCCGGCGGCGCTGGCGGCGGGCCTGTCGCGGCCGCGCAACCTGTCCGTGCGCGAGCTGCACGACAGCATCGAGTACCGCCAGCGCAACGGTCTGGATGCGCGCGATTACGAGGACCAGTACTGGAGCCGCTGGTTCTATCCGGCCAACGTGCTGGCGCTGTGCCTGGCGGCGGTGCCGTTCGCGTTCGGCTCGCTGCGCAGCGGCGGCATGGGCAAGCGGCTGTTCCTGGGCGTGCTGTTCGCGCTGGGTTTCTGGCTGCTGCAGCTGTTCTTCGGGCGCATGGCGGGCGCGTTGAAACTCGACTACCGCATCGCCTACGCGCTGTCGCCGGTGATGATGCTGCTGATTTCCGGCTGGCTGTTCCGGCGGCGCAGCAGTTGACCCGGGGGCAGGGGCCTGCAGGGCCCTGCCTCGTGCGGACTTAGGGGCGCTTCTGCCTGGGCCTGCGGACCAGCCTGGTCCCGCTCGCGCGGTCGTGCCAGGCCAGCCGTTCCCGGTCCAGCCAGGCCCACCAGAACCCCAGTCCGCCGGCGAGCAGCGACAGCGTGCCGACCAGGTAGCGCAGCCACAGCGCCTTCCAGGCCACCGGACCTGCGCGCTTCCCGTCGACCAGGTGCAACCGCCATGGCCGCATGCCGAGCGTCTGCCCGCCGCGGCGCCAGCTGATCGTCGCGTACAGGCCCGTGACCAGCCAGCAGCTTGCCCACAGCAGCCAGCTCAGCAGCGAGAACGGCGCGATGTTCTGGTGCGGATCGTGGTGGCCGAGGAAGGTGTAGCCGAGCGTGAACGGCACCGCGACCAGCATCCACAACGCGACGACCGGCCACGCGTCGTAGGCCAATGCGAGCAGGCGCCAGCCGACCAGGCTGCGGGGGCGTTCGGGGAGATCGGGCGATGAGGTGGTCTGCATGCGGTGCGCAGCATACCGGCAGCTCGCGCCCGCGCGTGCGGCGCCGCGGGAGCGCGGGTCGCCGCGGCGGGTCGCGCATCCCGCGATTGCCAAGCGCACGGCCCGCTCTAAGCTGTGCGCATGACCGCATCGACCCCGGCCGAGCGCCGCCAGTTCGCCTCGCAGTTGCCCGAATTGCGCGATGAGGACGCGCGCGCGATCCAGCGCTTCCTGGACGCCATCTGGGCCGAGCAGGGGCTGGCCCGGCAGACCCTGGACAGCTACCGGCGCGACCTGGAGGGCTTCGCGCGCTGGGCGAGCTGGCGCGCTTGCGAGCCACTGGCTCGCGCGCCGGCGAGCGCCCGGCCAGGGATGGCCGGGCCGGCGTGTCCGCAAGCCGAGGAGGTCGCGCCAGGGACGGCCTCGGGAACGGGCGTGCTGGCCGGCGCCGATCGCGCCCTGCTGTCGGCCTACCTGGCCTGGCGCTTCGAGCAACGTTATTCGCCCAAGAGCAATGCGCGCCTGCTGTCTTCGCTGCGCGCGTTCTTCGGCCGGCAGGTGCTGCACGGGGAGCGCGGCGACGATCCGACCGCGCTGCTGGAACCGCCCAAGCTGCCGCGTTCGCTGCCCAAGGCCCTCACCGAGAGCCAGATCGACGCGCTGCTGGCGGCGCCGGACATCGCCACGCCCCTGGGCCTGCGCGACCGGGCCATGCTGGAACTGATGTACGCCGCCGGCTTGCGCGTGAGCGAGCTGGTCGAACTGCCGGCAGGCGCGGTCAACCTACGGCAGGGGGCGCTGCGGGTCACCGGCAAGGGCAGCAAGGACCGGTTGGTGCCGCTGGGCGAGGAATCCCAGCACTGGCTGCAGCGCTACCTGGACGGCGCGCGGCCGGCGCTGGCGGCGGGCAGGCCGGTGCCGCCGATGGACAACAAGCAGGTGCCGCTGTTCATCGACGCCGCGCGGCACGCGTTGACCCGGCAGGCGTTCTGGGCGCTGGTGAAACGCTATGCCGCGGCCGCCGGCATCGACCCGGCCAAGATCAGCCCGCACGGGCTGCGGCACAGCTTCGCCACCCACCTGCTCAATCGCGGCGCCGACCTGCGCGCGCTGCAGATGCTGCTCGGCCACAGCTCGCTGTCGACCACCCAGATCTACACGCTGGTGGCGCGCGAGCACCTGCAGAACCTGCATCGCCGGCACCACCCGCGCGGATAGGGCCGGCGCCCGGGGCCGCGCTTCATCGTCGCTGTGCGAGAATCGGCGTAACCGTCGCTTCCGGATGCACGAATGCTTCGTTTCGCCATCGCCGCACTGCTGGGTGCCCTGAGCCTGTCCGCCTGCGCCCAGTCCTCGGCGCCTGCCCCGGCCCCCGCCAAGGGGACCGCCGCCGCCAAACCGGCCGCCGCCCCGGTCGCCCCGGCTGGCCCGGCCGACCAGAAGGTGCGCGCCGCGCTGACCACGCTGGACCCGGATTTCAAGCCCGATTACATCGGTGCCGCGCCGTTCCCTGGGTTCCGCGAGGTGGTGGTGGGCGGCCAGGTGCTGTACGTGTCCGACGACGGCCGCTACCTGATGCAGGCGCAGCCGTTCGACATCCAGAACAAGCAGTTCGCCGCCAGCGAAGGCCTGCTCGCCTATCGCCGCAAGCAGCTGGAGGCCATCCCGAAGGCCGACCGCATCGTGTTCGCGCCGCCGAACCCGAAGTACACGATCAGCGTCTTCACCGACATCGAGTGCGGCTACTGCCGCAAGCTGCACAGCGAGATCGCCGAGCTCAACAAGCAGGGCATCGCGGTGGAGTACCTGGCGTTCCCGCGCATGGGCCTGGGCAGCCAGGACTACAAGGACATGGTCTCGGTCTGGTGCGCGGCCGACCGCAAGCAGGCGCTGACCGCCGCCAAGCAGGGCCAGCCGGTCTCGGCGCGCAGCTGCAAGAACCCGGTGACGATGGAATACGACCTGGGCCAGCGCCTGGGCGTGAACGGCACCCCGGCGATCTTCGCCCCGGACGGCACCCAGCTGGGCGGCTACCTGCCGCCGGCGCAGCTGCGCGCGGCGCTGGATAAGCGGGCGGCGGCGAGCGCGGGCGGCGGCCGCTGATCCGTGCTTTTCCCTTCTCCCGCGGGAGAAGGGGCTCGAAGGGCGATGCGGGTACGGCCGAAGCCTCGCGTAGCTTGGACGTGGCCCAGGGGCTCCGCCCCTGTGCCCCCACACCCCAACCCTGCTCCTGGAGGGAGAGGGGTTTCGAAGCTTCGGGGAGAGGGGCTCAAGGCGAGGGGCGTGGCTGACTCCGGTACAATAGCCGGCCCGTTACCTCCACGGTTTCCCGGATGATCGTCCTCGAGGGCGCAACCGCCCTGTCGCCGTTCCGTCTCGCCCGGCTCGAATCCCGCCTGCAGTCCGTCGTTCCCGACCTGCGCATCGCCGGCGCCTGGCACGTCTACTTCATCGATCCCGAGCCCGGCCGGACGCCCGGGCTGGACACGCTGTGCCGCATCCTGCAGGCGGAAGGCGAGCCGGTCGTTCCCGCGGATGCGGCGCAGTCGCGCTTCGTGGTGCCGCGGCTGGGCACGCTGTCGCCCTGGTCGAGCAAGGCCACCGAGCTGGTGCGCGGCGCCGGCCAGCCGATCAAGCGCGTCGAACGCGGCATGCGCGTCGACCTGCTGGGCTGGCCCGCCGATGCGGCCGAGCAGGCTGCGCTCGGCAAGTTGCTGCACGATCCGATGACCCAGTCGCTGCTGGACAGCGCGGACGCGGCGCAGGCGCTGTTCACCGCGCTGCCGCGCGGCACGGTGGAGCGCATCCCGCTGGCGGAGCTGGAGCGGGCCAACGCCCGCCTCGGCCTGGCGCTGGCGGCCGACGAGATCGAGTACCTGCGCGCGCGCTACGCCGAGCTGGGGCGCGATCCGTCCGACGTCGAGCTGATGATGTTCGCGCAGGCCAATTCCGAGCACTGCCGGCACAAGATCTTCAACGCCAGCTGGACCATCGACGGCAAGGACCAGGACCGGTCCCTGTTCCGGATGATCAAGCACACCCACCAGCAGACCCCGCAGCACACGCTCAGCGCCTACAGCGACAACGCGGCGGTGATCGAGGGCCATCCGGCGGCGCGCTACCGCCCCGATCCGAAGACCGGCCGCTATCGCAGCGAGGCGGTGGTGCCGAGCGCGTTCCAGATCAAGGTCGAGACCCACAACCACCCGACCGCGATCGCGCCGTTCCCGGGCGCATCCACCGGCGCGGGCGGCGAGATCCGCGACGAGGGCGCGACCGGCCGCGGCGGCAAGCCCAAGGCCGGCCTGACCGGGTTCAGCGTCTCGCACCTGCGCATCCCGACCCTGCCGCAGCCCTGGGAGGCGCCGCGCGCGCTGAACCCGCGCATGGCGTCGGCGCTGGACATCATGCTCGACGGCCCGCTCGGCGGCGCCGCATTCAACAACGAGTTCGGCCGGCCGAACCTGCTCGGCTACTTCCGCAGCTTCGAGCTGGCCGAGGACGGCATCGCCCGCGCCTACGACAAGCCGATCATGCTGGCCGGCGGCCTGGGCGCGATCGATCGCGTGCAGGTGGACAAGATCAAGCTGCAGCCGGGCGACGCGGTGATCGTGCTCGGCGGCCCGGCGATGCTGATCGGCCTGGGCGGCGGCGCGGCCAGTTCGGTGGCCTCCGGCGAGAGCACCGAGGACCTGGACTTCGCCAGCGTGCAGCGCGACAACCCGGAAATGGAGCGGCGCTGCCAGGAAGTCATCGACCGTTGCGTGGCGCTGGGCGCGGACAACCCGATCCACTTCTTCCACGACGTGGGCGCCGGCGGCCTGTCCAACGCGATCCCCGAGCTGCTGCACGACTCCGGCGTGGGCGGCGTGATCGACCTGGCCAGGGTGCCGACCGACGACCCGTCGCTGTCGCCGCTGGAACTGTGGTGCAACGAATCGCAGGAGCGCTACGTGCTCGGCGTGCCGGCCGACCGGCTCGAGGAGTTCGCGGCGATCTGCGCGCGCGAGCGCTGCCCGTTCGCCGCGGTCGGCGTGGCCACGGCCGAGGAGCGGCTGGTGGTGGGGTATGGGGCGACGGTCGAATCCGTCTATGGCAACGGCCCCGCGTCCGGCACACCCGGCCCGGCGAAGCACGCTGGGCGTCCGGATGAACCGCGCGGCAGTGCTCACCCCATCGATCTGCCCATGGACGTGCTCTTCGGCAAGCCGCCGAAGATGCACCGCGATACCGCGCATCCGCCGGCGCCGCGTTGGCCCGCGCTGGATACGTCCGGGCTCGACCTGCACCAGGCCGGCCTGAGGGTGCTGGCGCACCCGACCGTCGCCGCCAAGAGCTTCCTGGTGACCATCGGCGACCGCAGCGTCGGCGGCCTGACCGCGCGCGAACAGATGATCGGCCCGTGGCAGCTGCCGCTGGCCGATTGCGCGATCACCCTGGCCGGCTTCGACACCTTCGCCGGCGAGGCGATGGCGATCGGCGAGCGCACGCCCCTGGCGCTGCTGAACTCGGCCGCCGCCGCGCGCATGGCGGTGGGCGAGGCGATCACCAACCTGTGCGCCGCCCCGGTCGAGGCGCTGGACACGGTCAAGCTGTCGGCCAACTGGATGGCCGCAGCCAGCCATCCCGGCGAGGATGCGCTGCTGTTCGACGCGGTCAAGGCGGTGGGCATGGAACTGTGCCCGGCGCTGGACGTGAGCATCCCGGTCGGCAAGGATTCGCTGTCGATGCAGGCGCAATGGCAGGCCGATGGCGTCGCGCACAAGTCGGTCTCGCCGGTTTCGCTGGTGATCTCGGCCTTCGCCCCGGTCGCCGACGCGCGCCGCCAGCTGGTGCCGCTGCTGGATCGCGAGGAAGACAGCGAGCTGTGGCTGATCGGCCTGGGCGGCGGCAAGCAGCGCCTGGGCGGCTCGGTGCTGGCGCAGGTGCATGCCGGCGACGAGGCGCTGCCGGCGTTCGGCGGCGACGTGCCGGACCTGGACGATCCGCAGCGCCTGCGCGCGTTCTTCGAGCTGATCCGCGACGCGCGCGAGGCCGGCCTGTTGCTGGCCTACCACGACCGCAGCGACGGCGGCGCCTTCGCGGCGATGTGCGAGATGGCGTTCGCGTCCCGGCGCGGCCTGGACATCGTGCTGGACGGCTGGGGCGACGACGCCTTCCGCAGCCTATTCAACGAGGAACTCGGCGCGATCGTGCAGATCGCCGCCGAGGACCGCGCCGCGTTCGCCGACCTGGTCGAGCGCCATGCCCTGACCGAATGCGCGCAGCGCATCGCTCGTCCGGTGGCCGCCCCGCGCATCCGCGTCGGCGCCGAGGGCAAGACCCTGGCCGAGTGGAGCTGGCAAGAACTGTTCGACGCCTGGTGGTCGGTGACGCATGCGATGCAGAAGCTGCGCGACAACCCGGAGAGCGCCGACGAGGAGCGCGAGGTCGCGCGCGACTTCAACGCGCCCGGGCTGAAGCCGAAGCTGGCGTTCGACCCGGCCGAGGACATCGCGGCGCCGTACATGGATGTACAAGTGCCGCGAGCGCAGGATGCGCAAGAGCGGCCGCCGTACATCGCCACCGGCGTGCGGCCGAAGGTCGCGATCCTGCGCGAGCAGGGCGTCAACAGCCACATCGAGATGGCCAACGCCTTCGAGCGTGCCGGTTTCGACAGTTTCGACGTGCACATGAGCGACCTGATCGCAGGCCGCGTGGACCTGCGCGACTTCCGCGGCCTGGCCGCGTGCGGCGGCTTCAGCTACGGCGACGTGCTCGGGGCCGGGCGCGGCTGGGCGACCTCGATCCTGGAGCGCCCGGCGCTGCGCGATGCGTTCGCCGGGTTCTTCGCGCGCGCCGACACGTTCTCGCTGGGCGTGTGCAACGGCTGCCAGATGCTGAGCCAGCTCAAGGACATCATCCCGGGCGCGGAGCACTGGCCGCGCTTCCTGCGCAACCGCAGCGAACAGTTCGAGGCGCGCACCTCGCTGCTGGAAGTGGTGGAGTCGCCGTCGATCTTCCTGCGCGGCATGGCCGGCTCGCGGATCCCGGTGGCGGTGGCGCACGGCGAGGGCCGCGCCGAGTTCGACAACGCCGTCGACCAGGCCGCCGCGCGCGTGGCGCTGCGGTTCGTCGATGGCGAGGGCAACGTCGCCACCCGCTATCCGCTCAACCCGAACGGTTCGCCCGACGGCATCACCGGCCTGACCACGGACGATGGCCGCGCCACGATCCTGATGCCGCACCCGGAACGCACCCCGCGCAGCATCAACCTGAGCTGGTCGCCGGCCGGCTGGGGCGAGGATTCGCCCTGGTTGCGGATCTTCCGCAACGCGCGGGTCTGGTGCGGCTGATCGTCCCGGATCGCCGTTCCATCCGCCACGAAAGCCCGCCATCCCGGCGGGCTTTTTTTGTGCGCCGCATGGCAGGAATGGGCTGTTCGTGTCTTAGGTGATTGTTTTGATTGAAATTACCGGGAAGTTGCCGTTTTTGCATAAATCGTTGATTTTTCTCGTTTTTATTGAGAAATCCGTCAAAAACTTGACGCGACTTTTTGCCGCTGTTAACACTGGGACCACGCCGCACGGTTTGCTTCTGTTCATTTTTTGACGGAGTTCGCAAAAGACGTCCAGCTTTGGCAAAGACAAGCGAACGGGCCGTGCCGCCGGACAACCTCAGGGGGATCGCATGGCTGGAAGTTGCCGTGCGGTGGTGAGTTTTTCACCAAAAAACCAGCCTATTCGAAGGAGCAAGACGTCGATGAATCGGATTTATCGCAAGGTCTGGAACGCATCGCTGGGTCTGTGGACCGTGGCCTCGGAACTGGCCAGCGGCGACAGCAGGGGACAGGTGGCACAAGGGGGGACGACGCGCCGCGGTCGTCTGGTACTGCCCGCGGCGGTAGCCGCGGTGCTCGCCACGGGGACGCCCGGCGCGGCCATGGCGCAATCGGTCGAAGTCGGCGGCAACCAGAACTGCGTCGTGCTCGGCGGCAGCATCATCGACAGCTGCGTGGTGGACGGTAGCGCCAACGCCTCCGGCAAGAACGCGGTGGCCATCGGTGCCGGCAGCCAGGCCACCGGCGAGCACAGCGTCGCCACAGGTACCGGCGCGGTCGCCAGCGGGGCCGCGGCGGCGGCCGTGGGCGCGCTGAGCCAGGCATCCGGCACCGAATCCACCGCGCACGGCTACTACAGCACCGCCTCGGGCGAACTCAGCACCGCGATCGGCGCGGAGAGCATCGCCGCCGGCACCAGCGCGGCGGCATTCGGCTTCGGCGCGCAGGCAGGCGCGAACTACGCCACCGCGCTGGGCGGCTATGCCAGCGCGGGCGGCTTCAACAGCACCGCGGTAGGCAACTTCAGCACCGCATCCGGCTCGGGCGCGGTCGCGCTGGGCGGCGACGCGGCCGCCTCCGGGGACTACAGCACCGCGTCGGGCCAGGGCAGCGTCGCCAGCGGCTACAACAGCGTCGCGGTCGGCGGTGCGCTGGCCGGCTTCCTGCCGACCGAGGCTTCCGGCGACTACTCCACCGCGGTGGGCGGTGCGGCCTGGACGCCGGGCGCCAACAGCACGGCAGTCGGCAACTACAGCACCGCGTATGCCGACGACACCGTCGCGCTGGGCGCCGATGCCACCGCCGAAGCGGTCGGGAGCGTCGCGCTGGGGCAGGGTTCCCATGCCGATCGCGCGAACACGGTCTCGGTCGGTGCGGCGGGTGCGGAGCGCCAGGTCACCAACGTGGCGGCCGGCACGGAAGCGACCGATGCGGTGAACGTGGCGCAGTTGGACGAAGTGGCGGCGGTGGCGCAGGCCACCGACAAATACTTCAAGGCCAGCGGCAGCGCCGACAGCGATGCCGGTGCCTATGTGGAAGGCGACAACGCGACCGCGGCGGGCGAGGCGAGCAACGCGATCGNGCTGGCCGACGGCGCCACCGCGGTCGGCCTGGATGCGCTGGCCAGCGGCGCCAACGCCGCGGCGCTGGGCAGCAACGCGCAGGCGCTGGGCGAGAACAGCAGTGCGATCGGCAATGGCGCCGTCGCCACCGAGGTCGGCGCGACCGCGACCGGTGCCGGTGCGCAGGCGGCTTCGACCTACACCACGGCGATCGGCAACGAGGCCACGGCCAGCGACAACCAGGCCACGGCGGTGGGCTTCCGCAGCGCGGCCTCGGGGATCGGTTCGACCTCGCTGGGTGGCTACAGCGAAGCGACCGGCTACCTGTCCTCGGCGCTGGGTTACGGTGCGGTGGCATCGAGCGACTACGCCACTGCGGTCGGCGTGGCGGCCACGGCCGGCGGCGCGAGCAGCGTGGCGGTGGGCGAGTTCAGCGAGGCCACGGGCGACGAGAGCGTGGTGGTCGGCGGTTCCGCGCTTGGGCTGATCTCGGCACGCGCCAGCGGCATCGGCGCGGCGGCGGTGGGCGCGGGCGCCTGGGCGACCGGCGACTACACCACGGCGATCGGCTGGAATTCCTATGCCAGCGGCGCCAATGCCACGGCGCTGGGCGAAAGCGCCTTCGCGCTGCAGCAGGATGCGACCGCGCTGGGCAGCAACAGCCGCGCCTCGGCCGCGAACGCGGTCGCGCTCGGCGCCAACTCGGTGGCGAGCCGTGCCGACACGGTGTCGGTTGGCGCAGCCGGTGCGGAACGGCAAATCACCAACGTCGCGGCGGGCACGGAAGCGACCGATGCCGTGAACGTGGCGCAGTTGGACGAAGTGGCGGCGGTGGCGCAGACCACCGATAAGTACTTCAAGGCCAGCGGCAGTGCCGGCAGCGACGCCGGTGCCTACGTCGAGGGCGACGACGCGACTGCGGCCGGCGAGGCGAGCAACGCGATCGGCATCGGCGCGTCCGCGCTCGGCAGCGGCGCCAATGCGCTGGCCGACGGCGCCACCGCGGTCGGCTACAACGCGCTGGCATCGGGACAGAACAGCGCCGCGTTCGGCCAGAACGCCCAGGCCACCGGGCCGGCCGCGGTCGCGGTCGGCGGCAATGCGGTCGACGAGAATGGCGATCCGCTGATCACCAACGGCGGCGTGCCGGTGGAGACCGGCGCGACCAGCGCGGGCGTCGGCGGCACCGCGGTCGGCGCGAGCGCGGATGCGTCGGGCTTCGCCGCGTCGGCCTACGGCGTCGGCGCATATGCGTCCGGGGCGCAAGCCTCGGCGTTCGGCGCGGTCGCCAATGCGATCGGCGATTTCAGCACCGCGGTGGGCACGCAAAGCACCGCGACCGGCACCAGCAGCGTCGCGCTGGGCGGGCCGGTCGACCTGATCCCGGGCCTGGGTCTGTACGTGTCCACCCAGGCCAGCGGCGAAGCGTCGGCCGCGCTCGGTGCCGGTGCGATCGCTTCCGGCGACTACAGCACCGCGACCGGCACGCTGACCGAGGCGTCCGGCCTGGAAGCGACGGCGCTGGGCTACTTCGCCTACGCGCCGGGGGCGGGCGCCAGCGCCTTGGGCGCCGAGTCCTGGGCCAGCGGCGAGATGAGCACGGCGGTGGGCTTCTACAGCACCGCGCGTGGGGCCAACTCGGTCGCGCTCGGCGCCAATTCGGTGGCCGATCGCGCGAACACGGTCTCGGTCGGTGCGGCGGGTGCGGAGCGCCAGGTCACCAACGTGGCGGCCGGCACGGAAGCGACCGACGCGGTGAACGTGGCGCAGTTGGACGAAGTGGCGGCGGTGGCGCAGGCCACCGACAAATACTTCAAGGCCAGCGGCAGCGCCGACAGCGATGCCGGTGCCTATGTGGAAGGCGACAACGCGACCGCGGCGGGCGAGGCGAGCAACGCGATCGGTGCGGGCGCGTCGGCCTACGGCAGCGGGGCGAACGCACTGGCCGACGGCGCCACCGCGGTCGGCCTGGATGCGCTGGCCAGTGGCGCCAACGCCGCGGCGCTGGGCAGCAACGCGCAGGCGCTGGGCGAGAACAGCAGTGCGATCGGCAGTGGCGCCGTCGCCACCGAGGTCGGCGCGACCGCGACCGGCGCCGGTGCGCAGGCGGCTTCGACCTACACCACGGCGATCGGCAACGAGGCCACGGCCAGCGACAACCAGGCCACGGCGGTGGGCTTCCGCAGCGCGGCCTCGGGGATCGGTTCGACCTCGCTGGGCGGCTACAGCGAAGCGACCGGCTACCTGTCCTCGGCGCTGGGTTACGGTGCGGTGGCATCGAGCGACTACGCCACCGCGGTCGGCGTGGCGGCCACGGCCGGCGGCGCGAGCAGCGTGGCGGTGGGCGAGTTCAGCGAGGCCACGGGCGACGAGAGCGTGGTGGTCGGCGGTTCCGCGCTTGGGCTGATCTCGGCACGCGCCA
>BNBA01000024.1 GCA_014654535.1 Xanthomonas boreopolis
GTCAGGATCACGTCCTGCGCCCGCAGGCTGGCCCCGACCTCGATGGCCAGGCACTCCCGGGTGTATTCGTCGATCACGCACAGCATCTTCAAGGCGCGCCCGTCGACCATCTGGTCGTGGACGAAGTCGTAGCTCCAGACGGCATTCGGGCGAACCGCGCCCGGAAGGCGGATATCGTTGCCGGATCGGCGGCGACGCGGCCGGCGGCGGGGAATGTTCAAGCCCAGCCGACGCCACAGGCGCCGCACCCGGGCCTCGCCCAGGTCCAGCCAGGCCGCCATCCGGCGATACCCGAACCGCGGCACCTTCGGCGACGCGGCCAGCAAGCGCTCGGCCACCGCCTGGTCCTTGGCGGCCTGGCGCGGGGCGTAGCTGGCGATGCGGCGGCTCAAACCCAGGTAATGCAGGGCCTTCCGCTGCGAGATCCCCCGACGGACCAGCACCTGGACCGTGTCGCGTCGTTCCGACGGGGTCGTCATTTTTTTCGGACGATCTCCTTCATTCCATCGATGACCAGCATCTGCTCGGCCACCAGCCGCTTGAGCCGGGCGTTCTCGGACTCCAGGTCTTTGAGCCGGCGGGCGTCGGGTACATCCAGGCCGCCGAACTTGTTGCGCCAGCGGAAAAAGGTCTGCTCGGTCAGGTTGTGTTTCTTGCACAGCGCCTTGATCGACATGGCGCCGACCTCGGCCTCACGCAGGATGCCGATGATCTGTTCGTCGGTGAATCGCTTCTTCATGGAGCTCTCCTTGCCTGTTAAGGGTAGAGAACTCACCAGCCAACTGGCTACACGATCCGTCTCAGGTCACGGTCACGATGCTCTTCGGCGGCCGGTAGCATTTCTGAGCTGCCTATGCGGCAGTGAACCCCAAAAGTCGGGCAGGCATGTGGCGGCATGTTTTCTGAGCTGCCTATGCGGCAGTGAACCTTATTCCGATGGTGAGATTTTCGAGCGCAACTTTCTGAGCTGCCTATGCGGCAGTGAACTAGATGTGATCTCTCAGTAGGTTGTTCATCCGTGGCATCTCTGGAAGATGGGGGGTTGCGAAGCCAACCCAGCCCCAGGAGCCCCGGATGAACCTGCATAAACATGCCCGTTTGAGCCCTCGCGGTCGAGCCNATGCTCAATTTCCGAGTAGCTGATCTCGACACACTTCTTGCAGCGTTGCGCGCTGAAGGCTGCAACGTGCTGGACAGTACAGAGTCATCGGACTTCGGCAAGTTCGGATGGGTGATCGACCCGGACGGCAACAAAGTTGAGCTGTGGGAGCCGCCGAGTGCGCAATAGCTGGCTGCGGCCTAACAATTCATTCAAGCTGAACCCGCTTCGCGGGTCAGTTCAATTCAAGCGTTAGCCATCCCCCGAGAGCTGTGCAGCTTGTCGATGCAAGGCGACGCGTAGCAAGTAGCGACGGGGGCAGGTTCGCCTCACCAGGCGGACCTGCCCCTACCCGGCGCCGTCATCTCCAACTCAACGCACCGCGCCCTTCCCCGTGTCGAACAGCTGGAACTCGCGGATATGCACCGCGTCCGCGCTGGACAGGATGTTCAGGCGCACCTTGCTGGTGGTCACCGGGGCGAAGTGGTCGATCTTCATGCGACCGATGGCCTGCGCCTGCGCGAGGCGCACCCACTTGCCGTCCTGCCAGGCCTCGACCGCGTACTTCTGCACGAGCTGGCCGTCGTTGATCCACTCCATGCTCAGCGCCGCGTCGAAGGTGACCGGCTGCTTGAACTGCAGTTCCAGCACCGCGCTGTGCGAGCCTTCCGGCGCGCTCCAGAAGGTGTCGCGGTCGCCGTCCACCGCCGCGGCGATCGCGCCGGGATTCTTCAGGTTGCGCGGCACCAGGTTCCTGTCCGCGCCGTAGCGGGCCTGGATCGCTTCGCCCATCTCCTTCAGGCGCTGCACGTCGGCCTCCGGCAGCAACCCGCGCTTGTCCGGGGCGACGCCGAGCACCAGCTGGCCGCCCAGGCCCACGCTCTTCTCCCAGATCTCGACCAGTTCGTCCACGCTCTTGAGCGTCTCGTCGCTGTTCGGGTGCCAGAACCATTGCAGCTTGTGCAGCGGCGTATCGACCTCGACCGGGCGCCAGCGCAGGTAACCGTGGCGATCGATCACGTTCCAGTTCTCGCCCTCGATGAAGCCGGCCTCGTTGCCGACCCAGCGGATGTCGCCGTACTCGAACAGCGCGGTGTCGGCGAACACCATCGCGTTCGGCTGGTAAGTGCGCAGTTCTTCCATGTATTTGTCGAAGTCATAGACATGGCCGGCGCTGCCGGCGCCGTCCAGCCACCACTCGGTGATCGGGCCGTAGTGCGAGGCCAGTTCCACCAGCTGCGCGGCGTAGAACTTGTCGTAGGCCTTGGAATCGGCGTACTTGGGCTCGTGGCGGTCCCACGGCGAGAGATAGATGCCGAAGCCGAGGCCTTCCTTGCGCACCGCCTCGCCGGTCATCTTCACCAGGTCGCCCTTGCCGCCCAGCCACGGGCTGTTCTTGACCGAATATTCGCTCTGCGCGGTCGGCCACAGCGCGAAGCCGTCGTGGTGCTTGGCGACCAGGATCAGGTACTTCGCGCCGGCGGCCTTGACCGCGCGCGCCCACTGGCCGGGATTGACCTGGGTCGGGTTGAAGACCTTCGGGCTGGCGGTGCCGTCGCCCCATTCCTGGTCGAGCCAGGTGTTGGGGTTGAAGTGCACGATCACGCCGAACTCCAGGTCCTGCCATGCCACCTGCTGCGGCGAGGGCTTCACCTCGGCGAAGTTCTGGGCGATCGCGGCCGGCAGGGCCAAGGCCAGGCCGAATCCGGCCAACCAGCGCAACGGGGAAAGCGGGCGTCGTTTCATCGCGGATCCTCGAAGGGGTCGGCGGCCGGCGGCCGCCCTGAACCTCGAGCATATGGTATTTAATAGATCATATACAGGTATATCACCAATCCCACGGACCCATTCCATGCCGCGCTTGTTCGCCCTCGCCGCCCTGGCCTTGCTGTCGTCCGCAGGCGCTTCGGCCGCGCCATCGCCGATCGTGCTCGGCGAGTTCGTCGCCGAGGCGCCGCCCACGCCGCAGAGCCACGCTTCGACCATCGTCGAGACCGGCGACGGCCAGTTGCTGGCCGCCTGGTTCGGCGGCGAGCACGAGGGCGCGCCCGACGTGGCGATCTGGCTGAGCGAGCGCGATGCGAACGGCTGGTCCGCGCCGCGCAAGGTCGCCGACGGCGGCACCCAGCCGGCCTGGAACCCGGTGCTGTTCCAGCCCGCGCACGGCCCGCTGCAGCTCTACTACAAGGCCGGCCCGAACCCGCGCCAGTGGTGGGGACTGCTCGCCACGTCGGACGACGACGGGCGGCACTGGTCGACGGCGCGGCGCCTGCCTGGCGGCATCCTCGGGCCGATCAAGAACAAGCCGCTGCAGTTGCCAGATGGACGCATCCTCGCCCCGAGCAGCACCGAGGCCGATGGCGAGCGGTGGCGCGCCCACATCGAATGGAGCGACGACGGCGGCACGCACTGGCAGCGCGGCGGCGACCTCAACGATCCGGCCCAGATCGGCGCGATCCAGCCCAGCCTGCTGCTGCACCCGGACGGTCGCCTGCAGGCGCTCGGGCGCACGCGGCAGGACCGCGTCTTCAGCACCTTTTCCGAGGACGGCGGCGAGACCTGGTCGCCGATGACCCTGCTCGATCTGCAAAACCCCAACGCGGGCATCGACGCGACGATGCTGCGCGATGGCCGCGCCCTGCTGGTCTACAACCCGGCGGTGGCCGGCAAGGACTGGTGGGACGGCCGCGGCACGCTGGCGGTGGCGCTGTCCCGCGACGGCGTGCACTGGCGCCGCGTGCTGACGCTGGAACACAGCCCGAAGGACGAGTTCTCCTATCCGGC
Source organism: Xanthomonas boreopolis (assembly GCA_014654535.1). GTDB lineage: Bacteria > Pseudomonadota > Gammaproteobacteria > Xanthomonadales > Xanthomonadaceae > Pseudomonas_S > Pseudomonas_S boreopolis. Next base: position 3,884 of record BNBA01000024.1, read on the forward strand.
GGTGATCCAGGCCCGCGATGGCCTGGTGCATGTCACCTACACGTGGAAGCGCCTGCGCATCAAGCACGTGGTGATCGATCCGGCGCGGCTGTAGCTTCTCTGTGGGAGCAGCATTACCGGAACAACTTCCGATCCAACGCCTGCAACCAGCCACGCGCCGGCGTCCACGCCAGCGCCAGCCCCGCGACCACGCCGACCGCGTCGGCCAGCGCATCGGCCGGATCGGCGCTGCGCGTGGCGGTCAGCGCGCCCTGCAACACCTCGATCAGCACGCCCATCAGCAGCAGGCCCAGCGCCGGCCGCCACAGCGTCGCGCGCCGCGCATGCAGTTGCGCCGAAGCCGCGGCGAGAAGGAAATAGGCCAGGAAATGCTCGACCTTGTCGCCGCCTTCCGGCACCTGCGGCAGGTCCGGCGCCGGCAGCAGGCAGACCGCGAACACCACGGCGACGCCGAGCCACCAAAGCCCCTGCCACAAGCGGGGCCGCGCGAACGGACGCAAGACCGGCACGACCTACAACCGCCAGGTCAGGTCGCCCATCAGGAACGCGGCGTTGAGATCGACGTCGCGCGAGAACCCCATCACCTGGAAGCGCTCGCCCATCTCGCTGGGCAGGGTCAGCCGCTTCACCTGCTCGCGCAGGCGCACGCGCCCGACCTCGTCGGTGCGGGTATCGGCGACTTCCAGCAGCTTGTGCAGGCCATTGCCGAGCAGGAAGCTGGCCTGGGTGCAATAGCCGGCCAGGTCGAAGCCGGCGCCGGTGCCGGCTTCGGCCAGCGCGGTGAAGTCCACCGAGGCGGTGAGGTCCTGCAGTCCCGGCCAGCGGTACAGGTCGTCGTGCACCCGGTGGCGATAGAACGCGCGCAAGGTGCCGTCGGTGCGCTGCGGCTGGTAGTACTCCGAACGCGGATAGCCGTAGTCGACGAACAGCATCGCGCCGCTCTTCAGCCCGCCCGCGACCGCCTGGATCCAGTACGGCAGCTGCGGCAGCAGTTCGGAACGGTAGCCGTTCTCGAACGGCCGCTCCAGGTACGCCTCGACGTGCCGGACCGCGGCGACCATCAGCGGATCGGCCGGCTGCATGCCGCGCACGAAGCGCCCTTCGCCGTCGAGCGCGACGGTCTCCTCGTGGATCTCGCCCTCGTGGATCAGGAAGCGCGGGGTCGGCAGCGCGTCGATCACCTCGTTGGCGAACAGCACGCCGTTCCAGTCGTCGGCGAACGGGCCGTCCACCCATTCGACCAGGTCGAACACCGGCGGGATCAGCGACTTGCCGAGCCGCTCGCGCTGGCGCTGGCGCAGGTCGGCGCTCGGCTCCAGGATCGCATAGCGTTCCGGCAGCGCGTCCAGTTCCAGCAGGCGCTTGAGCGTGACCTCGGCGAACGCGCCGCTGCCGCCGCCCAGTTCGAGCATGCGCGACTGCGGGCCGAGCTGCTGCAGCACCGGCGCCAGCGCACCGGAGACGGTGGCGGCGAACAGCGGCCCCAGCTCCGGCGCGGTGACGAAATCGCCGACCTCGCCGAACTTGTGCGCGCCGGCGCTGTAGTAGCCCAGGCCCGGCGCATACAGCGCCACTTCCATGAAGCGCGAGAACGGGATCGCCCCGCCCGCGGCCATGATCTCCGCCCGCAGGTGGGCCGCGAGCCGCTCGCTGTGCTCGAGCGCGTCGGTACCGGGAGGGGGAAGGTCGGCGTGCATGGCGGGATCGATTGCGTGGACAATGCACAGGATAGCCGAGCGGGAACCACGCGATGTCTTCAACTGCCAAGGTCGTCCTGATCACCGGCGGCGCGCGCCGCATCGGCGCGGCGATCGCCCGCCGCCTGCACGCGCGCGGCTGGGACCTCGCCGTGCACGCCCATCGTTCCGGCGACGCGCTGCAGGCGCTGGCGGATGAACTGCTGGCCCTGCGCCCGGGGAGCGTGGCGACGCTGCATGCGGACCTGCGCGACCCGCAGGCCCCGGCCGGGCTGGTGGCGCAGTGCCTGGCGCGGTTCGGCGGGCTGGACGCGCTGGTCAACAACGCCTCGAACTTCTATCCGACCCCGCTCGGCGGCGCGACGCCGGCGCAGTGGGACGACCTGTTCGCGGTCAACGCGCGCGCGCCGTTCTTCCTCGCCCAGGCCGCCGCCCCGCACCTGCAGGCCCGCAGCGGGGCGATCGTCAACATCACCGACCTGCACGCCCGCCAGCCGCTGCGCGACCACGCCGTCTACACCGCGGCCAAGGCGGCGCTGGCGATGCTGACGCGCTCGCTGGCGCTGGAACTGGCGCCGCGCGTGCGCGTCAACGCGATCGCGCCCGGTGCCATCCTGTGGCCCGAACAGGGCAAGAGCGAGGCCGCCCAACAGGCGCTGCTGGCGCGTACGCCGCTCGCGCGTACCGGCACCCCGGAAGAAGTGGCCGAGGCGGTGCGCTGGCTGCTGGAAGACGCCGGCTACGTCACCGGCCACACCTTGCCGCTGGACGGCGGCCGCACGCTGTCCTGACAACGCGCGCCGCCGCCGCGGGAGCCAGCTTCCATTGGCTCTTGTGGGAGCGGCTTCAGCCGCGATGGGTTTTTCCCATTGAACCCCTGCACAGGGATGTGCAGGCTGTTGCAGAGGGATCTGCACGAAAGCCCCATCGCGGCTGAAGCCGCTCCCACAGAAGCCGCTCCCACAGAAGCCGTTCCCGCAGAAGCCGCCCGCGCCCACAAGCGCCGATGCGCCCAGCCAGACCCATCCGGCGCTACAGCGCCACCACCTCGAACGCCCGGTCGTGGTCCGGATGCGCCCGCCACAGCTCGGCCAGCGTGCGTCCGGTCACCGGGTCGACGAAATCCGGCGCGATGTCGGCCATCGGCCGGAGCACGAAGGCATGCTTCAGCTCCGGCCGCGGAATGCGCAGGTGGCCCGGCCCTTCGACGATCGCATCGCCATAGAAGACGATGTCCACGTCCAGGGTCCGGTTGCCGAAGCGCGGACCGCTGCGGTCGCGGCCGTGGCGGTCCTCCAGCGCATGCAGCCAGGCGTCCAGCGCCGGCAGTGCCATGTCGGTCTCCAGCGACACCGCATTGTTGAGGAAATCCGGCCCGTCGAAGCCAACGGCCGGGGTCAGGTACGCGGGCGAAACGGCCAGCTCGCCGAACGCCGCGCGCAGCTCGCGCAGCGCCGCGCCCAGATGGCGCGCCGGTTCGAGGTTGCTGCCGAGGCTGAGAAGCACCGTGGTCATGCGATATTCGCGCATGCGCGGCGGGGCAGCGTCAACCGCGGCGTGCGGCCCGGCGGCGCGGTCCCGCACTAGTCACCGCCCCGCCGCGGTGCATAGAATCGGCCTGCACAGCCACGGGCAGCACCATGACCTATTGCGTCGGCATCGAAACAGACGAAGGCCTGGTCTTCGCCGCGGACACCCGCACCAATGCCTCGCTGGACGACGTGCGCGTCCATCGCAAGCTGCATGTGTTCGAATACCCGGGGCAGGCGGTGTTCGCGATCATGTCCGCCGGCAATCTCGCCACGACCCAGCTCACCCTCGCCAAGCTGCAGCGGGACGCGGACGACGGCGCGCCGCGCAGCCTGCGCGCGTTCCGCCACCTGTTCGAGGCCGCCGAGTACGTGGGCGAGGTGCTGGTATCCAGCCAGGCCAAGCTCAGCGAACAGGCCCAGCAGAGCGGCGTGAGCACCTCGGCCACGCTGATCCTGGGGGGCCAGATCGCCGGCGAGCGGCCGGGCCTGTACATGATCTACCCGCTCGGCAACGCGATCGCCTCCTCGCCGGAGACGCCCTACATGCAGATCGGCGAGTCCAAGTACGGCAAGCCGATCCTGGACCGCATCATCCGCCCGGAGATGAAGCTGGAGGACGCCGCCCGCACCGCGCTGGTGTCGCTGGACTCGACGATCCGCTCCAACCTGTCGGTCGGCATGCCGATCGACCTGGCGCTGATCCGCACCAACGACCTGCGCGTCACCGAGCGCATGCGCCTAGAGGCGGATACGCCGCTGTACGCCGACATCCACGAGAACTGGTCGCGCAAGCTGGAGAATGCGGTGCGCACCTTGCCGCGCTTCCCCTGGGAGCCGGCGCTCCCCGAAGCCGACACCTCCGCGGCGCCCGGCGCCCTGCCGCCGCTGCCGCCCCGGCGCTCGGCGATCCGCCGCGATCCGGAGGACCAAGCGGCGCAGCAGTGAAGGGGTGGGATTCGGGATTCGGGATTCGGGATTCGGGATTCGGGATTCGGGATTCGGGATTCGGGATTCGGGATTCGGGCAAGGGTCCTTGCCAAGACCTGGCTGTCAAGCGATCCGATGTTTCTCCTGGGGGTTTCAGGCCACGGTAGGCCGGCAAAGCCCGTCGAGGCCGATCCCCCTGCCGTAGCCGGCGTCTCTCCGAAGCCGGCTTCTACGAATCCCGAATCACGGCTCTTCCAACGCCATCGCCACGGCACGGAACACCCGGCGCATCTCCAGCGGCTTGTGCAGCACATGCACCGGGATCTCGGCCGGGTAGTGCTCGTGCTGCAAGGGCGAACCGATGTCCTCCAGCACGATCGCCGGGCCCTGGTAGCCGAGTTCCTGCATCGTCAGCAGCAGGCTCACCGCGGACAGCAGGATGATGTCGCTGTCCACGATCACCAGGTCCGGCAGCACGTTCTGCTGGGCGTACTGCAACGCCGCGGCGCCATCGATCGCCAGGTGCGGCCGGTATCCCTGGCTGGACAACGCGTTGCCCAGCAGCGACAGCCGCGTGGCCTCGCCGTCCACCAGCAGGATGCGCTGGCCCCTGCCCGGCACCAGCGGCGCGTCGGACTCGACCTCCGCCACCACGCCGGCGCGCACCGGCAACACCATGTCGAAGCTCGTGCCCTTGCCCGGCGCGCTCTCCACGCTGATGCTGCCGCCGTAGGACTCGACGATGCGCTTGCACGAAACCAGGCCCAGGCCGGTGCCGTCGGCCTTGGTGGTGAAGAACGGGCTGAACAGCCGGGCGCGGGTCTCCTCGCTCATGCCCACGCCGGTGTCGGCCACGCTCAGGCGGACATGCTCGGCATCGGTGGCGGCGGCGGAAAGGGTCAGCGTGCCGCCGTGCGGCATCGCCTGCAGCGCGTTCAGCCCGAGATTGAGCAGGCATTGCTGCAGCTCGGTGTAGTTGGCCTCCACGCTCAGCGCGTCGTCGGCCACGTCCAGCCGCAGGTGCACGCCCTCGGGCAGGCTGCTCTTGAGCAGCAACTGCACGGCCTGGAACAACTGCGGGATCGCCACCTGCTCGCGCGCCTTGCTCGAGCCGCGCACGAACGAGAGCATCGATTCGGCCATTTCGTGCCCGCGCCGCCCGCATTCGGCGATGACGTTGGCGAGCTGGCGCAACTGCGGATCGTCGGTACGCCCGGCCAGCAGGTCGGGCACGATCAGCAGCGGCTGCAGGATGTTGCGCAGGTCGTGGCTGAAGCCCGCCGCGAGCAGCGCCAGGCTCTCCAGGCGCTGCGCGCGCATCAGTTCGGCTTCCACGCGCCGGCGGTCCATGTCCGCGCGCGCCTCGCGCACCGCGCGCGCCACCGCGGCCGGCAGGCGCGTGGGATTGTGCTTGATGATGTAATCGTTGGCGCCGTCCTGCAGCGCCTTGACCGCGGTCTCCTCGCCCATCGTGCCGGAAACGAACACGAACGGCATCGCGGCGTTGTTCTCGCGCACAACGCGCAGCGCCTGGTAGCCGGAGAAGCCGGGCATGCTCAGGTCCGACAGCACGATGTCCGGCTGGAACGACTCCAGCGCCAGGCGCAGCGACGACTCGCTGTCCACCCGCTCGAAGACGGCGTCCAGGCCGGCTTCGAGCAGTTGGTCGGACAACAGTTCGGCGTCCTCCGGCGAATCCTCGATCAGCAGGATCCGCAGCGTGCCGAGCTTTGCGGCTTCGTTCGACATCGCGCTCAACCCAGCTCCGGTGCCTGGTTGATGACCGCCCAGAACGTGCCCAGGGTCTTGACCGCGTTGAAGAACTGGTCGACGTCCACCGGCTTGACCACGTAGGCGTTGACGCCCAGGTCCCAGCTGAGCGCCAGGTCGCGCTCCTCGCGCGAGGACGAGAGGATCACCACCGGCAGGCGCTTGAGCTGCTCGTCGGCGCGGATCTGCTTGAGCACTTCCAGCCCGTCCATGCGCGGCATCTTGATGTCCAGCAGCAGCACCGCCGGCAGGCCCTCCTCGCGGCCGGCGAACGCGCCCCGGCGCAGCAGGTAGTCCATCGCCTCCACGCCGTCCTCCACGTGCACGATCGGGTTGGCCAGCCGGGCCTCGCGCAGCGCGTCGACGGCCATTTCCGCGTCGGCGGCGCTGTCTTCGGCGAGCAGGATGGTGCGAATGGAGGTCATGCGTTGGACTCCGTGTTGGCCGCTTCAAGCGCGGGAGGCAGGATGAAATGGAAGGTGGCGCCCTGGTCGACCGCGCTCTCGGCCCAGATGCGCCCGCCATGGCGCGAAAGCACGCGGCGCACGCTGGCCAGGCCGATGCCCGTGCCGGGATATTCGCTGGCCTTGTGCAGGCGCTGGAACACGCCGAACAGCTTGCTGGCGTAATCCATGTCGAAGCCGGCGCCGTTGTCGCGGACGGCGAAATGGTGGCTGCCGTCGGGCAGCGCCTCGTAGTCGATCTCGATGCGCGCCACTTCGCGCTTCGCGCTGTACTTGACGGCGTTGCTCATCAGGTTCATCCACAACTGCCGCATCATGTTCTCGTCCGCCACCAGGATCGGCAACGGGGCGATCCGCCATTCCACCCGGCGCGCGGAATTCTCCGCCTGCAGGTTGGCGTCCAGGATCGAGCGCGTCTCTGCCACCAGCGACTGCATGTCCACCGCCTGCATGCGCATCGCGCTGCGGCCCAGGCGCGAGTACACCAGCAGGTCGTCGATCAGCGCCGCCATCCGCTGCGCGGAGCTGCTGATGACGTCCATGTAGTGGCGCGATTTCTCGTCCGCCTGCTCGCCGAGGTGGCGCGACAGCTTGTCGGCGAAGCCGGCCACGTGGCGCAGCGGCGCGCGCAGGTCGTGCGAGACCGAGTAGCTGAAGGCCTCCAGTTCGCGGTTGACCTCCGACACCTGCTCGATCTTGCCCTCCAGCTGCCGGTTGAGCTCCTGGATGCGCCGCTGCGCGGCCTTCTGCAGGCTGATGTCGCTGACCGTCATCAGCACCACTTCGTCCTCGGAGCCCGGCAGCAGCATGCGCCGCGCGTTGAGCAGCATGGTCCGCACCACGCCATCGGCGGCGCGCTGCTCGTGCTCGAAGTCCCACAGCTCGCGCCCGCGCAGCAGGATGTCCGACAGGCGCTGCTGGATCAGCACGTCGTTCCAGGCGCCGCCGCCCACGTCCTTCAGCAGCAACTGCTCGGGGGCCTTGGCGCCTTCCTCCAGCCCGTACAGTTCGGCGAAGGCGGGGTTGTGCAGGATCACCCGTTGCTGGCCATCGAGCAGCACGATCGGCTCGCGCACGGTCTGCAGCACCGCGGAGGCGCGGCCGCTGGCATGCAGCAGCCCGCGTTCGGCCACCAGGCGCCGGCGGATCTGGCGCTGGAGCAGCCACACCACGGTGCCCAACAGCAGCAACTGCACCACCAGCGCGGTCCAGCTCAATACGTTGTAGAGCGTGCGCTGGCGCTGCATCTCGCCCTGGCGCAGCGCCAGCAGGCGCGCTTCCTCGTCCTGCACGCCGTCGATCAGGGCGCGCACCGGGCTGCGCGTGGTCATGTCCTCGATCAGGACGCGGATCTGCGCGGGATCGCGCGTGGTGGCGATTTCCTCCGCGGTCGCCATCCGGCGTTCGACGGTGGCCTCCGTGCGTCCGAGCCGCAACTGCTGGCTGGGGTTGTCGCGGGTCAGCACGGCCAGGCGCGCCAGTGCCGCTTCGGCTTCCTGGCGGCCTTCGGCCATGCGCTCGCGCAGGATCGGCTTGTCCACGTCGTGCGAACGCGCCAGTGCGGCCGATTCCAGGTCGCGCAGCGACGCTTCCAGGCGTTGCGCCTGCTCGCGCACTTCCTGGCTGTGCGATGCGCGGTTGGCAGCGCTGTCGGCATTGCGCGCCATCTGCTGCAGCAGCAACGAGGGAACGACGACGATCAGGAACACCGCCAATGCCAGCAATGGCAGGCGCCAGCGGTCCCATACGTCTGCACTGCTCGTTGCCTGCATCGATCCCTTTCCCGTCGTTCGCCGTGGCGATAGCGCGACATTGTCCGCCATCACGTTCCTGTCGTGATTAACCGTTAAGATTTCCCGTCCCGTCACTTTACTGAACGTCGCCGAAAACCGGCAATCGTAAGTGCACTCCGCGTGAAGAACGCGCGGACGTTCCGGTTTCCGCTTTCCCCTCGCCATGAAGAAGGGCGCGTCGTCGACGCGCCCTGCATCCCCGCCGATGGCTCGCCATCGGCTAACCGCCCTGCCCTTTTACCTGCCGCCCACCTCGAGCCCGCTGGCATCGATGCTCTTGACGCCCTTGATCGCCCTGGCGGTGGCCACGGCCTTGTCGCGCTCGGCCTGGCTCTTCACGGTGCCGGACAGGCTCACGACGCCATTGCGCGTCTCCACCTTGATGTCGGTGCCGGACACGTTGCGGGTCGCCAGCAGATCGCTCTTCACCTTGGTGGTGATCCAGGTATCGGTCACCGGCTCGTCGGATTCCATCTTCGAACCTTGCGGCGGCGGATCGACGGCCCACGCCTGGCCCGCGACGGCCAGCAGGCCCAGCGACAGCGATGCAGCCAGCACAGGGGAAATCATCGGGTTGCGCTTGCTCATCTCGGCTCCTCCTGGGATAGGTACGATCCATGTTCCGCGCAGGGCGTACAGCGCGCGTGACCGCCGCGGGCGTCCCGCCGCGTTCCCTTCATCCGGTCTTGACTGGCTATCATCCGGGCACCCACCCATTCAGGCATGCATCGCCATGGCCGGATCCTTCAATGTCGCGCTGCTCGGCTACGGCTACGCCGGACGCGTCTTCCACGCGCCCCTGGTCGCCGCCACCGACGGCCTGCGCCTGCATACCATCGTCTCCAGCCAGGCTGCGGCCGGCCGGGATTTCCCGGACGCGCGCTGCCTGGCCGAGCGCGGACAGGCACTGGCCGACCCGGACATCGATGCCGTCGTCATCGCCACGCCCAACGATACCCATGCCGCCCTCGCCTGCGAGGCGCTCGCCGCCGGCAAGCACGTGCTGGTCGACAAGCCGTTCGCGGTCACCGCCGAGGAAGCCCGGCGCGTGCTGGCGGCGGCCGAGCGCGCGGGCCGCGTCGCCAGCGTGTTCCAGAACCGGCGCTGGGATGCCGACTTCCTGACCGTGCAGCGCCTGCTCGATGCCGGGGAGCTCGGCCGCATCGCCGAGTTCCATTCCCACTTCGACCGGTTCCGGCCGCAGGTGCGCGACCGCTGGCGCGAGAGCGATGCGCCCGGCGCGGGGCTGTGGTTCGACCTCGGCCCGCACCTGCTCGACCAGGCCCTGCAGCTGTTCGGTACGCCGCAGGCCATCCAGGCCGACATCGACGCGCAGCGCGAACGCGCGCGCAGCGACGACTGGTTCGACGTCGTGCTGCACTACCCGCGCATGCGGGCCGTGCTGCATGCCGGCTCGCTGGTTTCCGATGCGCGGCTGCGCTTCGCCGTGCACGGCACCGGCGGCAGTTTCGTCAAGCACGGCCTGGACACGCAGGAGGACGCCTTGCGCGCGGGCCGGCGCCCGGGCGGCCCCGAGTGGGGACTGGACCCGAGCGATGGCGTGCTGACCCGCGTGGACGAAGAAGGCCGCTCCCATGCGGCCGCCGTGACCAGCGAGCGCGGCGACTACCGCCGCTGCTACGCGCAGTGGCGCGACGCGATGGCCGGTACGGCGCCTGCGCCGGTCACGCCGGCGCAGGCGCTGCGGTTGATGGAACTGCTGGAACTGGCCGTGCGCAGCGCCCGGCTCGGGCAGCGGCTGGAGGTTCCCTCCGCCGGCTGACGTTGCGGGCGCCATGGAAGCGGCGCGAGCTGCGGAGACTCGTCGCGGCCCGTGCCGCCTCCGGCGTCATCCGCCTTCGGCCTCGGTCTTCACCGCGTGGCCGCCGAACTGGTTGCGCATCGCGGCCAGCAGCTTGTCGGTCAGCGAATCCTTGTCGCGCGAGCGCAGCCGCTCCAGCAGCGACAGCGTGATCACCGGCGCCGGCACGTCGAGGTCGATCGCCTCGGCCACGGTCCAGCGGCCTTCGCCGGAATCGGCCACGTACGGGGCGATGCCGTGCATGTCCGGGTTCTGCTTGAGCGCCTCGGAGGTGAGATCGAGCAACCACGAGCGGACCACGCTGCCGTCGCGCCAGATCTCGGCGACCTGGTGCAGGTCCAGGTCGAATTCCTGCTTGCGCTGCATCAACGCGAACCCTTCGGCGTAGGCCTGCATCAGGCCGTACTCGATGCCGTTGTGGACCATCTTGGTGAAGTGCCCCGCTCCGCTCGGGCCTACCCGGCCCCAACCGGCGTCCGGCCGCGGCGCCAGCGTCGACAGGATCGGCGCCAGCCGCGCCACCACCGCCTCGTCGCCGCCGACCATCAGGCTGTAGCCTTCCTTCAGGCCCCAGATGCCGCCGCTGGTACCGCAGTCCACGTAGCCGATGCCGTGCGCGCGCAGCGCCTCGGCGCGCCGCTGCGAATCCCGGTAGTAGGAGTTGCCTCCGTCGACGACGACGTCGCCCGCCGCCAGCAGCGGCTGCAACTGCGCCAGGGTGTCGTCGACGATCTGCCCGGCCGGCACCATCAGCCAGACCACGCGCGGGCTGGGCAACGCGGCCACCAGCTCGGCCAGCGATGCGTACGGCGCGATGCCCTTGGCCCGGGCGGCGTCGCGGGCGGCCTGGCCCGGATCGAATCCGCCGACGCGATGGCCGCCCCGCACCAGGCGCTCGGCCATGTTCGCGCCCATCCGCCCCAGCCCCACCATTCCCAGTTCCATGCTTCACCTCGATCAGGTTGTTGTCGTCAGAGTGGCACGAATGCATGGCATCGGCGCCACTGCGGTTTCAATGATCCGTTCCAGCGATGCTCGCGGCGCACGCCTCCAGGCGGCTGTCGATCCAGCGCCGGTACAGGGTCGTGTGCAGGTTGTGCAGGGCCAGGTCGATCGAGTACGGCGTTCGCGGGTTCCGGTCCAGCAACCGTGCGACGTGGTAGCCGATCGGCCGCACGCCCTGCGGGTGCACGTAGATCATGAAACCGCGATAGAACGGATCGTCGAGCAACGCCTGCATCGAAGCGACGAGCGCCTGGTGTTCCGGCGGCAGGGCCGCGCGCAGGTCCTCGTCGCGTTCGTAGAGCAAGCGCTCGAAGCGGCGATAGCCGGTCTGCGGCATCCGCCGCGCCAGTTCCCAGATCCGCCGGTTCACCGCATCGTAGTGGCGCAGCCCGCCGTGGGCCGCCAGCGCCTCGGCGGCGGCCGCGTCGACGTCGACCACCACGAAATTCTCGGCTTGGTTGTTGATGTCGTCCAGGGAGGTCCGGTCGAACACGTGCTCGATGAACCCGGGCGCGCCCATGAAGGCCTGCCGTCCCAGCGCCGCGGTCTTCTCGGCCTTGCCGTCGGCGAACAGTTCGCCCGCGTGCCGGCCGAGCAGGATGCTGTCAGTGCCGTGCAGCGTCATGAACGTGCCGATCGACAATTCCGGAGCGGCGAACGCGCGGTCGAACGCGGCGTCGCCGTACAGCTCCCGCAGCGTGGCGAGCTGGGCCACCTGCCGGCCGACGCCGCAATCGGACCGCACGTGCCCGGAGTAGAACGCTTCGATGGCCCGGGCATTGCCGACCACCGGCCGATACCCGCGGCCGAAGCTGCGGAAGCGCTCCCAGCCCTGTGCCCGCGCCCCGCGCAGGCCGAAGCCGATCCAGCCGAGCTGGACTGCACTGAACCGGTATCCGGGATTGCCCTGCAGCCGCGCGGCCGCGCGCCGGGCCGCATCGCCCAGTTCGAAGGCATAGGCACAGCGGCTGGCCTGGGTATCGAGCGCTTCGCGCAACAGCCGGCGACGGTCGTCCGGACCGAGCCGTGCCGGCAACACCAGGCGCAGGTCGCCCGCCGCCTGCGCCTCCGCCAGCGATCCCCGCCGGCACGGCGTTCCTTCCACGACCCGGGCTTGCCCGGCTTCATCGGTCTCGATGCGCCAACCCAGTCCGCGCAGCAGCGCCTCCAGGCAGCCGGACGAGGCGTCGTCCAGCGCCGTGGCCCCGGCCACCAGGCTCCCGGCGAACCAGAGCAACGCCAACGCCGGCAGCTGCCGCAGGCGGCGCCAGGGCACGGGCCTGGACGGGCGCGGCGGCAAGCTCAGGTCCTAGCGGAACGCGCGGGAGCGGCCGGGACGACGGAACGGCAAGGTCCGTTGCAGCCAGGACCGCGCCACGCGGTGCGGCCGTCGCACTGGCCGCGCACGCGGCTCAACGGCGCACGCGCTCGCACACGGTCTGCACCACGCGGTCGCCATGGGTCTGCTGGCGCTGTCCCTGGATGTAGCGGCCGGCCGCGCCACCGGCCACGGCACCGCCCACGGTCGCCAGCTTCTTGCCGCTGCCGCCGCCGAGCTGGTTGCCGACCAGGCCGCCGATCACGGCGCCTGCCACGGTGCCGCCGACCCGGTTCGGGTCGGAGCTGTTCTTCTGCACTTCTTCCTTGTGGCATTTCACCACCGTGCCGTCGCTGAAACGGCGCCCTTCGTCCTGCGGGCCGTAGGTCTGCGCCTGCACGGCTCCCACCGCGAGCATCGACAGCAGCGAAGCGCCCGCGAGGGCGTTGCGGATGCGGTTGCTCATGACGTCACCTCCATCGCGCCGGCCTGGGCCGGCCTTGCCGGGCACTATGCGAGGCCGGCGGCGAATATGCCGTGAAGCGCGGAAGTCAAGTTAAGCGTGCAGCCGGAGGCGTGAAGAAACACCTACGGTTGCGGCCCATCGCCGGAAGCGGGCGGCGCCTGCCGGACCGCCTCCGGCACGGCCTCGGACGCCTGCGCCGGCGGCGATGGCGGCGCGGGCTGGGCCGGCGCGGGCGGCAGGTACAGCTGCACCCGCTCGAAGAAGCGGTTGTAGAAGTCCGCATCCTGCACCGTGCTGCTGGCGACCTTCACCAGCGAGTCGTCGGTGCTGCCGATCGGCAGCGACACCGAACCGAGCACGCTCACGCCCACGCTGGCCGAGGTCGGGCTCTTCTTCAGCGCATAGCGGTCCTGCAGCGCGCTGACGAACACCCACGACTTGTCCTCGCCCTGGGGCACGCACGACACGCGCAGGTCCAGCTGCTCGTGGAGGTCGTCCTTCGGCTGGAAGTTCTTGCTGCCTTCCACCGTGGCGGCATCGGCCCGCGCCACGATGTAGCCCTGGCTCAGCAGCGCGCGCCGCGCCGCCTCGCAGGCCACGGCCGGCTTGGCGTCGAAGCTTCGCGAATAGGTGTTGTCGGAGTTGAACGATTCGCGCATCAGCATCGTGTCGCCCTTGCCGCCGCATCCGGACAGGCCGGTGGCCAGCAGCAGGCCGATCGCTGACGTTTTGTGGAGGACGTTCATGGCGGCATCCGGTACTCGAGAACCAGGCCCGGATTATCGCGCAAGGGGGTCCGGGGCCGCCCCGGGCATCGCCACGGCGCTCACGTTGCGGTCAGAACGCCCGATTCGACACATCCTTGAAAACCCGGCCATGGCACGCTTGGCGTTTCGACAACGCGAGGAACTCCAATGCCTGGATACAGGTGGGCTTCACGTCTCCCGGTGGTGCTGATGGCGCTGTCCGGCATCCTGGCCAGCGGCCAGGCCCTGGCCGCGGACACGCTCCGGGTGATCTCGTTCAACGTGCGCGTGCCGGTCGACACCGACGGCGACAAGCGCTGGGAGGTTCGCCGCAGCGCCATGGCGGAGCTGATCCGGGAGCAGCATCCGGACATCTTCGGGACCCAGGAGCTGGTGAAGAAGCAGGCCGACTACCTGGCCGAACAGCTGCCGGACTACCGCTGGTTCGGCCGCAGCCGCGACGGCAGCGAAGACGGCGAGCGCATGGGCGTGTTCTACGACAGCCGCCGCCTGAAGCTGGTGCAGTCCGGCGACTTCTGGCTGTCCGACACGCCGGAAGTGGTGGGCAGCATCAGCTGGGGCCACCCGTTGCCGCGGATGGTGAACTGGGGCCTGTTCGAGCGCCTCTCCGACCATCGCCGCTTCTACCTGTTCGACACCCACCTGCCCTACCGCGACGAGGACGAACCGGCGCGCGCCAAGGGCGCGGCGCTGATCGTCTCGCGCCTGGAGGCCCTGCCGGCCGGCATCCCCGTGGTGGTGACCGGCGACTTCAACACGACACCGGACAGCCCCACCTATCGCACGCTTACCGCATTGCTTGCCGACGCACGCGTGCAGGCCCCCGCCCCGGCCGGCCCGGAAGCCACCTTCCACGACTTCACCGGCCAGCCCGACCGGCGCATCGACTGGATCCTCACGCGCGGCCTGACCGCCACCCGTTTCGCCACGCTCGACGCCCGGCCGCAGGGCCACTGGCCCTCGGACCACTTCCCCGTGATGGCCGAACTGGCCTGGCCGTGACATCGCGCAAAAGCGAAGCCCAGGACGGCCAAGTTGTTGCCGTTGCTCGTGATCTTGCGCGAGATGGGCAGCACCTCCTCGCGCGGCGGCGCGCCAACCTCCATGGCCTACGAATGCCACTGCGGCGCGGCCCCTCCGAAGCGGCGGAGGTGGCGGGAAAAACCCGAAGGGCGACGTGCATGGGCTCGCCGGAAAAAGGCGAAGCACTGCTTCGCCCCGGCAGGCGGGCATTCGCCGCGCGGCGAATGCCCAGGGCTCGGCCGCATAGCGGACGAGTCGCGTCGAAAAATCCCGCCGGCTCCGCGGACCCGCAGCGTAGCTGCGGGCGCGTAGGCGGGGTGTGCTTGATCAGCCGTTCGGCTGCTGTGAAGCGCTTCTTTTGGTTACTTTCCTTTACGCGGCACATCCCTGTGCCGCGCCCTTCGGGCGGCTTCGCCGTGCGGCGCTGCTCCTGCAGCGCGCGTGCACAAGCAAAGAAAAGTAACTCGCCAAAGGCGAAAGCTTTGGCTTTTATTGCTATTGGCAGAGGCCCAAGAGGCAACGTCCCTGGATGATCAGCCGTCCGGCTGCTGAAAAGCGCCTCCCGCCTTCGCGGGAATGACGATAGAGAGGTAGCGTGGATCGGATAGGTGACGGGGAAAGTCACTGGATCCTCGCCTTCGCGGGAACGACGGCAGATCGATTACCGGGAACGGCAGAAAGAAAAACACCCAAGCAAGAACAACCACCACCGCAACCCACAAAGATCAAAAGCCCCCCCTACGGAACACCCCTACCCCACCAACCAATCCCGCAATCTCTCCACCGGCGCCTGCCCACGATCCTGCAACCGAGTCACCACCCACAGCTGGCGAGGCGCCCAGGCATCCACCAACCGCACCGTCGCCAGCTCCCCTCGCGCCGCCGAACGCCCCACCGCCGCCTGCGGCAACACCGCGATGCCCGCCCCACGCGCGACCATCCGGCATACCGCCGTCGCATCCTGCACATGTGCACGCACGCGCAGCCGGCTTCCGCTTCGCGCCGCCTGCGCCACCAAGTGCCGCTGCAACGCGCTGTCGCTGGCCAGCCCGATGAAATCCTCTTCCAGCGCATCGGCCAGCGACAACGACGGCAGCGCCGCCAACCGATGACCGCAAGGCACCACCAGCACCAGCCGATCCTCGCGGAACGGCCGCGCATCCAGTCCATCGAGCATGGCGTGCCCGGCCACCACGACCAGGTCGGCGCGCTCCTCGCGCAACGCTTCCACCGCCGCCTCGCTGCCGCGTTCGGCCAGTGCCAGATCGATGCCCGGATGCGCCTTCAGGAAATCGGCCAGCCGCTCCGGCAACCACTCCGACAGCGCCGCGGTATTGGCCAGCATGCGCACCGTCGCCTTGCTGCCGCCGGCATGCTCGGCCATTTCCGCCCGCAGTGCCTCCACCTGCCGCTGCAACTGGCGCGCCTGCCGGAGCATGGCGCGGCCCGCCGGGGTCAGCTCCACCCCGCGTCGCCCGCGCTCGAGGAGCTGCACGCCGGCCTGGTGCTCCAGCGCGCGAAGACGCGTGCTGGCGGCGGCCAGCGACAGCGCCGCGCGCTCGGCCCCGGCGGTGATGCTGCCCGCCTCGGCGATGGCGACGAACAAGCGCAGGTCGGTCAGGTCGAAATGCATATCGCGGCTCCAGCCTTCGTCATTGCCGAAGGCTGGCTCATGGTATTCCGCATTGTCGCTACCTGTCCCGGCTGCAATGCTGCCCCGCATGAGCACCGCGATCGCTTCGCACCTGGTCCCCATCCTGCTGGTCTTCCTGCTGGCGGGCGCCGTCAAGGGCGTCACCGGGATGGGCCTGCCCACCATCGCGATGGGCCTGCTGTCGCTATGGCTGAGCCCGGTCGAGGCGGCCGCGCTGCTGGCGCTGCCTTCGTTGTTGACGAACCTGCAGCAGGCTTGGGGAGCGCATGCCGGCAGCTTGCTGCGCCGGCTCTGGCCGATGCTCGCGGGCATCGCGGCCGGGACCTGGTTCGGCGCCGGGCTGCTGGCCGGGCACGACCCCGCGCCGGCCCGGCTCGGCCTGGCGGTGCTGCTGGTGCTCTATGCCGTGCTCGGGCTGGCCCGCTGGCAACCCGCGTTGCCCGCGCGCTGGGAACCCGCGCTGGGTCCGCTCGCCGGGACCGCCACCGGCCTGCTGACCGGCGCCACCGGCGTGTTCGTCCTGCCGAGCGTGCCCTACCTCGGCGCGCTGCGCCTGCAACGCGATGCGCTGGTGCAGGGGCTGGGCCTGTGCTTCGGCACCGCCACGCTGGCGCTGGCCATGGCGCTGGCATCGCGCGGCGCCTTGCCTTGGCATTCGCTGCCGTCGTCGCTGCTGGCCCTGCTTCCGACCGTGGTCGGGGTCGCGCTCGGCACGTACCTGCGCCGCTACCTGCCGCCGCAGGTCTTTCGGCACGTGTTCTTCCTCACCCTGCTCGCGCTCGGCCTGCACCTCGGCTGGCAGACGCTGCGCTGAATTGCGCCCATCGCGGCCGGCGTCGCTGCCCGCCACGAAAAAGCGCGCCGCCGGAAGAACCCGGCGGCGCGCTCGGTCGTTTGCGGTAGCGGCGAGGCTCAGTCCGCCCAGCGCCCCGGCGCGGTGGATTGCGGCAGTACCTGCGCCGAGAGCGGGCGGTCCTGCTCCAGCAGGTTCACCGCGTCGGCCAGGATCGCCGCCGATTCGTGCAGCAGCGGATCCGGACGCTTGTCGGCCAGCTTCTCGCGCGCGGTGTCCTTGGCGATGTCGCGTTCGTTGCCGGTCAGGCCGTCGTCGCTGTCGTCGGCCAGCGGATCCAGCGGCAGGCCGAGCTGCTTGCGGATCGCCTGCCGCTCCTTGCGCTGGTTCTCCTGCTTCTCACGCTCGGCGCGGCGCTCGGCCTCGTTGAGAGAGACGTATTTCTTGGCCTTCTCCTCCCGGAACTGCGCCACGTCCTGCTCCCACCACTGGAACTCCTTGTCCTGCGCGATGCGCGCCTTGTGCAGCGCGTCCAGCTTCGGCAGCAGCGGCGCGAAGTTGCCGTACTGCGTGTGCGGCACCGCGGCGATGCGGGTCCACGGCAGCGCGTTGTCGTAGGTGCTCTCGCCGAACTCGGAAGCGTCCACGCTGGCCGGGAAGGCGATGTCCGGGACCACGCCCTTGTGCTGCGTGCTCGAGCCGGACACGCGGAAGAACTGCGCGATGGTCAGCTTGACCTGGCCGAAGCGGTCGCCTTCGCTGGCCGGCCAGCGGTCCAGGTCGACGATGTTCTGCACCGTGCCCTTGCCGAAGCTGGTCTCGCCGATGACCAGGCCGCGTCCGTAGTCCTGGATCGCGCCGGCGAAGATCTCCGAGGCCGAGGCCGAGCCGCGGTTGATCAGCACCGCCAGCGGGCCGTCCCAGGCGACCTTCTCGTTGCGGTCGCCGTTGACCGTGACGCGCCCGCCGGATTCGCGCACCTGCACCACCGGCCCCTGCTCGATGAACAGCCCGGTCAATTCGATCGCCTCGTCCAGCGAGCCGCCGCCGTTGTTGCGCAGGTCCAGCACCACGCCGTCGACCTTGTCGGCCTTGAAGCCGGCCAGCAGCTTGGCGACGTCGCGGGTGGCCGAGGCGTAGTCGGCCGCATTGCGGCGGCGCCCCTCGAAATCCTGGTAGAAGCCGGGCAGCTTGATCACGCCGATCCGGCGCGCCGGCTCGCCGCCGCCGGGCGGCAGCGTGATCGTCTCGCCCTTGGCCGCCTGCTCGGCCAGGCGCACCTTCTGGCGGGTCAGCGTGAGGGTGCGGTGCGCGCCATCGATGCCCGACTCGGCCGGGATGTACTCCAGCCGCACCTGGGTGTCCTTGTTGCCGCGGATCTTGGCGACCACGTCGTCGATGCGCCAGCCGATCACGTCCTCGATCGGCCCGTTCTTGTCCTGGCCGACGCCGACGATGCGGTCGCCCGGCTTGAGCGTGCCGTCCACCGCCGCGGGGCCGCCGGGGATGATCTCGCGGATCACCACCATGTCGTCCTGCTTCTGCAGCTGCGCGCCGATGCCTTCCAGCGACAGCGACATCTGCTGGTTGAAGTTCTCGGCGGTACGCGGGGTGAAGTAGTCGGTGTGCGGATCGACCGCGTTGGTGTAGGCGTTGAGGAAGAACTGGAACACGTCCTCGCCCTTCAGCTCGTTGACCGACTTGGCCAGGTTGGCGTAGCGCTTGTCCAGGGTCTTGCGGATGTCGTCGGGCTTCTTGCCGGCGAGCCTGAGCCGCAGCCAGTCGTTCATCACCGACTGCCGCCACAGCGCGTCAAGTTCCTTGTCGTCCTTCGCCCACGGCACCTTCTCTCGGTCGTACTCGAACTTCTCGTCGCCGTCGAAATCGAAGTCCTGCTTGAGCAGCTTGCGCGCGTAGGCCACGCGCTGGTCGACGCGCTTCTTGTAGACGCCGAACACCTCGAACGCCGGGCTCAGGTCGCCCTCGCGGATCGCCTTGCCCACGCCCGCCTGGGCCGGTGCGAACGAGTCGATGTCGGCCTGGGTGAAGAACTGCTTGCTGCCGTCCAGCGTCTCCAGGTAGCGCTTGAACACGTCCTTGGCCATCGCATCGTCCAGCGCGCGCGGCCGGTAGGCATAGCGGCTGTCGGAGAGCAACCCGTACACCAGCTTGGTGGCGGTGGCCTGGTCGGGCGTGGCGGCCGACGGCAGCGGCACGGCATTGTCCGCCCGCGCCAGCAGCGCCACCGGGGCCGTCAAGGCCAGCGCCAGCACGCTGGAGGTAAGCAGGGTCTGGAGCTTGTATTTCATCGGGATGCTCTCGGCGCCAAGGCCGTGTAAGAAGCGGTGTGGGCGTGGGACCACATGACAGTGCCCAAAGTTGCGGCACTTGTCATCCGGTTCATGTTCCAGCCTACGAGCGCCGGCGTGACCGCACGTGAACGCGGGCCGCCGGGAAGCACCGGCAGCGCCTGCTGGCGCCGCCGGAGACAGCGCGGGTTTATCTGCCAGGCGCCCGGGGCGGTCAGGCGGCGACGCCTGCGCCGGCGGCCTGCTGGTCGGCGTGGTAGGACGAACGCACCATCGGGCCGGAGGCCACGTGGCTGAAGCCCAGCTCGTAGCCGTAGACCTCCAGCGCCTTGTACTCCTCCGGCGTCCAGTAGCGCATCACCGGGTGGTGGTGCGGGGTCGGCTGCAGGTACTGGCCGATCGTGACCATGTCCACGTCGTGCGCGCGCAGGTCGCGCAGGGTCGCCTGCACCTGCTCCAGGGTCTCGCCCAGGCCGAGCATGATGCCGGACTTGGTCGGGATCGACGGGTGCTGCGCCTTGAACTGCTTGAGCAGGGTCAGCGACCACTGGTAGTCCGCGCCCGGGCGCACGTTGCGGTACAGGTCCGGCACGGTCTCGATGTTGTGGTTGAACACGTCCGGCGGATTCTGCGCCAGGATCTCCAGCGCGCGCTCCATGCGGCCCTTGCCGCGGAAGTCCGGCGTGAGGATCTCGATGCGGGTGCCGGGCGAGCGCTCGCGGATCGCGGCGATGCAATCGACGAAATGCTGGGCGCCGCCGTCGCGCAGGTCGTCGCGGTCGACGCTGGTCACCACCACGTACTTCAGGCCCATGTCGGCGACGGTGTTGCCGAGGCTGGCCGGCTCGTTCGGATCCGGCGGCTTGGGCCGGCCGTGGGCGACGTCGCAGAACGAGCAGCGGCGGGTGCAGACCTCGCCGAGAATCATGAAGGTGGCGGTGCCGTGGCCGAAGCATTCGTGGATGTTCGGGCAGCTGGCTTCCTCGCAGACCGTCACCAGGCGGTTCTCGCGCAGCTTGGCCTTGAGGTTGGCCACCGCGTTCCCGGACGGGATGCGCACGCGGATCCACGAGGGCTTGCGCAGCACCGGCGCGTCGGCAAACTGCACCGGCGAACGGCTGATCTTGTCGCCGCCCAGCTGCTTGGCCCCGGCCTGCAACGGAGCGGACGGGGCGGTCTCGGTCGAGACCACCTGCAAGGGAATGGAACGGCTGATCGGCTGGTTCATGGCGATATGCGCGGCCAGGCCGCGTCAGGAAATTGGGACCCCCGCACGTGGACGTGCGGACTCTTGCGAGGGACTCGCATCTTGAATCCCTGCACATGGATGCGCAGGCTCTTGCGAAGGACTCGCCAAATCGACCGGCTCGGGAGCGTCGCGCAGCTCCAGGCCGAACTGGCGGCCCAGCTGCTCCAGCAGCACGCGCTGCACCGCGTCCATCCCGGAGGGGCCGCCCAAGTCTAGCACCGACGTCACCTGCAGGCCCTGGTAGCCGCAGGGATTGATGCGCTGGAACGGCTCCAGGTCCATCGCCACGTTGAACGACAGGCCATGGAAGGTGCAGCCGCGGCGCACGCGGATGCCGAGCGCGGCGACCTTGGCGTCGCCGACGTACACGCCCGGCGCGCCCTCGCGGCGCACCGCCTCGATGTTCCATTCGGCCAGGGTATCGATGATCGCCTGCTCGATCCGGCAGACGTACTCGCGCACGCCGATCTTCAGCCGGCGCAGGTCGAGCAGCGGATACACCACGATCTGGCCGGGGCCGTGGTAAGTCACCTGCCCGCCGCGGTCGACGTGGATCACCGGGATATCGCCGGGAGCCAGCACGTGCTCGGGCTTGCCGGCCTGGCCCAGGGTGAACACCGGCTCGTGCTCGACCACCCACAGCTCGTCGGGCGTGTCCTCGCCGCGCGCGTCGGTGAAACGCTGCATGGCGCGCCATACCGGGACATAAGGCTGGCGGCCGAGCCGGCGGACCCGACCCGGCAGGACCGCCGCACCGCGCCCGGCGGCATCGCAGGCGGCTACAGCGTCCACTTCACTTCCGGATGGTCGCGCAGGGCCTGGTGGGCCGCGTCGTACTGTTCGCGCGATTCGGCGCGGAAGCCGATGCGTACCGAGACGTACTTGCCGTTGCTGGAATGCTTCCAGCTGATGCTCTCTTCCAGCAGTTCCACGCCGGTGGAGGCCAGTAGCCGGGGCAGTTCCGTCTCAAGGCCCTTGTCGGCGCCGCCCATCGCGCTCAGTTCGAACACGCCGGGAAACTGGAAGCCGTGCTCGGGGTTGTCGGATTTGATCTCCATGCGGCCCATTATCGGGCCGCCCCCGGCCAAACCCAAGCCCGGGACGCGGAAGGGCCGCTTGCGCGGCCCCTCTGCACGGCGTCGACGGCCCTTACTTGGACAGTTCGACCAGGGTGGACGACACCCAGCCCTTGTTGCCCAGTTCGTCCTCGACTTCCCACATCACGCCGTCCTTGTTGCCGGTCGGGTAGAGCATCATGCCCGGGTCGAGGCTGCGGACCGGGGCGCCCGAACCCTTGGCATTGGCCAGCAGGCGGCCGGGCTTGGTGACCGTCACGGCCTGCTGCGCATTGGTCGCCGCGGGGTTTTCGGACAGGCCGCCCAGCTGGCCCACGATGTCGGTGAAGGCCTGCAGGTAGGCCAGCGTGATCACCTGGCCGATCTCGGTGTTGGCGTAGCCGCCGGCGCCCATCCCGCCCAGGCCGCCGCCGCCGAACAGGCCGCCGCCGGCGCCCCAGCCCAGGTCGGTCTTCTTGGCATTGCCCTCGGCCGTCGCGACCTGCTCGGACGAGCGCACGTCGGTGACCGTCAGGGTCACGTCGGCGGTCTTGCTCTTGAGGTTGAGGCCGCCCAGCAGCGCCCCCGCCTTGCCGCCGACCAGGCCGCCCAGCAGGCCGCCGATGGCGTTGCCGCCGGCATCGCTGTTGTGCGAGATCAGGTCCGGGACCATCACGTAGTCGGCCGCCTTGATCTGGCCCTTGCCGACGTTCGACTTGACCCGCAGGTCGCCTTGCGCCGCCAGGTCCCGCTCGTACTGCGCGGCCGCCATGCCGGCGCCGCGGTCGACCAGGGTGAAGCAGCGGGACTTGCTGACGAAGACCTTGATCAGCTTGGACGGCGCCGGCAGCTGCTGCCCGGTCCACCAATCCACGCCGTCCTCGGGCTCGATGATCGAAATGCTGCCCAGGTTCTTGCTGCAAACCGGGATTTGCGCTTCCGCCTGCTTGCGCTGCTCCTGCGCGGTTCCCTTCTTGGTGAATGCATCCTTGAAACCGGCCGACGCCGGGGGGCTGACGGCCGCCAACACGACGCCCAGCACGCTGCCCATCAGCGCGGCCGAAGCGGAGATGCTCCTGCTCATTTTGGTGTTCCCCTAGAGAGTACCTACGCCCCTTTCCGGGGCGCGATCCGTTGGTAGACGAGGGCTCCCGCAGGAGCCCGGTTCCTTGGAACGTGCGTTCCGGGCGCGATCATACGCATGTGAGCCCGATCACGCCACAGCCCGCCGGGGCGAGGACACCGGCAAAACGATGTGTGCCCGTCCCGGCCTCGTCCCCGGGCGTCGCTTGCCACTAGCATTCGTTGTTTGGCACGCCGGCCACACCGCTGCCATAGACTCGTGGCGTACAGGCCCATTGCCCTCTCCCCCCGCCCCCCCCAACAGGAACCGTCATGCCCGTGCTGCGTACGTTGGTCCCCCTGCTCGCTGCGGCCCTGGCCGTCCATGCCCCCGCCACCCTGGCTGCCGACGCCGACCAATGCCGGGAAAGCACCCTCCGCCAGACCCCGCCCGCGATCAATTTCCGCGTCGACAACGACCTGTTCGGCGGCGAACACCAGGACGAGGGCTATACCAACGGCGCGGTGCTGACCTTCGTCTCGCCCAACCTGGCCGACTACACCCAGGACCCGTGCCTGCCGGCGCCGGCGCGGTGGATCAACCGCTACCTGGAGAAGCTGCACCCGGGCGAGTTCGAGCAGCAGAACATGGTGTTCTCGATCGGCCAGGGCCTGTTCACGCCGAAGGACTTCACCCGCCGCGACGTGATCCCGGACGACCGCCCCTACGCCGGCATTCTGCTGGCCAGCTTCGGCTACAACGCCCGCAACGGCGACCACCTGCGCACCACCCAGCTGCAGCTGGGCATCGTCGGCCCCTGGGCGCTGGGCAAGCAGACCCAGGACGCGGTGCACGACGTGCTGGGCGACGAGAAGTTCGAGGGCTGGGACAACCAGCTCCACAACGAGCCGCTGATCGGCCTGGTCCACGAGCGCATGCGGCGCTGGCCGCGCGATGCCACCCTCAATGCCGGCGGCTGGGGCTGGGATGCGATCACGCACTGGGGCGGGACGGTCGGCAACCGCGCCACCTATGCCAACCTCGGCGGCGAGGTGCGCTTCGGCTGGAAGCTGCCGGACGACTTCGGCAGCACGCCGATCCGCCCGGCCGGCGAGAACACCGCGCCGAGCCATGGCGGCCGCCCCAGCGGCTGGTCGGGCCACTTCTTCATCACCGCCGACGGACGCTGGGTGCTGCGCGACATCACCCTGGACGGCAATACCTTCCGCGACAGCCACAGCGTGGACAAGCGCCCGTTCGTGGCCGACCTCGGCTACGGCATCGCGGTGATGTACGGCCGCTGGAAATTCGCGATCGCGCGCTACCACCGCACCCGCGAGTTCGACACCCAGAAGGAGACGCCGGTGTACGGCAGCTTCACGATCAGCCGGATGCTTTGAGGGCCGGGATTCGGGATTCGGGATTCGGGATTCGGGATTCGGGATTCGGGATTCGGGATTCGGGAAAGCGTCTTCGCCCGGGCTCGGCCGTCAAGCGACCCGATGCTTTCCTGCAGGCTTCTCGCTTTTCCGTGGGAGGGACTTCAGTCCCGACAGGGCCGGCAAAGCCTCGCCGGGACCGAAGTCCCTCCCCCGGCGACATTCGATCCGGAACAAGAAAAAAGCCGGCTTGCGCCGGCTTTTTTCGTTCACTCGGATTCCCACCACATCCAGAAGCTGTCCCACAGGCGCTTGAAGAAACCGCCTTCCTCGACCGCCGCGGTGGCGACCAACGGCGATTGCGCCACGACCTTGCCGTCGAGGGTGACCTTGACGGTGCCGATCTGCTGGCCCTGCTTGATCGGCGCGATCAGCTGCTTGGGTACCTCGATGCTCGGCTTGAGCGCGTCGTAGCGGCCGCGCGGCACGCTCACCAGCAGCGGCGCGGCCACGCCCAGCTGCACCTGGTCGCCCTTGCCCTTCCACACCTTCTGCTGGGCCACGACCTTGCCAGGCTCGTACAGGCGGTGGGTCTCGTAGAAACGGAACGCCCAGTTCAGCAGCGCCAGCGAGTCGGTGGCGCGCTGCTTCTCCGAGGTGTCGCCGAAGATCACGGTGATCACGCGCTGGTCGCCGCGGATCGCCGAGTTGATGATGCAGTAGCCGGCTTCGGAGGTATGGCCGGTCTTGATGCCGTCCACCGACGGATCGCGCCACAGCAGCAGGTTGCGGTTGGGCTGGGTGATGCCGCCGACCGTCAGCTCCTTGATCTTGTTGTAGGCGTAGGTCTCCGGGAAGTCGCGGATCAGCGCGCGTCCCAGCAGCGCCATGTCGTAGGCGCTGGAGTAATGGCCCTCGGCCGACAGGCCGGTGGCGTCCATGAACTGCGAATCCTTCATGCCGATGCGCTGGGCGTAGCTGTTCATCAGCGCGACGAACGCTTCCTCGCTGCCGGCGACGTGTTCGGCCAGGGCGATCGCGGCATCGTTGCCGGACTGCACCACCATGCCCTTCTCCATGTCCTCCAGGCGCGCGGTCTTGTTGACCGGGAAGCCGCTGTAGCTGCCGTCGGTACCGGCCCCGCCCTTGCGCCAGGCGTTCTCGGTCATCATCACCTGGTCGTCGCGGCTGATCTTGCCGTTCTTCATCTCGGCGGCGATCACGTACGAGGTCAGCACCTTGGTCATGCTGGCCGGCGCGAGGCGCTCATGGATGTTCTCGCCCGCCAGCACCTGGCCGGAGGCGTAGTCCATCACGATCCAGGCCTTGGACACGGCCGGCGCCGGCGCCGGCGGGATCTGGACCTGCGCAGGCGCGGCAGGCTTGGCGGCGGCAGGCTGCGGGGTCGGGGTCTGCGCGGAGACCAGGCCGATGGCCAGGGTGGCCAGGGCGACGCCGGCGAGCAGCAGAGTCCGCGCACCCGGGCGTGCGCGCTTGCGGAGGGATGCGACGTGCTCCTGTGAGGGACTCGCAAAACGGGATTTCATCGAAGAACAACTCCTGGGGCCTGGCGGCCTGGCTGACTGGTGGGCCGGAAGGCCCGGGCGGAAACGATCATTGTAGGCCGGCCGCTCCGGTGCAGCGCGGCGTGCGAGCGATTCAGGGCGCCACGATCTGCGGGCGCCCGAATCCCAGACCCGCGATGCGGCTGGCAAGTTCCGTCGCGTTGTCGTGGTCGCGCGCGTTCACGCGCAACCGCCACAACGTGCGGCCGCCGCTGGCGATGTCGCTGATGCTGGCGCCGACGATGCCGGCCGAGGCCAGCTGCGCCAGCGCGCGGTTGGCATTCTCGCGGCTGGCGAAGCTGGCGACCTGCAGCAGGATGCTGCCGAGCGCGGCCTCGGCCATGCCGGGCTTGTCCGCGGCAGGCTCGCCCGCGGCGGCAACGGCGGCCGGCCGTTCCGCGGCGGCGCCGGTCGCGGCCGCAGCCGGCGCACGCGCCGGCGGAGGCGCCACCGCGGCCGGCTTGCCAGTGGCCACGCGCACGCCTTGCGCCTTCATCCAGGCATCGAAGTTGTCGGCACTGCCCGGCGTCTTGGCATCGGCGACCCGGTAGCGCCAGCGCTCGGCGGAAGAGGCGCCGGCCGTCGCGGCCGCCACGGCCGGCGCCGGTGCCGGCACCGGCTTGGCCGGCAACTTGCCGACCAGCTTGTCGATCTCGCTGTCCTTCGGCTTCGGCTCCACCTTGGCCACCGCCGGCGCCGGCCCCGCGGCGCCACGGCCCTGGCGCCGCGCCAGCAGCATGGGATTGTCGGCCTCGGTCAGCCCGCGCACCTCGACGTTGCCGGTGCCGCGCGCGGTGATGCCGAGCTTGACCGCCGCGGCATAGCTCAGGTCGATCAGCCGACCGTCGTGGAACGGACCGCGGTCGTTGACGCGCACCACCACCGACTCGCCATTGTCGAGGTTGGTGACCAGCGCGAAGCTCGGCAGCGGCAGGGTCTTGTGCGCGGCGGTGAAGGCGTACATGTCGTACACCTCCTTGTTGGAGGTGAGCCGGCCGTGGAACTTGGCGCCGTAGTACGACGCCGTGCCGCGCTCGACGTAGCCGTCGGCACCGTCCATCACCTTGTACTTCTTGCCCAGCACCTCGTACGGCGACTTGTTGCCTACCGGCGAGCGCGGCTCGCGGGTGACCAGCGGCTCGGGGATGCAGGCCACGTTGGGCACGTAGTCCGGGGTGGAATCCTTCACGCCCGGCTTGTACAGCCCGCCGGCCACGTAGTCGCCGCGCGTGGAAGGATCTTCCTTGGCGGGCGCGTACGGCGAGGTCGACGGGCATCCCGTGGCGACGTGCGCCTGGCCCCTGCCCTCCACCTTCACCCCCTTGCCGGCGGAGGCCGGGGCGGGCGATTTCTTCGGCGCGCTGCTGCACGCCGCCAAGCCCAGGATCATCAGGATCGGAACCAGCGCCTTGGTGTTCATGCCGGAGGTAGCTCCTTGCCGGCGATGGCCTCGGACAGTTGGAACACGGCCATCGCGTACATCTTGGAGATGTTGTAGCGGGTGATCGCGTAGTAGTTCTGGAAGCCCAGCCAGTACTGCTTGCCGGCGCTGCCGTCCAGGCTGACCGGCGTGGCCAGCGTGCCGGCCACCACCGGCGCGGCCGGGTGGTAGCCGCGCTGCGACAGCTGGGCCAGCGTCCAGGTCGGGGTCCAGTCGGTCGGGTTGAATTCCTCGTGCCCGGGCGCCAGCGTGGCCGGGACCGCGACCTGCCCGCCGCGCACCCAGCCGCCCTTCTTGACGAAGTAGTTGGCGATCGAGGCGAAGGCGTCGTCGAAGCTGTTGAACAGGTCGCGGCGGCCGTCGCCGTTGCCGTCGACCGCGAACTGGCGGTAGCTGGACGGCATGAACTGGCCCAGGCCCATCGCGCCGGCGTAGCTGCCGGTCAGCGTGGCGATATCGAGCTTTTCTTCCTTGCCGAGCGCGAACAGCTGCGCCAGTTCGTCGCGGAAGAACAGTTCGCGGCGCACCTCGCGCTCGAGCTTGGCCGGGTCGCCGCTGCGCGGATAGCGGAACGCCAGCGTGTACAGCGCATCGAGCACGCGGTACTTGCCGGTGTTGGCGCCGTAGCTGGTCTCCACGCCGATGATGGCGACGATCACCTGCGCCGGCACGCCGGTGGCGGCTTCCACGCGCGCCAGCTCGTCGCGGTGCTGCGCCAGGAAGCGGCGCCCGCCGTCGATCCGCGCCTGGGAGATGAAGATCGGCCGGTACTCGCTCCACGGCTTGACCCGCTCGGCCGGGCGCGACATCGCCGCGACGATCGCGTCCTTGAACTGCGCCTGCGCCAGCGTGGCCTCGATCGTCGCCGGGTCGATGCCGTACTTGGCGGCGGTATCGCGCACGAAGTTGGCGCGTGCGGTCTCGAACGGCACCGGCGTGAGATCGACCGGCGGCAGCGCCGGGGCCTCGGGCGCCGCCTCGGCGGGCACGGCCGCCGGGCGGCCGGAAACGACGGGGGCCGGGGGCGGCGACGGCGGCTTGGCCTGGCTGGCGCAGGCCGCCAGCGTCAGGGAGGTCAGGCAGATCAGGGCAGGTCGGATCATGCGCCGGAGATTAGCAGGTTAAAGATGAATTACCAGCAATAAGGCCATGAAACAAAAGAACTTTGTCGGCCAACAGGCAATTCGACCCGCGCTCGCGCATTCAGCTCGCGCCGGCATCGCGCCGTGACAGGTGAAGCCTCCGCCCGGGATCAGGCACGCACGCAAGGCGGCCACGGGCCGGATCAGTACCCGCCATGCACCGGCCGGTGCGTCTTCACCGCCATCACCAGGCCCAGGCCGGCCAGCAGCGAGACCGCCGAGGTACCGCCGTAGCTCATCAGCGGCATCGGCACGCCGACCACCGGCAGCAGCCCCGAGATCATGCCGCCGTTGACGATCACGTAGACGAAGAAGGACAGGCCGGTGGCGCCGGCCAGCAGGCGCGAATAGGTGTCGCGGGCCTGCGCGGCGATCCACAGGCAGCGCGCGATCACCACCAGGTACAGCGCCAGCACCGTGGCCACGCCGATCCAGCCGAACTCCTCGCTCAGCACCGAGAACGCGAAGTCGGTGGTCT
Source organism: Xanthomonas boreopolis (assembly GCA_014654535.1). Classification (GTDB taxonomy): domain Bacteria; phylum Pseudomonadota; class Gammaproteobacteria; order Xanthomonadales; family Xanthomonadaceae; genus Pseudomonas_S; species Pseudomonas_S boreopolis. Next base: position 32,596 of record BNBA01000024.1, read on the forward strand.
GCTCGGGGATGAAGTTCAGGTGCGACTGCGAGCCCAGCCCCCAGCCCTTGCCGCTCAAACCGCCCGAGCCGATCGCGATCTTGGACTGGATGATGTTCCAGCCGGCGCCGAGCGCGTCGTTCTCGGGGTTGAGGAACATCATGATGCGGTCCTTCTGGTAAGGCCGCAGCAGCCAGAACCACGCGACCGGCGCCACCGCCGCGACGCCGCCGACGCCGATGCCGACCCACCACCAGGGCAGCCCCGCCAGCAGCAGCACGAACACGCCGGACGCCGCGATCAGCACGCCGGTGCCGAAATCCGGCTGCAGCATGATCAGCGCGGTCGGCACGCCGATGATCACCGCGCTGGCGAGCACGGTCGGGATCCGCGGCGGCAGCGGCATGCGGTGCAGGTACCAGGCCACCATCATCGGCAGGCTGATCTTCAGCAGTTCGGCCGGCTGCAGGTAGAACAGCTTCAGGTCCAGCCACTGGCGGCCGTACTTGCCGGTGCCGAGCACGAACACCGCCAGCAGCGGCAGCATCGACAGGGCATAGACCAGCGGCGTCCAGGCGCGCAGGCGCAGCACCGACACGCGCGAGATCGCCCACATCGCCACCAGGCCGATCGCGAAGCGCACGCCCTGCGCGGCGACCAGCCGCCCGCTGCCGCCGGTCGCCCCGCCCGCGCTGTGCATCACCATCAGGCCCATCGCCATCAAGGCGCCCAGCGCCAGGCACAGCGGCCAGTCGAGCGTGCGGGCGAAGCGCGCGCCCAGGTCGAGCAGCCAGCGCAGGAAATCCTTCATTGCCCATCCTCCGGCACCGCGTCCGGGATCGGCGGCGGCTCGGCCGGCCCCGCCGGGGCCGGCGCCGGATCCAGGCGCAGCCGGGCCGTGCCGACGCTGACCGGCAGCGGCTCCAGGGCCAGCGCGGCCTGGTCGCCGGCCTGGCGCACCTGCGGCGCCTCGGCGTCGAACTGCACCACGCCCACCGCGGTGCTGCCGCGCTCGGCGTCCAGCGGCTCCAGGCCATCGGGCAGGCGGCCGAGCAGCCAGGCATCGAAGATCTTGCGCGCGATCGGCGCGGCGGTGCTGACACCATAGCCGCCGCCTTCCACCGCGATCGCCACCGCGATGGTCGGGTTGTCCGCCGGCGCGAAGCCCTCGAACAGCGAACGGTGCCGCAGGTGCATCGGCAGGCTGCGCGGGTTCACCGCGGCGGTGCCCTTGCGGCTGACCACCTGCGCGGTGCCGGTCTTGCCGGCCATCTGGTAGGGGGCGCCGATCGCCACGGAATAGGCGCCGCCGCCCGGGCGCATGGTGTCCATCATGCCCTCGCGCACCCATTGCAGGTTGCCCGGGTTGTCGCTGATCGGCTTGGTCGGGCCGGGCGGCAGCGGCGTCCACGGCTGGTCGAAGCCGCCGCGCTGGGCCATCACCAGCCGCGGCGTGCGCAGCTGCCCGTCGGCGATGCCGCCGACCGCGCGCACCAGCTGCAGCGGCGTCACCTTCCAGTCGCCCTGCCCGATGGCGATGTTGACCGTGTCGCCGGGATACCACGCCTCCTTGCGGGTCTTCCGCTTGTAGTCGGGCGAGGGCACGATGCCGCCGGTCTCGCCGACCAGGTCGATCCCGGTCGGCGAGCCGAAGCCGTACTTGTACATGTACTTGTCGACCTGGGTGATGCCCATGTCGAGCGCCAGCTTGTAGTAATAGGTGTTGACCGACTGCGCGATGGACTTGCGCAGGTCGGTCCAGCCGTGGCCGCCGCGGTGCGAATCGCCCCAGCCGCGGCTCACGCCCGGCAGGTAGAACATGCCGGTGGACAGGATCTTGTCCTCGGGCCGGCGCGCGCCGCTGTCCAGGCCGGCCAGGCCCATCAGCGGCTTGATCGTCGAGCCGGGCGCGACGCCGCCCAGCACCAGCCGGTTGAACTGCGGCCGCGACGGGTTCTCGTTGAGCGCCTTGAAGTCGGCATGCGAGATGCCGTTGACGAACAGGTTGGGATCGTAGGACGGCAGGCTGACCATCGCCAGGATCTCGCCGGTGCGCGGATCCATCGCGACCGCCGATCCCTCGTACTCGCCGAACGCGGCCACCATCGCGCGCTGCAGGTCGGCGTCGATCGACAGGCGCAGGTCGGCGCCGGACTGCGCCGGAACCCGCCCGACGGTGCGGATCGCGCGCCCCTGCACGTTGGTCTCGACCTGCTCGTAGCCGACCTTGCCGCGCAGTTGCTGCTCGTAATAGCGCTCCAGCCCGGACTTGCCGATATGGGTGAGCGCGGCATTGCCCTCGCCCAGCGTCTCCAGGTCCTTCTCGTCGACCCGCCCGACGTAGCCGATCACATGCGCGAACAGGTCGCCGAACGGGTAGCGCCGGGTCAGGTAGGGCTCCAGCTCCACGCCCGGGAAGCGCCAGCGCTCGACCGCGAAGCGCGCCATCTCCTCGTCGCTCATGCGCAGCTTGATGGTGACCGGCATGAAGCTGCGCCGCCCCTTGCGCTCGCGCTTGAAGCGCTCCAGGTCCTCCGGGGTGATCGCGATCACCTTGCCCAGCTCGGCCAGCATCGCGTCCATGTCGGCGACCTTGTCCGGGGTCACGTCCAGGCGGAAGGCCGGCACGTTCTCGGCCAGCAGCCGGCCGTTGCGGTCGTAGATCATCCCGCGCCCGGGCACCACCGGGCGCAGCTTGATCCGGTTCGCCTCCGAGCGGGTGGCGTAGACCTCGTGGTCGAGCACCTGCAGCTTGAAGTACCAGCCCGCCAGGCCGGCCAGGCACAGCACGACCGCGGCGAAGCCCAGCACCGCGCGGCGGCGGAACTGTTCGGCCTCGGCATGCGGGTTCTTGACCTGGCGGCGGGAGGACATCGGCGCTACCTGCGGGCCCTAACCGCGCTTGCCCAGGCGCAGCGCATCGAGCAGCACGAACAGCGGCAGCCACAGCAGCATGCCCAGCAACGGCGCCCACCAATAGCTCCATGGCAGGGTGGGTTCGCCCACCGCCAGGTGCACCGCCGCCGAGACGATGCGGTCGTTGACCAGCAGGCCGCCGATCGCCAGCGCCTGCTGCGACATCGGGAAGAACCGCAGCCGCGCGCGGAAGCGCTGCAGGATGAAGGTCATGATCACCAGCCGCAGCGCCTGCTCGCCCAGCAGGGTGCCGTAGACCATGTCCGCGGCCAGCCCGGCGATGAAGGCCAGGCCGAGCCCGGCCTGGTCGGGCTCCTCGATCACCCAGTAGGTCAGCACCAGCGCCAGCCAGTACGGGCGCAGCGGCTGCACCGGCAGCGGCAGCGGCAGCAGGCCCAGCAGCAACGCCACCACCAGGCTGACCGGCAGCACCCAGGCCTTGCGCTGGCGGCTCATGGTTTCGGCTCCCTTGGAGCTGGGGATTCGGGATTCGGGATCGGGGAAGGCGCCTCCCCGCCCTTGGCCGGCGGTCGGCCCGCCAGGATCGGCGCAGGTGCGGCACTCCCGCTTCCATCGACTCCCGAATCCCGGATCCCGAATCCCGCTGCTGCGGAACGCAGCAGCAGCACGTCCCGCCCGCGGTCCAGCTTGGCCGCCGGGGTGATCTCGCCGACCAGGAAGGCATGCGAATCGTCCGGCCGCAACGCCGAGACCGTGCCGACCGGGAACCCGGCCGGGAAGCGCCCGCCGAGGCCCGAGGTGACGATCTGGTCGCCGACCTCGATGCCGGCGCTGAGCGGGATGTCGCGCAGCTCCAGCCGGTCGCCGCGGCCGTAGACGATCAGGCGCACGCCGGTGCGCGCGACGCTGACCGGCACCGCATGGTCAGGATCGGTCAGCAGCAGCACGGTCGAATGCAGCACGCTGACCTCGATCACCTGGCCCATCAGGCCGCCGGCATCGATCACCGCCTGGCCGACCTTCACGCCGTCGCGGCTGCCGGCATCGAGGATCAGGCGCTGCCGGGTCGGGTCGAGGTCGACGTCGAGGATCGGCGCCAGTTGCACGTCCAGGCCGTTGCGCTCGGCGACGTTGAGCAGTTCGCGCAGTTGGGCGTTGTCGAGCGCGGCGGTGCGCAGGCGGGTCAGGCGGGCGTTGGCGATCAGCAGCTCGTTGCGGAGGCGGCGGTTCTCCTCGACCAGCTGCGCATGGGTCGCCGCGTTGTCCTTGACCTGGGTCCCGATCCGGCCTGGCAGTCCGGCCAGCGCCCAGACCGGCTGCACCAGCACGTTGGCCTGCGCGCGCAGCAGCGACAGCCAGCCGCCCTGGCTGTCGAGCGCGATCAGCACGATCGCCGCCGCCAGGTAGGCGAGCAGACGGACGGTGCTGGCGACTTCGCCGCGGGAGGCAACGGGAGGACCGGCGTAGGGAGGCATCTTTCGTGATTGGTGATTCGTGATTTGTGATTCGCAACTGCTGCCGGCGATCCGCTACCCGGGAAGAAGCGGCCTTGCCGCCCCGGACCGGTCACGAATCACCAATCACGAACCACGGCTTCACTCGGGCGCGAAGAACTCGTTGCCGTGCATGTCGACCAGCTCCAGCGCGCGGCCGCCGCCGCGGGCCACGCAGGTGAGCGGGTCGTCGGCGACCTGCACGTGCAGGCCCGTCTCCTCGGAGATCAGCCGGTCCAGGTCGCGCAGCAGCGCGCCGCCGCCGGTCAGCACGATGCCGCGCTCGGCGACGTCCGCGCACAGCTCCGGCGGGGTCTGCTCCAGCGCCAGCTTGACCGCCGAGACGATGCCCGACAGAGGCTCGTGCAGCGCCTCCAGCACCTCGTTGGAGTTGATCTTGATCATCTTCGGCACGCCCTCGGCGAGGTTGCGGCCGGAGATCTCCATCTCCTGCACCTCGGTCTGCGGGTAGGCGCAGCCGATCTCCAGCTTGATCCGCTCGGCGGTCGCCTCGCCGATCAGCATGCCGTGGTTGCGGCGCACGTAGTTGGTGATCGACTCGTCGAAGCGGTCGCCGCCCACGCGCACCGACTGCGAGTAGACGATGCCGTTCAGCGAGATGACCGCCACCTCGGTGGTGCCGCCGCCGATGTCGATGACCATCGAGCCGCGCGCCTCGGTCACCGGCATGCCGGCGCCGATCGCCGCGGCCATCGGCTCCTCGATCAGGTAGACGTCGCGGGCGCCGGCCTCCTCGGCCGACTCCTTGATGGCGCGGCGCTCGACCTGGGTCGAGCCGGCCGGCACGCACACCAGCACGCGCGGGCTCGGGCGCAGGAAGCGCGACTTGTGCACCTTCTTGATGAAGTGCTTGAGCATCGCCTCGGTGTAGGTGAAGTCGGCGATGACGCCGTCCTTCATCGGGCGGATGGTGGTGATGTGGCCCGGGGTGCGGCCGAGCATCTGCTTGGCCTCCGCGCCGACCGCCGCCACCGAGCGGGTGCCGCCGATCGCGCGGTCCTGCCGCACCGCCACCACCGACGGCTCGTTCAGGACGATGCCCTGGCCGCGCACGTAGATCAGGGTATTGGCCGTGCCCAGGTCGATGGACAGGTCGTTGGAAAACATGCCGCGGAGCTTCTTGAACATCTGGGAGGTCGGTCCTGAGGAGAGTGCGCGCCGGAGTGCCGAGTGGCGAAAAAATGGGCAGAAAACGAAGTCGGCTAGCCTAACAATCCCCCTGCATGCGGGCAAGGAAAAATCCGGGGAAATCCGCGCTTTTCCCGGCCCGGCCCGGCCCGGCCGGCGTCCGCGGTTCTGGCCCTCGACCGCCCCACCCGTTAACCTTTGCGCCGCGGCGCGCCCGCCGCCCCCTGGCCACGTCCCACGGCCGGCGGGATTTCCCATTCGCAAAGGCCTGCTCGATGTCCGCTTTGATTTGTGGTTCCCTTGCCTACGACACCATCATGGTGTTCCCGGACCAGTTCAAGAACCACATCCTGCCGGACAAGGTGCACATCCTGAACGTGTCGTTCCTGGTGCCGCGGATGCGGCGCGAGTTCGGCGGCTGCGCGGGCAACATCGCCTACAACCTGCACCTGCTGGGCGGCAAGCCGATCCCGATGGGCACGGTGGGCTCGGACTTCGGCCCGTACCGGGCGCACTTCGAGGCGCTGGGCATCGACCTGTCGCGGGTGAAGGTGATCGAGGAGCTGTTCACCCCGCAGGCCTTCATCACCACCGACCACGACAACAACCAGATCACCGCGTTCCACCCGGGCGCGATGATGCGCAGCTACGAGAACCACGTGAAGGACGTGCCGGGCGTGACCATCGGCCTGGTCGGCCCGGACGGGCGCGAGGGCATGCTGCAGAACGCGGCCGAGTTCCGGGAGATGGGCGTGCCGTTCATCTTCGACCCGGGCCAGGCGATGCCGCTGTTCAACGGCCCGGAACTGCGCGAGTTCATCGAGCAGGCCGACTACGTGGTGGTCAACGACTACGAGTCCAACCTGCTGCAGGAGCGCACCGGCTGGTCCGAGAAGGACATCGTGCAGCGCGTGCAGGCCTACATCACCACCCAGGGCCCCAAAGGCGCGCTGGTGCACACCCCCGGCAAGACCTACGACATCCCGCCCGCGCACGAGCGCCGCGTGGTCGACCCGACCGGTTGCGGCGACGCGTTCCGCGCCGGCCTGCTCTACGGCATCGAGAAGGGCTACGACTGGCTGACCATCGGCCGCATGGGCAACCTGATGGGCGCCCTGAAGGTCGAGCATCCGGGCACCCAGAACCAGCGCTTCGACTTCGCCGAGTTCAACGACCAGTTCCGCCAGCAGTTCGGCTACTCGCTGTAGCCGCGCCTGCCCCCTCTCCCGTCGGGGCGAGGAGGCACGGCGCGCGCCCTTGGCGCGCGTGCCCTCGGGGCGGGGACGGGGCAAAGCCCCTTGCGATGCCCGACTGCACGAGGCTCCCCCTCGTCCGCCCGGTTAGGGGTTCCGCGCCTTCGCGCTCCCCCTCCGGCGGACCAGGGGAAAACGCTCACCACCCCGGCATCTGCGTGCCGTCCACGCCCGCCGTCTCGAACACCGCGGTACGCGTGCCGCCGGCCTTGACCGGGAAAGTAATGGATAGGGCCTTGGCCTGGCGGGCCAGCTTCCACAGGGCCTTGTCGTCGTCGATGAACATCGCGATCGCCTCGTCGGTGTCAGGGCGGTGCGCGGGCAGGACCCGGGGCTTGCCGCCGTCGACCGCGACCTGCACCTTGCAGCCGCGATAGCAGTCGAAATCCCCGGCCTGCAGCACCAGGTAGGCGTGGCGCTTCCATTGCGGGTGGTCGCGGAACACCAGCTGCACGCGCTTGGCGCCGCTGCCGTCCACGTCGACCGGCTCCTTGGCGTCGATCATCGCCGAGCGCTGGGTACCCCCCTTCACCGCCACCTGGTTGTACTGCCACAGCGCCTGCAGGCGGCGCTGCTCGCGGGCCTCGTCGCCCTTGGCCTTGACCTCGGCGTAGCCCGGCTCGACCTTCCGGGCGGCCTCGGTACCGGGATAGCTCTGCAGCAGGTCGGCGCCATAGGAGCGCGCCATGTCCCAGTTGCGGTCCTGCACCGCGCGGTCGTAGCGCTGCGCCAGCTCGGCGGCGGCCTGCTCCTTCCGTTCGGCCTCGGCGGCCAGTTGCGCCTGGCGTTGCGCCTCGCGGTCGGTACAGGCCGACAGCAACAGCAGGGACAGCACGGCAACGGGCAGGTATTTCATGGCGTACTCCGGCGATGGACGATGTCGAGACGGCAGGAGAGACTGCGTGGGAGGGACTTCAGTCCCGACCGGCCTTGCCGGTACCGCCTGCGGGGACCGAAATCCCTCCCACGGATGGCAAGGAAGCCTTTACTGCGCCGGCTTCTCCGCCTTGGCCAGCATTTCCTCGACCGAGGCGGTGGTGATCGGGTGGTAGCCCGGCCTGGCCTTGGCGAAGGCCTGCTTGGCGAAGGCCAGGCCTTCCGGCGTCTTCACCAGTTCGGCGTAGACCGGCAGGATCAGCTTGCGGCGGCCGACCCGCTCGATGAACTCGCCCGCGGCCGGCCAGGCCTCGGTGTAGCCGCTGCGGATCGCCAGCGGGTACCAGCGCATGGCGATCTCGCCGTTCGGGGTGCCGGTGAAGTGGTAGGCGGCGTCGAGTTGCTTGAGCTGCTCCGGCTTGAGCGTGGCGCCCATGCCGCTGAGGAAGTGCACCCACTGCTGGGTCACCCACTCGCCGGTGACCTGGCTGCTGGGCAACGTGCCCGAACCGGACCAGGCGATGCGGGCGGTGTCCACGATCGCGAAGCCGCGCGAACGCGCCTTCTGCGCGAACGCCGGGATGCCCGGCTGGTTCAGCCAGGCGTCCAGCTCGGCCGGGGTGACCGCGTTGGGGCTCTTCGGCAGCAGGTGCTTCTTGAGGTAATCGACGAACTGGTCGGTGGTCGCGCTCTGGAACGCGTGGTCGTCGAACCAGCCGCGCAGGAACGGATCGAACGTCTCGCGGCCGAAGCGCTGCTCCAGGAACTGCAGGAACCAGGCGCCCTTGACGTAGGCGACGCTGCTCAGCGCCTCGTCCGGGTCGCGCTCGGTCAACGGCGGCAGCGCCAGCGCCTGGTCGGCCGGGCTCATGTCCTTCACCTCGGCCAGCAGGTCGGTCTGGTCGATCTCGCGCTCCATCTCGGCCATCTCCTGGCCGTACAGCGCCTCGGTGATGCGGCCCTGCACGTAGGTGGTGAAGCCCTCGTTGAGCCAGATGTCCTTCCAGCTGGCATTGGTCACCAGGTTGCCGGACCAGCTGTGCGCCAGCTCGTGCGCGACCAGCGACACCAGCGACTTGTCGCCGACGATCACGGTCGGCGTGGCGAAGGTGAGGGTCGGGTTCTCCATGCCGCCGAACGGGAACGACGGCGGCAGCACCAGCATGTCGTAGCGGCCCCAGCGATACGGGCCGTACAGCTGCTCGGCCGCGCCGATCATCTTCTCGGTGTCCTCGAACTCCTTGGCGGCCTTGTCCGCCATCGCCGGCTCGGCCCAGACGCCCGAGCGCGCCGAGATCGGCTTGAACACCAGGTCGCCGGCGGCGATCGCCAGCAGGTAGGACGGGATCGGATGCTCCATCTTGAAGCTGTAGTCGCCGTCGCGCGCCGCATCCGGGTCGCTGTTGGCGCTCATCAGCACCATCACGTCGGGGCGGCTGGTCACGTGCGCGCTGTAGGTGAAGCGCACGCTCGGCGTGTCCTGCAGCGGCACCCACGAACGCGCATGGATCGCCTGCGACTGGCTGAACATGAAGGGCAGCTTCTTGCCCTCGGTCATCGACGGCTCCAGCCACTGCAGGCCGGAGGCGTCGGGCGAGGTGCGGTAGGCGATCTGCAGCTTGGCCGGGCGGTTCGGCGCCTCGATCGTCAGCTTGCTGCCGAACACCTTGTCGGCCGGCGCCAGCGCGTACTGCAGCGGCGCCAGCACGCCCTTGCCGTCGTCGCCCTGCACGCTCTCGATGGCCAGGTCGCGGGTATCCAGCACCAGTTGCGTGGCGGAGCGGTCCTTCCAGTCCAGCGTGTAGGTCGCGGTGCCGGCGATCTCCTTCTTGTCGAAGTCGATCTTCAGGTCCAGCGCCAGGTCCTTGATGACGGCCTTGTCCGGCTCGGCGTAGGAACTTTCGTCGTGGCCGCGGGCGGGCGCCTTCGCGGCGGCGGGCTTGGCGGGCTGGGATTCGGGCGTGGACGCCGGGTCTTTGGAACACCCGGCCGCACCGACGGCCATGGCCAGGGACAGCAACAGGAACGAGGAGCGCATGGGAAGAACCAGGACAGGAAAGCCCGGAATTCTACCCGGAGAGCCGGGATTGGGGATTCGGGACCGGGGATCCGCAAGAGCGCCCTGCCCTGGCGAATCCCCGGTCCCGGCCTCGATCAGACCTTGTAGCCGGAATGGATCGCGACGATGCCGCCGGTCAGGTTCTTGTAGTGGCAGCGCGCGAACCCGGCGTCGGCCATCATCCCCTTCAGCTCGTCCTGCGGCGGGTGCTTGCGGATGCTCTCGGCCAGGTACTGGTAGCTGTCGGCGTCGCGGGCGAACAGCTTGCCCAGCCGCGGCAGCACCTGGAACGAGTGGAAGTCGTAGATCGGCTTGAACCAGTCGGCGGTGACCTCTGAGAACTCCAGCACCCGCGCCTGCCCGCCGACCTTGAGCACGCGGTACATCTCGCGCAGCGCGGCGTCCTTGTCGGTGACGTTGCGCAGGCCGAAGGAGATCGTCACCAGGTCGAAGCTGGCGTCCGGGAACGGCAGCGCCTCGGCGTTGCACTGCACGTAGTCCAGGCCCGAGACCAGCCCGCGGTTGGTCAGGCGGTCGCGCCCGACCGAGAGCATGCCGGCGTTGATGTCGCCCAGCACGATCGAACCTTCCGGCCCGACCCGGTCGCGCAGCAGCACCGCGATGTCGCCGGTGCCTCCGGCCAGGTCCAGCACGCGGTCGCCCGGCTTCACCTGCGCGGTCGCCACGAAGTAGCGCTTCCAGGCCCGGTGGATGCCCAGGCTCATCAGGTCGTTCATCAGGTCGTAGTTGCGCGCGACCGAGGTGAACACCTGGCCGACCAGCTTCTGCTTGTCCTTGGCGGCGACGTCGCGGAAGCCGAAATGGGTGGTGCCGGTCTTGTAGGGGGATTCGCTCATGGGCCGGATTATCGCACCGCTGACGGGATCGTGACCGGCCCGTGCCACAATCGGCCGCACTGACCGCGATCCAGGGCCTGGACCCGCCGTGAGCGACAAGTACGTCCCGCGCCAGTGGCAACCCCACGAGAAGCCGACGCTGCCCGGCTCCGCCTCGACGCCGCTGCACCCGGTCCCGCGGCGGATCGCCTACGGGCTGGTCGGGATCGTGGTCGCGCTGACCGGCGGGCTGAGCAACGCGCTGGTCACCGCCAACCTGCCCTACCTGCAGGGGGCGCTGGGCGCCTACGCCAGCGAGATGGCCTGGCTGCCGGCGGCCTACGTGATGACCAACATGTCGGCCAACCTGATCCTGGTGAAGTTCCGCCAGCAGTTCGGCCTGCGCAAGTTCACCGAGATCTTCCTGTGGCTGTACGCGCTGATCGCGCTGGCGCACCTGTTCGTGCACTCGCTGGGCTCGGCGATCGCCGTGCGCGCCGCGCACGGGCTGGTCGGCGCCGCGCTCAGCTCGCTGGGCCTGTACTACATGATCCAGGCCTTCCCGGCCCAGCACCGGCTCAGGGCGGTGGTCACCGGCCTGGGCCTGACCCAGCTGGCGCTGCCGCTGGCGCGGGTGTTCTCGACCGAGCTGCTGGAACTGGGCGAATGGAACGGCCTGTACCTGTTCGAGTTCGGCCTGGCGATGTTCGCGCTGGCCTGCGTGATCGCGCTCAAGCTTCCGCCCAGCGATCGCTACAAGGTGTTCGAGAAGACCGACTTCGCCACCTTCGCGCTGTTCGCCGCCGGCGCGGCCGGACTGGCCGCGGTGCTCTCGCTCGGCCGCTACCTGTGGTGGACCAGCACGCCCTGGCTGGGCGTGGTGCTGGCCGCCTCGATCGCGCTGCTCGCGGCGGCGGCAGTGATCGAGCACAACCGCCGCAACCCGATGATCAACACCCGCTGGCTCGCCAGCGCCGACATGCTGCGCCTGGGCATCGCGATCCTGCTGATCCGGCTGGCGCTGTCCGAGCAGAGCACGGGCGCGCTCGGCTTCTTCCAGGCGCTGGGCCTGGGCAACGAGCAGATGCACGCCCTGTTCTGGCTGATGCTGCTCGGCGCGGTATGCGGGGTCGTCGCCAGCGCGCTGTTCATCAAGCGCGAGCACATCACCCAGCACCTGGTGGTCGCGGTGGCCGCGATCTGCATCGGCTGCTTCCTGGACGCGCGCTCCAACAGCCTCACCCGCCCCGAGCAGATGTACCTGAGCCAGTTCCTGCTGGCGTTCGGCGGCACCTTCTTCGTGGCCCCGGCCATGGTGGCCGGCATCAGCCGCGTGGTGACCCAGCCCGGCAACCTGATCAGCTTCATCGTGCTGTTCGGCATGGCCCAGAACCTGGGCGGGCTGGTCGGCAGCGCCTTCCTCGGCACGCTGCAGATCGTGCGCGAGAAGTTCCACTCCAGCCAGCTGGTCGAACACCTGGTGCTCACCGACCCGCAGGTGGCCGCGCGCGTGCAGGCCTACGCCGGCACCTACGGGCGCGTGGTCGGCGACCCTGCCTTGCGCCAGGCCGAGGGCGTGCGCCTGCTCGGCAGCGTGGCCACCCGCGAGGCGACCGTGCTGGCCTACAACGACGTGTTCCTGGTGATCGGCAGCATCGCCATCGCCACCCTCGCATGGTTCCTGTGGTACCTGTTCTGGCGCCGCCTGCACGGTACCGACGCCGCACCGCCCGTTCCGACACCGACCACGACCCGATGAACACACCCGCCACCGCACCGCCCGCCGGCGACCGGCGCAAGCGCATCGCCGTCAGCGCAGGCATCGTCCTGCTGGCGCTGGCCGGCATCGCCCTGGTGCTGTACGCCTGGCGCCTGCCGCCGTTCACCAGCGCGATGCAGTCCACCGAGAACGCATTGGTGCATGGCCAGGTCACGGTGATCGCCCCGCAGGTGAGCGGGTACGTGGTCTCGGTGGACGTGCAGGATTTCCAGCACGTGCAGGCCGGGCAACTGCTGGCGCGGATCGACGAGCGCATCTACCGCCAGCAGCTCGACCAGGCCCAGGCGCAGTTGCAGACGGCGCAGGCCAATCTCGCCAACTGGCAGCAACAGCTGCGCAGCGCGCAGGCGGGCGTGGCCGAGGCGGAGGCCGGGCGCGCCAGCAACCTGGCCGCGCGCGACCGCACCCGCTCGGCGCTGCGCCGCGCCGAGGCGCTGGCCGACCGGCAGCTGGTCTCCGAACAGGACCGCGAGACCGCGCGCGCGAGCGCGGCGCAGGCGCAGGCCGCGCTGCGCCAGTCCGAAGCGGCGGTGCAGGCCGCCACCGAGCAGGCGCGCAGCGTCGAGGTGAACCGCCAGGCGCTGGAAGCGGCCGTCGCCAGCGCCACCGCCGCGGTGGAGCTGGCCCGCATCAATCTCGACAACACCCGCATCGTCGCGCCGCGCGCCGGCCAGCTCGGCCAGCTCGGCGTGCGCCAGGGCGCCTACGTGACCAACGGCACCCAGCTGATGTCGCTGGTGCCGGACACCCTGTGGGTGGTGGCGAACATGAAGGAGACGCAGATGGCGCACGTGCGCATCGGCCAGCCGTCGAGCTTCACCGTCGATGCGCTGGACGGCGCGCGCCTGCACGGCCACGTGCAGGAGATCTCCCCGGCCACCGGCTCGGAATTCGCCGTGCTGCCGGCGGACAACGCCACCGGCAATTTCGTCAAGATCGCCCAGCGCATCCCCGTGCGCATCGCCATCGATCCCGGCCAGCCCCTGGCCGGCCGCCTGCGCCCCGGCATGTCGGTGGTGGTCTCGATCGACACGCGCGACCGGCGCGGAGAGTGAACGGGCGACGCTATCATGCGCGCATGCCCGCCACCGCTCCCACCCTGCACTGGCAGACGCTCGCGTTCGATGCGCTCGACGCGCGCCAGCTCTATGCCCTGCTGAAACTGCGCTCGGAGATCTTCGTCGTCGAACAGGCCTGCGCCTATCTGGATCCGGACGGCAAGGACATCCATCCCGACGCGCTGCACCTGCTCGGCCACCACGGCGATGCGCTGGCCGCGTACCTGCGCATCCTGCCCGCCGGGGTCGGCCACCGCCACCCCAGCATCGGCCGGGTGGTGGTCGCCCCCGCCTGGCGCGGCACCGGCGTGGGCCATGCGCTGATGCGCGAGGGCGTGCGCGCGTTGCTGGCGCGCTGGCCCGGCAGCGAGATCCGGCTGGGCGCCCAGGCCCACCTGAGCGGCTACTACGCCGCGCACGGCTTCGTCCCGGCCTCGCCGATCTACGACGAGGACGGCATTCCCCACGTCACCATGCGGCGCGACCCCGGCGTCGCCCTCGAGGACCCACGATGATCGCCACCCCCGACTACCGCGCCCTGCTCGACACCGCCATCGCCGAGGCCCGCCAGGGCTTGGCCGAGGGCGGCATCCCGATCGGCGCGGCGCTCTACCACAACGACGGCCGCCTGCTCGGCTGCGGCCACAACCGCCGCGTGCAGGAAGGCGATCCGTCGGTGCACGGCGAGACCGACGCCTTCCGCAAGGCCGGCCGCCAGCGCCGCTACAAGGACACCATCATGGTCACCACGCTGGCGCCGTGCTGGTACTGCAGCGGACTGGTGCGCCAGTTCGGCATCGGCACCGTGGTGGTCGGCGAGTCGGTGACGTTCCGGGGCGGCATCGACTGGCTGCGCGAGAGCGGCGTCGAGGTGATCGACCTGCACAGCCAGGAATGCATCGACCTGCTCGGCGGCTACATCGCCGCCAATCCCGAGGTATGGAACGAGGACATCGGCGAGGATTGATCTCCATCAATCCGCCTTGACGCCGGCTGCACTAGCATCGATCGCGACCGCGCATGCGGGGAACAGCGCAGCGATGCAACGCGACCAGGGAAAGCCATGTCGTCCCAGCCGGCCACCATAAGCCTCGACGTCGTCAGCCTGACCGGTTCGCTCTGGAGCGGCCAGGTGCGCGAAGTCAGCCTGCCCGGCCGCGAAGGCCGCTTCGGCGTGATGGCCCGGCACGTCCCGATGCTCGTCCTGCTGCGCGAGGGCATGCTGCACCTGCAACCGCTGCAGGGCGAGCCGGAGGACATCTACATCTCGGGCGGCTACGTCGAAGTGCAGCCCGACCGCGTCCTGGTGGTGGCCGACCTCGCCGAGCGCAACGAAGACCTCGACGCCGCCCGCGCCCAGGCCGCCCGCGACCGCGCGGCCTCGCTGATGGCCAGGAACTTCACCGACGAGACCTACGCGCAACTGCACATGGAGCTGCTGCACCGCTACAGCGCGAACCTGCGATACCCCACGCGCCGGTAGGACGCCGGGCAGGCAACGGCACGCACGATGGACGCAGGAACGGCGCAAGCCGCGAGAGGACTTGCCCGTCTGAATCCGCGTAGACATCCTGCAGAAACCCTCGCGGCCGAAGCCGCTCCCGCACGAAACAGAGGTTCGCAAGCCCCCGGGGACGACATGTTCCAGTTGGACATCCGAGCTTGCGAATCCCTGATCAAAAATCTCGCGGAAGCTAGGTTTTGCAGTTGCCGTTGCTCCTGCTTTTGCCCTTGACCTACCGGGGCCCCTCCGAAGCGGCGGAGACGGCGGGAAAAACCCGAAGGGCGACGCACATGGATGTGCGTCGTTTTTCGCCGCGACAGGATGTCGCGTCGAAAAATCCCACCGGCTCCGCGGACCCGCAGCAAAGCTGCTGGCGCAAAGGCGGGGTGTGCTTTCTTTGGGTTACCTTTCTTTGCACAAGCAAAGAAAGGTAACTCGCCGTAGGCGAAAGCTTTGAGCTTTCTCGTCAAAGCCCTGAAAGCCCCAAAGTGACGTCCCTGGATCTTCGATCCCCGGCCATCGGGCATAGCCCGATGGCGTTCAGCGCCACGCGAGCCAATGGCTCGCAAACAGTGGCGCTTCACCCCCGCCTTCGCGGGGACGACGGTAGAGGGACGGCGGGAAAGTTCGACATCCTGCATCCCCACACACCTCAACACTCCGCCAGAGCGGTCTCAACGACTTCATCGCCCCACGTCACACCCAAACGCCAAAACCAGGAATCACAGAATGTAACGACTCAGGTCCGGATCCTGCACCAGCTCGCCCAGGTGCGAATCGACATAGGCCCGATCCACCGTGATCGACTGCCCGTCCCGGTCCGGCGCCTCGTAACTGAGCGTATCCAGCAGGCGCTCCAGCACCGTATGCAGGCGCCGCGCACCGATGTTCTCCTGGCGCTCGTTGACCAGGAACGCGATCTCGGCCAGCCGGTCGATCGCGTCCGGCGCGAACGTGATGTCCACGCCTTCGGTCTTCAGCAGGGCCTGGTACTGGCGGGTCAACGCCGCCTTGGGCTCGGTCAGGATGCGCACGAAGTCGGCCTTGGTCAGCGCCCCCAGCTCGACCCGGATCGGGAAGCGGCCCTGCAGTTCGGGGATCAGGTCGCTCGGCTTGGCCAGGTGGAACGCGCCGGAGGCGATGAACAGGATGTGGTCGGTCTTCACCGTGCCGTACTTGGTCGACACGTTGGACCCTTCCACCAGCGGCAGCAGGTCGCGCTGCACGCCCTCGCGGCTGACGTCGCCGCCGCCGATGGTGTCGCTGCGCTTGGCGACCTTGTCGATCTCGTCGATGAACACGATGCCGTGCTGCTCGCAGGCCTCGATCGCCTGGGAACGCACGTCGTCCTCGTTGACCAGCTTGCCGGCCTCCTCCTCGATCAGCAGCGGGCGCGCCGCCTTGATCGTCAACTTGCGCTTCTGCGACTTGCCGCCGCCGAGGTTGGAGAACATCTGGCGCAGCTGCTGGCCCATCTCCTCCATGCCCGGCGGGGTCATGATGTCCATGCTGACGTTGACCGACACGTCCAGCTCGATCTCGCGCTCGTCCAGCTCGCCGTTGCGCAGCATGCGGCGGAACTTGACGCGGGTGTCGTTGTCCTGCGCCGACGGCTCGTTGCGCGCGGCCTCCGGGTCGAAGCCGATGCCGCCGCTGCGGCGCGGCAGCAGCGCGTCGAGGATGCGGTCCTCGGCGCGCTCCTCGGCCTGGGTGCGCACGCGCACCTTGGCCTGCTCGCGGAACATCTTGACCGCGGTGTCGGCCAGGTCGCGCACGATCTGCTCCACGTCCTTGCCGACGTAGCCGACCTCGGTGAAGCGGGTCGCCTCGACCTTGACGAACGGCGCGTTCGCCAGCGTCGCCAGGCGGCGCGCGATCTCGGTCTTGCCGACGCCGGTCGGGCCGATCATCAGGATGTTCTTCGGCATCACCTCGTTGCGCAGCTCGTCCGGCAGCTGCATGCGGCGCCAACGGTTGCGCAGCGCGATGGCGACCGCGCGCTTGGCGTCGTGCTGGCCGACGATGTGGCGGTCGAGTTCCTGCACGATCTCGCGCGGGGTCATGGTGGAAGAAGAGCCGTGATTGGTCATTTGTGATTCGTGATTCGTAGTTGGATGTCGGAAGGATCGGGATGCGTCGTGGCTGGCCGTGAATCGCTCTTGCGAATCACCAATCACGAATCACAGCTCTTCGACCACCACGTTGCGGTTGGTGTAGATGCAGATGTCGCCGGCGATGCCGATCGCCTCGCTGGCGATGGTCCTCGCGTCCAGTTCGGTGTGCGCCAGCAGCGCGCGCGCGGCCGACAGCGCATAGCTGCCGCCGGAGCCGATCGCGATGATGCCGTCCTCCGGCTCGATCACGTCGCCGGTGCCGCTGATGACCAGCGAGGTCTCCTTGTCGGCGACCGCCAGCAGGGCCTCGAGCTTGCCGAGGCGGCGCTCGGTGCGCCAGTCCTTGGCCAGCTCGACCGCGGCGCGGGTCAGCTGGCCGTGCTTCTCCAGCTTGGCCTCGAACAGCTCGAACAGCGTGAAGGCGTCGGCGGCGGCGCCGGCGAAACCGGCCAGCACCTGGCCGTCGCGGCCGAGCCGGCGCACCTTACGCGCATTGCCCTTCATCACGGTGTGGCCGAGCGTGACCTGGCCATCGCCGGCGATGGCCACCTTGTCGCCGCGGCGGACGCAGACGATGGTGGTGGCGTGGAACACGTGGGGATTCTTGTTGGGGTCCATGAGGGGCTCCGGAAACGTTCTTCCTCAGGTGGGGACGCGCCCGGAAGGTTCAAGCACTGCGACACAAGCGCGCAGTCAGCGGCGGTTGCCTCCCGCCTCCGGGCCGATGCGGGACAATATCCGCCCCCCCTGGCCCGATTCCGTGGATGAATACGATCGTCACCGAACCCTGCTGCAGCGAGGACGAGGTGGTCCGGCTGGTCCACGCGTTCTACGCCCGGGTCCGCCGCGACCCCGAGCTGGGACCGATCTTCGAGCGCCACGTCGCCGACTGGGACGCGCACCTGCGCCACCTGGTGGATTTCTGGTCGGCGATGCTGCGCGGCACGCGCCGCTTCTCCGGCGCGCCGATGGCGCGCCACCTCGCCCTGCCCGGCCTGAGCGCGGACCTGTTCCGGCGCTGGCTGGCGATCTTCGGCGAAACCACCGCCGGGCTCGGCAACCCGGCGATGAAGGCCCAGGCCGATGCGCGCGCGGCGCAAATCGCCAACCGCTTCTGGCAGCACTACCAGCTCAACCAGCGCGCACCGGCCGGCTGAGCCTCAGGGCGCGGCGCGCTCGGCCCTGCAGGAATAGCAGCCATGGCGCGCGCTGTGCAGGTGCACGTAGGCGACCGCGGGATCGCCGAACGCCTGCCGCAACCACGCCGCCACGTCGCGGCCCTCGCGCACCACCGCCTCGACCATCATCCCGGCCGCGTCGTAGGCCCGCAGCGACATCAGCCGCGTCGACACGCAGGGAGGCACCTCGTCCACCTCCGGCCGCGCCGTCGCCGCGCCACGGCGCACGAAGATCGGGCCGCTGGCGCGATACGGCGACGCCACCGCGTGGTGCTCGAACGGCAGCAGCAGCACTTCCTCGCCGATGCGGGCGTTCTCCAGGCTGACCCGGCACGGCGTGCCGCGCTCGGAGGCGACGATGCGACGCACGATGCCGCGCGCCCCCAGCGCGGCATCGTCGAGCGCGAACAAGGGAGCGAACAGCGAGGCATCGAGCGCGTACAGGCGGAAGGCGGTCATGGGCAACTCCACGGGAAACGGCCTGCATGTTCGCCGCCGGCGCCACCGGCCGCCCGCCGTTCCCGGACATCGCATTCCGTCGCCGGCCATGGCCGGCGGCGCCCTCAGGGGCCGCCCTTCTTCCGCTTCGCGCGCGGGTGCGCGGCGTCGTAGACCTTGGCCAGGTGCTGGAAATCCAGGTGGGTGTAGATCTGGGTGGTGGCGATGTCCGAATGCCCCAGCAGCTCCTGCACGCCGCGCAGGTCGCCGGAGGATTCGAGGATGTGGCTGGCGAAACTGTGCCGCAGCATGTGCGGGTGCACGTGCTTGAACATGCCCTGGCGCAGCGCCAGCTGCTTGACCCGGATCTGCACCGCGCGCGACGTGATCGCCTTGCCGCCGCGCCCGGGGAACACGTGGCCGTCCGCCGTGCCGCCGCTGTCGGCCTTCCATTCCTGCAGAGCGCGCAGTGCGTGCGATCCGACCGGTACCTGGCGCTGCTTGCTGCCCTTGCCGAGCACCGTCACCGTCGCGCCGGCCAGGTCCAGGTCGCGCCAGCGCAGCGCGCACAGCTCGCTCAGGCGCAAGCCGGAGGAGTAGAACAGTTCCAGCAATGCGCGATCGCGCAGGCCGAGCGGGGCATCGGTCGGCACTTCGACCAAGCGCACCGCCTCGTCGGCATCGAGCACCTGCGGCAGCTTGCGCGGCGCCTTGGGCGCGCGCAGCTTGGCCGCGGGACTGGCGGCGATCCGCCCCTGCTTCAGCAGCCAGGCATAGAAACTGCGGCAGGCCGACAGGCGCCGCTGCAGGCTCTTGGGCGAGAGCCCGCGCCGGTGCTCGGCGCTGGTGAACTCGCGCAGGTGCGAAGCGTCGAGCGCGGCCACCTCGCCGGCGCCCGCCGCGGCGGCCCATTCGGCCAGCGCCGCCAAGTCGCGGCGATAGGCGTCGAGCGTGTGCGGCGACATGCGCCGCTCGACCTGCAGGTGCGAGAGGAAATCCTGGATCGAGTCGGGGCCCGGAGGGGCGCCGGCATGTTCGCCGGGAACCGACTGCTTTCCCGGCTCCCGGCTCATTCCCCGAACCGCTGCAACGCCACCGCCAACGCTTCGCCCATCATGCGCAGGAACAGCGTGCCCATGCCGGGATAGAACCGGTTCGGGTCGCGGCTGCCGACGGCGATCAGGCCGACGCCGGGCAGCGGCAGCAAGGCGGTGGACTGCACCTCCGCGGCCTGCCCGCCGTACAGCACCGCGTGTTTCTCGGCCTGCAGCCGGCCGCAGATCGGCTCGCCGTCCTTCAGGCAATCGCGGAACGGCGCCATCCGCGGATCGTCCAGCGCGATCGCCTGCAGCCACTCCGCCTCCTCCAGTCCCGCGACCGGTTCCAGCAGCACGATCCGCACCAGCTCGCCGTTGAAATCCTCGGCCAGCGATGCCGCCATCGCGCGCAAGGTATCGGCGGCGGTGGCCTGCTTCATCAGCGCCAGCGTCAGCTGGTGCGTGCGCACCGCCAGCCGCTCGTTGACCTGGGCGTTGCCGGCCAGCTCGGACAGCCGCCGTGCCAGCTCGCGGTTCTTGTCGCGCAACACTTCCAACTGGTAGCTGGCGAGCGAGGCGGTCGGGCCATCGTCGCGCGGCACCACCAGCGTCAGCGCCAGGTCCGGGAACTGCTTGAGGAAGGCGGGATGCCGCCGCAACCAGACGGCCACCTCGTGCGCGCCGATCTTGTCCTGTGTCTCGCTCATCCGATCCACTCTCCGTCGAAGACGAATGTCGCCGGCCCGGACATCACCACCTGCGCATCCGGCGCCGGCCAGCGCACGCGCAGTTCGCCGCCGGGCAAGGCGATGCGCACGTCGCGTTCGACGCGGCCGCGCTGCATCAGCGTCACCGCGGCGGCGCAGGCGCCGCTGCCGCAGGCCAGGGTCTCGCCCGAACCGCGCTCGTACACCCGCAGCCGGACATGGCCAGGATCGACCACCTGGGCGAAGCCGACGTTCACCGATTCCGGGAAGGCCGCGTTCTGCTGCAGCAGCGGGCCCAACCGCTCGACCGGCGCGGCATCGACCAGGCCGACCTCCAGCACCGCGTGCGGGTTGCCCATCGAGACCGCGCCGAAGCGCACGCTCTCGCCCTGCAGCGGCAACAGGTACTCCTCGCGAGGATGGGCGAAGCCGGCCAGCGGGATCCTCGCCGGCTCGAACTCCGGAACGCCCATCGCCACGGCGTAGTCGTGCTCGCCGAGCCGGTCCACGCGATGCGCGGTGACCGGGCTGTCGATCACGAAGCCGTCGCCCTGCGCGGTGCCGTCGCGCACCAGCCACGCCGCCACGCAGCGCGCGCCATTGCCGCACTGCTGGGAGTGGGAACCATCGGCGTTCCAGATCCGGTACGAAGCCACGGCCTGCCCGCTGCGCGGCGGCTCGATGGTCAGGATCTGGTCGCAGCCGACGCCGAAATGGCGGTCGGCCAGCTTCGCGGCGAGCGCCGCATCGGGCGCGGGAGTGCCGTCGCGCAGGTCCAGCACCACGAAATCGTTGCCGGCGCCGTGCATCTTGGTGAAGCGCAGGCGCCCGGCGGAAGCGGAACCGCTCATTGCCCGTCTTTGCCGTCGACTGGCGCCGGCGTGCCGTCGGTCGGCGCCGGGGTCGTCGGGCTGGCCGGCTCGGTCTGCGTCGGCTCGGTCTGCGTCGGCGGGGTCTGCTCGGGCACCGGCGTCGCCGGCTGGGCCTCCACCGGCACCGGCTTCTGCGGCATCACCAACGGCCCCTTGTTGCCGCAGGCGGCCAACGCGAGGAAGGTCGCACCGGCCAGTGCGATACGGACGGAGGAAGACTTCGTACTCATGCGTCGAGTATAGCCACAAGGCCATGAACCCCGCGTTCCGCGCAGGCCGGCGCACGCTTCGCGGGCGGCTACGGCCCATCGCGCCTTGGCGGCTCGGGGCGCAGCCACAACCAGATCGCGACCACCGCCATCGGCCCGATCGACACCGCCCACACCCACGGCCTGCTCACGAACGCCAGCACGATGGCCGCGCACGCGGCCATCGCCAGCGAGGCCATCCACTTGCCGCGCCGGCTGACCGCGCCATGGTTCTCCCAGTCGAGGATCGCCGGGCCGAAGCGCGGGTGGGTGACCAGCCGGTGCCGCAGCTTCTCCGAGCCGCGGGTCGCGGCCCAGGCCGCGACCAGGATGAACACCGTCGTCGGCAGGCCCGGCACGAAGATGCCGACGATGCCGGTGCCCAGGCTGGCGTAGGCCAGCAACCACCAGGCCCAGCGGAAGCGCACCGGTCGCACCGCCGGAGGGCCGGAATCCGGGGCGGGAGATCCGGGATCGGTCATGGCCCTGGCGTCCTCACCCGCCCTTTGCCCGGGTCACGGCTCCTTGACTTCGAGCTGGTCGAGCACGAACGCATACGACTCGGCCAGCTCGCGATAACGGCGGAAACGGCCGGACTTGCCGCCATGGCCCGCCTCCATGTTGGTGCGGAACACGATCGGCCGCTCGCCGGTGTTGTCGTCGCGCAGCTTCGCCACCCACTTGGCCGGCTCCCAGTACTGCACCTGCGAATCCCACAGGCCGGTGCCGACGAACAGCGCCGGATAGGCCTGGCGGCGCACGTTGTCGTAGGGCGAATAGCCGAGCATGTAGTCGTAGAACGGCTTCTGCTCGGGATTGCCCCACTCGTCGTATTCGTTGGTGGTGAGCGGGATGCTGGGATCGAGCATGGTCGTCACCACGTCCACGAACGGCACCTGCGCGACCATCACCCGGTAGTCCTGCGGCGCCATGTTCGCCACCGCGCCCATCAGCAGCCCGCCGGCGCTGCCGCCCATCGCCGCCACCCGGCCCGGCGCCGCGTAGCCTTGCTTCACCAGCGCCTCGGTGACGTCGATGAAGTCGGTGAAGGTGTTCTTCTTGTGCAGCAGCTTGCCGTCGTCGTACCACTGCCGGCCCATCTCCTGGCCGCCGCGGATGTGCGCGATCGCATAGACCACGCCGCGGTCGAGCAGGCTCACCGCCGGCAGGTTGAAGGCCGGATCGGACGAGATGCCGTAGCTGCCGTAGGAATACTGGTACAGCGCGGCGGTACCGTCCTTCTTGAAGCCTTTCCTGTAGACCAGCGACACCGGCACCTTGGCGCCGTCGCGCGCGGTCACCCAGACGCGATCGGTGACGTACCGCGACGGGTCGTAGCCGATCACCGGCTGCTGCTTGAGCAGGCGGCGCTCGCCGGTGGCGACGTTCAGTTCATAGGTCGTGGCCGGCGTGGTCAGCGAGGTGTAGCCGTAGCGCAGCCAGGGCGTGTCCGGCTCGGCGTTGGTCGACAGCCCCATCGAATAGGCCGGCTCGTCGGCCTTGACGTACTCGTGACTGCCGTCGGCCTTGAGCAGGCGCACCCGCTCCAGCCCCTGCGAACGCTCCTCGATCGCGGTGAAGCCGTCGAACAGCGCGTAGCCCTCGATGAACACCGCGTCGTCGTGCGCGACCCAGTCCTTCCACTGCTTGCGCGAGGTGCCGTCGCTCGGCGCGGTGACCAGCTTGAAGTTCTTCGCGCCATCGGCGTTGGTGCGGATCACCCAGCGCCCGTCGAAATGGTCGGCGCCGTACTCGACGTCGCGCTCGCGCGGCGCCAGCACCACGAAGGCCCGCGGATCCGACGCCGGCGCATAGCGCAGCTCCGAGGAGACCGTGCTGTCCAGCTCGATGGTGATGTACTTGTCGTCGCGGGTGCGGCCGACGCCCATGTAGAAGCTGTCGTCGTCTTCCTCGTACACCAGCGCGTCGTCCTTGGCCGGCGTGCCGAGCACGTGCTTCTTCACCCGCACCGTCAGCAGCGTCTCCGGGTCGTTCTCGACGTAGAACAGGGTCTTGTTGTCGTCGGCCCAGACCAGGTTGGGCGACACGCCGCGGATCTCGTCCGGATAGACCTCGCCGGTTTCCAGGTTCTTGAAGCGGACCGTGTACTGGCGGCGGCCGACGTCGTCCTCCGCCCAGGCCAGGATGCGGTTGTCGCGGCTCACCTCGGCATCGCCGACGCTGAAATAACCCTTGCCCTCGGCCATCGCGTTGACGTCCAGCAGCACCTGCTCGCTGGCGAAATCGCCGGCGGCATTGGCCTGCTGGATCGAGAGGGCATCCACGCCGGTGCCGTCCTTGCGGCGCGCCTGGACCGGGTAATCCTTGCCCTTCTCGAAGCGGGTGTAGTACCACCAGCCGCGCTCGCGGTACGGCACGCTGGCGTCGTCCTGTTTGATGCGCGCGACGATCTCCTCGTAGAGCTTGTCTTCCAGCGGCTTGAGCGGGGCCATCACCTGGTCGGTGTAGGCGTTCTCGGCCTCCAGGTAGGCCAGCATCGCCTTGTCCTTGCGGGTGTCGTCGCGCAGCCAGTAGTAGTCGTCCTGGCGGGTCGCGCCGAACGGCGCCTTGACGACGTGCGGACGCTTCTCGGCATCCGGCGGGGTAAGGGCAGCGGCAGCGGCGGAACTGGCGGGAAGGCTCATCAGGCTGGCGATCAAGAGCGGAAGGGCGTTTCTCATGTTGGGGATTCCCTGGACGAACGCAATGGCGTCCCTGCCCGCCCAGTCTGTCCACAGGCTCGGCCCAGGAGCAAGTACCGCAAGTACCGGGCGCGCCCACCCCACGGAGCCCCAAGCCACCGGCATTTCGGCCGGCAGCGCCCGCTTTTGCCCTCGTCTTGGTTTTTCGCTTCTCCGGGCCCCATTCGCAGCGGCGGAGCCAGCGGAAAACCCGAAGGGCGACGTACATGCCGGAGCGCAGCGCAAAGACCCGGGGCGTGCTTGATCAGCCGTCCGGCTGCTGCGAAGCGCTTCTTCTGGTTACTTTTCTTTATGCGGCACATCCATGTGCCGCACTCTTCGGCTCCGCCGTGCGGCGCCGCTTCCGCGGCGCGCGTGCACGAGCAAAGAAATTGATTCGCCCGCAAGGCCGAAAGCTCCCTGCTTCTAGAGCCGCTCAAACAACACCGGCAAAGCCCGTCGGGACTGGCGTGGAAGTCCTTCCACGGGAGCCTCGCCCGGGACGCGATACCCGCGCCGCAGGCGTCGTTATCAATCGCCTAATCCACCCCGATCGGCGCGAACCGACGGACCGAACGGCCATCGACCACGACTTCCTCGCAGAACATCGCATACGGGCGCACCCACAACCCGCCCTCGCCATAAAGCGCGCGATAGACCACGACCGGTTCCAGCGTCTCGCTATGCCGCGCAACCGCCACCACGTCGTATTCGTTGCCCTTGTAGTGGCGATAACGGCCAGGCTTCAGCGGCGGAAGCGGAGGGAGATCGGACATGGACGCGGACCGGCATCGTTTCGGCGCACGAGTATGCGGCATCCGCGCGGCCGGAGCGCCAAGTGGCCTAACATCCGCACATGGACATCCGCACCGCACCGCTGCCCGGCTACAGCCGGCGCAGCCAAGAGATCGCCCCCTTCCACGTGATGTCGCTGCTGGCGCGCGCGCAAGCGCTGGAAGCCGCCGGCCACGACGTCATCCACCTGGAGATCGGCGAGCCCGACTTCACCACCGCCGCGCCCATCATCGCCGCCGGGCAGGCCGCGCTCGCCGCCGGGCACACCCGCTACACGGCCGCACGCGGCCTGCCGGCGCTGCGCGAAGCGATCGCCGGCTTCTACGCCACGCGCTACGGCGTGTCGATCGATCCCGAACGCATCCTGGTCACGCCCGGCGGCTCCGGCGCGCTGCTGCTGGCTTCCAGCCTGCTGGTCGACCCCGGCCGGCACTGGCTGCTGGCCGATCCGGGCTATCCCTGCAACCGCCACTTCCTGCGCCTGGTCGAAGGCGCCGCGCAGCTGGTGCCGGTCGGCCCGGACAGCGACTACCAGCTCACGCCCGAACTCATCGCCCGGCACTGGAACGCCGGCAGCGTCGGCGCGCTGGCCGCCTCGCCGGCCAATCCCACCGGCAGCGTGCTTTCGCGCGACCAGTTGGCGGCGCTGTCGCAGGCCCTGCGGGCGCGCGGCGGGCACCTGGTGGTCGACGAGATCTACCACGGCCTGACCTACGGCATGGACGCGCCGAGCGTGCTGGAAGTGGACGACGACGCCTTCGTGCTGAACAGTTTCTCCAAGTACTTCGGCATGACCGGATGGCGGCTGGGCTGGCTGGTCGCGCCGCCGGCCGCGGTGCCCGAACTGGAAAAGCTGGCGCAGAACCTGTACATCAGCGCGCCGTCGGTCGCCCAGCATGCGGCGCTGGCCTGCTTCGCGCCGGACACCATCGCGATATTCGAGGCCCGCCGCCACGAGTTCCGGCAACGCCGCGACTACCTGCTGCCGGCGCTGCGGGCGCTCGGCTTCCGCATCGAGGCCGAACCCCAGGGCGCGTTCTACCTCTACGCCGACGTCGGCGGCTTCACCGACGACGCACAGGCGTTCTGCGCGCATTTCCTCGAAACCGAGCACGTGGCGTTCACCCCGGGCCTGGATTTCGGCCACCATCGCGCGAACCAGCACGTGCGCATCGCCTATACCCAGGCCTTGCCGCGGCTGCAGGAAGCGGTGGAACGGATCCGGCGCGGGCTGGCGCGCTGGCCGGGCTGAAACGCACGGGGCCGGCGATCCGCCGGCCCCGCGCGTTCGGGCATGGCAACCGCTTACTTCGCCAGCCGCTCCCACAGGAAGCTGTACGCCAGCGCCGACATGTGCGCGGCCTGCGCGTTGTCGGCCGCGCCGCCGTGGCCGCCCTCGACGTTCTCGTAGTAGGTCACGTCCTTGCCGGCATCGATCATCTTCGCCGCCATCTTGCGGGCATGGCCCGGGTGCACGCGGTCGTCGCGCGTGGAGGTCAGGAAGATCACCGGCGGATAGGTCTTGCCGGGATCGAACAGGTGGTACGGCGAGAACGTCTTGATGAACGCCCAGTCGGCCGTGTCCGGATCGCCGTATTCGGCCATCCACGAGGCGCCGGCCAGCAGGTGGCTGTAGCGCTTCATGTCGAGCAGCGGCACCTGCACGACGACCGCGCCGAACAGTTCCGGGTACTGGGTCAGCATGTTGCCGGTCATCAGCCCGCCATTGCTGCCGCCCTGCACGCCCAGGTGCCGGGGCGAGGTGATCTTGCGCGCGGCCAGGTCCTTGGCGACCGCGGCCATGTCCTCGTAGGCCTTGTGGCGGTTCTGCTTCAGCGCGGCCTGGTGCCAGCGCGGGCCGTACTCGCCGCCGCCGCGGATGTTGGCGACCGCGTAGACGCCGCCCTTCTCCAGCCAGGCCCGGCCGAGCCCGCCGGAGTAGCTCGGGGTCAGCGAGATCTCGAAGCCGCCGTAGCCGTACAGCAGCGTCGGCGCGGTGCCGTCGAACTTCAGGTCCTTGGGACGCACCAGAAAGTACGGCACGCGCGTGCCGTCCAGGCTGGTGGCGAAGTGCTGCTCGATCGCGTCCTTGCTGGCGTCGAAGAACGCCGGCATGGTCTTCAGCGTCTCCGGCGCCTTGCCGATCTCGGCCAGCGCGAGCGTGGTCGGCGTCAGGTAGTCGGTGACGGTGAGCCAGACCGCATCGGATTCGTCGCTGTCCACCGCGCCGACCTGCACGGTGCCGAACTCGGGGGCGCCGGCGAAGGCGCTCTTCTTCCAGCGGTCCCTGGACGCGCCCTGCGCGTCGCCGGGCGTGAGCACGCTCAGGCGGCTCTTGACGTCCTCCAGCACGTTCAGCACCAGGTGGTGCCGGGTCCAGCTGAAGCTCGCCAGCGAGGTGGTGTCGGTCGGCTCGAACAGCACGTCGAACTCGCGCTTGCCGGCCATGAAGTCGTCGAACTTCGCCGCCAGCAGCGAACCGGCCTTGTAGGTCTTGCCGCCGACCGTCCACGGCTCGCGCAGTTCCAGCGTCAGCCACTCGCGCTTGACGCTCTTGTTGGCCGAGTTCGGCGCATCGACCTTGGCCAGCGTGCCGTCCGCTTTGCGCAGGTAGAGCTCGTCGTTGTAGAAGGCCAGCGTACGGCTGACGAAATCGCGCTCGAAGCCCGGCGTGTCGTCGTGCATCGCCGCGATGTACATGTCGGTCGGCTTGCCCTCGTACACGACCGCGGCCGAATCCAGCGGCGTGCCGCGCTTCCAGCGCTTGACGATGCGCGGGTAGCCGGAGCTGGTCATCGAGCCGTCGCCGAAGTCGGTATAGACGTAGACGGTGTCCTGGTCGATCCAGCCCAGCCCGCCCTTGGCCTCGGGACGGAAGAAGCCGTCCTTGACCCACTGCTTGCTGACCAGGTCGAACTCGCGGGTCACGTCGGCATCGGCGCCGCCGCGCGAGAGCGCGATCAGGCAGCGCTGGTACTTCGGGCGCAGGCAGTCGGCGCCGTGCCAGACCCAGTTCTCGCCCTCGGCCTTGTTCAGCGCGTCCAGGTCCAGCACCGTTTCCCACTGCGGATCGGCCTTGCGGTATTCGGCCAGCGTGGTGCGGCGCCACAGCCCGCGCGGGTGCTGCTTGTCCTTCCAGAAGTTGTAGTAGTACTCGCCGATCTTCTGCACGCCGGGGATCTTGGCGTCCGAGTCCAGCACCTCGCGGATGCTCGATTCCATCTGCTTGAACGCCGGGGTGCTGGCCAGGCGGGCCTCGGTCCGGGCGTTCTGGGCCTTGACCCATTCCAGCGGCTTCTCGCCGGTGACGTCCTCGAGCCAGGCATAACGGTCGTTCTGCACGGCATCCTCCGCGGCGACGGCTCCGGTGGTGATCAGGCCTGCCACCAGGCAGGCCGAGGCGAGTTTCGACATTGACGCTCCAAAGGCGGACTACAAACCGTGGACGCTAGCACAGCCCCCGGAGACGGCCTTATGCCGAAGGTCAGGCCGTGCGGGCGGAAACCGGCTGGACCGTCCGGCGCCGGGCCTGGGGCGCGCGCCGGCGGCGCTCCGGCGCGCGCAGGATCGTCCGCCCCAAGCGCGGGAGCGGGAACCCGTACAGGGCCCACCAGGCCATGCACGGCATGCCGACCAGCCACAACGGCAGCCAGCCCAACCATAGGGCGTGGCCCCGCGCGGCCGGCCAGACCATCACCAGGGCCAGGCCGGCCAGGGCGAGCTGGCGCACGGGGCGCAGTATGCGCGGATCGGGGCGACGGGCCGGGGAACGGGGCGTGGAACGCATCGCAGGTCTCCAGGGTGAACGTGGGGATCACCTTCCCCCATCGCCATCTCACCGATTGCGACCTACCATTGCCATGAACTTCACTCCTGCACCGTATAAGGTGCGGGCCTACCGTTCCAACCGACCTTCGCGATGCGCCTGACCGCCCGGATTGCCCTAGCACTGTTGTTCGCCGTCATCGCTCTGCCCCAGGCGCAGGCGCAGGAAACCCCGTCTTCCTCCGAACAGGCGCCGCTGGACCTGCAGAAGCTGATGGGCACCTGGTACGTGATCGCCCGCACCCCCAATCCGCTCGAGCGCGGGCACGTCGCCAGCCGCGACGAGTACACCCTGCGCGAGGACGGCAAGGTCGGGATCCGCTATGTCTACCGCGAGGGATTCGGCGAGCCGGAAAAGGAAACCCGCGCGCGCGCCTCGGTCGCCGAGGACAGCGGCAACCGCGACTGGCGGGTGTGGTTCTACCGGATCGTCCCGACCCGCCAGCGCATCCTGGAAGTGGCGCCGGACTACTCGTGGATGCTGCTGTCCTGGCCGGGCCGCGACCTGGCCTGGGTCTTCGCCCGCTCGCCGGACATGGGCACCGAGCAGTACCGGCAGCTTGTCGCCAAGCTGCGCGACGAATACGGCATCTACACCGACAAGCTGCAGCGCGTGCCGCAGCGCCCGGACCAGATCGACAAGCTCGGCTTCGCCGCGCCCAAGAAGCTCTGAAGCCCCTCGCCCGCCGGGGCGGGCGAGCGCGAGCAGGGACTAGGACGCTGGCGGACCCGCGGGTCGCGAGCAACACGCCCCTCCCCGAGGGGGGCGACAACACCCTTCCCTATTCGTAATTGCTCAACGCCAGTTGCAGCAACGCCTTGGCCTGCTCGCGCAACGACCTGGGCTCGACGATCTCCGCGTCCGAGCCGTAGTGCAGCACGTCCATCAGCAGCTCGCGCGAGACGCTGTACGGCACCTTCAGCTCGTAGCGGCCGTCGGGCAGGAAGCGCCCCTGCTGCTTGGAATGCCAGTGCTCGTCGGCCACCCAGCGCGCGGCCTTGGCGCTGAACACGATGGTCGCCCAGCCCTTGGGCGCGCCGGAGAAGATGCCGTAGCTGGCCGCCAGTTGCTCGTCCAGCTCGCTGTCGGGCACGTCGCGCGCGGGCGCATCGAGCAGCCGCGCATGGTGGATGCGGTCCACGGCGAAGCTGCGCACGCCCTCGCGTCCGTGGTCCCAGGCGTCCAGGTACCAGTTGTCGCGGTAATGGGTGATCCGCTGCGGCGAGACGGTGCGCTTGGTCGCCTCGTCGGTCGAGCGCGCCCGGTAGTCGAAGCTGAGCTGCTTGCGCTCGAGCACCGCCGAGGCGACGGTACGGAAGCTGGCCTCGTCGAGCTTGCGGCCGCGGTGCGGCACCACCCGTACCCGCTCCACCGGCCAGCTGGAAACCCCGGCCTGCGCGGCCAGCAACGATTCGATGCGCTGCTGCAACGGCGCCAGCATCGAGGACAGCACCCCGCCGCCGGTGCGCGCGAGCAGCTGCTGGGAAGCCAGCAGCGCGTGCAGTTCCTCGGAGCTGAGCCACAGCCCCGGCAGCTCGAAACGGTCGCTCTCGGCGGCGGCATAGCGGAAGCCGGCCTCGCCGTCGCCCTCCACCGGCGCCATCAGCGCATCGCGCAGGAAGGCCAGGTCGCGGTAGACGGTGGCGCGGGAACAGCCGAGTTCCTCCTGCAACCGCGCCACCGTGATGGGGTAGCGGGCCGCCTTGAGGTGGCGGTGCAGTGCGTTGATGCGTTCGTAGCGGTCCATGCGCCGATTATGTCCGACTCGTGCGGCAATGGCGTGGCCGGAGCGGCCGATCGCTTCGGCTATCCTGGGCCGCCCCGCCCCCGTCGTGCCCGACCATGCCGATCGCCCGCCCCGCCATCTTGCTCCTGTGCCTGGCCCTGGCCGCCTGCTCCCGGGCGCCGCAGTCCGGCGCGCCGTCCGCCGCGCTGCCGGCGGCCGCGGTCGAGCGGAACGCGGCCGATGCGGTGCTCGCCTCGATGGACCGCTTCCTCGCCGCGCGCAGCTTCCACGCCAGCATGCGCCTGGACGGCGGGCCGCAGCCGGTCCGCAGCGAGATGGATTTCGTCGCGCCCGACCGCTACCGGCTGCAGCTGCCGCAGGGCACCCAGACGATCATCGGCAACACCCTGTACCTGGAAGCCGGCGGCAAGCGCCAGACCTTGCCGCTGCCGGAAGGCACGCTCGCGCAATGGCGCAACCCGTTGAACCTGGACGAACGCCGCGACGGGCTGAAGGCGACGGCGCTGGGAGAGGACCGCATCGGCGGGCAGCCCGCGCGCAAGTACCGGATCGAGCAGGCCGATGCCGGCCAGCCGGGCATGCTCTACTGGATCGGGAACGACGGCCGGCCGCTGCGCATCGTGCAGGCCGGACAGACCGGGCAACATGCCTATACGGTCACGATCGACTACTCGCGCTTCGACGATCCGGGCATCGCGATCGCCGCGCCGTGAGCGTGCGCGATCTCCGTGAGCCATGCGGCGCCAGCGCATTCATCATGCCTTGCCGGCCGAACGGCGCGTGAAAACCCGCGGTTCGTGCCGCGGGAGCGGCATGAAGGTTCCGTTATGATGCAAACGCTTCCACATTCTCGTTCCTGAACCGCTCGGGGGAAATCTCGCCATGTCACGTCGCGTTCCGCTGTCCGTCCTTTCGTTGCTGCTCGTCGCGCCGGCCGCCTGGTCGCAGGTCGTGGCACCGGCGACGCCTACGGATCCGGCCGCGGCGGTGATGCCTTCCCCCTGGAGCGGCAGCAGCGGCGAACTCGGCTATGCCTCCGCGCACGGCAACAGCACCACCGACAGCCTCAACGGCCGCATCAAGCTGCGCTACACCGACGGCGACTGGATCCACAGCTTCGACGCCACCGCGCTGCGCTCCAGCGCCGAGTACACCACCACCAACGACGACGGCAGCGTCACCCGCAACCGCCAGACCACCGCCGAACGCTATACCGCCGCCGCCGGCAGCGCGCTGCAGCTGGGCGAGCACCGCCAGCTCACCGCCAGCGGCCGCTACGAACACGACGACTTCGCCACCTACGACCGGCTGGCCACCTTCGGCATCGGCTACGGCACCCGCCTGATCGACCGCGAGCGCTTCTACCTGGACGCGCAGCTCGGCCCGGGCGTGCGCCGCGCGCACAACCGCGAGGACGACCGCGAGGAAACCGGCCTGATCGGGCGCGGCCTGTTCGACCTCAAGTACGCCATCACCGACAACACCGACCTGACCAACACCTTGCTGGTCGAGTCCGGCAGCTACAACTCCTACGCGCAGAACGACTTCGGCGTGCAGGTGGCCATGAACTCGCATTTCGCGCTGAAGGCCGCATGGCAGATGCGCCACAACAGCCACGTCAACGACGACGACAAGAAGACCGACACGCTGACCACGGTCAACCTGGTCTATACGTTCAAGTAGGCCCCGGATCCGCGGGCGGCCCGTCCACCCGCCCGGCCGGCTCAGTCCGCCGGCGGGCTCCCGCCGAGGAGATCGCCGGCCCCCGCGGCCAGCAGCTGCCGCGCGACCTCGCGACCGAGCCGTTCCGGATCGAGCCCCAGCCCCTCGGCGCGCACCAGCGTGCCATCGGTCGCGTCCCCGACCAGGCCGTGCAGGCGCAATCCGTCCGCATCCGCCTGCGCGAACGCCGCCACCGGCACGTGGCAGCTGCCGTGCAGGGCGAGGTTCATCGCCCGCTCGGCCTCCACGCACAGGCGCGTGCCGGCGTCGTCGAGGACCGCCAGCAGCGCCCCGACCTGCGCATCGTCGCCGCGGCATTCCACCGCGATCGCGCCCTGCGCGGGCGCCGGCAACCACGCCGGCGGCGCCAGCCGGGCGCTGATGCGCTGCCCCAGCCCGAGGCGCTGCAGGCCGGCGCAGGCCAGCACGATCGCGTCGTAGCTGCCGTCGTCGAGCCTGGCCAGGCGGGTGTTGACGTTGCCGCGCAGGTCCAGCAGCCGCAGGTCCGGGCGCAGCGCCCGCAACTGCGCCTGGCGC
The DNA here is from genome assembly GCA_014654535.1 of Xanthomonas boreopolis. Lineage (GTDB taxonomy): Bacteria > Pseudomonadota > Gammaproteobacteria > Xanthomonadales > Xanthomonadaceae > Pseudomonas_S > Pseudomonas_S boreopolis. Next base: position 65,362 of record BNBA01000024.1, read on the forward strand.
CGCAGCGAGGACGTGCCCACGCGCGCGCCGGGCGGCAACGCCTCCAGCGAGTCGTGGCGATTGGAGACCAGCGCATCGGCCGGATCGGCGCGTTCCAGGATCGCCGGCAGCGCGAACGGCGCTTCCAGCTCCATCGGCACGTCCTTCAGCGAATGCACCGCGCAATCGGCCTCGCCGCGCAGCATGGCCAGCTCCAGTTCCTTCAGGAACAGCCCCTTGCCGCCGATCGCGGCCAGCGAACGGTCCAGCACCTCGTCGCCGCGCGTGCTCATCGGCACCAGCACGACCTCCAGGCCGGGGTGATGGAGCCGCAGCCGGGCGGCGACGTGCTCGCTCTGCCACAGGGCGAGCGGGCTCTTGCGGGTGGCGATGCGCAGGATGCTCATCCGCGCATTATCGCCGAGCGCGGCCTAGACGTAGCGCAGCTGCTCGCGCAGGACGGCCACGCAGCGCCGGCTCACTTCCAGCGGCTGCGCGACGTTGCGCAGCACCGCGTGGGTCTGCCCGTCCGCGCCGCGCCGCAGTTCCACCAGTTCGCTGCGCGCCACCAGGCAGTTGCGGTGGATGCGCACCAGCCGCTCGTGGAACTCGTCCTCCAGCGCCTTCAGCGACTCCTCGATCAGGTCCTCGCCGCGGGCGTGGTGGACGACGACGTATTTCTCCTCGGCCTGCAGGTAGCGGATGTCCTCGACCGGGATCAGGCGCAGGCTGCCGCGCAGGCGCGCGCACAACTGGGTGCGCGGCCGCGCCGGGCCCGCCGGCGGCGGGGAAGGTTCGCGCCCGGCCAGGAAGGTGCCGGCGCGGTCCAGCGCCGCCGCCAGCCGCTCGGGGCGCACCGGCTTCATCAGGTAGTCGATCGCCGCCGCGTCGAACGCCGACAGCGCATGCTCGTCGTAGGCCGTGCAGAACACCACCGCCGGCCGCGGCTGGACGCCGAGCAGGCCGTGCGCGGCCTGCAATCCGTCCAGCCCGGGCATGGCGATGTCGAGCAGGACCAGGTCCGGCCGCTGCTGCTCGCACAGCCGCAGCGCCTGGTCGCCGTTCTCCGCCTCGCCGACGACCTGGACCCGGGCATGCGCCGCCAGCAGCGAGCGCAAGCGCTCGCGCGCCAACGGTTCATCGTCCGCGATCAGCACCCTCAACGGTTTCCCCTCGTTTCAGCGGCAACACGATCTCGCAGGCATAGTAGCCGTCGGTCCAGCCGGCCGTCATCCTCGCCAGCGGCCCGAACCGGTAGGCCAGGCGGTGCGCGATGCTGGCCTGCGCGTGCCCGGCTCCCTGGGCCAGCGCCGGCGGCGCCTGCGGCGGGGGCGCGGGATTGACGATGCCCACGTACAGGCGCTCGTCCGCCGCGCGCAGGCGCAGGCTCACCGTCCCGCCCTCGGGCAACCGCGAAATGCCGTGCAGGACCGCGTTCTCCACCAGCGGCTGCAGCACCAGCCGCGGCATCGCCAGCGACCACGGCAGCGGCTCCTCGCGCTGCCAGTCCACCGCCAGGCGCCCGCCCAGGCGCAGCGATTCGATCGCCAGGTAGCGCTCGGCCAGCTCGCATTCCGCGCGCAACGTGGAGTTGCCCTCGCCGGCGCCCAGCGCGGCGCGGAACAGGTCGGACAGGTCGAGCACCGCCTGCTCGGCCACCTCCGGGTCGCGGCGCAGCAGGCCGGCGATGAGGTTCATGCTGTTGAACAGGAAATGCGGGCGGATCCGCGCCTGCAGCGCGTCCGCCTCGGCGCGCGCGATCGCCTGGAGCTGCGCCACCGAACGGTCGCTGACGTAGAAGTGGCGCAGGGCCAGCGCCACGATCAACATCACCGTGGAGGCGCTGCCGACGACGAAGCGCGCCAGCCCGACCTGCGCCCCCAGCGGCGCCTGCCCGACCGCGCTGTAGAGCGCATGCACGACGCCGGCCGCGAGCATCGCGACCAGCCCGGCCATCGCCACCGCCAGCAGGGCGCCCAGGCGCTGCGGCAGCGAGGACAGCCAACGCCGCGACAGGCACAGCAACGCGGCCACGACCAGCGCCAGCCAGAGCGCGAACCCGCTGGCGGACAGGAACCGCCCGACCGTCCAGACGCGCGCGCCATCCGGCACCAGCGCCACCACCAGTACCACCAGTTCGGCCAATCCCAGCATCGTCGCGATGCGCGGCAACCGGCACAGGTCCGGCATCCACGGCTGCGGGCTGGCCGGCACGGACATCGGCTATGCGGCGGCGAAGCGCCGCTCCATCCAATCGCCGAGGGCCCCGATCTCCTCGGCGCAGACCTGGTGGGCCATCGGGTAGTCGTGCCACTCCACCTCGAACCCCAGCGCGCGCAGCGCCGCCACGCTCCGTTCGGCATGGGGGTAGGCCACCACCGGATCGCCCTTGCCGTGCGCCATGAACACCGGCTGGCGCTCGCTCCCCGGCACCCGCCACTTGGCCGCGCCGGCGGCATCGGGAAGATAGGTCGACAATGCGATCAGGCCGGCCAACGGCGTCGTCCGGCGCAGCCCGGCCGCGAGCGTCACCGCGCCGCCCTGCGAGAATCCCGCCAACAGCAGCCGTTCCGGCGGAACGCCGCGCTCCTGCTCGCGCGCGATCAACGCCTCCACCTGCGCCACGGACTCGTCGATGCCCTTCGCGTCGGCGCGCGTGGCGAAATCCATGCCCACGATGTCGTACCAGCCGCGCATCCGCACGCCGTTGTTGATCGTGATCGGCCGCACCGGCGCGTGCGGGAACACGAACCGCAGCGCCGGCCACTGCGGCCGCACCAGCTCCGGCACCAGGGGCGCGAAATCGTATCCATCGGCACCCAGGCCATGCAGCCACACCACGCTCCACGCCGGCGCAGGCCCGGTCTCGCGCTCAAGCACTTCCAGCATTCGGATTTCCCGGAGATCAACCAGGCCGGATTATGCCTGTGACCGAGAGGGAGGTTCATTCCGGCCTGTCATTGGCCCGCCCAGACGGGATGCTGAGGGTATTGCTGTTGCTCGTGATTTTGCGCGAGATGGGCAGCACCTCCTCGCGCGGCGGCGCGCCAACCTCCATGGCCTACGAATGTCACTGCGGCGCGGCCCCTCCGAAGCGGCGGAGACGGCGGGAAAAACCCCGCAGGGGCGACGTGCATGGGCTCGCCGGAAAAAGGCGAAGCACTGCTTCGCCCCGGCGGGCGGGCATTCGCCGCGCGGCGAATGCCCCGGACTCGGCCGCGTAGCGGACGAGCACGTCGTTTTTCGCCGGGGCAGGGCTCGCCGGAAAAAGGCGAAGCACCGCTTCGCCCC